>DATFFT010000097.1:0-95940 GCA_035249905.1 Actinomycetota bacterium | reverse complement strand
CCGGCCGGCGCGACCCCCCCGCCGCCGTCCGGTCGCCGGGCTTGCCTGGCTCCGGCCCTCCCCGTACCGCGCGATCCACGACGCCGCGTGCGCGTCGTTGCCCATCAGCACGTCGGCGGCCATCACCGCCTGACGCACCTCTTCGTGCATCGGGCTCGTGATCGCGCTCGTCATCCCGTTGGCGATCGCCATGGCGAGGAAGGTGCCGTTCAGCCCGTTCCGGTTCGGCAGGCCGAACGAGACGTTCGACGCGCCGCACGTCGTGTTGACGCCGAGCTCGTCGTGCAGGCGCCGGACGAGCGAGAACACCTGGCGCCCGGCGCTGGCCATCGCGCCCACGGGCATCACGAGCGGATCGACGACGACGTCGTAGGCCGGGATGCCGTGGTCGGCGGCGGCGTGCACGATGCGCTCGGCGACGGCGAACCGCACGTCGGGGTCCTCGCTGATGCCGGTCTCGTCGTTCGTGATCGCCACGACCGCCGCGCCGTGCTTCGCGACAAGTGGCAAGACCGACTCGAGGCGATCGTCCTCGCCGGTCACGGAGTTCACGAGCGGCTTGCCCTCGTACACCTCGAGGCCGGCCTCGAGGGCGGCCACGATCGACGAGTCGATCGAGAGCGGCACGTCGGTGAGCGACTGCACGAGACGCACGGCCTCGGCCAGGATCGCCGGCTCGTCGGCGAGCGGGATGCCGGCGTTCACGTCGAGCATGTGCGCCCCCGCATCCACCTGAGCATGCGTGTCGGCGATCACCGACGTGAAGTCACCCGCCTTCATCTCCTCGGCGAGCTTCTTCCTGCCGGTCGGATTGATGCGCTCGCCGATGATGACGAACGGCCGCCCGGTGCCGATCACGACCTCGCGGGTCGCCGAGCCGACGACGGTCTCCGCCATGTCAGCCCTCATCGGCCGGCGAGCGAACGTTCCCGCCCGAGCCTGCCACGTCCGGTCCACCCTGCACCCCGCCCGCCCGGATCGCCGCCTTGAGCATGTCGTCGTCCCACTCGGAGAGGATCCGCACGGTCATCGTGTCGACCTCGTGCTGCAGGTCGTCGCCGCACTCACTCGTGTCCATGCGCATCTGCTCGGTGTAGTCGTCGGAGCCGATCAGCCCGGCCACCATGGCCGCGGCGTCGACCGCCTCCTGGAAGCGATCGGGCAACAGCGCCCGGGCGCTTCGGCCTCCTTCGCCCCGCGCGACGACCTGCATCGGGATGTCGCGCCACCGGATCACCGTCAGCTGCGCCATGCGGCCTCCTCGGTCACGGTCGATCGCGTCCGGTCGGACTCACGAGGCGGTCGTCGCCGCGCGCTTGGCCAGCACCAGCGCCTGGGCGGTCTCGGCGGCCACGGCCGCGTCTCTGCAATACGCGTCGGCCCCGACCGCCGTGCCGAACTCTTCGTTCAACGGCGCGCCGCCGACGAGCACGATGTAGTCGTCGCGGATGCCCTTGGCCACCATCTCGTCGATCACGACCTTCATGTAGGGCATCGTGGTCGTGAGCAACGCGCTCATGCCGAGGATGTCGGGCCGGTGCTCCTCGAGCGCCGCCAGGTAGTCCTCGACCGGGTTGTTGATGCCGAGGTCCACGACGTCGAAGCCGGCGCCTTCCAGCATCATCGCGACGAGGTTCTTCCCGATGTCGTGGATGTCGCCCTTGACCGTGCCGATCACGACGCTGCCCATCCGCTCGGCGCCGGTCTCGGCGAGCAACGGCCGCAGCACCCCCATGCCCGCCTTCATCGCGTTCGCGGCGAGCAGGACCTCGGGCACGAACAGGATGCCGTCGCGGAAGTCGATACCGACGATGCGCATGCCTTCGACGAGCGCATCGTTCAGCACTCGGTCGGCGGCCCATCCGCGCTCGAGGAGGATGTTGGTTCCCTCGAAGATCTCGTCGGCGAGTCCGTCGTACAGGTCGTCGTGCATCTGCTTGACGAGCTCGTCGTCCGGAAGCGTCCGCAGATCGAGCTCTTCCTCTTCCTCCGCCATCTCGCCTCCTCTCACACCTTCTGGCGTTCGCCCTTGGGATCCCAGAGGGGCTCGCTCGCGACCGTGGCGGCCACCCGCTCGCCGAAGTATTCGACTTCGATCGGCGTGCCTTCCACGGCGAGCTCGATCGGCAGATAGCCGTAGACGATGCCGCGGCCGATCGAATAGCCGTAGTTCGCGCTCGTCACGTACGACACGATCCGGTCGTCGTGCCAGAGCGGCTCCTTGCCCATCACGACCGCACGGTCGTCGTCGAGCGTCAGGCACGTGAGGCGCTGCCTCGGGCCCTCGCCGTCGCGGATCGCCTCGAGGGCCGGCCTGCCGATGAAGTCCTTGTCCCATCGCACCGCCCAGCCGAGGCCGGCGGCGAGCGGGTCGCGCTCCGTGTCGATGTCCTGGCCCCACAGCCGATACCCCTTCTCGAGCCGGAGCGAGTCGAACGCCCCGGCGCCGGCGGCGACGAGCCCGTGCTCACGCCCGGCCTGCCAGAGCACGTCCCACGCCCGCCGGCCCATCGCGATCTGTCCGTACAGCTCCCACCCGAGCTCGCCCGCGTAGCTGATGCGCTGCGCCCACACGGGGGTGACCTCGCCGATGCTCAGGTAGCGGGCCGTGAGGTACGGGAACGCCTCGTTCGACACGTCGACGTCGGTCACGGCCGCCAGGACGTCACGCGCCCTCGGGCCCCACAGGCCGAGCGCGAAGAGCGAGCCCGTCCGGACCGCGATCTGCACGCGCTCCCCCTCCCGGATCAGCGATCGCAGGTACGCCTCGTCGTGATGGCCCGATCCGCCGCCGGTCACGAGGCGGAACCGATCCTCGTCCTTGCGCGTGACCGTGAGGTCGAGCCGGATGCCGCCGCGTTCGGTGAGCGCCGACGTGTACACCACCGTTCCCACCGGCCGGTCGATCCTGTTCGCGAACACGCGCTCGAGGTAGGGGAGGGCGTCCGGCCCGGTCACGTCGAACTTCGCGAACGGCGTGATGTCGATCAGCGACACCCGCTCACGGGTGGCGAGGTGCTCGGCTCCGACCTCGGGCGACCATCCCCGCGCCACCCAGCCGGTGCGTCGCGCCCATCCGTGCGTCACGCCGCCCACGAGCTCGCGGTTCGCCGAGAACCACTGCGGGCGTTCCCACCCCGTTCCCTGGAAGAACTCGCCGCCCAGCTCGCGATGGCGTTCGACGAACGGCGTCAGCTTCAGATCACGTGGCTTCGACGGCTGCTGGAGCGGGTGGATGATGTCGTAGACCTCGCGGTACTGCTGCTTCCCGCGCTCGAGCACGTAGGGCGCGGAGGTCTGGAACGGATAGAACCGGTTCGCATCGGCCTCGGCGAGGTCGTAGCTCGGCGAACCCTCGATCATCCATTCGACGGCCTGCCTCGCCATGCCTGCCGCGTGGGTCACCCACACCGCCTCGCACACCCAGAAGCCCCGAACGCCGGCGCTCTCCCCCACGATCGACCCGGCATCGGGCGTGAACGAGAACATGCCGTTCAGCGTGCGCGCCGGATCGCTCGGACGCATCCGCCCGGCCAGCGCGGGGAACATGCGCGACGCCTCCACCTCGCACGCGTCGAAGTGCGCGGGCGTGAACGGCATCAGCGACGGCTGCATCGGCGCGCCCGGCTTCCGGATCGCGTTCTGCAGCGTGACGATGGGCTCGTGGCGGTAGTTCCCGACCCCGAAGTGATCCTCGCGCTGGCGGAAGTAGAGCGACATGTCCTGGTGGCGCACGACCGGCTGCTGCATCCAGGTGTCGGCATCGAGGTCTCCGGAGCGTCCGCCCAGCTCGGGGATCGGATCGGTCCACACGAGCTGGTGCTGCACGGCCACGAGCGGGATCGGCACCCCGGCGAGCGCTCCCACCGACGGGCCCCAGATCCCCGCACACAGCAGCACCCGTTCGCACTCCACGTTCCCGCGGTCGGTCAGCACGCCGTGCACGCGGCCATCGCGGATGTCGAAGCCGGTCACCTCGATGCCGCCCTCGAACGAGACGCCGGCACCCCCGGCCTTGCGCGCGAGCGCCTCGACGATCTTGACACCCTTGCCCGCGCCATCGCTCGGCACCCAGTACGCGCCGAGGATCGTCGACGGGTCCAAGAGCGGCGACCGCCGCCCGGCTTCGTCGGGCGAGACGATCTCCGTACCCTCGAGGCCGTAGGAGCGCGCGAACCCCTGCCGCCGCTTGAGCTCCTGCATGCGCTCGTGCGTCGTCGCGACCTCGAGGCTTCCGTGGCCGTACCAGACGCGCTCGCCGTCGACGTCGAGGGATTCGTAGAGCGAGACCGAGTCCCGCGCGATGCGGCACATCGTGCGGGAGCCGTTCGTCTGGAAGATGATCCCCGGAGCGTGGCTCGTGGACCCGCCGGTCTCGAACAGCGGCCCTTGGTCGAGCACGAGCACGTCGGTCTCACCGAGCTCGGTGAGGTGGTACGCGGCCGACACGCCGACGATCCCGGCGCCGACGATCACGGTTCGAGCGCGCTCGCGCATGCCTGGAAGCTCCCGCTGTTGTGGCGACGAGGTCATGGTCGCACGGCGAGATGCGCGGGCAACACGGTGGTCGCGCGATGCGCAACCCTGAGGAGCTCGTGGACTTCGGCCGCCTACCCCTGCGAGGGCGTCGTCTCGACCACCTGATCCGGGGTGCGGTGAACGGCGGGCACCGAGCCCAACCGTCCGGCCTGGTAGTCCTCGAACGCCACGAGGAGCTCGTCGCGCGTGTTCATCACGAACGGCCCGTACCATGCGACGGGCTCGCGGATCGGGCGTCCGCCGAGCACGAGCACCTCGAGCTCGGGTGAGCGCGACTCCTGCGAGGTCGAGGCGTCCAGGCGGATCCCGTCACCGGTGCCGAAGACCGCGAGCTGGCCCGTCTCGATCGGGTGCGCCTCCGCCCCGGCCGTCCCGGTGCCGGCGAGTACGTATGCCAAGGCGTTGTACGACGGGTCCCACGGCAGATCGAGCGCCGCACCGGGCGAGAGCGTCGCATGCACGAGCGTGATCGGCGTGTTCGTGTCGCCGGGCCCCGCGTGCCCGGCGAGGGAGCCCGCGATCACGCGGACGAGAGCGCCGCCGTCGCTCGATGCCAGCAAGCCGACCTCGCCCGCCCGCAGATCCTGGTATCGAGGGGTCGCCCACTTCTCGGCCTTGGGAAGGTTCACCCAGAGCTGGATGCCGTGGAACAGCCCGCCACTGGCCACGAGCGCCTCGGGCGGCTTCTCGATGTGCAGGATGCCCGCTCCGGCCGTCATCCATTGGGTGTCGCCGTTCGTGATCGTGCCGCCCCCGCCGTTCGAGTCCTCGTGTTCGAACGTGCCGTCGATGATGTACGTGACCGTCTCGAAGCCACGGTGCGGATGCCACGGCGTGCCCTTGGGTTCGCCCGGCGCGTACTCGACCTCGCCCATCTGATCCATGTGGATGAACGGATCGAGGTCGGCGAGGTCGACGCCCGCGAACGCCCGACGCACCGGGAACCCCTCGCCCTCGAACCCGCCGGGAGCCAGGGTCACGGACCTCACCGGACGCTGCGACAGCGTCGCGTCGAGCTTCGGGATGCGATCGAGGGTCGTGATGTCGTCGACGGTGACGGCGGGCATGGCTGATTCCTCTCTCGGGGCAGCGTCGGTGCTTCGGAGAACGCTCACCGCGCCCCCGCCATTCCCCGGGACGGCTGAGGGCGGCCCGACATGGCCGCCCTCATGACGCGCCGATGCCTGTGTTGCCGATCAGGCGGCCGGCAGCCACCCCTGCACGATGTCGGCGTTGGCGTCGATCCAGGCCTGCGCGGCCTCCGCGGGATCGGTTCCCTCCTCGATGGCGAGCGCGACCTCGTTCTGGTCCTGCTCCGTCCACTCGAAGTTGGACAGGAACTCGAACGCCGCGGGATCCTTCCCTTCGAACTCGGCGCTGAACGCCTTGTAGAGCACGTCCTCGGCGTAGTCGCAGTTGTACCCGACGGCGGCGTCAGGGTCTTCGGCTGCGATCGCAGCGCATTCCTCGTTGTAGGGAGGGAGCTCCACCTCGACCAAGTCGTA
The DNA here is from genome assembly GCA_035249905.1 of Actinomycetota bacterium. Lineage (GTDB taxonomy): Bacteria > Actinomycetota > UBA4738 > UBA4738 > HRBIN12 > JAOUEA01. The sequence goes on along the minus strand of DATFFT010000097.1, from coordinate 89,896 downwards.
CTTCGCGTTGGCCCACTGCGGCGTCCACCAGTACATCAAGATGGGCTCCTCAGCGTTGTACGCCTTGTCGAGCGCCGCCAGCGAGGCCGCCTCGGAACCGCTGTAGACGACCTCGAGGTCGAGGCCGAGGCTCTCGATGATCGCCTCATCGAAGATCGAATACGTCGTGTCGGCCCCCAGGAACCTGCCCTTGTCGCCGGTCTCGGCCGTGGCGAACGCGTCGGCGTCGTCCTTGAATCCCTCCCACGTCGCCAGATCGGGGTTCTCCTCGACGAGGTAGGACGGCATGAACCACCCGATGTTGCCCACGATGCCGAGCTCGCCGCCATCGACGACGGTGCCTGCCTTCTCGATGTAGTCCTTCCGATCCTTCAGGTGACCGCTCGGCCACACCTCGAGCGTCGCATCCACATCGCCGTCCGCCATCGCGGGGAACTGACCCGACTCGTTGATCTCCTGCAGCTCGACGGTGCAGCCCATCTCGTTCTGCATCACCGCCTGCGCCACCGCGGCATTCGCCTCGGCGCCGACCCACGGGTTGACCGCGAGCGTGATCGTGTCGCTCCCGCACTGCGCCGCGGCAGTCGCGCCTCCGTCGGTGGCGCCACCACCCGTGTCCCCATCACCCTCGTCGACGTCGCTGCACGCGGCGAGAACGAGCGCGGCGACCGCCACCATCGACAGCGACCACCCGAACCTGTGCTTCCTCATCCGTTCTCCCTCCCCTGGTCGTCTTCGACCGACTTCGTGATCGCCCGCACGCGGTACCACCAGCCGAGCCCCATCCCCACGGGACCCCTCATCGATCTCGGTGCAGACCCCATCGCTTGAGTTATACGGTCGAGAGCGACCGCGAGGAGCAGGATGCAGACGCCGGCAACGACCCCGCGCCCGATCTGCTGTTTGCCGAGCGCGAACACGACCTCCTGGCCGAGCCCGGCGGCGCCGATCAGTCCGGCGATGATGACGACCGAGAGAACCATCATGATCGTCTGATTCACCCCGAGCAGGATCGACGGTCTGGCCAGCGGGAGCTGAACCTTCCGAAGGAGTTGTCCGGAGGTCGCCCCGAACGAGCGCCCCGCCTCCACGACCTCCCCGGGGACCTGCCGGATCCCCAGGTTCGTAAGTCTGATGCCCACCGGCAACGCATAGATGACCGAAGCGATGATCGCGGGCACCCGACCCGGCTCGATCAGCAAGAGCACGGGCACCAGGTACACGAACGCGGGCATCGTCTGCATCGCATCGAGCACCGGCTTGGAGATGCGCTCGAACCGATCGCTCTTGGCCGCGAGGATGCCGAGCGGGATCGCGAACAACAGCGTGATCACCACCGCCACGAGCACCTGGGCGAGCGTCCCCATCGAGAGGTCCCACATGCCGAGCACGCCGAGGGCCCCGATGCAGGCGAAGGAACCGACGGCCAAGCGCCATCCCGACACGCGCCATCCGATCAGTCCGAACGCTCCCGCCACCATCCACCAGGGGACGCCGACGAACAGCGACTCGAGCGGGTCGAGGAGTCGGATCAGGACGAAATCGCTCACCGCGCTCGCGATATCGCTCAGGTTCGCCTGTGACCATCGAACGATCGCGTCGGCGACCGGAGCTACGGAGAACTCCAATCCCTCGGGGAAGGATTGCTGACGAAGGACCTCGCGTCCGATCACGACTGCCGCCACGGTGAGGACAGCGGCTGCGGCCGCGAGCTGGCCGCGGGTGAGGACGTGTCCCATCACCCTCGGAGGTTCGGTGTGCCGACGCCCCCTCTCGCTCCATGCGGTCGACACGCGGTCGAACACGATCGCCATCACGACGATGGCGATCCCCCCGTTCAGGGCCTCGCCGACCCCGCCGATGCCTCGCTGCAGACCGTCGAGCACGGTCTGGCCCAGACCGCCGGCGCCCACGAACGCCGAGATCACGACGATGCCGAGCGCCATCATGATCGTCTGGTTCACACCGAGCATGATCGACGGCTTCGCCAGCGGAACCTGCACGAGCCGCATGCGCTGACGCTCGGTCGATCCGAACGACGTGGCGACTTCCAGCGATGACTCGGGCACGTTGCGGATGCCCAATGCCGTGAGCCGGATCGCCGGTGGGAGTGCGAACGCCAACGTCGCCATGAGCGCGGGGGGATTCCCGATCCCGAACAGCAGCACGGCGGGAAGCAGGTACGCGTACGCCGGTATCGTCTGCATCGCATCCAGGACCGGCCTCAGCATCCGTTCGACCCGTGGTCGCCGTCCCGCCCAGATGCCGAGAGGCACCCCGATGGCCACCGCGATCGACACCGACACCAGCACGAGCGCGAGGGTCTCGAGGCTCGCATCCCACACGCCCAGCAGACCGAAGGCGAGCACGCCCGCACCGGCCAGCACCGACATCTTCCAGCCGGCAAGGACGCCTGCGAGAGCGGCCGCGCCGACGAGCAGGCCGAGCCACGTCATGCGTTCGAGCCCCACCACGGTGTTGTCGATCAACCAATCGACGCCGTCCTCGATCCGCGTCAGGAGGAAGGTGAACAACGGACTCGTCTCGCGGTTCTGGATGGCCCAGTCCCGGAACGCATCGAACCAGGCAGTGACGTCGACCACCCATCGCTCGGGGAATCCGGGGCGCAGCCACACCAAGCCGATCGCCACGGCGACGACGGCCGCCGCCGTCCAGATCAGCCGCCGCGGCCACGGGTTCGGCGGGGCGACCGTAGGCGGCGCAACGGCTGTCTCATCGAGGGTGATCCTCGAACGCGGCGGCGCGACCGCCATCTATTTCCCCCCCTCGACGAGAGCGGCCATCACCGCGCTCCGGTCGATGAGCCCCAGCAGATCGCCCTCTTCGACGACTCGGATCGCGTCATCGGAATCTGCGACCATGGGGATCAGCGCCTGGACGAGCGTCGACGGGGATACCGAGGGACCATCGGGGGGGCCGTGGCCGTTCGCCGGACGCATGATCGCCCGAGCCGTCAACACGTGGGCTCGTGGCACGTCCTTGGTGAAGTCCGCGACGTAGTCGTCGGCAGGGTGCGCCACGACCTCCTCGGGGGTGCCAACCTGGACGAAGGCTCCGTCCTTCATGATCGCGATGTGGTCGCCGAGCTTCAATGCCTCGGCGAGATCGTGCGTGATGAAGACCATCGTTTTCTTCATCTCGTTCTGGAGACGGCGAACCTCGTTCTGCATGTCACGTCTGATGAGTGGGTCGAGCGCGCTGAAGGGCTCGTCGAAGAGCATGATCTCGGGATCGGTCGCCAAGGCTCGAGCGAGACCCACGCGTTGCTGCATGCCGCCGGAGAGCTCGTCGGGGAATCGGTCGCCCCAGCCCCCGAGCCCCACGACCTCGAGCACCTCGGTGGCTTTGCGAACGCGCGGATCCTTCTCCTCCCCTTGGATCTCGAGTCCGAACGCCACGTTGTCGACGATCCGCCGATGCGGCAGCAGACCGAAGTGCTGGAAGACCATGCTGATCTTGGTTCGGCGCACGGTCCGCAGCTCGTCGTCGCTCATCCCCATGAGGTCCGACCCGTCGACGAGGACCTGCCCCGCGGTCGGATCGTGGATGCGGTTGAGCATGCGGACGAGCGTGGACTTGCCCGATCCCGAGAGCCCCATCACGACGAAGACCTCGCCTTGTGCGACGTCGAACGAGACGTCGCGCACCGCCGCCACGCATCCGGTCTTCGCGAGGAGCTCGGCGCGCGGCAGATCGGCATCTGGCGTTCCCACGATGCGATCGGCCTTCGGCCCGTAGACCTTCCAGACGTTGCGACACGACACCGTGGCGTTCGGCGTCTCGGCCAAGGCGCGGCACCCCCTCCCGGCTCAGGCCTGCGCGGACCCACCGTATGGACCTCCGGATAGTCGGTCCACCCGGGAGCACGCGCAAGTCAGGGGTTGCGGAGCCGACAACTTGTTGGGGTTGCGATCTCAGGCGACCCCCAGCACCAACAGTCCGGCCACGACCAGCGCGATGCCCACGTACTGGTTGGCCACCGGCCGCTCGTGCAGCCACGCGATCGACATCGCGACCGCGATCAGCGGGAAGACGGCAGAGGCGATCAACACCACCGACACGAGGCCTCGAGAGGCGCCGATCGAATACGTCACCACACCGAGCAGATCGCCGGCGCCAGACAGGAGCGCCACCATGACGCCCGCGTTCCAGCCCACTCGATCGAACTCGTGCCTGCGCAACCGTGCGATCGCGACGAACATCGCCAACTGGGCGCAGCGCGACGCCCACAGCCCCGGCACCCAGCCCACTTCCTGCGCGAAGTAGCCGAGCAGGAACCCCCCGATGCCGAACAGCACCGCCGAGACGATCGCCCAGGGGAGTCCGGGCGCCCGGGTATGCGTGCCGGCTCGCACCCTGGCGAGATCGGTGGAGGTGAGCATCACGCCCGCCACGACGACGACCCCTCCGGCGAGGGCGGCCGGCCCCGGGCGCTCGCCCAGCAGGAGCACGGCGAGCCCCACCCCGACGGCCGCGTACGTGGCTCCGATCGGCGAGACCACGGCGACGGGCCCGAGCTGCAGCGCCCTGTAGTGCGAGAGGTAGGCGCCGCCCGAGGCCAGCCCGTTCAGCACGATGAAGGCGGCGTACGGTGCCAACGCCCCGACGCCGTGACCGCCTTCGATCATGGCTACCGTCATCACGGTGGTGGTCAGGAGCTGCGCGATCAGCACGGTCGGCAAGCTGCCGATCCGCCGCCCGGCGACGGCTCCCGTGAAGTCGGCGAGCCCCCATCCGAGGGCAGCCGCGAGACCGAAGATCACTCGGGACGGACTTCCGCGAGAGCATCGACGGCCACGGCTCCCCGTTCGCCCACCAGCAGCGGGTTCGCCTCGAACGACGTCAATCGGCTCCGCAGGTCGTGCACGATGCGGGAGATCGCCTCGACGGCTCTGGCGGCTGCCCTCACGTCGTGCACGTCGGGGTCGAGCCCGCATCGGGCCGCCTGCTCGACCACGAACGCGCGGGCCTGTGCCGACGTGAGCGGGCACGGCACGAACTCGGCCTCGCCCATCTCCGCGAGGGCTCCGCCGGGGCGCATGGTGATCATCGGACCGAACCGATCGTCGACCACGGCACCCACGAGCACCTCCACGCCGTGAACCATCTGCTGCACGAGCACCTTCGGTGCCGTCGCGCCGGCTCTCTCCGCCGCCTCGAGCACCTCGGCAGCCGCGACCTCGACATCGGTCGCGTTCCGGAGCCCGAGCCGCACCCCACCGAGCTTCGCCTTGTGCGGGATCTCGGGCGCCTGTGCCTTCACGACGACCGGGAACCCGATCGTTCGAGCGAACGCCGCCGCCTGCTCGGGCGAGATCGTCGATCGTTCCCTGGGCCGCGCGACCCCGTAGAGGGCCAGGATCTTGGCCCCGGTCTCCTCGTCGATCGGCCCTTCGCGCCCGCGCAGTGCCCGCAACGCCTTCCCCCGATCGCGATGCGGGGGCATCTGGTCGACGGTCGGCTGCCGCTTCACTTCCTGGAACTCGACGAGCGCCCGTATGGCTCCGGCCGAGGCGCGATGCCCCTGCAGGAACGGCAGCGAGTGCTTCCGTGTGAACGCCGTAGCCGCCGGAAGGTAGGAGAGCGGCCCCATCGCGACGCTCACGAACGCGACCCGGGTCCGACGCCGCAGATCCTTCACCGTGCGCAACACGGGATCGGCCCAGGGCGTCTCCCCCTCGATCCGCGGAGGGAACGCGTCGAAGGCGATGAGACCGAGCGAGGGATCGTTCGCCAAGGCCTCGAGCGCATCCTCGTACATCTCGGTCTCGACCGCGGCCTGCCCGGTCACGTCGAGGGGGTTGTTCTGCGACGCGTAGTGCGGCAGCACTTTCCTCAACCGTCGCTTCGTCGCCGGCGAGAACTCCGGGAGGTCGAGTCCCGCCGCGCCGGCCGCCTCCGCGAACAACGTGCAGGCCCCGCCCGACTGCAGCGCCGCCGCGATGCCCGTCGCGCGCAGCTTCCTCACCTTCGACAGCAACAGGGCTGCCTCGAACATCGTCACCGGATCCTCGACGAGGATCGCCCCGTGCGCGCGCAGCCAGGCATCGCGCAGCGTCGTGTTCCCGGCGAGGGCCCCCGTATGAGCCACGATCGAGCGGCGCGCCGCCTCGCTGCGACCCTCGGGCGCGCAGATCAGCACCGGCTTTCCCGCCCTCCGCAGTGCATCGAGCCCCCGGCCGATGCCCTCGACGTCGCGCATCGTCTCGATGTAGCTCGTCACGACCCGCGTGGTCGGATCCCCCGCCGCCCACTCGAACATGTCACCGAGTCCGAGCACGGCTTCGTTGCCGACCCCCAGGACGATCCGCAAGCCCACACTGCGGTCGGACGCCGCCTGGCTCATGGCCCAGGCGACCGTGCCGCTCTGGCTGATCACGCTGATCGTGCCGGGGAGCGGCTCCGGGGGCGGCGTGGTTCCGTACGGAGCGGCGCGATCGACGTAGTTCACGAACCCCTCGACGTTGGGGCCGAGCACGGGGATGCGGGTTCGCAGGGCCGCCTCTCGGAGCTGCGCCTGCAGCTCGACGCCTTCCTCACCGGCCTCGGCGAAGCCGGAGGAGATCACCATGATGCTTCGCACACCCCTGGCGCCGCACTCGTCGATCATGCGGACGGCCACGCGCGCCGGCACGACGAAGACCACGAGGTCGACACCGCGGGGCAACTCGGCGATCGAGGGCAGGCACCGACGTTCCCAGACGCGCTCGTACTTCTGGTTGATCGGGTAGAGGTCGCCCTCGAAGCCGATGTGTCGCAGGGAGCGCTCGATCTCCGGCGCCCACGAGTCCGGCGACTCCGAGGCCCCCACGATCGCGATCGACCGCGGCGCCAGGAGCGGGGTCAGGTCGGAGCGGGACCGCGACGCGCGACGGCTGGGGCTCACCCGCCGTCTCCGCGGAACCGCGCATCGCGCCAGGCGATCGCGGCCTTGAGCCCTTCCTCCTGCGTGATGCGGCGGAACTCGTCGCGCGCGGGCAGGTTCGTGGTCTCGATCATCGTGTCGAGCTCGGTGTTCGCCGCCATCGCGACCCGGAAGCCCGCGACGTCCCAGACGCGGTTCACCGCTCGTTTCGTCGTCTGCACCACGAACGGCTCGTTCTTCGCGATCTCGTTCGCGAGCTCCAGCGTGGCGCCATCGAGCTCGTCCGCCGGCACGACGCGGTTCACCATCCCGATGCGCAGGGCCTCCTCGGCATCGACCCGGTCTTCCCCGGTGAACAGCAGTTCCTTGGCCTGTCGCACCCCGATGACCCAGGGCAGGAACATCGAGACGACACCCGAGCCGAACCTCACATCGACGTATCCGAACTTCGCGTCGTCGGCGACCACCGCGAGGTCGCATGCGAGCATCAGATCGGTGCCCCCCGCCAGGCAGTAGGAGTGCACCTGAGCGATCGTCGGCTTCGGGCAGTCGAGAAGCTCGAGCATGCGCTCGGTCGACAACGCGAGCTCCTCGTGCCAGTAGCGTGCGTCGTGCTCGCCGCCCTCCGCGTCCTCGTTGAGGTCGTACCCGGCGCAGAACGCCCGTCCCGCGCCACGCAGGATCACGACGTTCACCGCTTCGTCGTCCCCCGCGGCACGCACTGCCTCGGAGATCGCCTCGATCAGCTCCCCGTTCAAAGCATTCAGCGCGTCGGGCCGGTTCATCGTCAGGCGGCGCACCGGCCCGACGTCCTCCACCTTCACGAGCGGATCGGTGGTGACTTCGCTCACGGATATCCCTCTCCCTCGATCGCTCCGTCGGCCCGAGGATGGCTGATGTTCCCTCGCATCCTGCGCGGCCGGATGCTAGCAACCGCAGACCGCCGACGAAGCCTGCGACCTCCTACGGGATGAACTGCTGTTCGATCGTGGTGACCGTGTCGTCCCGGACCCTGATCCAGTAGGGAAGCCCCTGGAACGCGCCGTGCTCGTCGGCACCGAACAGCTCGCCGAACCGGGGCAGGCTGACCGTGCGCGGCTGCTCGATGTCGCCGTACGGGTAGACGACGAGCGAGACGGTCGAGGCCGGGTCGACCTCGACGATCCGCCACCTGGGATCCTCGTTGCGGATGTAGTAGCCGTTCTCCCACGGCGCCACGCCGTCCTCGATCGCGGCATCGACCGCTTCCTGATCCGTGAACCACTGGGCGACATCGATCACCAGTCGGGGAGGTTCCTGCGCCGCGCCCACGGCGGCCAGGTAGCCGAAGTGTCGCCCATCGGGCAGCGCGGGCCCCGCGAGCCGTTCGAGCTCGGCGAGCGCCTCGTCGAGGCGAGAGGCGAGTTCCCGCTCGTCGCCGGCGGTCGCCTCGAGGCGAGCCTCGAGGCGGTCGACGCGGGCGCCGAGTGCGGAGACCCGCTCGGCCGACGCGGTCGCGTTCGCGATCGCCGCGTCGCGCTCGCTCGTGACCGTCGCGACGTCGTGGTTCCGGTCGGCGAGCTCCGCAGCTTGCCAGATGGCCGCCCCGATCGCGACCGCGAGCAGGCCGGCCAGGACGGACAGCGCGACCGCGCTCCGTCGTGCGATCGGTCGCTCGCCGTCAGGCAGGTCGATGGGCGGACGGCGTCGGATCTGGGAACGGATCTCTGGTTCGGTGCGCATCGGAACCGTCTCCTTCGAACCCATCGTCGGACGAGGCATGTTCCTGCGGACGTGCCGACCGGCCCTGGTTCGTCCCACCGTTCGGCCGCGGAGCCCTCCGGATCTAGCGGTCCCCCGCTTCGCCGTTCGGGATCGCTCATCGGCTCAGCACGCGGAGCACCTGCTCGGCCGCTCGGCGGCCGGATCGCAGGGCGCCCTCCATCGTGCCGTGGCGATCACCCGCGGTGTGCTCGCCGGCGAACGCGAGGCGACCCACGGGTTCGGCGAGCACACCGCGCCGCTCCCACGACGCCCGGTCCCAGCTGGAGTACGCGCCCAGGGTGAACGGATCGTCGGCCCACGAGTAGAGCACGGGCTCGCCGACGAGCATGAGGTCGGGGTTCATCGATCTCAGGGCCCCGAGCCACGGGAGGACCTCACCGCGCGTCAGCCCCAGGGATTCCTTGGCCTCGCTCGACCCGGCGAACGACGTGACGCAGTGGCGAGGCTTCCCGCCGGCGCCGTGACCTGTCCAGCACCACATCGATCGGTCGACGGACTGCCGCGACCGCACCGGGGGACGCCGCTTCGTGGCGACCGCGAGCTTCGACGCCTCCCCCATGGGCAACCCGGCGAGTGCGGAGGCGAGCGGGTCCGGCAGCCCCGGCGCGAACCTGAGGCGGGACGCGATCGGAGCGGGAACCGCCACCACCGCGACATCGGCCTGCTCCGAGCGTGCCCCGATCCGTACGGTGACCCCGTCGCGACCGTGCTCGATCGCGTCGACCACCTGGCCGGTCCGCACGTCGGGAAGCTCCGAGGCCATCGCGCGCGCGATCGCCTGGTTCCCCTCCACTGCCCGGTGAGACACGTCGTCGTGCGACGAGAAGGCGCGCTCCCCACCGAACGAGGCGAGCGAGGCGAGCGAGACCTCACGGAGCTCCCGAGCACATGTGCCTGCGAGCCGCAGCGCCACGATCGACCGGGCCGCCGGGTCCCCCTCGACCCCCTCGAGGAACTCGCAGACGTTCATCGCTGCCACGCGATCGGGCGGAAGCGCCGCAAGCGCCGCGTCGGCGGCTTCGAGGAAGACGTCCTGCGCCTCGAGCGTCGCGGCCCCCTCACCCCAGGGTTCCCGGCGCCCGAACGAAGCCCCGGTCTCCACGAGCGGCACGCCGAAGCGTGACGCGGTCTCGTGCACGACCGAGTCATCCGCCATGATCCATTCGCCACCGAGCTCGACGACGGCGCCGTTCGTGAGCGTGATCGACCACACCCGGCCACCGACGCGTTCCCGTGCCTCGAGAACGGTCAGATCGACGCCCTCGTCGGCCAGCGCGATCGCGGCCGAGAGTCCGGCGAACCCGGCACCAATCACGATCGAGCGCGCATGCGTATCCATCAGAGACGGGGTGCGATCGGGCTATCCGGGAACGGCGCCCATGGGCGAGACTTGCATGACACGAGGCGCGTATGGTACTCAGCGCCCTCGGTGATTGAACGGCCGCTCAGTTCGCCCGCTGGGCCGACGGAAGGGATGCGACATGACGGCGAGACATCCGATGGAGCGGCATTGGTCCAGGCGGCAGTTCCTGGGAAGGGCGGCCGGCAGCGCGGTCGCCGTACCGTCGCTGGCCGCGATCCTCGCCGCCTGTTCGAAGCCCGGGGAGGGGTCCGGCGGAGACGGCTCACCGGCGAGCGACATCCCCATCGCCACGCTCGACGACCCAGTGACCCTGCCCCTCAACGTCGACCCGATCCCGGCCGACACGCCGATCGAGTCGGGGCCGCTCATCTACTACAACTGGGCCGACTACATCTACAAGAAAGAGATCGCGAAGTTCGAAGAGAAGTTCGGTGTCGAGGTCGAGATCACCACCTTCAACAACATGGAGGAGGGCATCGCGAAGGTCGAGTCGGGGCAGGTCCAGCCCGACGTGTTCTTCCCGACGAAGGGCTACCTGCGACGCCTCGTCCAGAACGACCTGGTCCAGCCGCTGCAGCACGAGCTCATCCCCAACATCGAGAACATGTGGCCGATCTACTCGGACCCCGGCCCCTACTACGATCGCGAGTGGCGTTACACGGTCCCCTACACGATCTACACGTGGGGCGTCGCGTACCGGCGTGATCGTGTGACTGACGACGAGATCGCCGCGCAGGGCTGGGACGCGCTGTGGAACAATGAGTACGAAGGGGAGATCAGCCTCTACAACTCATACGGCGACACGATCGCGGTCGCGATCCTCCGCAACGGAAGCCTCGAGGTGAACACCGACGACCCCGCACTGATCGAGGAGGCCAAGAACGCGGTCCTGGAGACGATCGACCAGAACGGGGCGAGGCTCACGATCAACGGCGTGTACGCGAAGCTCCCCGCTGGGGACTACACGGTGGCGGAGTCGTGGTCGGGCGACATCGTCGGCGCGCAGTGGTACCTGCCAAAGGGCGTTGACTGGGACGTGCTCGGGTACTGGCGTCCTGAACCGGGCAGGTCCATGACCGACAACGACCTGATCGCGATCCCCTCGGGAGCCACGAATCCGCGCCTCGCGCACGAGTTCATCAACTTCTTCCTCGACGAGCGCGTCGCCTACGACAACTTCCGATACTGGAACGGCTACCAGCCGCCGCTGACCTCGATCGAGCCGGACAAGCTGATCGCCGACGGCGTGGTCCCACCGAACATGCCGATGGCGGTCGTGAGCCAGGACATGTTCGCGCAGGACCTGACGCCCTACGAGCTTCCCCCGGAGGTCGACCAGCTCTGGCAAGCAGCGTGGACTGAGATCACGTCCTAGTGGCCCGGACGACCGACGCGACAAGTCCGGACGCCGGGTCCGAGCCGGAGCCGCAGCGCCGACGCGGGCGCCGTGGCGAGCGACAGGCGGCCGCCGAGACGGGGGTGTGGTACCCGCGCTGGTACTGGCCCTCGTTCTCGGTGCCGGGCATCGTGGTGCTGGCGTTCCTCTTCGTGCTGCCGGCCTACGTCGTCATCTCCGTCGCATTCGGCACGACCGACTTCGAACGGTTCGGCCGAGCCGTGCCCTACTACGCGCCCTGGTGGTGGTCCTTCGACACGTTCAATCAGACCCTCAGCCAGTTCTGGGGGCCCGACGCGATCTACCAGGACGCGTTGATCCGCACGTTCGCCTTCGTGTTCTCCGCCTCGGCGATCTGCCTCGTCCTCGGATACTCCGTGGCGTACTTCACCGCGCGGAAGACCACGAAGTACAAGGGGCTCGTCCTGATCCTGCTGATCTCCCCCTTGTGGATCAGCTACCTGATGCGCATCTACGCCTGGCAGGGGCTGCTCGACACCGGGGGCCCGATCAACGTCCTGCTGGGGCCGTTCGGCTTCCGGGAGACCGACCTGCTGTCCGGGCTGCCGATCACGGTGATCCTCGGACTCGTCTACGGCTACATCCCGTTCATGATCCTGCCGATCTACGCCTCGCTGGATCGCATCCAAGAGAACCTGCTCGAGGCGGGGCGAGACCTCGGCGCGAGCGGACGTCAGACGTTCTGGCGCGTCACGCTGCCGATGTCTCGGCCCGCGATCCTCACGGGCCTCGTCATCGTCACGCTGCCGATGTTCGGCGACTACTACACGAACGACCTGCTCGGCTCGACGAGGACCCAGATGTTCGGGAACCTGATCGCCGTGCAGAACGAGCTCTCCGGCGGCAAGACGAGGACGGCGTCACTCGTGATCATCCTGTCCGTGATCGTCTTGGTGCCGATGCTCTACTACCTGCGCGAGACCCGGCGAGCCTCGGAGCGCGCGTGAGCGTGGGCCTCGAAGCCGCCGCGACGAAGACCCCCGCGCGAGGGTACTTCAAGAACCCCTGGCGGAAGCCGCGCGTCCTACAGGGCGTCACGATCGGCTACCTGCTGTGGTCGCTGCTCCCGGTCGTCATCGCCGTGATCTTCTCGTTCAACGACGGTCGCTCGCGGATCGTCTGGCAGGGGTTCTCCCTGCGGTGGTGGACGGCCGACCCCTTCGACTCGATCCTCCACGACCCCATCATGCAGGCCGCGATCGTGCAGACCTACAGGTTGGCGATCCTCGTCGTGCTGATCACCGTGCCGATCGGCACCCTCTTCGCGATCGCCGTCGACCGGTGGCACGGGCGGCCGGCCCGCGGGGCGAACTTCGTGATGCTCCTCTCGTTCGTGGTGCCCGAGATCATCCTCGGCACCTCGCTGTTCATCCTGTTCACGACCCTGCTCACGGTCGTCAACCTGGGCACGCCGGCCCAGACCCTCGGGCTCGCCGTCTTCCAGGTCAGCTATCCCGCAGTGATCGTTCGAGCCCGGCTCCTCACGATCGGTCCGGAGTACGAGGAGGCGGCGATGGACCTGGGCGCGACCCCGAGCCAGTCGATCCGGCGGATCCTGCTGCCGCTCATCTCCCCCGCGATCCTGGCCAGCGTCGCCCTGGTCTTCGCTGACGTCGTCGACGACTTCGTGACCGTGAACGCATTGTCGGGCCCCGCCAGCAGCGAGACGATCGCGCAGAAGATCTACTCGGCCTCGCGAGCCTCGCCCACCCCCGAGATCAACGCTGCCGCCACCGTGATGCTGATCACGACCCTGACCATCGTCGGCGTCGGCCTGCTCCTCTACCGACGGCTGAACCGCGGGCAGCGCAGCTCGGGGGCATCCGATCTGATGCAGCTCTAACCCGGGCGGATGAGGCGTCCGGCGCCGGCGGGTGGGTCAGCTCTGGTCGACGGTCGCTCCGAGCTCCGCATCCTCGAGCACGGCCGTGCCGGCCTCCGGGAGCACGCGGAGCGCCTCCGGGGGGAAGTGCACCGTCACCGGGGCGCCCGACGCGAACGGCAACGCGCCGCCCTCGTTCTGCATCCAGGCCTGGATGCGCTCCCCCGGCGCGAGGTTCAGGAACACCTGGAGCACCGAGCCGACGTAGACCACGCGCTCCACCATGCCGGGCACGCGGTTCTCGCCGCTCGTGCCCTGGGCCTCGAGGTCGACGCGCTCGGGCCGGATCGTCACCTTGGCCTGCCCTCGCGTGTCGGCGTCGCCTTGGCCGGCCGTGAACCGGAACTCGCCGATCGAGACCGAGCAGCCGCCCGACGTCTCCCCGGCCGCGGTCGCCTCCATCAGGTTCGACACGCCGAGGAAGTCGGCCACGTACGCCGTCGCCGGCTCCTCGTAGATCTCCTTGGGGGGACCCACTTGCTCGACGCTTCCCTGCGACATCACCGCGATGCGGTCCGACATCGTCAGGGCTTCCTCCTGGTCGTGGGTCACGTAGATGAACGTGATGCCGACCTCTTCCTGCAATGCCTTCAGCTCGATCTGCAGGCGCTTCCTCAGCTTCGCGTCGAGCGCGCCGAGCGGCTCGTCCAACAACAGCACGGCGGGGTTGAGGATGAGCGCTCGGGCGAGCGCGACGCGCTGCTGCTGCCCCCCCGAGAGCTGGGTCGGACGGCGCTTCTCGAACCCCGTCAGGGCCACCAGCTCGAGCGAGCTGCCGACGCGATCGCGCATCTCCTGCTTCGAGACGTCCTTGTACTTGAGGCCGAACGCGACGTTCTCCTCCACGGTCAGGTGGGGGAAGAGCGCATAGTTCTGGAAGACGGTGTTCACGTTGCGCCGGTGTGGAGGGGTCTGCGCCATGTCCTGGCCGTCGAGCAAGATCTGACCTTCGCTCGGGCGCTCGAACCCGGCGATCATGCGCAGCGTCGTGGTCTTGCCGCAGCCCGAGGGACCGAGCAGCGAGAAGAACTCGCCCGAGGGCATCTCGAGGTTGAGACCCGCGACCGCGGTGAAGTCTCCGAATCGCTTGACGAGATCGACGAGTTGGACCTGTCCCCCTGCCATGGACGCGGAGTCTAGTCCAGTCGTGCCACGGCAGGTCAATCGTTCCCGGGGCGAGGACGCCGCATGACATCATGCGTCGATGGACGAGTTCGCCCCGCCCGCGGCGGCCGTCACGGACGATCGCTCGACGCTCGATCCGAGGTCGGCCCGCAGGGCCACGCTTCCGCTGCTCGCCGGGTATCTGACGTTCGGCCAGTTCTGGGGCGTCTGGGTGATCCTCGTGCTCGAGTTCCAGCAGCATCACGGGCTCTCGGACAGCCGCCTCGGGGTCCTCTACACGATGCTCTCGCTCACGGCGGTCGCGGTGATGCTGCTCCTCGCCCCGAGGCTGCAGCGGCTGCCGCTCTCCACGGTCGTGCCGGCCTCGTTGGTCGTGCTCGCCGCGGGCGCGGGGGTGATCGCGTTCCTCCCGACCCAGGTCGTCGTGCTCGGGTTCCTGGTCGTTGGTGCGGGCAACGGCCTGATCGACGTGTACATGAACGTCGCCGCTCAGCGGGTCGAGGTCGCGCGGGCACGACCGGTGCTCCAGTGGCTACACGCGTCGTACGCGCTCGGAGGCGTGAGCGGCGCGGCCCTGACGGGCGCCGTGCTCGCCGCCGGGTTCGACTTCCGCTGGGGGCTCGCGTACGCGGGCATCGCGCTCGCCGTCACCGCTGCATGGAACGCCCGGACGGCCCCTCCCGAGCGCGGTCCCGAGGGAGCGCAGATGGCGTTGTCGGTCTCCGCGTTGTTCCGCGCTCCGGGCCTATGGGTCCCGGCCCTCGTCGTGCTGTTCGCGTTCCTCGTCGAGGGCTCGATGGACGTGTGGTCGGGGCTGTACGTGCGGCGGGAGCTGGGCGGCTCGGCCACGATGGCAGCGATCGCGTTCATCGCGTTCTCGGGCGCGATCTTCTTCGGGAGATTGTTCGCCGGGAAGGTGCTGTTCGGGCTCGGGCCGCGCACGACGATCATCGTGGCGGGACTCGGCTCGCTGGCCGGCGGCCTGCTCGCGACGCTCACGGACGACGTCGCGGTCGTGGGCGCCGCGTTCCTGATCCTCGGCTTCACGATCAGCGCGGCCGCGCCGGCGGGGTTCAGCCTCATCGAGGGCATCGACGAGCACCCCACGAGCGCGATCACGGCGGTCACGACGGTCGGCTACACCGGGTTCATCTGGAGCCCGCCGCTACTGGGCTACGTCGCGCAGACGGTCGACCTACGCGCCGCGATGTCGGTGATCGTCGTCGCGACGGCGGGCATCATCCTCGCCGGCCTGGCGGCCCCTCGCGCGAACCCTCCTGGGGAGGAGGGAAGGTAGCCCGGAGCGTGAACGCCTCGGGCATGGGGCCGTTCGCCCGCAGCAACTCGAGCCGCTGCTTCGCGTCGTCGATCGTCGGAACCGCGCCGGCCGCGATCCACCACAGCGCGGTCGACGCGTCGACGAGCCGCTCGAACCACTCGGATCGGCGCCGCAGGTATCCGGCGTGTTCGGTGCGGAACACGAACGCTCCGAGGGCGTCGATCGACTCCCACACCGACATGTTCACGATCAGCATGTCGTCGTCGAAGACCCGGAGCGCGGTGGCGTCGCCGTCGTCGGTCTGCAGCCGCCACACGAACCCCACGCTGTCGTCGGCCAGAGCGTTGATCGGCTCCAGTCCCTCGACGAACGCCTGCATCGTCGGCGAGTCGAGGGGCGCCCGGAGCCGCGCGACGTTCACCTGCGCGAGATGGAAAGCCGGTCCCCCACCCATCGGCTGAGGTGGTCCGCTTCCGATCCGGTCAGTCGGCGAGGTTCAGGTAGACGGCCTTCTCCTCGAGGAAGTCGTCGAGACCGTGCTTGCCGAGCTCGCGGCCGACGCCCGACTGCTTGTAGCCGCCCCACGGCATCTCGGTCGGCGCAGGCTGCGTGTCGTTGATCCACACGATGCCGGCGCGGATCGCCTGGGCGGTGCGCATCGCCTTCTTGACGTCGTTCGTCCAGATCGCCGCGGCCAGGCCGTAGTCGTTGTCGTTGGCCATCGCGACGACGTCGTCGACGGAGCGGAACGGGATCACCGCCATCACGGGCCCGAAGATCTCTTCGCGCGCGATGCGAGCCGAGTTGTCCACGTCGGCGAAGACCGTCGGCGGCACGAAGTATCCACTCGCGAGCTTCGGATCGTCAGGCGTCGCGCCCTGACCGGCGAGCCGGGCCTCCGAGGCGCCCACCTCGAGGTAGCTCTCCACACGTTCCTGCTGCTCCTTCGAGATCAACGGACCCATCGTCGTGGTCTCGTCCTGGGGGTCGCCGACCTTCACCGAGGCCGCCCGGTCGACCAGCGCGTTCACGGCGTCGTCGTAGATGCCGCCGTCGACGAACACGCGGGTTCCGGCTGAGCAGATCTCACCCTGGTTCCAGAAGACCCCGTTCGCCGAGCCCTCGATCGCCGCCGGGAAGTCGGCGTCGGCGAACACGATGTTCGGTGATTTGCCCCCGAGCTCGAGCGTCACGCGCTTGAGCGTGTCGGCACCGCTGCGCATGATGATCTTGCCGACCTCGCGCGACCCGGTGAAGCCCACCTTGTCGACGCCCGGGTGGGTCGTGAGCGGAGCGCCCGCGGTCTCGCCGAAGCCGGTGAGCACGTGAAAGACGCCCGCGGGCAGACCGGCTTCCTCGAGGATCTTCGGGATCTCGAGGCACGTGAGGGGCGTCTGCTCCGGCGGCTTCAGGATGAACGTGCACCCCGCCGCGATCGCCGGGGCCACCTTCTGCGCGGCCATCATCATCGGGTAGTTCCACGGGGTGATGCCGACGGCGACCCCGACCGGTTCCTTCCAGACCATGAACATCGCGTCGGCGTCGACGTGCTGGCTCTCGCCGGCGATCTTGGTGGCCCACCCTCCGTAGTACTCGAACATGAAGGCGACCTCGTCGATGTCGTCGCCGGCTTCCCCGATCGGCTTCCCGACATCGCGCGACTCGAGCGCCGCGAGACGGTCACGCTCACGACGCACGATGTCGGCCGCACGCAGCAGGATGCTGCCCCGCTCACGCGCCGGCGTTCCCGGCCACCACGTGCCTTCGTCGAACGTGCGGCGGGCGGCCTCGACCGCTCGGTCCACGTCGGCCGGCTGCGAGTCGGCGGCGGTGGCGATCACCTCGCCCGTGGAAGGGTCGAACACGTCGAACCTCCCGCCCTCGACCGCGTCGACCCACTTCCCGTCGATGTAGTTCTGCAGCGCATCTGCCATCTCAGCTCGCCTCCCGGAGACCGATCGAGTCGGAAGCCTATCGCGCCGGCTCGTGGTCCTTCCCTGTCGGCTCGCCGCCCCTGCGGGGTACGCTCGCGACGTGCGGGTCGGTGCCATCGCGACCGTGTTCCTTCTGGCCGCCTCCGCGTGCGGAGGCGGTTCCGATCCTTACGCCTCTCTCCATCAGTCCGAACGCCAAGAGATCCCGGGCACGTTCGGCTACGACCTGGTCCCCCTCGAGGGCTTCGCCACCGAGGTCGACCCCCTGACGGCATGGCGTGACCTGCCCGGAGCGGGCCGGGGCGCGAAGGTGTCGGTGACCCTCGCCGCGGTCGAGAACCCGTCCGAAGGTGTGGACTGGGGCCCCTCGTGGGTCTATTTCACGAGCGACCTGTGCTACTTCACGGCGAAAGGCGACTTCGTTTCCCCCTCCCGCAGCGGCCAAGGCGACGGGTGCACGCCGAGCAACGTGCTCGTGCAGGTCGTCGACGCCGTCTCGGGCGAGTTCCGAGCGGTGCTCGAGGCCTACGACGCCGACCTCACGTGGCTGCCCGAACGGGTCGGATCACCCGGTCAGGTGCCCGGGGCGACGAGCTTCCAGTAGTCGAGCCATCGGGCCCGCTCGCTCGGCCCGAACCCCACGAGCATCTGGGCATCCGAGAAGGCGTCATCGTCGAGGAGCGTCGTGAGCAGGTTCGGGGGCATCTCGATCTTCCACTTCGGATCGGACCCCCCCAACCCGGCCGGCGTGATGCCGTCCAGCGGCGGCTGATACCCGTTCCATCGGAAGTTCCGGACACCGACCTCGACGTCGAGCAGATGATTCAGGAACGCATGCGCGAGATCGGGATGACGGCCTCGTTCGCAGACGGCCATCAGGTCGCACCCCACGATCTTCTCCGACCCCGGCGGGGACCAGAAGCCCAGCTCGTACCCGGGACCGTAGCCCCCTCCTGTCGCTCCGTATCCACGTTCCTCGGCGGCGTAGCGCGGAGCCGCCAAGACGTCGCCCGACCAGGCCTGGTGGGCCGCGAACTCGCCTTCGGGGATCCCTTCCTCGACGCCGTCGTTCGTGAAGCGCACGTCGGCGATCGCCACGGCGTCCGAGAGCGCCCGGGCCGCTTCCCCGAGCTGTGCGTCGGTGGCCCCACGCACGTCGGCCACCCCGCCGCGGAGCAGCGCGAGCGACAACGCCTCGAGGTAGCCGTCGTACATCCCGACCTTGCCCCGGTAGTCGGGGTTCCAGAACACGCCCCACGGGTCGCTCGTGGACCCAGGGGTGTCGGCCGATGCCAACATGTCGTCGCGCCACGCGATGCCGCTCACGTACACCGTGTAGGGAAGCGTGAAGCGCTGCCCCCGGTCGTAGAAGGGTCCATCGCCCTCGCGGAACCAGGGCCAGAGGTTGCCGAGGTTCGGTAGCTGTCCGTGATCGAGCGGCCGCAGGATGCCGGCGTCGACCAACCCGGGCAGCGCATCGATGGTGGGGAAGAAGACGTCGAACTGCGTGGCCGGGTCACGCAGGCGAGCGACCGCCTCGTCCATGTGCGTGAAACTCTCCACCTCGACCCGCACATCGCCGTCGGCGTACAGCCCTTCGAACGAGCGCAGCGTGTCCTTCGACAGGTACTCCCGCCACTCGTAGACGCGGAGCACGGCCGTGCGCTCGATCGTCTTGCCCGATTCGAAGGTGGGCCCCATCGGGCTCGAAAGGACCGGGGGATCGGCCCGCGTCGGCGTCGTGCGCTCACATGCCGCCGCCGCGGCAGCGGGCAGCGTGATGCCCGCGGCCGCCAGCCGGCGCAGGAACGTCCGTCGGTCGAGGACTTCACCCACGGCCCCATCTTCCGCGATGCGACGCGACGGCCGCAAGGAACCGCGGTCATCCGGGCGGGGGCGCCTCCGGCTCCGGTGGCCGCTCACCCTGCCCCCAGGCGTCGGCTCCACCGTCGACGAGCACCGTCGAGCCCGTGACGTAAGCGCCGCCCGCCGATGCGAGGAACGCGATGGTCGCGGCGACCTCCTCGGGCAGCCCGGCGCGACGCATCGGCACCTGGGCCGCCAGCTCGTCCACGATCTCGGGGCCCCCGTACTGGCGCAGGCCCTCGGTCGCGATCAAGCCGGCCGCGACGCAGACCGCCCTGATGCCGTACCGCGACCACTCGTTCGACAGCGACGCTGCCATCGTCTCGAGCGCCGAGCGCGCCATCGACGAGTGGGCCATCATCGGCACGCCCCGACGCGGGCTGAACCCGAGGAAGAAGATCGATCCGCGGCGCCGCGGGATCATCCATCTCGTCGCCACCCGATGCGTCACGTGCCACACCGCGTCGACGTTCAGACGATGCACCGCCCTGAGGCCCTTGAGGGAGATGTCCTCGGCAGGGGCGGCGAACTGTCCCCCCGCGTTGTTCACGAGCACGTCGACAGCACCGAACCGCTCTCCAACCGTGTCGAGGAACCCGTCGACCTGGTCGGGTTCCCGCACGTCGCATGTGCCGGCGAGGACCTCGTGGCCCCCTGCCTCCAGTAGCGCTCGCGCCGCATCGAGCGGCTCGGCTCGCCGGCCGCAGATCGCGACGCGCGCGCCGGTGCGTGCCAGCTCGAGCGTCGTCGCCCTGCCGATGCCCGTGCCTCCGCCGGTGACGAGCGCAACCTTCCCGGCGTTCGCGTCGGTGGTGAGCGGCGATCGGAATCCGTCGGCCATGCCGCGCAGTATCGCCGAGGAGCCGCCTCCAGGCACCTGGCGCATCATCGCTTCGCGCGAACCGACGCTACCCTAGGGGCACGATGTTCGTGGTGGTGCTGATCCTGCTGTTCCTCGCCGCCGTCTTCGGCGTGCTGGGCGAGGTGCTCGAAGCGGTGGCCTTCCTCGTGATCACGGCCGTGCTGACCGCCGTGGTACTCGGGGCGCTCGCCTGGTGGGCGTTGAGGCGGAAGGTCCGTCAGTTCCGATCGGAGATCGACTCGCAGCTCACCGAGCAGCGGGTCACCCGGTACCGCGTGAACGAGGCAGACCGTGACCCGGCTCACCTGCCGCCCCGCGACGATCGGTACTGATCCGCGCTCGCCACACGGGTCGCGTTCGGGTGATCGCGGCCGCGATCCCACGGCCGATCATCAGGAACACGAGCGTGAAGCCCATCCCGATGCCCAGGAACACCGCGACCCGTCCACCCTGCGGAGAACCGACCCACCACGTGCGGGCCAGCAACCCGAGCGGCACCGCGACGACCCAGGTCGTCAGCAACGACACGAGATCTCGTCGCCGATAGGTGCCGACCGCGAGGCTCACGAGCGCCCAGGTCACGGCCAACGGCACCGCGTTGCGTGCCGCCACCTCGGCGGCCGCGCCGATCTGATGCGATCGCATGCCCACCGCGACGAACGCGAGCAGGGCCACGGCGTCGGCGGTGACGAGCGCGGCGGCGCCGAGCAGCTTCGACCCGGGAAGCCGCGTGGAGGTGGGTGCCGATGGATCGGCCATCGCCCCATCTTCCCAGGACCGACGCGGCGTCATCCCTTCGCCAGGCTCCCCGCTGGCCGTGACGTCCGTCGCGCAGGCCCTCCGTGAGCTCCACGACCCGCACCGTCGTCGCCGAGCTCCGGAAGGTGGCCGATCCTTCGAGGAAACCGGGCATGGCCCGGGTCGGCATCACGGTGGACAGAGCGTTGGGCGTGTCGATCCCGCACCTGCGCCGCATCGCCCGCGCCCACCGAGGAGACCACGAGCTCGCGCTCGACCTGTGGGCGACCGGGATCCACGAGGCACGCATCCTGGCCTCGATGGTCGATGACCCAACGCAGGTGTCTCGGGCGCAGATGGACGCCTGGGCCGCCGATCTCGATTCCTGGGACCTCTGCGATCAGGTCTGCAACAACCTCTTCCGCTCCGTCGCCGGCGTCGACCGGGCCGCCCGCACATGGGCGCGGAGTCCCGAGGGGTACGTGAAGCGCGCGGCGTTCAGCATCGTCGCCGTGCAGGCGGTGCACGATCACGACCGGCCGGACCCGTACTTCACGGCATGGCTCCCCCGCATCCGGCGGGCGGCGACCGACGAACGCACCGTTGTGAAGAAGGCCGTCAGCTGGGCGCTCCGCCAGATCGGCAAGCGCAACCTCGTGCTCCGCGACGCGACGATCGAGGAGGCCGAGCGCCTGCTCGGGCTCGGCAGCAGGAGCGCCCGCTGGATCGCGCGCGACGCCGGACGAGACCTCGGCCCCAGAGGGTGAGAGATCGGCCTCGCCGCCCCCCGAGCCACGGACGAGGGAAGGGGGGAACGGGGCGTGGGCCCCGTCCCCCCTGACGATGCGCGCGGCTAGTCCCTCGACTCGGCCTCCACGAGCTCCCCGGGTGTGTCGGGTACCAAGATCGTCTCGCTCGAGACGTCGTGTCCCTCCACATCGATCTTGGGGAGCCACTGCAACCACCGCGGCAGGTACCAGTTCCGATCGCCGAGCAACCGCATCGTCGACGGAACCAGGATCGAACGAACGACCGTGGCATCGAGGAACACGGCGACGGCGAGCCCGAAGCCCATCTGTTCCAGCGAGGTCAGTCGGCCGGCCGCGAACCCGGCGAAGACGGCGACCATGATGATCGCGGCGCCGGTGATGATGCCGCCGGTGGTCCGGAGTCCGTAGGCGACCGACGCCGCGTTGTCGCCGGTCTTGTCGTACTGCTCGCGGATCCTGCTCAGCAGGAACACGTGGTAGTCCATCGACAGGCCGAACAGGATCGAGAAGAGGAACAGCGGCAACCACGCCTCGATCGCGTCGACCTGCACGAACCCGAACAGGTTCGCGATCGACTCGCCGATCGCCGGACCACCCTTCTGGAACACCAGCACGATCAGCCCGTACGCCGCTCCGACCGACAGCAGGTTCATCACGATCGCCTTCGCCGGAACGACCAGCGATCTGAACACGACGGTCAGCAGCAGGAACGACAATCCCAACACGACCAGGATGATCAACGGTGTGTACGTGTCGGAGATGTCGAAGAAGTCCTTCACGAACGCCGTCTCACCACCCACGAGCACGGTGGCGTCACTGTCCGCGAACGCCTGGGGCACGTAGGTCTCGCGGAGGCTCGCGACCGTCGCGACCGCTGCCTCGCTCGCCGGATCCGTCGCGGCGCCCGCGAGCGGGATCTCGACCATCGCGACCGATCCGTCCTGACTCACGAGTGGCGGTGCCGGCGTGCCGAGCGTGGGATCTTCGGCGATCGCCGACTCCAGCGACCCCATCGCTGCCGCGACCTCGCCGGTCAGCTCCCCGGGAGCGCCCGGCTCGGCGCCGGGGGTACCGAGGCCGTCGGCCTCGATCACGACCTCGACCGTCGCCTGTGCCCCTGCCTTCGGGAACCGCTCGACGATGACGTCGTAGGCTTCCTTGGTCTGGATCCCCTCGGGCAGCGTGCTGATGCCGGCGAATCCCGTCTTGATCCCGCTGCCCTCACCGTCGGGGTGCCCCTGGAACCAGTACGGCAGCGACAGGGCGACCATGAACGCGCCGCCGACCGTCAACCACGCAACCGGACGCCCCATGACCGCGCGGGTCACGCGGTCCCAGAACCCGCCCTCACTGCTGAGGCTGGACCCCTCCGGACGGGAGTAGCGAGCGAACGCGCCCCGCTTGATCAAGCGGTTGACGATGATGCCCACGCCGATGAAGCCGACGAGCCCGCCGATCGGAGCGACGACGGACGCTCCCGCGCCGGCGAGCGCGCCCCCCACCACGGCACCGCCCACCAGCATCGAGACGAACACGAGCAAGGTGGGGACACGCGACAGATACGGCCAGTTGACGCGATCGCCGAGCAGCGCCAGCACGGCAGGCAGCAGCGTCATCGACGATGCGACCGAGACGAGCACCACGATGATCGCGCCGCCGGCGAGGCTCCGGAAGATCGTGGTCGGCACGACCATGATGCCGGCCAACGCGATCACGACGGTCATGCCGCTGAAGAACACCGCCCGGGAGGCCGTGGCTCCCGAGGCCCGGATCGCGTCGAGCTTGACGCGATCCCTGTGCCGTTCCTCACGATAGCGGGAGACGATGAACAGCGCGTAGTCGACGCCGACCGCGATGCCCATCATCGTGATCAGGTTGGGCGTGAAGAAGCTGAAGTCCCACAGCGTCCCGAGCAGGCCGACGATGCCCAGCGTGATGGGAAGCGTGAACAGGACCGTCTTCAGCAACGGGAGCAGACCCGCGACGATCGCTCCGAAGACGATCAACAGCACGATGATCGCGGCGGTGACCCCGATGCCTTCACCGAACGCGAGGTCCTCCTCGGATATCACCCTGAAATCCTCGGACGAGCTCACCGCGCCCAGGACGTGGGCCTCGACGCCTTCGGTCGAGACCGCCTCGCGCGCCGCTTCCACGTCTTCGAAGTGCGGCGTGGCCTCGTCGATGTCCCCGGCGTAGACGCCCGTGAAGAGCACGGCCGACCCGTCCTCGGACGGGATGGGACCGAGCGCCGCCACCTGCGGGTCGGCGGCCTGCTCCTCGGTCAACGGGAACACCGTCGGCAGCGAGGCGAACACGTCGGGCCCGAGGCCGTCGAGCTCGGTGATGAAGCCGTTGACCTGCTCGACGAAGGCGGGGTCCTCGATCGCGCCGGGCTCGCCGGCGACGACGAACGTCTCCGAGATGACGTCCTCGGACAGGTTCTGGTCCTCGAGGATCTGCATGGCCCGCTTGGCTTCGGGGACGTTGGTGAAATCGAAGTCGGTGGTCAACGCCGGGCCGAGCAGCGTGGCGGCCGAGGCGATGCCTGCCGCCAGGAAGACGACCCAGATCGTCACCACCCTCCACGGATGGCGGCTGCTCGCCTTCGCGAGCGACTCGGGATTGATGCGCATCCGGCGTTCCCCCCCTTCTTGCGCCGGCTCACAGCCGACGTTGACGTACGGTGTATGCTTACGATGTACGGGAGAATAGGCATACACCGTAAGCCTGTCAACCCCGAGATCACGCGAACGTTCGAGGAACGGGTGGAGATGTCCGCAAGGAACCGAAAGGCGAAGGCCCAAGCGCTTCCGCGGGAGCGACTCACGCGGGAACGCATCGTCGAGGCGGCGATGCACATCATGGACGAGGAAGGTCTCGAGGCCGTCTCGATGCGGCGGGTCGCTCGCGACGTGGGTGTCGAGGCGATGTCGCTCTACCACTACGTTCGCGACAAGGACGATCTGCTCGACGGCGTCTGCGCGATGGTGATGTGCGACTTCCGCTATCCGAACGAGGACCGGCCGTGGATCGAGGTCGCGCGCGACGGCGCTCGTGAATGGCGCCGTGTGTTGCGGCAGCACCCCAACGTGATCGCGCTCTGGGCGGAGCGACAGCGCCCGATGACCGAGCTCGAGGCCTTGATGCCCATGGAGTTCGCCCTCCGGGTCATCACACGCACCGGCATGGACCCCCGCGAGGGCGTCCTCGTCTTCAACGTCCTGGGCGGCTACATCATGGGCGTCGTGATGATGGAGGTCGGCGCGATGTTCTCTGCCGGCACCAGCCGGGGCGGCAAGACCGTCGATCTCGACGCGGTGAACGCGAAGCTTCCCGATGAGCAGTTCGCACGGCACCTGTCTGCGGACCAGGTGCCGTGCCTCGTCGCCGCGCTGCCGCATCTCGCTGAATGCGACCCCGACGAGCAGTTCGACTTCGGCCTCGACCTGTTGTTGGCCGGCATCCAGGCGCGGGTCGTCACGTCGACGAGCTGAACGACCTCAGCGCAACCCCAGCTCCGTCCCCACCCGGCCGAACACCTCCAAGGCCGTGCGCAGATCGTCCTCGGTGTGATCCGCGGTGACGATCGTACGGACGCGCGCCGACCCCTTGCCGACCGTCGGGAACACGATCGCCGGGCAGAACACACCTTCCTCGAACAGCCGGACCGCGAATCGCTGCGTTCGCTCTTCGTCACCGGTGATCACCGGGGTGATCGGCGTCTGGCTCTCCCCCGTGTCGAAGCCGAGCTCGTGCAGGCCCGCCTTGAACGACTCGGTGTTGGACCACAGTCGCTGGAGACGCTCGGGCTCGTCGCCGAGTACGTCGAGGGCGGCGATGCAGGCGGCCACGACCGGCGGCGGCGCGCTCGTCGAGAACAGGTACGGACGACCCCGGTTCTGCAACCACTCGATCAGGTGAACCGGGCCGGCGATGAACCCTCCGAGCACCCCGATCGCCTTGGAGAGCGTGCCCACCTGGATGTCGACCCGCCCGTGCAACCCGAAGTGATCGACCGTGCCCGCACCCCCGGCGCCGAGCACGCCGCTCGCATGGGCATCGTCGACCATCATGATCGCCCCGTGTCGCTCGGCGACCTCGACGAGGTCGGGGAGCGGCGCGATGTCGCCGTCCATCGAGAAGACGCCGTCGGTGATCAACAGCTGGCGTCGCCCCGGCCGCGATGTCTCGGTCAACAGTCGGTCGGCGTGTCCGGCGTCGCGGTGGTCGAAGACCGCGATCTCCGCGCGCGAGAGACGGGCGCCGTCGATGATCGAGGCGTGGTTCAGCCGGTCCGACACGATGACGTCCTCCTTCGTGAGGATCGCAGCGACCGCGCCGGAGTTCGAGGTGAATCCCGACTGGAACATCAAGGCGGCGTCGGCGTGCTTGAAGGCGGCGAACCTCGACTCCAGGTCGCGATGCATCGTCATCTGGCCCGCGATCGTGCGCACCGCGCCCGAACCGGCGCCGTACTCCTTCGCAGCTCGAGCGGCCGCCTCGTTCAGCCGGGGATGGTTGGCGAGACCGAGGTAGTTGTTCGACGCCAGGTTGATCACGTCGCGGCCGTCGTAGCGTGCCCGTGCACCCTGGGGACCTTCCAGGGTTCGGGGGTGCAGCAACAGACCGTCACGTTCGAGCGTCGCCAGCTCTTCCTTCAAGTAGTCGAGCGCGGACATCGAGCGGTGCCCTCCTCCTGTCTCCGTGTTGTTGGACACGATCAGCTCTCCGCGCCGTTCGGCACGATCATCTCTCCGTGCCGTCGGGCACGAGGATCACCTTCCCGGAGCTGCCCGACGCCGTCGCATCGAACGCCTCCTGCCACCGATCGAGCGGGAACCTGTGCGTGATCACCGGTGTGACGTCGACCCTGCCCGTCGAGAGGAGCGTCGTCGTCTGCTGCCACGTCCGGAACATCTCCCGCCCCGTGATGCCTTGCAGCCGAGCTTCCTTGAAGATCACCTGGTCGTTCAGGTCCAACGAGACCGCTGCGTCGGGCAATCCGAGCAACGACATGCGGCCGCCCCGCGCCAGCATGCGGGTGCCCTGATCGATCGCCAGGCTGTTCCCGCTCATCTCGAGCACGACCTCGGCGCCCACCCCACTCGTCTGCTCGAGCACGGCCTCGACCGGATCGACTTCGGCCGGATCCACGAGCACGTCGGCGCCCATGGCCGCGGCCTTTCCCCGCCGGTAGCCGTTCGGTTCGATCGCGATGACCTCGAACGCGCCCAGCGCCCGCACGATGCCGACGGCGAACATGCCGATCGGACCGCAGCCGATCACCGCGACCGAGTTCGTGGCGATGTCCTCGCCCCCACCCGTGCCGAACGAGGCGTGCACGGCGTTGCCGAAGGGCTCCATGATCGAGGCCACGTCGGGATCGATGCCCTCGCCGATGACCCACGCGTTCTTCGAGGGGACGACGACGAACTCGGCGAAGGCGCCCTCCGTGTCGACACCGAGGATGCGCAGGTTCTCGCAGATGTGGGCCCGACCTGTCTGGCACGTGGAACAGTGACCGCACGCGATGTGGGTCTCCGCGGCGACGAAGGTGCCCGGCTGCACGTGATGCACCTCGTCGCCGACGGCGTGGACCGTGCCGGCCACCTCGTGACCGAACGTCATCGGGACGGCGGCGATGCGTCCGTCGGCCCACTCGTTCCATTCGAGCATGTGGAGATCGGTGCCGCAGATCGAGGCGGCGTGCACCCGAACCAGGACCTCGTCGTCCTTCGGCTCGGGGATCGGTATGTCGACGAGCTCGGCTCCCGGCCCCCGTCGGGTCTTGCGCAACGCCCGCATCAGCCCGTCCACGACCGAAGGGTACCCTGCACCGGGAACCGGTCCATGGGTCGGATGCGTCCGACACGGACCGAACCGGGGGACGCCCAAGAGACTTCGGAGGTTCGCTTCCATCGCGTTCCTGGCCCCGCTCGGCTCCTCGTGTGCCGAGCCCGATCCGCGGACGCTCCTTCCACGCCCTCACCGACCCGCGGCGGCGAGCCAGGAGAGCTGGTGCTGCGATGGAGGTACGAAGGCGGCTTCACGCCGTCCGATGCGGAGTAGCGGCTCGCTCGAGACCTGGCTTCCCGAAGGGTCGCTGAGCCAGGCGCGAACGTACCGGCCTGCCGGATGCCGGATCTACGTCTCGGCCTACCGTGGCGACCCGGACCTCACGCAGCCCGAGCGAATCAACTCACGCCATTAGGAGCGAGGATCGTCGGTACGCGCCCGCGTTCCGACCCGCTGCTGCCCGACGAGACGGGGTGCTGAGGCGCGAGATCGCCTGGCCTGCAGTCAAGCAAGGCGTTCAAGCTCTCGGCCGCTTCCGCCGATGTACTGAGCGTCGGACAGCGGTTCGGCGACCCGCATCGAACTGAACGGCAGGCAGCGTGACCCTCGACGACCAGGCAGCTCGGAAGACGAACGTATCGACGGCGCGGCAGGGGTCGTTCCCGCGTGAGATCACCTCACGCATCGACGGTGGACTGTCGGACGTCCAGGCCCAGCTGCGGGACCTGGAGGTCAGGTATCGGGGCATCGTCGACAACCTCCCCACGGTGATCTACATCGACGGCGTGGGGCCGGACGACGCCATGGTCGACGTCAGCCCCGGTATCGAGGCGCTGCTGGGCGTCACCCGAGAGGAATGGTTGCGCTGCACGGATAGCTGGACCGAACTGATACATCCGAGCGACCGCGACAAGGTCCTCGAGGAGAGCAACGAGGCGGCGAGGACGTTCGAACCATACCGGGCGCGATATCGGGCGATCCATCGTGATGGTCACGTCGTGTGGATCGACGAAGAGAGCGTGGCGATCAGGGACGGGCACGGGGTCCCGATGTACTGGCTCGGCATGATGCGTGACGTCACGGAGGACGTGTCGACTCGCGGCCAGCTCCACGACGCACGAACGAAGTACGGCGCGCTCGTCGAGCAGATCCCCGCGATCGTCTACGTCGACGTGGCCGACGACCGGATGACCACGACCTACGTCAGCCCCCAGATCGAGACGCTGCTCGGGTACACGGCCGAGGAGTACGTTCGGGATCCCGCTCTCTGGGCCCGCATGCTGCACCCGGACGATCGCGACCGCGCGGTCGACACCTACCTCAGGGGCCGTGAGCTCGGCAAGCCCTTCGTGTACGAGTACCGGCTCGTCGCGCGTGACGGCCGGGTGTTCTGGTTCCGCGACTCCGCCATCGTGCTGCCGGGCGCCGACGGGAAGCCGGCACAGATCCAGGGCGTGATGCTCGATATCACCGAGCGCAAGGCGGCCGAGGAGCAGATCGCCTACCTCGCGTACCACGACAAGCTGACCGACATGCCGAACCGCGCGATGTTCGACGAGCTGCTCGAGCTGTCCCTGGCCCGTGCCCGCCGGAGCGGACTCGGTGTCGCTGTGATCTCGGTCGATCTCGACGACTTCAAGCTCGTGAACGACTCGCTCGGGCACGAGACCGGAGACGAGCTCATCAAGGTCATCGCCGCGCGCATCCGCGAGGCCACCCGCGACACGGACCTCGTGGCACGGCCGGGAGGGGACGAGTTCCTCGTGCTGCTCGCGGACCTGGACATGACGCCCCCGGTCCCTGGTGGCCAGGACGGCGGCTCGATCGCGGCCGAGACCGTCTCGCTGCGGGTCCGGGAGGCGATGCGGGCCCCCTTCAGGATCGCCGGAACCGAGCTCTACCTGACGGCGAGCCAGGGCATCGCCGTGTTCCCGCAGGATGCAGACGACGCGGTGACCCTGATGAAGAACGCCGAGACCGCCATGTTCGAGGCCAAGCGGAACGGACCGGGAGAGTTCGTGATGCACTCGAAGAAGGCGGGCGACTCGATGACGAGGCTCTCGATGTCCACGCGCCTGCGGAAGGCGGTCGAACGCAAGCAGTGGATGCTCCACTATCAGCCGTTGATCGAGCTGGACTCCGGTCGCATGGTCGGGGTCGAGGCGTTGATCCGATGGCCGGAGCCCAACGGCGGGCTCGTGCCTCCGGGCGAGTTCATCCCGCTCGCCGAGGAGATGGGCCTGATCGAGGCCATCGGCGAATGGGTCGTGGAGGAGCTCTGTCGTCAGGACGCACAGTGGCGCGCGGAGGGCCTCGAGCTCGAGCTGGGCTTCAACCTGTCCCCGCGCCAGCTGTTCCAGAAGGAGCTCGTGGAGAAGATGGTGACCCCGATCGCGATCGCGGGGGTCGATCCTTCGAGGGTCACGGTCGAGATCACCGAATCGACGGCCATGACCGATCCCGACCGCACGATCGGCGTTCTCACCGAGATCCACGACCGCGGCCTGAAGCTGGCGATCGACGACTTCGGCACCGGCTACTCCTCGCTCGCTCGCCTGAAGCACATGCCGGTGGACATCCTGAAGATCGACAGCTCGTTCGTCAGAGGTGTCCACCTGGATCACGACGCCGCCAGCATGGTGTCGGCGATGATCTCGCTCGCCGTGAACCTCGGCATGACACCGCTCGCCGAGGGCATCGAGTCCGAGGGCGAGTGGCGGTTCCTCGCCGATCGGGGATGCACCCTCGGGCAGGGATTCCATTTCTCGCGGCCCGTCGCCCCGGGCGAGATCCTCGCGATGCACCGGCGGGCCGGGCTCGAGGTGCTCGACGGTGGAGCGGGGGCCGCCGGCTAGCTTCGCCGCCTCGGTCCTCGCAACCCTGACCGGCGACCGCGAGCGCTGCCGCTGAAGACGGTGCGCGGTGGCGCGACCTTCATCCCCTCCTGCTCGAACTCCTCGTGCAGGTCCAGGCGGGCGGCCATGCGGCTCACGTCTCCGAGCTGGTCGGGGGTCACGAGGGTCACGCTCGTACCTGTTCGGCCCGCTCTCGCGGTGCGTCCGACCCGATGGACGTATCCCTTGTCGTCCTGCGGAGGGTCGTAGTTCACGACGAGGGTGATGTCGTCGAGGTCGAGCCCGCGCGCGGCGACGTCGGTCGCGATCAACACGCCGACGTGCTTGTCCTCGAACCGCCGGAGCGCACGTTCGCGAGCCTGCTGGGTCATGTCGCCGTGCATCGCGACCGCCGGAACCCCTTGGGCGCGCAGCTGTCGCGCGAGCGAGTCCACGGCCCGCTTCGTGTTGACGAACACGAGCGTCAGGCCGTCGGGCTCCTCGTTCCTCGCGAGCTGGATCAGCGTGCCGAGCTTCTCGTGAGCCCCCACGGGCGCGAACCGATGATCGGCTTCCTCGACGGTCTTGCCCTCAGAGTCGATCTCGTGGAGGATCGGGTCCCGTGTGTACACCTCGGCGATGCGCCCGACCGCCCCGTCGAGCGTGGCCGAGAAGAACATCGTCTGGCGGTCCTTCGGCAGCCGCCGGACGATGCGGTCGACCTGAGGCTGGAAACCCATGTCGAGCATGCGGTCGGCCTCGTCCAGCACGAAGATGCGCACGCGATCCAGACGCACCAACCTCCGCTGGGCGAGATCGTCGAGCCGTCCAGGGGTGGCGATCAGGATGTGCACGTCACCGACGCCTCTGGACTGCTCGCTCACACGGGTGCCCCCGTAGACGGCCTTCACCTTGAGGCCCTTGGCCTTGGCGATGTCGGCGAAGTCTTCGCGTACCTGGGTCGCGAGCTCTCGGGTGGGCACGAGCACCAGCGCCTCGGGTCGGTGTGGAGACCGCGGGTCGAGCCGTTCGACGATGGGGATCGCGAATCCCAGGGTCTTGCCCGACCCCGTCTTCGACCTCGCAAGCGTGTCGCGACCGGCCGTCGCGTCCTCGAGGACCATCACCTGGATCGGGAACGGCTCCTCGATGCCACGAGCGGCCAGCGTGTCGATCACGGCGTCGGAAACACCGAGATCGTGGAACGAGGGGATCGCACTGCTCATCTGCACTGAAGGGTAACGGTTCCTGCCAGAGCTCGAAGCCACCGTCGACCGCCGACGACGGGAGTTCCGGTCGCGTCCCGTGGCCTGCGACGCTTCCTCACGCAGTGGGTAGGCTGCCGACATCGCCCGCGCATCGACGGGTCGGAGGGGGAGAGATGGACGACCGGGTCCAGCTGTGGAACGACCTCGCCGCACAGATCGGGGTCGACAGCATCCGTTGCACGACCGAGGCGGGGTCGGGGCATCCGACCTCGTCGTTGTCGTGCGCTCACCTGCTCGCCGTGCTCTACGCGAGCCACCTTCGATACGACGTGGAAGACCCGAAGTCGCCGGCGAACGATCGGTTCGTGATGTCGAAGGGGCACGCCGCGCCCGCCCTGTATTCGGCGTTGAAGGCCATCGGCGCGATCTCCGACGAGGAGCTGCTCACGCTCCGCCGGTTCGGTTCGCCCCTCCAGGGTCACCCGGCGCCGGTGCCGGAGTTGCCCTGGATCGACGTCGCCACGGGCTCCCTGGGTCAGGGGCTCGCGGTCGGGCTCGGCATGGCGCTCGCCATGCGCCTCGACGGCACCGGGGGGCGTGTCTTCGTCCTGCTGGGCGACTCCGAATCGTCCGAGGGGTCGGTCTGGGAAGCCATGGAGGCGGCCGCGTTCCACGAGGTGGACGACCTCGTCGCGATCCTCGACATGAATCGGCTCGGACAACGCGGGCCGACGATGCACGGGTGGAACGGTGACCTCTTCGCCCGCCGCGCTCAGGCGTATGGATGGCACACGATCGAGATCGACGGGCACGACGTGGCGTCGATCGACGCCGCGTATGCCGAGGCGACCGAGGCGGCGGGGCCCACGATGATCGTGGCGCGCACCGAGAAGGGGCACGGCGTTTCGATCGTCGCCAACCAGGAAGGGTGGCACGGCAAGGCGATGTCGCAGGAGCAGGCCGCTCAAGCGATCGAGGAGCTCGGCGGCATCCGTTCCATGACGGTGACGCCGAACTCGCCACCCGACATCAAGCCGTTGGAGCTCGGCGAGCTGCGCGCCGAGCCGGCCCCGGTGTATACCGACCCGATCCCGACGAGGAAAGCGTTCGGGGAGGCGCTGGCATGGCTCGCAGGGCACCGGCCGGACCTCGTGGTGCTCGACGGCGAGGTCGGGAACTCCACGCACACCGATGATTTCCAGGCGGTCGCGCCGGAACGGTTCTTCGAGATGTACATCGCGGAGCAGGCGGTCGTCGGCACGCAGACGGGGCTGCAGGTCTTGGGGAAGACGGCGTTCGCGGCGACGTTCGGAGCTTTCCTCACCCGAGCGCTCGACCAGATGCGCATGGGCACGATCAGCCGGGCCGACCTTCGGATGTGCGGCTCGCACGCCGGCGTCTCGATCGGCGAGGACGGGCCTTCGCAGATGGCCGTCGAGGACCTCGCCATGTTCCGTGCGATGCACTCGTCGACGGTGCTCTATCCGGCCGACGGAACCTCGACCGTCAAGCTCGTGGCGGCGATGTGCGATCTTCCGGGCATCTCGTACCTGCGCACGACCCGCGAGGCCACGCCCGCGATCTACGGCGCCGACGAGGAGTTCCCGGTCGGCGGATCGAAGATCCTTCGGAGCTCCGAGAACGACGTGGCCACCCTCGTGTGCGCCGGGGTCACGGTGCGCGAGAGCCTGGCGGCAGCCGACGCCCTGGCGGGCGAGGGGACGTCGGTTCGCGTGATCGACGCGTACTCCGTGAAGCCGATCGATGCGCCCACGCTCCGGCGTGCGCTCGACGACACCGGGCTCGTGCTGGTGACCGAGGACCACCGTGTCGAGGGCGGGCTCGGTGATGCCGTGCTCGACGCGTTGGCCGAGACGGGGCCGATCTCGGGCCGGGTCGTGAAGCTCGCGATCCGAGACATGCCGGGCTCCGGCTCACCCGAGGAGATGCGAGCGTGGGCGGGCATCGATGCCGCGGCGATCGCCGATCGGGTGCGCCAGGAAGTCTGAGAGCTTCATCCTGCTACCCTGAGCCGGCGATGGCTGACTACCGAGAGATCCTGCACGAGCGCCTCTACGTGAAGGTGCCCGGCACCGACAACCTCCGCAAGACCGCGGCCAACCGGCAGAAGCACCTGCTCGCCAACGGCTGGCGTGAGCTCGATCGCCAGCAGCGCACCGATCACGTCATGGTGACGTTCGAGCGCACGGGACACGCACCGATGAAGGCCCGTCTGCCGAAGGCGGCGCCCGAGGTCCGAATCGAGCGCCGCCCCCGTCGCGACGACAATCGTCGCGGTGGCGGCCGCCGCTAGACCCCGCAGTGGTTTCGAACGCCGCAAGGCCGGATATCATCCGGAACTGAGGCTGTCCTACCGGACATCCTTCGGCTATCATCTGGAGTGACGCCGACGAACCCTCCCGGTCTCCCCTCGCGTTCCTCATCGGGATGACCGACGATCACGTGAAGGAGGTGCTCCCGTGAGCGCCGCAGACAACTCGAGATCCGTCCGTCCGGCCCATCGCGCACCTCTGGCCCATGCAGCCGAGGATCAGCCGTTCCACTACCCGCTGCGGCGCGAGTACGTCGAGCCCGACTGGACGCGACTGCCCGGCTACCGAGACGTCACGAAGGAGCAATGGGGGTCGGCGCAATGGCAGCGCGCGCACTCCGTGAAGAACCTCAAGGAGTTCAAGGTGGCCTTCGGCGACCTCCTTCCCGAGGACCTGCTCGAGGACATCCGCCGCGACCAGGAAGAGCGCGCCACGATGTCGATGCTGATCCCGCCCCAGATGATCAACACGATGGAGGTCGAGGATCTCCGCAACGATCGCGTGCGCCGGTACATGGCCCCCGCGTTCAGCGATCGCGAGACCGAGTGGGCCTCGCACCCGATGGCCTCCCGTGACTCGCTGCACGAGGCCGACATGTGGGCCGTTGAGGGGCTGACGCATCGGTACCCGACCAAGGTGCTGGCCGAGCTGATCCCGACGTGCCCACAGTACTGCGGCCACTGCACACGCATGGACCTCGTCGGCAACGACACGCTCCAGGTGCTGAAGTACAAGTTCGAGGTCAAGCAGAACGAACGCTGGGACCAGATGCTCGACTATCTGCGCCGCACGCCCCAGGTCCGCGACGTCGTCGTCTCCGGCGGCGACATGGCCAACGTGCCGATCAAGCGCCTCGAGGCGTTCGTGATGTCGCTGCTCGACATCGAGAACATCCGCGACATCCGGCTGGCGACCAAGGGGTTGATGGGCATCCCCCAGCACTTCCTGCAGGACGACGTGAAAGCTGGCTTCGCGCGCATGGGCGCGCGCGCGAACGAGCGCGGGGTCGACATCGCGCTGCACACCCACGTCAACTGCGCGCAGCAGGTCACGCCGCTCGTCGGCGACGCGGCTCGCATGGTGCTCGACTCGGGCTTCCGCGACGTGCGCAACCAGGGTGTGCTGCTTCGGGGCGTGAACACCTCACCGGGCGATCTGCTGGAGCTCTGCTTCATGCTCCTCGATCACGCCAAGATCATGCCCTACTACTTCTACATGTGCGACATGATCCCCAACGCCGAGCACTGGCGCACGTCGGTGGCCGAGGCGCAGGATCTGCAGTTCGCGCTGCTGGGCTACATGCCGGGGTTCGCCACGCCGCGCGTGATCTGCGACGTGCCGTTCGTGGGGAAGCGATGGGTGCACATGGTCGAGAGCTACGACCGAGAGCGCGGCATCTCGACGTGGACGAAGAACTACCGCACCGGCATCGAGTTCGACGACCCTGAGGCGCTCTCCCGCGAGTACGTGTACTTCGATCCGATCTACACGCTGCCCGAGGAGGGTCAGCAGTGGTGGCGCGAGCAGGTCGCGAACGGCCTTCCCGATGCACGCTGGATCGAGCCCCCGGCCCCGATCGAGCCCGCGGGCGACGACCTCGGCTCGGCGAACGAGGGCGAACCGGCCACGGTCTGACCGCCGCCATCGGGCCCTTCCCCTAGCGTTCTGGTCATGACGCGGCTCGTGCACGTCGTGGGAGCACAGATCTCGCCCGTCGGCGGTTACCCCGAGGCCACGTTCGAGAAGTTCGCGACGGAGGTGCGCACGATGCGTCGGACGTTCCCGAAGGCGCAGCTCTACCTCTTCCCCGAGCTGTTCCTCGCGGGCGAGATGCCGTTCCGGACGCACGTCGCGATCGACGGGAACCGTCATCGCGTGCCCGGGCCGTTCACCGAACGCATCGGAGCGGTGGCACGCCGCGCGCGTCGCTGGATCCAAGCCGGCTCGATCTACGAGGCCGCGGGGCGGAAGACGTACAACACGGCGCTGCTGTTCGCGCCCGACGGCTCGCTGGCAGCCAGCTACCGCAAGCTCTTCCCGTGGATGCCCTTCGAGGCCACCGACCCCGGCTCCGCGCCTCCGCCCGTCGTCGACATGCCCCGCATGGGGAAAGCCGGCATGCTGATCTGCTACGACGGGTGGTTCCCGGAGGTCCCCCGAGCGCTCGCGCTCGGGGGCGCCGAGGTGCTGCTGCATCCGACGCTCACGAGCACCGCCGACCGTGAGGAGGAGCTCGTGCTCGCTCGCGCGAACGCGATCGCGAACCAGTGCTACGTGCTGAACGTGAACGGCGCGCTCGACGTGGCGGCGGGCGATCGATCGGCGTCGATCCCGAGGGACATGTGTTGTTCGAGGGCGGTTCGGGCGAGGAGCTCATCAGCGGGGTCCTCGGCCTCGACCGGGTCCGCACGGTGCGCGAGCGCGGCACACGCGGCATGAACCGGTTGCTGTGGCAGCTCGAGGAGCACGGCCCCAACGCCGCGGAGCCCGACTACCGGGCGCTGCGTCGGCGCAGGAACAGATAGCCGATCGCAGGGATCGACGCGAGTGCCACCCCGGCCACGATCGCCGGCCATGGGGGCGATGACGAGCCGGATCCGACCGGCGGCGCTTCGGCGGCCCGCGTCGGATCGCGATCTGCCGCGCGAACGAGCGCTTCGCCGGGTCGCCCATCGCCGAGCAGGTCGCAGGCTCCCTCGTCGCGGACGATCACCCCCCATCGCAGCTGGTCGAGCCCCGGCGACGTGCCGGTCTCGTCCTCGTCGGCGACCACGGTGCGCCCGGGAACCTGCAGGACCAGGGTGTCACCCTCGATCGTCGGGGGCAGGAAGCGGCTCTGGCCCGCCTCCGGCAGCAGGAGCGTCGTCGTCACCGGCTCGCTCACCGCGTCGTAGCGAAGGATGCGGTTGACGTCGCGGTACAGCCCCGCGTCGATGGGGGGCACCTCGGGATCGAACAGCACGACGTCGACGCGGAAGGGATGTCCCTCGCCGTCGGGCACGGTCAACGGCTCCGCGAATCGGAGCGTGAATCGGATCGAGGTGCCGAGCTCGACGATCTCGCCGTCGGCGTGCACTAGATCCGGAACGCTCGCCACGGCCGATACGGAGCCCGCGGACAGGGAAGGGCACCGGACCGGGTCCCCGGCCGGATCGGCGGCGGCGAGCAGCGACGGCCCCAGCAGCGCCACGAGCATCGGAACGATCCGCCGCCCGATCATGAGCTCGGGCAATCGCGCGGCTCGAGGATCAGCGGCCCCAGCCGGGGCTCCTGGGTGAAATCGAACGCGCCGGACAGCGGGTCGGCGCGCGCGTCACGATCGGTCATCGGCTTCAGCTCGTGCAGCTCCTCGATGAACTTCAACACCGAGGAGAACTCGTACACGGTGTCGTCGATCGCACCGCCGTCGGGGTTGTCGCCACGGCGGGTCCACGGCGAGATGATCAACGCGGGCGTGCGCGGTCCCAGGCCCATGATGTCGTAGTGGGGCGGGGACACATGGTCGTAGAAGCCTCCGAAGTCGTCCCACACGATCACGACGGCGGTGTTCGGCCATGCCTCGCTCCGCTGGATCGCGTTCAGGTACTCGACGGTCCAATTCTCGCCTTCACAGACGTTGGTGCCCGATCCGGGGTGTTCGTTCGGCTGCCCCTCGGGGGGGATCAGCCACGACACCGCCGGCAGGGTGTCCTGCTTGAGGTCCTGCAGGATCGTCTCGGGGTCCTGGACCTTGTTCCACATGTCGCCGAATCGCACGTGGCGGATGGCCTGCAGCGCGTTCATCCACTTGTCGGGAAGCGCGTAGTACTTCCAGCTGACCTTCTCCCGTTCGAGCTGGTCCTGGATCACCTTGATGTTGATGCAGGTACGGGCGCTCTCCCAGTACTGGGCGATCTTCAGCAGCTGTCCGTTCGGCGGCCCACCCTCGGTGATGTTCTCCTCGAGCCGCATGATGCGTTTGATGTCGGCCTCGGAGAGATCCTCGATCGGGAACCGCTGCGTGTACTCGGTGGGATCGTCGCAGTAGTTCCCCTCCACGTTCGTCGTGGTCTTGTTGTCGACGATGCCGTAGCTCTGCGCCGCCACCGTATAGAGATGCTCCGGGAACGTGGGGCCGTACATCGACGTGAAGAAGTGATCGGCGATGACGAAACGGTCCGCGTACGCCCAGTAGGCGGGCAGGGTGCCGCGGTCGTATTGCGAGTAGCCGGCAAGGTCCTCACCGAGCGCGATGCAGTTGAACCCGTTCATCCTGCCGCCGTTGATCGCAAGCAGCCCGGGATAGAACGCGTGGCCCAGATCGTGCGGCTGTACCAGGGGAGCGTCCTTGAGCTCGACCCTGCCGGCGTCGGCGAACGTCGAGCAGTCCATCGTCTCGCCGTGGGTCGCCCCCTCGACCCCCGGGTACCTCCCGAAGTAGTGGTCGAAGCTCCGGTTCTCCTTCACGAGGAAGATCACATGTTCGATCGGGTTCTCGCCCGGCACGACGACGCCGGCGTCGTCGTCGGGTCGCCCGGCGTTGCCGCCGTTGGCGTTCCCGTTGCCACCGCCGTCGGCGGGATCCGGACTCCGACTCCCTGCCCGGCGGGCTCCGTCATCGCCGCCCGGCCACATGAACCAGACGAGCGCAACGACCAACACCACGATCAGCGCCGCGAAGGTTCGCCGGCGGGCGATCTGCTCGCGCGAGGGACGACGCGGACCGGAGGGGCGGATGAGGGGACCCGACGGCTGCGACACGATGGGGCAGTCTAGCCTCGGGGAAACGCCGGAACGGGGTCCTGGGCCATCAGTTGGTCGAGCGATGCCGCGAGCGATCGCTGGACGGCCATGTAGCGTGGATCTCCGGCACGGTTGCGGAGCTCCCCCGGATCCGCGGAGCCGAGCCGGCCGGTGAGGTCGTAGAGCTCGATCGTGCCGTCCGCCGCTTCCACGTAGCTGAAAGCCTCGGTCCGCACTCCTCGCCACGGCGGGACCTCGCCGTCACCGGCCCACTCGATCAGCACCGCGTCGCGTTGGAACGCATCGACGACACCGTCGTCGAGCATCGGCAGCAGGCTGTGCCCGTCCACCGGTTCCGCTCCCGTGCCCAGGCCGGTCACATCCAGGATCGTCGGAGCCAGATCCACGTTCGTTGCCGGCGTGGAGACCACACCGGCTCCGGTCCAGGGCGATCGGACGATGAGCGGGATCCGGACGCATGCCTCGTACGGGCATCGTTTGCCGATCCACCGATGCTCGCCGAACGAGTAGCCGTTGTCGGACAGGAACACGACGAGCGTGTGCTCGAGCTCCCCCCTGGCCTCGACCTCGTGCACGAGCGCTCGCATCGCTCGGTCGACCTCGGCAAGGGTCTCCAGCATGCGGCGTCGAAGGTCCTCGAGTACGACCGCGGTCGGGCCGTCGATCGGCGGCGAGGCCCGGATCCAGGACGGCTTGCCGCGAACGTCGTTCAACGTGCGGAGATCCGGCAACGGGATCGAGGTCCGGGCGAGCCTTCCGGCATCCGTCGGCGCGGGCGTCCAGGGTGCGTGCGGCGCGCTGGGTGCGAAGACGAGGAACCACGGTCGTTCCGTCGAGGCGCCGGCAAGGAATGCCGAGGCCTTCTCCGCCAGCAGCGACGTCGCATAGGAACCATCGCCGGACCCCGCCGTCAAGGGCACGCCCTGATCGACGAAGGGGTAGTTCAGGTAGGTCGTCGACATGTCCAGGTTCCGCTTGGCCACGAAGCGATCCCAGCCGGCCGGCACGTACGGGCCGCGGTCCCACGGATACCCGTTCAGGTACTTCCCGATGAACGCGGTCTGATAGCCGGCGTCGTCGAGCCACGTCGCGAGCGTGGACGATTCGTCGAGGTCTCTCCCGTCGCCGTTGCTCTCGACGCCGGTGTGCCTCGAGTAGAGCCCGGTCAGTATCGACGCCCTCGACGGACAGCACAGGGGCACGTCGACCACGGCGTTCGTGAAGCGGACCCATCGATCGTCGGGATCTGCCAGGCGCGACTCGAGCCAGGGCATCGCGGGAGGACCTGTCAGGGTCGGGAGCGAATCCCAGGGCTGGTCGTCGGTGATCACAACCAGCACGTTGGGAAGCCGCACGGATCGCGCGGCCGACGTTGCGTCGGCGGCAGCGGCGGCGGCGGCGACACAGACGAGCACGGCGCAGACCGCCGCGACCGAGGCACGTCGACGAGGATCGTCGCGCCGGCTCACGCTCATGTCAGCGGTCCAGCCATCCCCCGTCACGGCCGTAGGAATCCGCGACCACGCCGGCGGCGATCGAGAGCGCGACCGACTCGGGGTCGCGCCCGCCGAGATCTAGCCCGAGCGGCGATCGCACGCGGGCGATCTCGTCGTCGGCGAACCCCATCGAGCGGAGCGCCTCCACATGGTGCCCCACGTGACGTCGGCTGCCCATCACCCCGACGAATCGAGCGGACGAGCGGAGGGCATCCGCGATCATCGAAGCGACGTCGGGCGCGTCGTGGTCGGTGAAGACGACCACATCGCGGTCTCCGAGCGCCAGACCCTCGAGCCCCGTCAGCGTTGACCCGTCGCCCGCGAGCACCCGCTCGTTCCGAGGCTCCACGAGCACGACCTCGTAGCCGAGCCGCTCGAGATGGGATCTGAGGGAACGAGCCACGTCGGTGGCGGAGACGACGACCGCGGTGGGCGAACCCGCGTCCGGCTCGAAGTAGACCTCGATCTCGCCGAGTTCGTGGGTCAGGGTCCGCACCTCCGGAGCACCCGACGCCGCCACGCCGGCCGCGGCCTCGACAGCGGCGGCATCGAACTCGGCACATCCGAGCGAGCCATGGACCTGGCCGCCGACCGCGATCGACATCGTGGCCCCGACCCGACACGGCGGGGAGCCGTGCACGCGCACGGCCTTGGCCTCGACGATGAGGGCGGGCGGCCGGGCCGAGGTGGAGCGCTCGGCGGCATCCGCTCGATCCGCGTGTCCGGTCGGATGCGCGCCGGTCGAGCCGCCCAGCAACTGCACCGCATGCGGCACGACGGGCATGATCGCGGTCAGCCCCTCCCGCACGCCCGAGGGCGAACCGGGGAGGTTCACGACCAACGCCGCGCCGATCGTGCCGGCAACCGCCCGCGAGAGCGCGGCCATCGGGGTATGTGCGAGCCCTTCGGCCCGCATCAACTCCGCCAAGCCGGGCGCTTCGCGATCGATCACGGCGCGCGTCGCTTCGGGCGTCACGTCGCGGGGGCCGAACCCGGTGCCGCCCGTGGTGACGATCAAGTCGTGAGATGGCGCCATTTCGCGGAGCGTGCGTTCGATGTCGGGCCGTTCGTCGGGAACGACGGCTCGCGTCGCGATCTCGTACCCGTGATCATCGAGGATCGCGGAGGCAACATCACCTGACTCATCCTCGCGCGAGCCCTGCGTCACACCGTCGGAGACGGTGACGACAGCTGCGCGAGGGGTCGGGCCCATGTCCTCATCCTCGCATCTCGCGATGAGAACCGCCGATGCTGGCGCGTTCGACGTCGCCGCGGGTACGCTGAGACGACATGGTGCACGCGACGTCCACGTCGGCGCCTTCCACCGGCCCGCTGATCGACACGTTCGGCAGGGTCGGCAGCGACCTGCGCATCTCGGTCACCGACCGTTGCAACTTCCGATGCACCTATTGCATGCCCTCCGAGGGGGTGGCATGGCTCCCCAAGGAGGAGATCCTGACGTTCGAGGAGCTGACCCGGCTGCTGCGGCTGTTCGTGAACCTGGGCGTGACCTCGATCAAGGTCACGGGAGGAGAACCGACCGTTCGAGCGGACCTCGCGACGCTGGTGCGCATGTTCCGCGACGCCGGCCCCGACCTCGACATCTCGCTGACCACGAACGGGGTCCTGCTCGACTCGCTGGCCGCGCCCCTCGCTGAGGCCGGCGTCGACCGGGCGACGGTCTCCTGCGACTCGCTCCTGAGGCATCGATTCGCGGAGATGACCCGGCGCGACGCGCTCGAGAAGGTGTTCCGAGGGCTCCGCGCCGCCGAGGAAGCCGGGCTCACCCCGATCAAGATCAACTGCGTCGTGATCGGGGGCACCAACGACGACGAGGTCGTCGGCTTCGCGCGGTGGGCGCGAACGACCGGCTACGAGGTGCGGTTCATCGAGTACATGCCCCTCGACGCGCAGCACGAGTGGGAGCGGCGCAAGGTCGTGCCCGCGCGCACCGTGCTCGATCGCATCGACGAGGTGTTCCCGCTCGTCGCAGACGGCGGCCAGCCCGAGCCCGCGACCACGTACGGCTTCGCCGACGGATCATCGGGACGGATCGGGGTGATCCCGAGCGTCACCGAGCCGTTCTGCGACTCCTGCAACCGCATGCGCCTCACCGCCGAGGGACAGTTCCGCAACTGCCTCTTCGCCCTGGAAGAGACCGACCTGCGGGAACCGATGCGCGCCGGGGCGAGCGACGACGAGCTCGAGGCGCTGCTCCGCAGTGCGATGTGGTCGAAATGGGCTGGCCACCGCATCGACCATCCCGACTTCGTGCAACCCGCCCGCAGCATGTCGATGATCGGCGGCTGACCGGGGCGCTGAAAGCCTGTTCGCTACATCCGACATCGACAAGAGTTTCGGGCGGCTCCGCTACCGCGTCGCGGCCACAAGGAACCCACTTGGAGCGTAAGACGTCTTCCCTCGAGGGCCCTCTCGCTGCCGGTGATCGAGAACTCGATCAAGGGCTCTCGCCGGTCGAATGCGCGGCCGTCTGAATCGGTGCCAGGCTGGCGGCGGAGGAATAGGCCAACGGAAGCTTCTCGGGAATCGACGGGCGGAACCGTGTTCGACGAGACGCCGAGCGGGTTCACCAGGCCCCCCCGCGGACCC
This sequence comes from Actinomycetota bacterium, assembly GCA_035249905.1. Taxonomy (GTDB): domain Bacteria; phylum Actinomycetota; class UBA4738; order UBA4738; family HRBIN12; genus JAOUEA01. The sequence goes on along the minus strand of DATFFT010000097.1, from coordinate 46,987 downwards.
CTGGACGACCGGTCGCTATCCCGCCTGCAGCGCGTCGAGGTTCGACTCGATCGCCGCCTCGGACGACTCACCCACCGTCACGTTCACGACCGTGCCGTCGGCGCCGACGTAGTAGACGGTGGGGAACGACGACACGCCGAGGCCCTGCATCAACGTGCCGGCCCCGTCATCGACCGCCGAGGTCAACGTCAGGCCCTCATCGGCGAGGAACTCCGACGGCGTCGGCCCGGGCTGCTGATCTACGGCCGTCGTCACGCTGACCAACCCGACACCTTCGCGAGCCTGAACGGCCGGCACGAGGATGGGCAGCTCCGCCTGGCAGTGGGGGCACCACGATGCCCAGATCACCAGGACCGCCGGCGCGCCCTCGTAGTCGCTCCAGGACACGGTGCCGCCGTCGAGCCCGGACGCCGAGAACGCCGGCACCGCATCGCCGATCTCGAGCTGCGCGCCGGGCCCTCGGTCGATCGTGACCGGCCCGGCGGGCCCCGTGGCCGAACCGTCGTCGCCGTCGCCGCCGCTCAGCAGGACGGCGCCGACCAGGATGGCGACGCCCAGGAGGGCGACGGCGATCCAGAGGGTGCGCTGTCGAGCGGCGCGCTGCTCCGCCTGCCGGCGAGCCTGTTTCGTGGGCCGGCCCGATCGCTTCCTGGACTTGGTGGCGTTCGTCATGAGCTCCTCCGGGATGGGCGAGGTCGGTCCCTTGCGTTCATCAGCATCTTCGTGCGGGCGACCGGTTGCGGTTCAGGCCGTTCGACCCCCGGCGCGCATGACCGTCATCACCGGGGACGTCTGCCCACGATCACGCGGGTCACCTTCAACTCGCCACCCTTGGTGCTCCGCACGTCGCGGAACCCGCCCTCCGCGAGGACACGTTTGACCTCCTTGGCACGGTCCGGACTGACTTCCAGCAACAGCCATCCGTTCGAACGAAGCCAGGTCGGCGCCTCGGCGGCAGTGCGCCCGATCAAGCCGAGGCCGTCCGCGCTCCGATCGGTCAACGTGTGCGGCGGCTCCCACTCACGGATCTCGTCCGGAAGGTCGTCGATCTCACTCGCGGGGACGTAGGGGGGATGCAGCGTGATCACGTCGACCGATCCGCGGAGCCGTTCGGGGAGCCCGCCGAACAGATCGCCGACCTCGAACCTCGCATGGAGCGACAGGGCCTTCGCGTTCTTCCGAGCGAGCTTCACCGCGTCCTTCGCCACGTCGGTGCCCCAGACCTCGGCCTTCGGCACCTCGTCGGCGACGGCGAGGGCGATGGGTCCACCTCCGGTCGCGAGATCGACGAGCACGGGGCTCTTCCGTTTCCGGAGTCGCCTGACCGCCTGCTCCGCGAGGAACTCCGACGAATCGCGGGGCACGAAGACCCCAGGTTTCGTCACCAGCTCGATGTCACGGAACTCCGAATAGCCCTTGATGTAAGGGATGGGCTCCCCGGTGGCACGCCGATCGATCAAGGCCTCGAACCTGCGCCGATCCTTCTCGGAGACCTCGTCGCTCGACTCCGGGTCGTCGCCGAGTACATACGCCAGCAGGTCCTCGGCCTCGATGCGCTCCCTGCCCCGCTGCCAGTGGTCGATCGCAGGCGAGGCCTTCAGCTGCTTCACGGCTCGCGCGAGCACACGCCTGGCTTCCATGTCGACGCATCGTATCGGGTGGGCTCGCTACACTCCCCCGACATGGCAGACACCTCGAGCTCATCGAAGAAGCCCGCCGCGAAGTCCCCTGCCAAGCGTCGATCCCGCACGAAGAAGGCTCCCAGGAGTCCCTCGATCAGGCTCACGGGTGATCGATTGGTCGTGCGAACATCGGAGAACGGCGAGCGCACGAGCGCCGGCGGCCTGCTGATCCCGGCCACGGCCGCGCCGGCACCGAGGCGTCTGTCCTGGGGCGACGTGACCTTGGTCGGCCCCGACGTCCGAGTGGCCAAACAGGGCGACCGCGTGCTGTTCCTGCCCTCATCGGGACTCGAGGTTGAGCTCGATGGCGACGAGCTCGTGTTGCTCCGCGAGCGTGACGTGCAGGCGGTGGCGTCCGCCCCGGGCGAGGAGCGAGCACCGGGGCAGTACCTCTGAGAGCGCACCTCATGCGCCGAGGAAGCTGAGCCGCACGGTGCGCACGTCGTTGTCGCGATTCGGGTCGATCAGCACCACCGATTGCCACGTGCCGAGCTGGATCGAACCATCGAGCACGGGCAGCATCAGCGAGGAGGCGACGAACACGGGGAGCAGATGATCACCGCCGTGCCCCACGGCTCCGTGCCGATGCGCATATCGATCGTCACGCGGGTACACCCGTTCGAGCAGCTCGTCGAGGTCGGCTTCGGAGCCGCTCCCCGTCTCCATCAAGGCCAGGCCCGCCGTCGCGTGCGGCACGAACACGTGCAGCAAGCCGTCACTCCCGGCTCCTGCCGCGAACCGCTCGACGCGGCCGGTCAGGTCGTGCACGCGGCCGCCGTCTGTCCGGACCTGGAACGTCTCCGTCAGCATCGGCATCACCCTAGGGAGCCCGCGGTCGCCGCGGGGTCGTCGGCGCCGTCGGCCAGCACCTCGACGTGTTCGCCTTCCTGGAACCGGTCGAAACCCAACCGCCACGTGCTCGAGGGCCACCGGTAGTCGACGACTCTCTCGCCCGGACGGAACACGGCGGTATACAGCGTGCCCCAGCCGTTGGAGTACGAGGTGCTGAAGATCGGCGGCAGTAGGAACGCATCGGCGAACGCCTCGACGTCGGCCGCCCCGCCGCCCACCAGTCCGGCGATGAGTTGCTCGCGTTCGATGGTCCGCGTCGCAACCGCCTGCTCGGGCCACCCCACCAGCCCCTGGTGGTTCGTCGCCGCCGGGAACGACCGGAAGATCGGCTCCCGATCCGGGGAGACGAAGGCGGTGAGCACCTCGCCCTCACGATCCACGATCGTCAGGTTGTGCGCGAGGCTGAACGGCAGCCTCGCGATCGTCTCGCGCGCTTGCTCGACCGTCTCGCAGACCTCGAGCAGGTAGCGAACCACGATCGCGATCCCGAACCCGTCGCCGAGGACACGCCGGCCCCCGAACGTGAGCGAGACCGCGAGGCCGTCGTCGTTCATGCCGTCCAGCAGTCCCCACAGGCAATCGCTGGTGCCCATGACCCGCCGGCCGAGCAGACGCGTCGACCAGATCGATCCCTCGAACCTGCTCGGCGCAGAATCGTAGTTCCGCGCCAGCACCGGGCCGCCCGTTCCAGTCCAGACGCCCTGGGAGCATGCGGTCAGATTCGGAGGCGGCTTGTAGAGCGAGAGCATGCGCGCGGCGATGTCGCCGCCGCCGGCGAGATCGGCGACCTGCTCGTACACCGGGAGCAGTTCCGGCATGTGCGCACGAAGCATGCGGACGCTCGTCGCGTACGACGGCCGAGCGGCCTCACCCTCGCGCATGAACCACTCGCGGTAATGAGGCCAGCGCTCGTCGAAGAGGCTCGCCCACTTCGGGCCGAGCTCGAGCTCTTCCACCGCACGGAACGTCAACGTGACCATCTGTCCGCCGAATATCGGTTGGTCCGCTCCAGCATCTTGAAGCCGAACGGTTCCGGTTCGACCGGAGGAGGCTCCCGCGGGGACGGCGGCACGCCACGGAACTGCGCCTTGGTGCCGGTGATCCACGACCTAGCCCGGTCGACCAGCGCGTGGTCGTCACCGAGGATCCGCCCCTCTCGACCAGGATACCCAGGTCCGCTTCCGGATAGCGGTAGCCGCCGGCCGAGGCGATGCGCAGATAGAACCCCTCGGATCGGTCGGCGACCGTGTGCCAGTCGGTGCCGGCGGCGTGTCCCGGTACCCCGGCACGTTCAGGATCAACGACCGACCGACGGGATCCGCCGACGGGCGACCAGGTCGCGACCACGTTCCGCTTCCTTGCGCGTGATCTTTTTCCTTGACTTTGAATGTGAGTAATGTTGTAATCATCCCATGCCGAAGACGCGATCGCCCCACGTCCATGCCTCCGACGACGAGATCCGCGGCTGGTTCACCGGCCGGCTCCCCCAGGACTGGTTCAGCGGCGCACTCGACGTGACCACCGACCGGGACGAGATCATGGTGGTGGGCACGATCGCCGCCCCCGAGGTCGACGACGACGAATCCGAGGAGACCCGAGAGGCGGCGATCTCGGCCCGGATCGCCGGTTTCCGGGAAGACACACGGCCACGCCGCATGATGATCGCCGACGAGGCTCAGCATCGGTTCGGCCGGATCGTCAGCTGGGGTGTGATCTGCGGCGACCGAAGGGTGCCGTTCACGACGCTCAGCTTGCCCGCGATGACCCGCTTGCGGCTGGCCCAGCGACAGGTGCTCGATACCCTGGTCGAGGCCGGCGTCGCCCGGAGTCGAAGTCACGCACTCGCGTGGTGCGTGCGGCTCGTGGCGGAGCGTCAGGACGAGTGGTTGCGTGACCTGCGCGAGGCGCTCACCAAGGTCGAACAGGTCCGGGCAGACGGCCCGACGGACTGAGGACCGACAGCGGGAGCTCGACCCGTCAGTCGGGCGGACGCTCGACCGCGACGATCATGTTCGCGGCCGATCGCACGATCACCCGGTCGCCCTTCGCGAGATCCTCGGGCACGCTCTCTCGGCCGAGCCGCGCCGTGGCGGTCGATCGATCCCGATAGGCAACGGTGAGGTCGACGTAGCCCACACCGTGGACGTCGAACGGGCGCACGTCGACCACGAGCGCCTCCGCCTGTCCGAGCACGGCGCGAGCCTACCGCACGGGTCGTCGCAATCGTCGCCCTGCACCGTGTCACGAGGTCTGCCAGCATGGACCCCGGTGCGGCCCCCATCGTCACCGCTCAAGACCGGCGGCATGCCTGCCGACCCTATCCCCATGTGCCGAGGGGGAGCTGGGCTTCGCCGTCGACCGGTCTCGCTCGTCGTGATCGCCGTTCTGGGAATCACGGCGGCCATGGGTGCATCGGCGGCGCTCGCATCCACCCCCCGTATCACCCGCTCGGGGGAGGAAGGGTCTGGGCCCGCGCCGATCCCGGTCCAGATCGCCGGATCCCGGTCGGCCCGCGGCGCGACATTCAAGTGGAGCGACGTTGGCAGCTCCTACGCGTGGGCGAGGAAGGCCATCGACCACGTCGGCAAGGCCAACGACTGGATGCGTGATTTCGCCGCCACGCCGACCGGCAATGTGCCGTTCAAGCCCGGTGCGCACGAGACGCGGAAGTACCTCGCCAGGGCGATCGTGAAGGCGTTCGCCCCCGGAGCGGGGGTCGACCCGTCGATCACCTTCACCGATCTCGACCCGACCCAGGCCTTCTACAAGTGGGCGAACATCGCGGTGCAGCGAGGATGGATGAGTCGAACGTCCGGAGGCGGGTTCGAGCCGGATCGGCCCGTGACGATGCGGTCCCTCCACGCCGTGTTGGTCGGCGCGCTCGAGATGAAGCGCATCGCGCGACAGCTCGACCGGCTGCACACCGCTGACGGCGTGGCGTTCCCGACGCCGCCGAAGTTCGGCGCGGTCATGCTCGGTATGCGCCTCGGCCTGCGCTACAACAACAGCAACGAGGCCGTGGACGTCGGCCCTCGAACGCTACTCAACAGGGCACAGGTCGCCTACTCGCTCTACAAGGCGACCACGCTCCCCTCCTGGGTCGTCCCATGGGTGAGCGACCAGTACGACGGCATCGTGCTGCCGAAGATGGGACCCAAGCGCCGTGCCATCGTGCGATGGGGCGTGAGATACGTCGGCTTCCCGTACGTCTGGGGCGGGGAATGGGGGCTCGAGAAGCCCCCGTCGGCGCTGGGCGGCCAGCCGGTGCCGGGGTTCGACTGCTCCGGCCTCGTGTGGTGGGCGATGCGAGCGAACGACGGTGGGGCCTGGAAAGTCCACCCACCGCGGCCGTACGCCGGTTGGAGGCTCCCGCAACGCACCTCGGCCGACATGTCACGGTACGGGAAGCTCAAGTACAAGCGGCTCCTTCCCGGCGACCTGATGTTCTACGACGGCACCGGCGACGGCACCGTCGACCACGTCGACGTCTACATCGGCAACGGCTACGCGCTCGACTCGTCGAACACCCCGGGTGGCGTGACGATCATGTGGGTCGGGTCGGAGTGGTACCGCGATCACTTCGTGCACGGCCGACGGCTCCTGTCACGCTGATCACGCCGTCGGGGCCACGGCTGCCTGCCGCAGGACCTCTCGTTCCCGGTCGGTGAGCGGGCGACTGGCGTCGTCGACGCGAGGCACGATCACCGACTCAGCTTCGGCCGACACGGTTCCGTCACGTTTCTCGATCCGCTCGCGGGTACGGACGCTGGAGCGGCCGAACCCGGCGACCTCACACCGAACGAGCACCTCGCCGTCGGCCTGCGTGAGCTCCGCGCGGAAGTCGATGGCGACGCGGGCAAGCACGAAGTCCCATGCTTCTCCGGCGCCGAAAAGCTCCTCGACGAGGCGATCACGGCACTCCTCGAGGTAGTTCAGGTACACGGCGTTGTTCACGTGCCCGTAGTTGTCGATGTCGCGCCAACGGATCGCGACCACCACCTCCGCCATGGACGTAATCCTGCCACGCCTCGGCCCGAGCAAGGGAGAAGGCCCCGGGCGGGGGGCCCGGGGCCTTCTCTGTCGGAGAGAGGGGCTCCAGCTACTTGTTCGGCTCGCACGATGCGGTGGTTCGTCCGGCCGTGTTGCGGTTGTGTGACGACGCGAGCCCCGTCGATATGCGGTGTCGGCGACCCTCAGAAGTCCATGTCGCCGCCCGGCATGCCGCCGGCAGGCATGGCCGGCGCCTTCTCGGGCTTCTCCGCCACGAGAGCCTCCGTCGTCAAGAACAGCGCGGCGATCGATGCGGCGTTCTGCAGCGCCGAACGGGTGACCTTCGTCGGGTCGATCACGCCGAACGACACCATGTCGCCGTACTCGTCGGTCTGAGCGTTCAACCCTTGACCCGGATCGAGCGCCCGCACCTTCTCGACGATGACGCCACCTTCGAGGCCGGCGTTCACCGCGATCTGCTTGATCGGCTCCTCGAGCGCGCGACGCACGATGAGAGCCCCCGTGGCCTCGTCGCCTTCGAGGTCGACCTTGTCGAGCGCGGTCTGCGCGTTCAGCAGTGCTACCCCGCCGCCCGGAACGATGCCTTCCTCGACCGCGGCCTTCGTCGACTGCACGGCATCTTCGATGCGGTGCTTCTTCTCCTTCAGCTCGACCTCGGTGGCCGCGCCGACCTTGATCACCGCGACGCCGCCTGAGAGCTTCGCGAGCCGCTCCTGCAGCTTCTCGCGATCGTAGTCGGAGTCGGTCTTCTCGATCTCGCCCTTGATCTGGTTGATGCGGCCCTGGACGTCCTCGTCCTTGCCCGCGCCCTCGATGATCGTGGTCTCGTCCTTTGTGACGATGACCTTCCGGGCGGTGCCGAGCAGGTCGAGCGTCGCATTCTCGAGCTTGAGGCCGACCTCTTCTGAGATCACCGTGGCGCCGGTGAGCACCGCGATGTCCTGCAGCATCGCCTTGCGGCGATCGCCGAAGCCCGGCGCCTTCACGGAGGCGCTGCGGAACGTGCCCCGGATCTTGTTGACGACGAGCGTGGCGAGAGCCTCGCCTTCGACGTCCTCGGCGAGCACGAGCACCGGCTTCCCGGCCTGCATGACCTTCTCGAGCACCGGCAGCAGGTCCTTGACCGCCGAGATCTTGGAGTTGGCGATGAGGATGTACGGGTCCTCGAGCACGGCCTCCATCCGCTCGGAGTCGGTCACGAAGTACGGCGAGATGAATCCCTTGTCGAAACGCATGCCCTCGACGAAGTCGAGCTCCATGCCGAACGTGTTCGACTCCTCGACCGTGATCACGCCGTCCTTGCCGACCTTGTCGACGGCCTCGGCGATCGTCTCGCCGATCTGCGGGTCGGCGGCGGAGATCGCGCCGACGTTGGCGATCTGTGCCTTGTCGTCGACCTCCTTGGACTGGTTCTTGATCGCCTCGACGGCGAGCTCCGTCGCACGCTCGATGCCCCGCTTCAGGCTCATCGGGTTGGCGCCGGCCGCGACGTTGCGCAGGCCTTCCTTCACGATCGACTGGGCGAGCACCGTGGCGGTCGTGGTTCCGTCACCGGCGACGTCGTCGGTCTTCTTCGCGACCTCCTTGACGAGCTCGGCGCCGATCTTCTCCTCGGGGTCGTCGAGCTCGATCTCTTTGGCGATCGAGACGCCGTCGTTGGTGATCGTTGGTGCTCCCCACTTCTTCTCGAGGACGACGTTGCGGCCCTTTGGCCCCAGCGTGATCTTCACGGCGTTCGCGAGCTGGTCCATGCCTCGCTCGAGCGAACGCCGCGCCTCCTCGTCGAAAGAGATGATCTTCGCGGCCATCCCTTCTCCTTTCTTGCCTGGCGGCGATCGGTGTGTGGCTTCTCAGCCTCGGTTCTCGACTGCTAGCACTCGGGGGTACCGAGTGCTAACGATTGTAGCGGGTAAACCGGTGCCGGTGACAAGGCATTCGTGGGCTCGGACCGGCGTTCGTCGGTTCGGGTACGCTCCGGCCGCACCACGAGAGGGGAGTGTCGGATTGGTCACCAGCACCGATTGGCGCCGTCGCATGACGGCTCCGACCGTCGACGACATGCACTGGAGCGCTGCGCTTCCCGACCGGCTCGGCGTGGTCTCGACCGAGAGCGGCACGTCGCAGGCGTGGGCCTGGGACGTCGCCTCGGCGGAACGACGCCAGGCCTCCACGGAGGGCGTCGGCGCCGAGGAGGCGCACATCACGCCCGACGGTTCGGGGGTCGTCTGGTGGTTCGATCCGTCGGGTGACGAACGAGGGCGGTGGATGGTGACACCGTTCGGAGGGGGTTCCCCCGCGCCGTTGCTCGACGTGCCGGACATGTGGATGTCGGGGCTGTCGCTCGAGGCGGGGTCCGTCGCCGCCGGCTACTCCGACGACGAGCACTACCGAGTGATCGTGCGCCACGGCGATGGCCCTGCCGTCGAGCTGTATCGCCATCAGCAGGCGGCCGGGGTCGGTCAGGAATGGCCTCAGGGGCCCGGTGGGCTCTCGGCAGACGCCTCACTCGTGGCGATCTGGCATGCGGAGGGATCTTCGATCGAGAACCCTGCCGTGCGGGTGCTCGACACGCGGGTGGGAGACGCCGTCGCGGAGATCGCCGACCCGTGGATGGCGGTCGTTCCCGCCGGATGGTCGCCGATCCCCGGCGATCAGCGTCTGGTGGTGCTGCGGGAGGTTGGTGGCTTCGTTCGGCCCTGGATGTGGTCGCCCGGACGAGGCGACCCGATCCCGATCCTGGTCGACGTTCCCGGGGCGGTCTCGCTCGCCGGATGGTATCCGGAGGGCGACGCGTTGCTCCTGCGGACCGACCACCACGCCGCCCACGGCCTGATCCGTCTGCACGTCGCCGACGGTTCCGCGGAGACTATCGTCGCGCCCGGCGGCACGATCACGGGGGCGGGAGTCAGGCCGGACGGCACCGTCTGGTTCCGGCATGAAGACGGTGTGCGTCCGCCTGCCTGGCGCGACGCCGCCACGGGCGAGCAGGTGCTGCGGCTCGCCGATCGGCCTCCTGAAGGCCGCCCCTGGGAGCCGCTCTGGTTCGACAACCCGGGCGGCCAACGGATCCAGGGTTGGTTCATGCGTCCAGCGGGGATCCCACCCTTCCCGACCGTGGTCTCCGTGCACGGTGGGCCGAACTATCACAACACCGACGCGTTCGAGCCGCGTCGTCAGGCGTTCGCCGATGAGGGCTTCGCCGTCTTGATGGTGAACTATCGGGGCTCGACCGGGTACGGGAGGGAGTTTCGGCAGGCGATCTACGGCGATGTCGGGTTCCCGGAGTCCGAGGACATCAACGCCGGCCTCGACCATATGATCGCGCAGGGCCTGGTCGACGCGGAGCGCGTGTTCCTCGAGGGCTGGTCATGGGGCGGGTACCTCGCGACCCTGAATGCCGGCCTGCATCCCGAGCGGTGGCGCGGGGTGATCGCCGGCATCCCCGTAGGCGATTCGGTCGCCGCCCACTACGAGAGCGCTCCGGCGCTCCGGGCATGGGACGTCGCCGTGATGGGGGGCACCCCGATGGAGGTACCGGAGCTCTTCCACGAGCGGAACCCGATGACCTACGTGGAGCGGGTGCGCGCCCCGATGTTGATGATCGCCGGAGAGCACGACAGCCGTTGCCCGATCGGCCAGGTGATGACGTACGCCCATGCGCTGCGCGTGCGCGGACGGGAGGTCGAGGTGCACCTCTATCCCGGGGGCCATCACACCAACGACGTCGAGGAGCAGGTCCGCCATACGGAACTGATCCTCGAGTTCATGCACCGTCATTCCTGACGACCGAACCCGGTCGGCCGCGGCGCAGATCCGTGACCTGAGCCGAGAGCAGGAAGAGCCACATCACGGCGTAGATGAACGCCAGCAAGCCGAAGATCGCGCCGATGGTGCCGTACAGTGCGGTGCTCTTGCTCACGACGCCCGCGATGTAGGCCGCCCCGAACCGCTCGAGCACCAGGAAGCCGATCGAGAACAGCACGGCCCCCCAGAGGTGCTCGGGCACCGTGGGCCCCGGCGAGGGAGTGAGCAGCCGGTAGACGAGCGCCCAGATCGCGCCACCGAACGCCGCGAGCCCCACGAAGGCCGCGATCTCCGCGACCACACCGATCGCGCCCTCGTACCGCTGCCCGGTCACCCATGCGGCGACGGTGGCGAACGTCACGAGCAGGAGCACGACCGGGACCCCCATCAACGCCCCGCTCGGCCGGCCGACGACGAGCCCGGGCGCCCGCGTCCGGAAGATCGATCCCAGGGCGTGGCGGACACGTGCGACGAAGCCCGAGGCGGCGTAGACGATGCCGACGAGCCCGACGGCGCCGGCGCCCACATGCGACGCGGTCGCGAGCTCGAGCTGTGTCGAGACGACCTCGTCGAACCCCGGCACCAGGCCGCCGACCAGGTCGATCAGTTCCCGCTGCGCAGACACCGCCCGCTGTTGGAACACGATGCCCACGACCGAGAGCGACAACAGCAGAAGTGGGGGGAGCGACAGGAACGCGCCGTAGGTCAGTGACCCGGCCTCGACGCCGAGGTGATCGCCCTGCACCCGATCGGCGAGAGCGACTCCAGGCCGCCCGACCCGTCGCGCGAGCACCGTGTCGCGCGCAGCCCACGACTCGGCCCTCGCACGAACGCGTTCTGTGAGCGGCATGCTCAGCCGTCGAGGCCCCAGCTGACGACGCGGTCGACTCGCACCTCGACGATCAGCGACGAGCCCTCTTCGATCGGCGCCTCCGACTCGTACTGAGGGAACTTCTCGTACAGCAGCGAGCGATCACGCTCGAACTCGAAACCCGCCTCGAGCAGATACGCGCTGCCGTGCACGATGACCTGTTTCAGCTGCGACCAATCCTCGTGGTACTCGTCGAAGGAGACCGCGACATCGGGGCTCGCCTCGATGTTCCGGATCTTCTGGGTCTCGATCTCAGACGCGAACACGAGCCGGTCGAGGTCGAGCACGGTCGAGATGGGCACGACGTGCGGCCGGCCATCGAGATAGGTCGTCGCGAGGGCGCCCGTTCGAGCGCCGGCGACGAACGAGGCCTCGCGGCTCGTGAAGACCCGGCCCTCGATCGACATCACCGCTGGGTTCACTCGTCGCCGACGGCGGCCTGCTCGCGGATCTGCTCGACGATCTCCGCGTTCGCGAGCGTCGTGACGTCGCCGAGGGTGTTCCCGCGCGCCACATCGCGCAGCAGCCGGCGCATGATCTTGCCGGATCGGGTCTTCGGCAGGTCGGGTGTGAAGATGATGTCGTCCGGCTTCGCGATCGGGCCGATCACCTTCGACACGTGCTCTCGCAGCTCGGAGAGCATCGTGTCGTCGCCCTCGAAGCCCGCCTTCAGCGTCACGAATGCCACGATGCCCTCGCCCTTGATGTCGTGGGGCCTCGAGACCACCGCCGCTTCCGCCACCTTGTCGTCATCGACGAGCGCCGACTCGATCTCGAAGGTCGAGAGCCGGTGGCCGGCGATGTTCATCACGTCGTCGATACGCCCCAGCAACCAGAAGTACCCTTCCTCGTCCCGCCGCGCTCCGTCCCCCGCGACGTAGACATCGGGCCCGAACTGCGAGAAGTAGGTCTGCACGTAACGATCGGGATCGCCCCAAATCGTCCGCGCGATCGCCGGCCACGGGTGGCGCAACACGAGGTACCCGCCTCCGCCGAGACCCACGCTGTCCCCGGCCGCGTCGACCACATCTGCTTCGACGCCAGGGAAGGGGAAGGTCGCCGAGCCGGGCTTGAGGCTCGTGATCCCAGGCAACGGCGTAATCAAGATCGCCCCGTTCTCCGTCTGCCACCAGGTGTCGACGATGGGGCATCGTTCGGTGCCGATGACCTTCCAGTACCAGACCCAGGCTTCGGGGTTGATCGGCTCACCCACAGATCCGAGCAACCGGAGGGACGACAGGTCGTGTTTCTCCGGATGCTCCGTTCCCCACCGCATGAACGCCCGGATCGCGGTGGGCGCGGTGTAGAGGATGGTGGCGCCGTATCGCTCGACGATAGCCCACCACCGGTCCTTGTCCGGCCAATCCGGAGCACCCTCGTACATGATGCCGGTGGTGTGGTTCGCCAGGGGACCGTAGACGATGTACGAATGTCCGGTGACCCACCCGCAGTCCGCCGCGCACCAGAAGACGTCGTCCTCGTGGATGTCGAAGACCATGCGGTGCGTGGCGGCGACCTGGGTCATGTAGCCGCCTGTCGTGTGGGCGATGCCTTTGGGTTTGCCGGTGGTTCCACTCGTATACAGCAGGTACAGCAGGTCCTCGGCATCCATGGGCTCGGGTTCGCACTCGGTCGACTGGCCGGCCACGAGATCGTGATACCAGAGGTCCCGCCCCTCGGAGAACGAATGCTCGTTGCCGCAGCGCTTCACCGTGATCACGTGCTCGATCGAAGGACACTCTCGGAGTGCCTCATCCGCGTTGTCCTTCAACGGCACGACGGTGCCTCGACGCCATGCTCCGTCGGCGGTGATCAACACCTTGGCCTCGGCGTCGTTGATGCGATCGCGCAACGACTCCGCGCTGAACCCGCCGAAGACCACGGAGTGGGGAGCCCCGATGCGTGCACACGCGAGCATCGCGATGGGTAGCTCGGGCACCATGCCCAGGTAGATATTGACGCGATCGCCCTTGCCGACCCCGAGCGACCGCAGGGCGTTGGCGAGACGACACACCTCGTCGAGGAGTTGGGCGTAGGTGATCGTTCGGGTGTCGCCCGGCTCCCCTTCCCAGTGGTACGCGACCTTGTCGCCACCGCCGGCCTCGACGTGTCGATCGAGGCAGTTGTACGAGGCGTTGAGTCGGCCACCCTCGAACCACCTCACCCATGGCGGATCCCAGTTCATGACCGTGTCCCAGCGTCTGAACCAGGTCAGTCGATCGGCTTGCTCCTCCCAGAACGCCTCGTGGTCGGCGTTCGCGCGCTCGTAGACCGAGGCATCGGAGACGATCGCTCGTTCGGCGAAACCGGGGGGCGGCTCGAAGACGCGGTGCTCCGACAGCAGCGCCTCGATGTTCTGCTGGGTATCGCTCACTGGTCCTCCAGGGTGCGCGGGATCGCCTCGACCGGCGAGTCAGCATCGTACGCGTCTCGGCCCAGACAGTACGACAGGGGAGTTCGGGGTACCGAACACTCAACCGCCCGTACCACGGATGTGCTTGCACAGAGTGCTTCCCGGGGTAACCATCGGGGGCGCGAGGCGCCCCGGAGGGTGCCTGGCGAAAGGAGGCAGGCGATGGCCGACGAAGGCTATTGCATGAAGTGCCGGACCAAGAGGGAGTTCGAAGGTCAGGTCGTGACCCTGAAGAACGGTCGTCCGGCCGCCCAGGGCACGTGCCCAGTCTGCGGGACGAAGCTCACGAAGATCCTCAGCATGGACGCCGCGAAAGCTCGCGGCTGGACCGCCTGATCGCGGGTCAGTTCAGGCGGGACAGCAGCTGATCCGGCTCGATCAGCGTCGTCCCCGAGATGACGCCGAGGTGGCGGGCCGCCAGGTCCGCCACCGTCGTCTCCTCGAAGACCTGCTGGACGGCCCTAGCCACGTCGGCCCAGAACCCCTGCAACCCACAGCGTGAATCCTGGAAGCACGTGTGATCGGTGGGCTCCAGACAGAACATCGGGAAGATCTGACCCTCGATCGCATCGGCGATCTCGGCCACGGTGATCTGATCCGGTTCGCGCGACAAGCGACATCCCCCGCCGGCACCTCGGAAGCTCTCGACGAGGCCGGCCTTCGACAGGGCTCCGAGTTGCTGCTCCAGGAACCGAACGGGGATCTGCTGCCGTTCCGCGATGGCACGGGCCGGAACGAGAACGCCCTCGTCACGGCGTTGCGCCAACTCGATCATCGCACGCATCGCGTACTCGAGCTTCTGCGAAACCTTCAACACGACGCAACCTCCTGGCAGCCAGGGTAGGAGCGGACCCGAAGGCCGTCAACGGGTCGGGCTCGCTCTCCACAGACGGGATTCCCGTTTCCGGGTATCCAAGATGGACTCGCGCCGTCCGATAGGCACCTCGAGGGGCAACCGCATGCCCCGCAGGGAGAACGAGAACATCATGCGCCGGGTCCTTGTGATCGAAGATGAAGCCGACGTTCGGCTCCTCTACCGCGTGAACCTGCGTCATGCGGGGTTCGAGGTGCTGGAGTCCGACGACGGTGACCATGGCATCGACGCCGCCCGGATACACCTGCCCGATGCGGTGGTCCTCGATCTCATGATGCCGAGGACCGATGGCTTCGAGGTCCTCGAGGCGCTGCGGTCGACGCCGGCCACTCGCGACATCCCGGTCATCGTGCTCACGGCCGACGTGCGAACCGAGGATCATCAGCGCTGTTACGAGCTCGGAGCCGACGTCGTCGTTACGAAGCCGTTCTCTCCCGAAACGCTGACCAACGGCCTCCACCGGCTGCTCGATGCGACCTACGAGGATCGCCTCGCTCGACGTGCGGAAGCGGTCGCGAGTACCGGCACGGCGTTCCGCTGATGGCCTACCCGACGGGATTGGCCTCGGCGTAGTCGTCGCCGAGCAAGACCACCAGCTGCGTCCTCGGCGCCACGCTCGCGTCGAGGGAATCGCCCAACGACTCCACCGCGGCCTCGACACCCTTGATGAAGCGCCCGGCGAGATGCTCCGCATCGACCTCGTTCTGCGCCGAGTCGGGACCGCCACGGAAGTACACGGTGGTCGACTCGACCGGCTTCGCCGGTGCGTCGGCGGCCTCCTGCGAAGCGACGTATCCCTTGCTCTCCAGGAACTCTTGGACCTCGGCTGCCAGCCCGACCTCGCTGGTCCCGTTCAACACCTGGATCGTCACACCGTTGACCTGCGCTTCGAGCTCTGGAGGCGCGCTCTCGGTGGCCGAGGGCGATGCGGCCCCGGTCGGCCCGGGGCTCCCGGTATCGGTCTCGGTCGGAGCAGCGCTTCCATCATCGCCTGCCAACACGTCGCCTTCGCCGCCGAACCCATTCAGGAGCACGGCGATGCCTGCGACGACGAGGGCGACGAGCACCGCGAGTCGTGCCGGGCTGAGGTTCACGCGGGTCATCCTACCCCAGCCATCGCGGCCCGCCCGGGCTACAGACGGACGCCCAGCTGCCCGGCAACGCGGCGGCGCCGGCGTTCGTCTCGCATGCGACGCAGCCTGCGCACGAGCATCGGATCGTAGGCGAGCGCTTCGGGACGCTCGAGGACGCGCGTGAGCAGCTGGTGATAGCGGGCCGGTGAGAAGCCGAACGCCTCTCGGATCGCCCGCTCCTTGGGAATCTCGAGCTTCCAGCTCTCTCGCTCGAAATCGAGCACTCGGCGAGAACGGTCGTCGAGCGGCACTCCGGATGTGCGAGCGGGGAGATCCATGCTCCTCGAGGGTATCCGTGGAGGCCGACGGTGCAAGCACCTCGCCCCTGGTCCGCTCCCCCCGGGTACAGACGGCGCCTTCATCGGCCGACACACAGATGGGAGCCGCCGATCGGGTGGCTGAACCGCCTGCCGATGCGACGATGGTCACGGCGAGGAGGGAAGGTTCCCATTGGCGGAAACGGCGCGGACCGGGCGATCGCAGGACGCCTCAGCGGATCGGTTCAGCTTCCCCGCTTCCCTGCTCGGCCTCCCCCAGCGGGCGATCGGAGCAGGGACCATCGGCGACATCCTGAAGGAGACGATCGAGACCATCCCCACACTCGTGCCCTGTGCCGCGGCAGCCGTCTACGTCCGCGACGAGGCAACCGGTGACTTCCGACTCGCTCGACTGCGGGTCGTTCACCGAGCCGGCGTGCGGGCCCGGGACGAGATCGAGGACGTCCCGGCAGATGTGGCGGCATCGTTCCTGTTCGTCGACCCAGATCCGTTCACGCTCGAGGCCGATGCCCTCGAACGAGTGCCACGCCGTCACTGGATCTCGCTGGATGCGCGATCGGTGCTGGTGGCGCCCTTGCGTTGGGAGCCCGACGGGTCCGGCGCGATGGTGTTCGTCGCGCGCGCGGCCGACGATCGGTTCGACGATCGCACGGTGGACCTCGCTCGCTCCATCGCGAAGATCGTTTCCCTGGCTCTCGGGAACGCTCGGCGGCTCTCGGAGCTGGAGCGGTTCCACGAGCTCGTGGCGAGCCTCGACGCCGTCTTCTGGGAGGCAGACGCCTCGTCGATGGCGTTCACCTTCCTCGGGGGACGTGTCGAAGAGATGCTGGGGTCCGGCGCGTCGACGTGGCCCGGCCGAGGTCGTACGTGGGGAGACCACATCGCCGAGGAAGACCGAGAGATGACCCTCGCGGCCTGCATGTCGACGATCGAGCGCGGGCAGGAGCGCTCGCTCGACTATCGGATCGAGCGTGCGGACGGGCGGGCCATGTGGGTGCGTGACGCCGTGCACGTCGTCCGGGACGCTCGCGGGCCGAGGGAGCTGCGTGGGGTGATGGTCGACATCACCGAACGCAAACATGCGGAGCAGGCGCTGCGCAAGAGCGAACGACAGTACTCCGAGGCGTTCCGTCGCGAGCGGGAAGCGACACAGCGGCTCCGCAACCTCGACGAGATGAAGAACACCTTCCTCGAGGCGGTCTCCCACGACCTGCGCACGCCCTTGACATCGATCCTCGGCTCAGCCCTGACGCTCGAAAGCTCGGGGCTCGACCTGCCGGCCGACGACGCTCTCGACCTGATCGGCCGCATCGCCGCCAACGCCCGGAAACTGGAGCGGCTCCTCGGCGACCTGCTCGACCTCGACCGGCTGCAGCGGGGGATCGTCGCCCCGCAGCGGCGCCCGACCGACCTCGCCGCGCTCATCGCACGGGCCGTCGACGAGAGCGACGACCCGAACAGGCACGTCATCGTGACCGACGTCGCCTCTGGCACGTATCACCTCGACGCGGCCAAGGTCGAGCGGATCGTGGAGAACCTGCTGTCCAACGCGCTCCGCCACACGCCGGCGAGCACCCGTATCTGGATCCGGACGGTTCCCGCGGAGGGCGGGGTGACGATCATCGCCGAAGACGCGGGCCCCGGCGTGCCCGAGGAGCTCCGCGACGCGGTCTTCGAGCCGTTCCGTCAGGCCCCCGGCTCCTCGTCCGAGCATTCCCCCGGCGTCGGCATCGGGCTGTCGCTGGTTCGCCGATTCGCCGAGCTGCACGACGGGAAGGCATGGCTCGAGCCTCGTCCGGGCGGGGGGACGTCGTTCCGGGTCTTCCTGTCGGAAGGCCGGCAGCCCGAGGACTGACTCCCGGCAGAACGAGGAGGCGCCGGACGACGGGGTACGAGCGCCGCCCGGCGCGCACGCCGCCCGAACTCCAGACACGGTCGACTCGGACGGCACCACCACCATCATCGGACCGGGCGCGACCACGTGCCCGGAAGTCTGGCCCGCCAGTGCCGGGACGTTGGTCCGTCCCTTCGCTCCGTGCCCACCACCACTCAACCCTCCCCATCGCCCCATGGCTACGATGGAGCACGTGTTCGACCTGTGGATCCGCTCCGCCACCGTGGTCGACGGCAGCGGCGCCGAGCCCCGCCGAGCGTCGGTGGGGGTGCGGAACGGCCGGATCGGCGTGATCGTGCCGGAGGGCGACGATCGAGGGCCCTCCTCCGCCGCCATCACCCTGGACGCGACCGGGATGGCGCTGGCTCCGGGATTCATCGACGTTCACAACCACTCCGATGTCGCCCCCTTGATCGATGCCACGATGCCCTCGACGATCCGCCAAGGCGTGACGACCGTGGTCGTCGGGAACTGCGGGATGTCGCCGTTCCCTGCCTCGTCGGCGGCCGAACTCGCGTCGTGGGCCGGTGGAACCGACGGCGATCCGCCGGCCGAAGAGCTCGCCTTCGGCTCGTTCGGCGCATACCTCGAACGGGTCGCCACGGCCCGGCCCACGGTCCACGTTGCAGCATTGATCGGCCACGGCTCCGTTCGGCAGCTCGCGATGGGGCAGGAGCGCCGTGCTCCCACCCCGGTCGAGCTCGAGACGATGCGGGGGATCGTGGCGGAGGCCATGGACGCGGGGGCCATGGGTCTGTCGACCGGCCTGATCTACGCCCCCGGCATGTATGCGAGCACCGGCGAGATCGTGGCGCTCGCCGAGGAGGCCGCAAGCGCGGGAGGGATCTACGCCTCGCACATCCGGGGCGAAGGCGCCCACCTGTTCCGAGCCGTCGACGAAGCTATCGAGATCGGGCACCGAGCGAACATCCCGGTGCACATCAGCCACCTCAAGTGCGAGTCGTCACACGCGTGGGGGCGAGCCGAGGAGCTCGTCGCCCGCGTGCATTCGGCAGGAGCGACCGGCGACCAGTACCCGTACGCGGCGTGGTCGTCCGTGTTGCGGTCGCTCCTGCCGCCGTGGGCGCCTGTGGGCGAACTTCGGAGCCTGCTGGGCGATCCGGCGATGGAACGTCGCCTCGTCGCGGCCATCGAGCAGGGCGAGGGTGAGGAGTTCCAATCATCGGTCGATGGCGTGGGATGGGAGCGGATCGTGATCGAGGGAACCACCGACCGCTCGAACGACGGCCTCGCTGTGGCGGCGATCGCCCGACGACGCGGGATCGAACCGGTCGAAGCGTGCATCGAGCTGCTCATCGCCGACCCGGAGACGACGTGCACCGGTCACGCGATGCGCGAGGACGACGTGCGCGCGATCCGTGCCGACCCCCGAGATCATGGTCGCTTCCGACGGCGTCGCGACCTCGCCGGGCAGAGGCGACGCCGCGACCCCGGTGCACCCTCGCACCTACGGCACGTTCCCGCGGGTGTTGGGTCCGATCGTCCGCGACGGCACGCTCACGCTGCAGGCCGCGGTTCGCGCCATGACGTCCCTCCCGGCCGACCGATTCGGTCTCAGCGGGCGGGGACGGATCTCCGCTGGCGCCTGGGCGGACCTGGTCCTGTTCGACCCCGCGGTGATCACTGACCGCGCGACGTACCAGCAGCCCCACGCCTTCCCCGACGGGATCGAGGCGGTGGTCGTCGAGGGCGATCTCGCCTGGCGCCGGGGGACCGACACGATCGAACGTTCCGGCCGTGTGCTCCGGCGGTGCGGGTGAGGAGCTCGGCCCGGCCGGGTCGGCGCTCACCCTGCCGGACATACACCCCACAGGCCAGCTCCCGCATCTCGGGCTCGACGCTGCGCCGCGCGCAGTCGCTGCACGTAGCGCACGTTCGGCGGGAACGTCGCCAGCACGGCGTACCCCTCGCGAAGGATGCGCTCGTTGAACAGGGATCCTTCGACCCAGACGTAGGCGAGCGTGCGGTCGAACCGATCGGTCCGTTCGACGTCGAACTCCAGGTCGACCCGGAGCCCACCCAGCGTGTCGGCCGTGAAGCGTGAGGCTCGCCCACCGAAGCATTCCTCGTCGGTGAACGGTCCGTCTCGTTCGGGCGTGTCGATGCCGATCAGACGAACCGGCGTCTCCCGACCGCCGAGATCGACGCGGATCGTGTCGCCGTCGACCACCTGGACCACTTGCACCGAGGTCCGACCAACACCGGCGTCGCCCGGGGGCGTGTGACCGAGCTCGGAGCAGGCCGTCGTGGCCGAAAGGGCCGACGTGAGGAGGACGAGCGGGATCGAACGAACCCGACGCACCGACGCGGTCACGTTCGGAACGCTACCGTAGGCTCGTGGGAGCAGAGCGATCCCGAGCTTCCGACCTTACGCCGTTCGAGCTCGGCTTCGACCCCGGCGACATGGGGTTCGTCGCGGACCCCTACCCGGTGTACGAACGGTTGAGGGGGCTGGCGCCGATCGCTCACGACCCGAACACCGAGCACTGGCTCGTCACGAGATACGACGACGTGAGCTCACTGCTCCGAGATCGCCGCTTCGGCCGCACGTATCTGCACATCGCGACGCACGAGGAGATGGGGCACGCGCAGCCTCCGCCACAGCTCGACCCGTTCTGGCATCTGATCAACCACGGGATCCTCGACATGGAGCCACCGGATCACACTCGGGTCCGCAGGCTGGTGGCCAAGGCCTTCACTCCACGCATGGTCGACTCGATGCGCGAGCCCGTGCAACGCCTGACGGACGCGTTGGTCGATGAGGTCGACGGTGTCGGCGAGTTCGACCTGTTGGCCGCGATCGCCGAGCCCCTTCCCGTCGCCGTGATCGCCGAGCTGCTCGGCGTGCCGCCGGTCGACCGGCACCTGCTGCGCCCGTGGTCCGCTGACATCTGCCGGATGTACGAGCTGCACCCAACCGACGACGACATGCGGATCGCCTCGCAGGCGAGCACCGAGTTCTCGGACTACCTGCGCGCCCTGTCGCGCGAGCGCAGGGCCGCGCCGACGGGCGATCTGATCAGCGAGATGGCGCTCGTCATCGACGAGGGCGAGCGCCTGACCGAGGACGAGCTGATCGGCACCTGCGTGCTCCTGCTGAACGCCGGCCACGAAGCCACCGTGAACGTCACCGGCAATGGGTGGTGGGCGTTGTTCCGCCACCCCGAGGCGCTCGTCCGCCTGCGCGCAGACCCGAGCCTGGTGAAGGCCGCGATCGAGGAGCTGATGCGGTGGGACACCCCGCTGCAGCTGTTCGAGCGATGGGTCCTGGAGGACACGGAGATCCACGGGGTGCGCGTCCCTCGGGGCGCGGAGCTGGGGCTCGTGTTCGGCTCCGCGAACCGCGACCCTGCGGTGTTCGATGCGCCCGACGAGCTCCGGCTCGACCGCCAGCCCAATCCGCACCTCACGTTCGGGGCAGGCATCCACTTCTGCCTCGGAGCACCGCTGGCTCGCCTCGAGCTCGAGACTTCGTTCGCGACGGTGCTCCGTCGCCTGCCGACGCTCGAGCCCGCGGACGAACCCCGGTGGAAGCCGGGCTACATCATCCGCGGGCTCGGATCGCTGCGCGTGCGCTGTTAGCTGACGTTCGTCGCGTCGTTCAACGAAACGGGCGCCGGCGCCTTGTCCTTGTCGTCGGGCGCGAGCAGGTTCACCCAGATGGTCGCGGTGTCCTGTGCGAACGCGAACTTCGCAGCGTCCTCGGGAGTGACCGCGAGAGTCAGCATCACGTTCGGAGCCCTCGACTCGGATTCACCCAACGCGACCGCGTCGAGCACGAGCACGTTGGGCAGGAGCGCGACCGTCGTCGAGATCCCGCCGGAGCCGACGCCATGGAACGTGGCGAAGACACGCACGTGGTCGCCGCGGTGCAGGCTGGCCGCGACGCTTTGGGCCGCCGGCAGCTGCATCGAGATCGCGCTGAACCCCTCCGGGATGCCGAGGCCGCCACCGGGCACGGTGCCGAGCTCCGCGACGCGATCGGCGGAGATCTGCTCACCCTCGAGGAGCGGTTGGCCGGCGGTCGTGCCGCGGAGTTCCTCGACATCGGCGATCGCCCCAGGCACGACGTAATCCGTGGGGATCTGCTGGGTCACGAGGTCGCCGCCGTCGATCAGCTCGTCGAACTGCGTGCCGGCCGGCACGTCGACGGCAGCCACGACGACCGGGGTCGTCGGACCACCGGCACCGGCCTCGGTGCGGACGTTCCGCGTGTAGAGCAGCACGCCGGCTGCAGACATCAACGCCAGCACGAGTGCCAGCGGCACCACCAGGTTCCTGCTACGCATGGATGGTTCTCCTCTCCAGTCCAGGACGTTTATCGGTCAAACGTCAGAGGTCCTCGACGAGCCGGGAGCGGCCCGAGCGCCTGCTCGGCCACCTGGCGGAAGACCAACTCGAGGTCGCTGCTCAGCGACTCACAGAAGTGGTTGTCACCGTCGGTGTTCTCGGTCGTCGCACACCCGCCGGGGTTAGTCGGGTTGTGGTGCGGGAGACCGACCAACCCAACGTGGTGGGCGGCGTCATAGAACTCGACCGCAGCAGCGCCGTCCTCTCTGTGCCGAGCCTTCGAGCGATGCATGCCTCGCCTTCCTCACCTTCGGTACCGGGGTGATCGATGCACGATCTGGGGAATCTCGTTCCTTCCTGCCTGAGAGTGTCGGCAGCGGAGCCGAGACCCCGCATCAGCCAGTCGGCGCATCCTCCGATAGGGCGAGTCGTCCCACCCGGTAGGCCGCATCGCCTCGGTCCGATGCCGCACGAGGCGCATCGGCGGGGGATAGGGGAGTAGTCCGGAACGACGGCGAGGACCCATCCGAGGCCGACCGATCGCAGGTCGAGCCAGGATCGGCAGCGACGTAGGTCGTCGGGGGTGATGATCACGTCCGGTTACTCCGTCGGACGTATGCCACGTACGCACGACGGGTGGCGCGGGGATCCCTTCGTCCTTCTACGGTTCGCCCAGGGCGACCGTATGCCCGGTCGGGTCGCGCCTTGACGGAGCTCGCTGAGCGACCACCCAGTCTCGAGGAGGGCGAACGCGTGAGGATCTTCAAGAGGGCGGCTGCAGGGGCATTGTGTTCGTTCGCGCTCGCCATCGGTACCGCGCTGCCCGCGCACGCTTCGTTGGCTCATCCTGCGCTGGTCTCGGAGGATCCGGCCGACACCACTCCGCACATCGTCCTCAGCGACACCTCGTACGACGTGCGCGCCTACGCGGAAGTCGGTCGAACCATCTTTGCTGGCGGCCGGTTCAGTCAGGTGCAGGACCCGGCGAAGACAACGACGTACACACGGCAGAACTTCGTCGCCTTCGACGCCGAGACCGGGGTCATATCACCGCTCGACCTGTCGTTCGACGGGAGGGTGGGCGCCATCGAGGCAACGCCGGACGGGACCGCGCTCTTCATCGCAGGCGCCTTCGCGAGGGTCAACGGCATCACGCGCCGGGGGATCATGAAGTACGACCTGGTGAACGACCGGATCGACCCGGTCTTCGCGCCGACGGGCATGCGAACGGTGCACGCTCTCGAGCTCGCCAACGGTGCCCTCATCGCGGCGGGGAACTTCACCAAGAAGGTGATGGCGCTGGACCCCGCGACCGGCGCAGACACGGGAGCGATCGATGTCACGGTCGCCGGAGTGGTCAACCCGAGCGACGAGACCCGGGTCCGACACATCGCGGTCTCCCCCGACGGCACACGGTTGGTGGCCACGGGTAACTTCGGCACGGTCAACGGCCAGAGCCGCAGGCGCGCCTTCATGCTGAACCTCGGCTCGACCGCGACGCTCAGCACGTGGTACGCGCCCCGCTTCGATGCGACCTGCCCGGCGGGCGGCAGCCGGCGGGAATGGGCCCAAGGCGTGGATTTCTCCCCCGACGGCTCCTATTTCGTGGTCGTCACAACCGGAGGGCCGAACGGGACCGCGACCGGGCTCTGTGATGCGGCCGCCCGCTTCGAGACCGCGAACGTCAGCAGCACGGTCGAGCCCACCTGGGTCAACTGGACCGGGGGCGACAGCCTCTACAGCGTGGCGATCACGGGGGTCGCTGTGTACGTGGGTGGTCACCAACGCTGGCTGAACAACCCCTTCGGTCGCGACTCGGCCGGTGCCGGCGCGGTCGAGCGTCCAGGCATCGGTGCGATCGACCCGGTGACGGGCCTGGCGCTCCCCTGGAACCCCACGAAGTCGCGGGAGCACGGCACGATGGTGCTGTACGCCACTCCGAGCGGACTCTGGGTCGGCAGCGACGGTGCCCGGTTCGGGCACGAGGACCACGCCGGGATCGGCTTCGCGCCACTGAACGCCGGCCCCGCGCCCGACACGACACCACCCAACACGTTCATCGATTCGGGCCCCTCGGGGAACGTTTCGGACACGTCGGCCACGTTCAGCTTCTCGGCCACCGAGCCGTCGACGTTCCAGTGCCGGATCGACGGTGGCGCGTTCGCTCCATGCACCTCACCGATCAGCTACCCGAACCTCTCCATCGGCCCGCACACCTTCCAGGTCGCGGCAACCGACGGCTCCTTCAACGTCGACGCGACCCCGGCCGAGCGGACCTGGACCGTGGCCGAGGCGTCCAGCGAGTTGGTCGGGAACCCGGGGTTCGAGGTCGACACGTCCGGCTGGAAGGGCGATGCGGCAGCCAACACGCTGAGCCGGGTCGCGGGCGGGCACTCCGGCGCCTGGGCTGCACACGTTTCGACCACTCAGGCCGGCGGGAACTGCGGGTTGGACGACCAGCCGAGCTGGGTGAGCTTCACGCAGGCCGGCGACTACACCGCGAGCATCTGGGCCCGCTCCGACACGCCAGGGCTCACGCTCAAGCTGCGCGTGCGCGAGTACGTGGGCGGCGCGAGGGAGGGAACGGTCACGGAGTCGATGCCGCTGACGTCGTCGTGGCAGCAGGTGACGGCGACCTACACGCCGGTCGCGCCGGGACAGTCCAGCCTCGACTACGAGGCGTTCACGTCCAACACGCCCGCCGGCGTGTGCTTCCAGGCCGACGATGCGTCCATCACGCTGGCCACCACCACCGACACGACCCCGCCCGACACGTTCATCGATTCGGGACCGTCGGGCTCCGTTACCGACACGTCGGCCACGTTCAGCTTCTCGGCCAGCGAGCCGTCGACGTTCCAGTGCCGGATCGACGGTGGTGCGTTCGCTCCATGCACCTCACCGATCAGCTACCCGAACCTCTCCATCGGCCCGCACACCTTCCAGGTCGCGGCAACCGACGGGTCGGACAACGTCGACGCGAGCCCGGCCGAGCGGACCTGGACCGTGGCCGAGGCGTCCAGCGAGTTGGTCGGGAACCCGGGGTTCGAGGTGGACACGTCCGGCTGGAAAGGCGACGCCGCCGCCAACACGCTCAGCCGGGTCGCGGGTGGGCACTCCGGCGGCTGGGCCGCTGAGATCTCGACCAGCCAGTCCGGCGGGAACTGCGGTCTGGACGACAAGCCGGACTGGGTGAGCGTCACGCAGAACGGGACCTATACCGTGACCATGTGGGCTCGCTCGGATGCGCCCGGGCGCACGCTCAAGCTGCGGATTCGCGAGTACGCGGGAGGTGCGAAGCAGGGAACGGTCACGGAGAACCTGGCGCTGACCTCGTCGTGGCAGCAGGTCTCGGTCGTCCACACGCCGGTTGCACCGGGAAGCTCGCTCGACGTCGACGCGTTCACGTCGAACTCGCCGGTCGGCGTGTGCTTCCAGGCCGACGACGTGTCGATCACCCACTGAGCCATCAGCGGCCCACGATAGAGCCGGCGGTCGGATTCGAACCGACGACCTACCGATTACAAGTCGGTTGCGCTACCGGACTGCGCCACGCCGGCCGGAAGGGATTCTACGCCTCGAGCGTCGGCGTCTTGCGTCGGGACCGGGGCGCTCAACGTCGCGATGGCACGACGTAGGCGTAGAGCACCGCGGCGAGCGAGGCTGATGCATTCAGGGAACCGACGCGGCCGTGCATCGGCAAGGAGAGCAGGTGGTCACAGCGCTCTCGGGTGAGCCTGGCCATGCCATCGCCCTCGGCGCCGATCACGACCGCGACCCGTCCCGGTGGACAGTGGTCGTCGTAGACGGTCACGTCGGCGGTCTCGTCGAGCCCGACCACCCAGAAGCCTGTCCCCTGCAGCCGTTCGATCGCGCGGGCGATGTTCGCGACGCGCGCGTGCGGGAGATGGGCGAGCGCGCCTGCCGAGGCGCGGATCGCGGCGGGAGTGACATCGGCCGCGCGACGCGTGCGGGTGACGAGCATCGCGGCGCCCGCGGCCTCGGCCGACCGCGCCGCCGCACCCAGGTTCTGCGGGTCGGTGATGCCGTCGAGCACCACCACTACGGCGTCGGGTGCGAACGGGAACATCGCGAGTTCGCGCTCGGAGAGATCCTCCGGAAGGTTCCCCAGCCGGGCCACTACGTCCTGGTGCTCATCGGCGAGGGCATCCAACGTCTCTCGGGGCACGGTGCGTACCGGAAGGCCGCGCTCCGCGGCGGCATCGAGCACCGCCCGGAGGCCTTGCGTTCGCTTCGCCGCTGAGCCGATGAGGACCTCCGAAGCGATGCCGGCTCGCAGCGCCTCGGCCACGGCCCGACGACCCGACACGACCTGGTGACCCTCGGACACCCGTGATCCGGACCTTCGAGAGCGCACTCGCTCTCGGCTCACGTCAGGACCACGACCGCCATGCACCCGACGCCGTCGCCCGAGAGCCCCAGACCCTCGGGCCTCGTCGCCTTCACCGAGACGGCATCGAGCGAGATCCCGAGGGCGTTCGCGAGGGACGATCTCATATCCTCGCTCCGCGGGACGATCGACGGGCGACCGCAGATCACGGTGGTGTCGCACGAGCTGACGGCGAAGCCGGACCGCCCCGCGATCTCCAGCGTGCGTTCCAGCAGCTCCGCGCCCGTGATGCCGGCGTGGGCAGGATCATCGTCGGGGAAGTGCCGGCCCAGGTCACCCTGGGCGGCGGCCCCCAACACGGCGTCGGCGATCGCATGGCAGACGACGTCACCGTCGGAGTGCCCCGAGAGCCCGGGATCGTCATCGAACCTGACGCCTCCCAGCCACAACGGCCGAGCCTCCTGGGCCCAGGGATGCGTGTCGAACCCGATGCCGACACGCGGCGCCCCGTCAGTCACCGCTTCCTCCCATACGTGCATCGGCGTTCGCGAGGTCGAACAGGGTCGTGATCTTGACGTTGCTCGGGTCACCGAGGATCGCGGCAACCACCAGCCGGTCGTGCTCCAACACCGATGCATCGTCGGTGAGCTCGAGGCCGGCATCCATCGCATGGCGGTGAGCGAGCCGCAACACGGCGACGTCGAACGCCTGAGGAGTCTGCGCGAGCGCCAGGCGGTCACGATCGAGCGTGCCGACGATGCGACCATGGACCACCTCCTTCACGGTGTCGTTCACCTGCACGACCGGGACGACCCCGGGCGCGTCGCCACTCACCGATTCGATCACGGCCGTGAACAGGTCGGGCGGGGCGAACGGGCGAGCCGCGTCGTGGATCGCCACCACCTCCGCCTCCACGGGGACGGCAGCGAGGGCCTCGCGAACCGAGGCCTGGCGTGTCGCTCCCCCGGTCACCACGTCGACGGGAACACCGCATCCTCGAACGCAGGCGAGGGCCCGCTCGGTCCACCCTTCGGGTGCGGCGACCACGATCGAGCCAACCGCCGGCGATGCCGCCGCGGCCCCGGCCGCCACCGTGAGCATCGGCCGTCCGCCGATCGGCAGGAACGCCTTGGGCTCATCGGCGCCGACGCGGCGACCCGCCCCGGCGGCCAGGACGATCGCGACGGCCGAGCCGTGAGTGGGGGCCATGACCCGAAGCATGCCAGACGCGCGGCTCGACACGAACCCCCCGGTCGGCCGCGGGCGATCCCTCGAACGGTCCGAGGGCGGATGGCTCAGCCCGTGATCTCGGCGGACGACTCGGACACCAGGGCGGCGAAGACCATGCGCCCGGTCGTCGTCTGGATCACGTTCGTGACCCTGATGTCGGGCGTCGACCCGATCAGCTCGGACGCCTTCTCGACCACGACCATCGTGCCGTCGTCGAGATAGCCGACGGCCTGGCCGTGTTCACGGCCCTCCTTGACGAGCCGGACCGAGATCTCGTCGCCGGCCGTGTAGGGCACACGGAACTTGGAGGCGAGTGCGTTGATCTGCGCCACCGGCACCCGGAGCGCTTCCGCGACCTTCGCCAGGTTGTGATCGACGGTGATCAGCGTTCCGCCCCGCTCGCGAGCGAGCCTGACGAGGGCCGCGTCGACATCGAGGACGCCAGCTTCCTCGACGAGCTGGAACTGCACGGTCGGCGCCTTCTGGAGCTCGACGAGCACGTCGAGCCCGCGGCGCCCGCGCTGGCGTCGGCGCGGGTCGCTGGAATCGCTGATCGCCTGCAGCTCTCGGAGCACCCCGTCGTGCAGGAGCACCGTGCCGCCCACGAACCCGGTCGCCACAAGGTCGAGCACGCGACCGTCGATCAACGCGCTCGTGTCGAGCACGTGCAGGTCTCCGTGCCCGACCACCGAGGCACGCGGCTTCATGCCGAGCAGCCCGAAGATGTCCTCGTAGCTCGCCTCTCCGACACGGAAGCCGAGCGAGCCGAACACCAGGTAGACGAAGATGATCGCCGGCCATGCGGCGCCGCTCGGCGCGAACAGCAAGGGGATCATGAGCAGGCCCGACACGATGAGCCCGATGATGAGCCCCACCACGCCGCCCGCGAGCTGCGGCGCCGGACGGCGACGAAGCTCGCGCTCCATGCCGCCCACCGCGCGGAGGGTGAGCCGCCCCGCGACGCCGCCGATCACGAACCCGACGGCCGCCCCGAGGAAGATGAAGCCCAGGGCACGGGTCGTGCTCTCGCCGGCGACCGCGCCGCCGACGATGAATCCGCCCGTCGCGAGCAAGGCGATGAAGATCAAGCGGACACCTTCGACGAGGTGGCCACGCATCGCGCCGTCGCGAGTTTCGCGCTCGCGCTCGCTCACGGCCGAATCCACCTCCTTCGTGCGTCCGACGGGTCGCTCGGCCGGCGGCAGACTGAACGAACCAGTTGCTCGAGGACAGCATCGGCGCGAATCGAGGGCGCCTGTAGACGGCGCGGGGGTGCCGTGGAGAGACCGGATGGTTCGGCCGAGGGACGTCAGACGGCGGCGATCTTCTCGCCGTGAGCCTCGTCGAGAACGTCGTCGATCATGACCTCGGCGGCTTCCTCGGTCTTGCCCGTGGCATGCGACAGCTCGGAGATCAGGATCTGGCGAGCCTTGGTGATCATGCGCTTCTCGCCGGCGGACAGGCCCTTCTCCCGATCGCGGATCGAGAGGTTCCGCAAGACCTCTGCCACCTGGTACGGATCGCCTGAGTGGAGCTTCTCCATGTTGTTCTTGAATCGGCGGCTCCAGTTGGCTGCCATCGAGGACTCTTCCTCGGTGAGGACCTTGAGGACCTTCTTGACCTCGTTCTTGCTCACGACCGAACGCAAACCGACCTGCTCGGTCGAATCGGTCGGGATCATCAAGGTCAGATCGCCGTAGGCGACGCGGAGCACCAGATAGGTGCGGGTCTCCCCCAGGAACTCCTTCTCCCGTAGTTCCTCGATGACTGCTGCTCCATGCTCCGGATGCACCACGGTATCGCCCTTACGGAACACGGAACCTCCACGAAGTCGGGGCTGGGATGTCAACGATCCGTTCGGAAGGGTAGCACGGGAGCCGCTTGCGGCGCAACCTAAATCCGCAGGTCAGAGGGCTGATTCGGCGCCCTCGAGCGCGCCGATGCGCCTAGGCTGAACGTCTGTTCAGCTCGCCGGGCGCGGGCGGGCCGTTCACCATCGCCCACGAGAGTGCCTGCGCGACATGGCGGACCGGAACCAGCTCGATGCCGTCGATGGCAACATCGTCGGGAGCAGCGAAAACCCTCGTCGAACCCGCCGCGCGGGCCGCGGCGAGCCGCTGCGGCATGGCGGGCGCCGCACGGACCAAGCCGGTGAGAGAGATCTCGCCGACGAACGCGGATCGATCGGGCGGCATCGCTCCCGTGGCCGCAGAGGCCAGCGCGGCGGCGATCGCGAGATCGCACGCAGGGTCGTCGATCCTCACACCTCCCGAGGAGGCCCCGAACAGCTCCGACCGGCCGACGGATAGCCCCGCGACCCGGTCGAGCACCGCGGCGACCAGCTGGAACCGGCGGGCATCGATCCCTGTGGCCTGGCGCCGAGCCCCACCCTCAGAGGTGCCCACGAGCGCCTGAACCTCGACGGCGAGCGCCCGGCGCCCCGATCTGACCAGGGCGGTGGCCGCCCCGGGGACCTGTTCGCCGCTCGCGAGCAGGTTCGTCGGATCGACCTCCCGAAGCCCGTCGGCATTCATCTCGAACCATGCGCTCTCGCCCTCGGCGCCGAAGCGGTTCTTCCCCGCGGTCAGCACCCGCATGCCGGAGCGTGGGTCTCCGTCGAACGTGAGCACGACGTCGACCGAGTGTTCGAGGGCGCGGGGACCGGCGAGCTCGCCGTCCTTCGTGACGTGCCCCGTCAACAGCACTGCCATGCCGTCGGTCTTGGCGAGCCCGGTCAGCGCATCGGCGCACGTGCGCACCTGGGAGACGCCGCCGGGAACCTGCGTTGCGGCGGTATCGCGGATCGTCTGGATCGAATCGACGGCCAGCAGCGCCGGCCCCTCGTTGCGAGCGGTCTGCAGCACGTGTTCGAGATCGCGGCCAGGCGCGAAGCGAACACCGCGGGCGGGGACATCGAGGCGGCGCGCTCGGTCCGCGATCTGGTCGCGCGACTCCTCTCCGCTCACGAGGAGACAGGCGTGCCCGCGCGATGCGAGTGAGGCGACCAGGTGCAGCAACAACGTCGACTTGCCGATGCCCGGCTCGCCCGCGAGCAGCAAGACCGACGCCGGGACGAGGCCACCTCCCAGCACTCGATCGACCCCGGAGACCCCGGTGACGATGCGTGATGCCGGCGTGGCCGCGTCGCCCTCACCCATCAGGGGGGTCGCCACGGCGGCGAACGCCGAGCCGGGTCGGCCCGGCGCCAACTCGTCGATGGTGCCCCAGGCGCCGCAGCCGGGGCATCGACCGACCCACTGCGACACCTGCTGGCGGCACTCACGGCACGAGAGCGTCACGCGTGTCTTCGCCATCGGGCGCCGACCCTACCCCCTGGGACCGACACGGCCTCGCGGGGCGATCGGCCGGAGGAAGGAGTCCTCCGTCGGCGACAGAGGTGGATACGCTTCACCCATGGACGTCGACACGATGGCCACCCTGTTCGCGCTGCTCACCGTGGCCGCCGACCTCGCGGTCGTGGGCATGGCCCTGGTCGTGATCGTCGACCGCGACGGCTCACGGGGCATGAGGCCGGCGCTGATCGAGACCCTCGGGCCGTCGGCCCTGTGGCTGGCCTTCCTGGTCGCGCTCACCGCCACGCTGGGGAGCCTCTATCTCTCCGAGGTCGCCCACTTCGTGCCGTGCGAGCTCTGCTGGTACCAGCGGATCGCGATGTATCCCCTGGCGCCGATCCTGTTCGTGGCCGCATACCGGCGTGACCCCGGCGTGTGGCGGTACGTCGTGCCGGTGGCCGCGATCGGTGCCGCGATCTCGATCTACCACTACCAACTCGAGCGCTTCCCGGAGCAGGCGTCGGCCTCGTGCAGTCCCGACGCACCCTGCACCGTGGTGTGGATCTGGAGGTTCCACTTCATCTCGATCCCGTTCATGGCGCTGAGCGCGTTCGCGCTGATCGGCGCGCTGGTGTTGGTTGCGCGGTCCGGCACCACGGTGGACACGACCGATGACGGTGCTAGGCTGACCGGGCACTCCGACGCGGTCGGCGCGTCGGAGATCGACGGAAGGGGGCGATGAGCATGGCCGCGATCTCGGTGCTCGATGTCGCGCGTACGCCGCGTCCCTTCCGGTTCGCCTTCGCGTAAGCGCCACCCTCTCGGTCGGCGCCCACGCACCGCTCCCTTCGGGACGTGGTCGGTCCATGCCACGAACCATCCCGGAAGGAGACCGCGTTGTCCGACGCGAACCAGTTCGAGCACTTCTTCACCGAGGGACTCATCGAAGCGGTGCTGAGACCGATCAAGAGCGGCAAGGAAGCCTCGGTCCATCTCTGCCGCGCCAACCCCCGCACGACCGGCGAGGACCTCGTCGCGCTGAAGGCCTACCACCCGTTGGATCGGCGCGACTTCCGCGACGAATCCGTCTATCGAGACGGCGAATGGATCAAGGAACGCCGCGTGCGAGTGGCGCTCGAGAAGAAGACCCGCTTCGGCCGGGAGGTGCAGGGAACGATCTGGGTCGATCGCGAATGGGAGACCCTCAGCGCCCTGTCCGCGGGAGGAGCCGCCGTGCCCCGACCGATCGAGCGCACGGGGGACGCGATCCTGATGAGCTACGTGGGCGACGAGTCACTCGCCGCCCCCCAACTCCGCGCCTACAGGCCCGAGGACCCCGACGAGACCGCATCCCTGATGGATCAGGTGCTGCGCGCGATCGAACGCATGCTGTTCCTGAACGTCGTGCACGGGGACCTGTCGCCCTACAACCTGCTCGTGTGGAACGGCGATGTCACGGTGATCGATCTTCCGCAGGCGGTCGACCCCAGGAAGAATCGTCATGCCGAGGCGTTCCTGCGCCGAGACGTCGAGCGCGTGTGCGAGTGGGCCTCGCGCCACGGTGCGGATCGTCCCGCCGATCGGATCTCGGCCGATCTGTGGACCAGCTGGGAGCTCGCCGACCTCGTGCCAGAGGAGCTCCGGGGCCTGACGATGTGACGTCACGCCCGGACACCGCCTCAGGCCGATCGCGCGCGCAACGTGGCCGCCGGCGGGGCAGGCACTCGGCGCCGGATCGCGGCCCCAAGGCGACGCGACCTGCGATCCTCGCGGGACCGCGACGCCGAGCGAGGGAGCAGCACGGGCTGTTGCTTCTGAGAGCCACCGGCGACGGCTTCTGCGACGTCGACCGCTGCTGCGGGAGTGAACATCGTGGTCTCCTTCCGTTCGTGTGCGATCGATGACCTCGCGAAGGTATCGGTGAACGAAGCGCGGGCACGAGCGGGGTTGCCCTACAGTTGCCGGGACCGACCCTCGGGTGTCCCTGATGTGGCCGCCGAGGGCCCCAGGTCGACCGCTCCCCCCGAGACCAACCGGACGAGCTCGTTCCGTGAGCGGATACCGAGCTTGCGATAGATCCGGGTGAGGTGGGCCTCGACGGTCCGCGACGCTCACGTACATCGCCCCGGCGATCTCCCTGTTCTTCATGCCTTCCGCGACCAGGCCCGCCACCCGCTGCTCGGTCGGCGTGAGCTCCCCCTCTGCCCGGCCGGGGGTCGCGCGCTCCAGGTCGCGCGCCACGAGTGTCGCCCAGGATGCGGCCCCCATCTCCGCGAAGCGGTCCCGGGCCTCGGCCAGGGAGTCGGCGGCGCGGGATCGCTGGCCGAGACGCAACAGGGCTCGACCGAGGCCGAACGACGCGCGTGCGGCCTCAGGGACGAATCCGAGCTCGTCGAAAGAGGACGCCGCCGCTCGGAAGCCATGTGCTGCTTCATCGGCAGAGCCGTGGGCGAGGAGCACGCTCGCTCGGGCCCGCTCGATCACCGCCTCCACCCACCGCGAGTCGATACCGCGCGACCGCTCGTCCAGCTCCTCGAGGAGCGTCGTCGCCCGCTCGAGGTCGCCGGTCAGCGAGAGCGCTTCGATCGCATCCGGGACGGCCGGGATCGCGGCTGGGTGGTGGAAGCCCATCTCCCCGAGCGCCTCGGCGGCGGCGAGCAGCTCGGTCGCAGCGGCCTGCTGGCGTCCCTCGGAGAGCGCGAGCAGCCCGAGGAGAGCCCTCGTCCGGGCGATCGCCGGACGCTCCCCCCGGGTGTCGGCCCACCGCAGGATCGCGGCGGCGGTCTGCCTCGCCTCCTCGCCCCGTCCGGACCACGCCTGGATCGTCGCGATGCAGAACCTGATCCACTCCTCGACGTGGGCATCGTCGGTGTCGCGAGCCGCCTCGAGGGCTTGTGCCACGAGGCGATCCGCCGCGCGCAGGTCACCCGAGTAGGTCTCGATCGTGGCCAGCTGGTACAGGCTGTAGGGACGCCAACGCTCGTTCCCGGACTCGATCGCCTCCCGGTGGACCGCTTCGGCGAGCGCCCGTGCCCCGGCGAGGTCTCCTGCCATCCGGAGCTGGGCGGATCGAAGCGCCCGCGGTCCACCCCACAGGCGCGGCTTCCCGGCTTCGGCCTCGATGTCGAGCGCCCGCTGCATCACGTCAGGCATCGGGTTGCCCGTCTGCAGCTCGAGGTGAGCGTACCCGGCGGCCGCGGACATCTCCAGCTCGTCGTCACCCTCGCTCCTGGCGATCTCGAGGGCTTCCCGGGAGGATGCGATCCCTCGGGCCAGGTCACCGCGGAACATCCCCTGGAGCCAGCCCAGCATGTCGAGCACGCGGCCCCGCAGCAACCGGTCGTCGCCGGCATCCGAGAGCGCCTGCTCCAACAGCTCCTCACCGTGCCTGAGATCGTCGTGTTCGAGGTTGGCTCGGGAGATCAGCGCCTCGGCCCGGCCGGCACCGGGAGCGAGACCGGCGATCAGATCGTCGGCCGCCGCCAAGGCACGGCTGACCTCTCCCGCCCCCGCGAGGTCCTTGATCCTTGCGAGGGATCGACGGAGGAAGGCCTGCGGCTCCCCGGGAGGGGTCAGCCGCACAGCATGGCCGATGAACTCGGCCGCGAGCGCTGGGGAGCCCCGTTCGCTCGCTCGAGTGGCCGCCTCCTCCAGCAGCGCGGCGACCCCGGCATCGGGATCTCCGGTCGACCGGGCGAGATGGCGAGCCTTGGCGTCCGGGTCCTCGACCTGCTCGGCGAGCGTGGCATGCAACGCGCTCCGCTCGAGCGGGCTCATGGTGTCGTACTCGACCGAGCCCACCAGCGGGTGCGCGAAGCTCACCCGCAGCTCGTCGTCGACCACGAGCAGCCCCGACCGCGTCGCGGCCGCGAGCGCAGCATCCAGGTCGGCCGAGCCGACGGATCTGCGCAGCTCGTCGATCCGGGCGGGTCCCGAGACGGCGAGGGTTCGCGTGAGGACCCTGACCTCGGGGGGCTGCGTGGCGAGCCTCGAGGCGATGGCCGCGGTCAGCGACGCGGGGAGATGCAGTTGTCCCGGCGATCCGATCTCCTTGCGCGGGAGGGATCGCGCCAGCTCGATCGCGTACAACGGGTTGCCCCCGGAGACCTCGTAGATGCGGTCGAGCGTGGGCCTCGAGACCGCGGACACGACCAACCGCAGGAGGTACCGGAGCTCGTCCCGCTCGAGCGGGCCGACCTCGAACACGGAGAGCCGCTCGGGTGGGAACAGGCGCGACGTCTCCAGCGGATCTGGCGGGTCCGCGTCGTCCCGGATCGTCGTGGCGAGGCCGACCCGTTCGGAGTCGAGCCGTCGCAATGCGAACCTCACCGCCCGGGCGGACGGTGCGTCCATCGATTGCAGATCGTCGATCGCGATCACCGTGGGCACCGTCCGCGGGTGCGAGCGCAGCAGCTCGAGGAGCGCCTCGCCCTGGAGCCTCGCGTCGGCACCCTGGTGCAGGACGGGATCGTCCGCCTCGGTTCCGCGCAGGAGATCGGCCAATCCCACGCTGACTAGCGGCATGTCCTCCTCCGCACATCGCGCGAACAGGACCTCGAACCCGTGCTCACGGCACCGTTCGATCGTGCGGCGAAGCAGCGTGGTCTTGCCGATCCCCGCCTCGCCCCGGATGACCAGACACGCCGGTCCGAGCTGAACGTCGCCGATGAACGACTCGACACCGTCCAGCTCGATCCGGCGACCGACCACCTCGGACATCGATTCGTGCGCGCGCTGGGGTCGTTCCACCTCGACGATGATGCCAGGTGCTCGTTCTCCCCGGCGGCATCGGTGAAAGATGCAGGCAGAGTGGAGACACGCTTCGGCGAGGTGTCACATCTCACCCCCTGCAGCAGGTGAACTCGAGGTGACCCACCAGGTGCCGAGAAGCCCGGGCCCTGCGGGGTCCGGGCTTCGGCCTTGTGCCGCCGGGCAGGCGGCAGGACGAGCCGGGCTCGGCCCGGCTCACGTGCCTATTCGGGTGAGCCGGCGAGTTCGACCGGTGGCACGTCGGGCGGCATCATGCCGCCGGTCGCCTCGAAGACGATCTCGTCGTCGGTCGCGTTGACGATGATCGTCTCGCCGGCGCGGAACTCCTTGTAGAGGAGCTTCTCGGCGAGCGGGTCCTCGACCAGTCGCTGGATCGTGCGCCGAAGGGGCCTCGCGCCGAGGGACTGGTCATAGCCCTCCTTCGCGAGCAGGACCTTCGCCGCTTCGGTCAGCTCGATCTCGAGATCCTTTGCCTTCAGCTGCTCCGTGACCCGCTTCATCATCAGGTCGACGATGTTCTTCACGTCTTCCTGGGTCAGCGAGCGGAACACGATGACCTCGTCGATGCGGTTGATGAACTCGGGCCGGAAGCTCTTCTTCAGCTCCTCGGTGACCCGGTCCTTCATCTTCTCGTACGTGACTTCCGCGTCGCCGGCGGCGGCGAACCCGATGCCCGGGCCCTTCTGGATGTCACGCGTTCCGAGGTTCGAGGTCATGATGATGATCGTGTTCTTGAAGTCCACCTTGTGGCCCTGGGAGTCGGTGAGGTGGCCGTCCTCGAGGATCTGCAGCAGCGTGTTGAACACGTCGGGGTGCGCCTTCTCGATCTCGTCGAAGAGCACGACCGAGAACGGCTTGCGACGCACGGCCTCGGTGAGCTGTCCGCCTTCCTCGTAACCGACGTAGCCCGGAGGCGAGCCGATCAAGCGGCTGACCGTGTGCTTCTCCATGTACTCCGACATGTCGAGCTGGATCAGCGCGTCCTCGTCGCCGAACAGGAACTCGGCGAGCGCCTTCGAGAGCTCGGTCTTGCCGACGCCCGACGGGCCCAGGAAGATGAACGATCCCGCCGGGCGGCGCGGATCCTTCAGGCCCGAGCGCGTACGACGCATCGCCCGTGAGACGGCCGAGATCGCCTCGTTCTGGGTGACGATGCGCTTGTGGAGCTCGTCCTCCATGCGGAGCAGCTTCTCGGTCTCCTCCTCGGTGAGCTTGAAGACGGGGATGCCGGTCCAGATGCTCAGGACCTCGGCGATCTCCTCCTCGTCGACCTCGCTGAGGATGTCCATCTCGCCGGACTTCCAGGCCTGCTCGCGGCGGCCACGCTCCTCTTGCAGCTGGCGTTCCTCGTCGCGGAGCGACGCGGCCTTCTCGAAGTCCTGGCCGTCGATCGCGCTCTCCTTCCGCAGGCGCACGTCGGCGATCTTCTCGTCGACCTCACGCACGTCGGGCGGTGCGGTCATGCGTCGGATGCGCATGCGCGAGCCTGCCTCGTCGATCAGGTCGATCGCCTTGTCGGGCAGGAAGCGGTCGCTGATGTAGCGGTCGGCGAGGTTCGCTGCGGCGACCAACGCGTCGTCGGTGAAGTTCACGCGGTGGTGGGCTTCGTAGCGGTCGCGCAGGCCCTTGAGGATCTCGATCGTGTGCGCGACGTTCGGCTCCTGCACCTCGATCGGCTGGAAGCGTCGCTCGAGCGCGGCGTCCTTCTCGAGGTGCTTGCGGTACTCGTCGCGGGTCGTCGCGCCGATCGTCTGCAGCTCGCCGCGGGCGAGCATGGGCTTGAGGATCGACGCGGCGTCGATCGCGCCCTCGGCGGCGCCGGCGCCGACGAGCGTGTGCAGCTCGTCGATGAACAGAACGATGTCGCCGCGGGTCTTGATCTCCTTCAGCACCTTCTTCAGGCGCTCCTCGAAGTCGCCGCGGTAGCGGGAACCGGCCACCAGGGCTCCGAGGTCGAGGGTGTAGATCTGCTTGTCCTTCAGCGTCTCGGGCACCTCGCCGCGGATGATGTCCTGGCTCAGACCCTCGACGACGGCGGTCTTGCCGACGCCGGGCTCGCCGATCAGCACCGGGTTGTTCTTGGTGCGCCGGCTCAGCACCTGCATCACGCGCTCGATCTCCTTCTCGCGCCCGATCACCGGGTCGAGCTTGCCGTCGCGGGCGAGCTGCGTGAGGTTGCGGCCGAACTGGTCGAGCACCATCGAGCCGCTCTGCTGACCCTCGCCCGGGCCACCGCCCGGCGTCGTCTCGCCCTTGCCGCCCGTGTAGCCCGAGAGCAGCTGGATCACGGTCTGGCGCACGCGGTTGAGGTCGGCGCCGAGCTTCTGCAGCACCTGCGCGGCGACGCCCTCGCCCTCGCGGATCAACCCGAGCAGGATGTGTTCGGTGCCGATGTAATTGTGGCCCAGCTGCAGCGCCTCGCGGAGGGAAAGCTCGAGGACCTTCTTGGCACGCGGGGTGAACGGGATGTGCCCGGTCGGAGCGGCCTGGCCCTGGCCGATGATCTCTTCCACCTGCTGCCGGACGGCTTCGAGCGAGATGTTGAGGGACTCGAGGGCCTTGGCCGCAACGCCTTCGCCCTCGTGGATCAAGCCCAGCAGGATGTGCTCGGTGCCGATGTAGTTGTGGTTGAGCATCCTGGCTTCTTCCTGTGCCAGGACCACCACCCGTCTCGCTCGATCGGTGAAGCGTTCGAACATCTCAGCACCCTCCGGGCCACGACTCGCATGTTCCGGTTTCCGACCGGAGATCAACGGACCCCGTCCTACCCCCGAGCCGCATTGGGCGCCGCCCCCGGTCTCCGGTCGCAGCGCCCGTCGAGAGGAAGTATACCCGTGGCCCTTCGTAACCTCGGAACAGCACCGTGAACTCCCTCACGTCGTCCTACCGTGTTGTTCGGACATTCCAGCTCCGAGGATTAGGTGCCTTTCGGCGGATGCCCCGAATCCCCCGTTCGGACCATGGAATGTCCTCCTTCCGGCCCGTTGCTGGTGTGCCTGGCGGGTGCCACGATGAACGGGCCCTCTCCGAGGGCGGAAGGGCCCGATCCGCGGCCCTGTTGTCAAGGAACGACAAGGCGGGCACGACCGAGGGGATCCACGTGCAGAACGCCCAGATACTCGAAGGAGGGATGCACGTGCGGGTGCTCGTGGTCGATGACCACCCCGCGTTCCGCAAGGCGCTCACCTCGGCCCTACGCCTCGTCGGCGACATCGAGATCGCCGGTGAGGCGGGGGGCGGCGTCGCCGCCTGCGACCAGGCCGAGGAACTCGAGCCCGACGTGGTGCTGATGGACCTGTCGATGCCCGACCTCTCGGGGATCGACGCGATGAAGAGGATCCACGAGTCGAGGCCCGAGCTGCCGGTCGTCATCCTCACCGCGCACGCCGACGACGGCGTCGAGCGCGAGGCGCGCGAGGCGGGCGCGCGAGGATTCCTCGCCAAAGGCACTGGGCTGCAGGATCTCGTGATCACCTTGCACGAGGCGACGAGCGAGGGATCGGTGCCCTGAGGGCGGACTGAGCGCGCTCCCGCCGGCCGTCAGCCCCGGTCGCGGAGGTGACGGATGCGCTCGGACAGGGCGATGAGCAGGGCCCGCATCATCTCCGGGTGATCCTGCAGGAGCCGCTCGAAGTTCCACGAGGGGATCGCGATGGTCACCAGGTCGCTCTTGGCGACGACGGAGGCCGAGCGAGGCTTCCCGTCGATCAGCGACATCTCGCCGAAGTAGTCGCCGGGGCGCATCGTGCCGACCGCCGTTCCTCCCTGGATCGCCTCGGCCTCGCCCGACAGGATCAGGTGGAACCCGATCGCGGAGTGGTCTTCCTCGAGCACGGTCTTCCCGGCGGGATGGGGAACCTCCTTCGAGATCCCGGCGAGTTTGGCGAGGTCCTTGTCGGAGAAGCCCTGGAAGAGCGGCACCGCCCTCAGCGCCTCGACGACCTGCTGGTCCGACATCCGTGTCCCCCTCGGTGGCCCGTGTCCGGCGAGCATATCGCCGTCGTCAGAGCGCCGCGAGCGCACCCCCCGGCCACGACGGCGCCGATGCCCGCCCAGCCGAGGGGCCCCGGTGCTCCCGAGCGAGCAGCACGGCGAAGACGATCGAGATCTCCCGGAGGGTCCATCGGCTCGGCTAGGCGGAGGGTCGAACAGGCGCCCCGATCGGCTCACGCATGCCGGTCACTCTTCGGCGGCCTCCACGTTCCGCTCGAACACCAGCCGCAACCCGATGAGGGTGAGCCACGGCTCGAGCCGGTCGATCGTCGTGCAGTGAGGGATCACGACCGAGGCGAGGCCGCCCGTCGCGATCGTTGTCGCCCGCGGCAGCTCCGCCCGGATGCGCCCGACGATCGCGTCGACCTGACCGGCCGTGCCGTAGATCAATCCCGACTGCAGCGCCTCGACGGTGCTCGTGCCGACGACGCTCGCCGGCGGGGCGAGCTCGACCCGCGTGAGCCGAGCGGTCCGCGAGAACAAGCTCGCCGCGCTCGCCTGGAGGCCGGGAGCGATCACGCCGCCGACGAACTCGCCCCGTTCGCTCACGACGTCGAAGTTGGTCGCGGTCCCGAAGTCGACGACGATGGCTGGCCCGCCGACGAGGGTGAAGGCGGCGAGCGAGTTCACGACCCGGTCGGCACCAACCTCTCGGGGATTGTCGGTCAGGACCGAGACCCCGGTCTTCACGCCGGGCCCGACGATCACCGGGGCGAACGTGAAGTGATGAGCCGACATCTCACGGATCGCAGCCGTCACGTCCGGAACCACGCTGGCCACGACCAGGCCGGTGACCTGCGACTCCAATGACAGCCCCCGTTGTGCCAGCAACCCGGAGAACGTGAGCGCGAGCTCGTCGGGGGTGCGCTCGGGCTGGGTGGACAGGCGCCATGTGTGCTCGAGCTCGGTGCCATCGAAGACCCCGAGGACGGTCTCGGTATTGCCGACGTCGGCAGCGAGCAACACGGCGATCCCCCCTCCCTACTAGGGCTCCGGTCGGACCGATCGCTCATCGTCGCCTACCCGGTCGCGCACCGGCAACCTGAGGTTGTCGATGAGACGGGCCGACGGGAACTCGGCCGCGACGAGCGCACGGGCCTGAATGCCCGGCTCGAGGCGGTCGGGCACGGCGAACGTGCGATCGTCGATCACCGCCGCGTAGTCGACGCGGGCGAGCGGCGTCGCCCCGATCTCTCGGGCCATCGCCGCCACCAACACCTTCGGGTCCCGCTCGCCGCTGCCGGCGAGCTCGGCAGCCTCGCTCAGAGCCAGGAACAGGCACCCGGCCTGCTCTCGCTCCTCGGGTGACAGGCGAGCGTTCCGCGACGACGACGCGAGGCCGTCGGGCTCCCTCACGGTGGGGCAGGCGACGACGTCGACCGGCAGGCCCTCGAGATCGATCATGCGTCGCACCAGGAAGAGCTGCTGAGCGTCCTTCTCGCCCAAGTACGCCGTGCAGGGGCCGAACACGTCGAACAGGCGGCGGACGACCGTGAGCACGCCCTCGAAGTGACCCGGTCGTGAGGCTCCCTCGAAGCGGTTCGCGACGGGGCCGGCATCGGGACGGGGAAGCTCGACGCCTGCCGGATAGACCTCCTCGACCGGGGGCGCCCACACGACGTCGACGCCCAGCTCCTCGCAGATCGCGAGGTCGCGCGCCTCGTCGCGGGGATAGGCCTCGAGGTCGGCGGGGTCGCCGAACTGTTCGGGGTTCACGAAGATCGACACGGCCACGGTCGGCCGATCCCCCCTCGCTCGGCGGATCAGC
Organism: Actinomycetota bacterium; assembly: GCA_035249905.1. GTDB lineage: Bacteria > Actinomycetota > UBA4738 > UBA4738 > HRBIN12 > JAOUEA01. The sequence goes on along the minus strand of DATFFT010000097.1, from coordinate 5,462 downwards.
GAGCGATGACCGTCGTGCAGCGCACCCATCGTCGGAACGATCGCCGCCGCCCCACCGGCCTCCCGGGCCGCGTCGGCGCGAGCGCGGAGCCCGGCCGCGTCGCGGATCAGCTCCACCGGGCGAGCACCTTTTCGACCTCGGCGCGCTGGTCCGGGGACAGGCGCCCGCCACGCATCGCCAGGTCGACCGCGACGCGGGCCATCTCGACGTATGCGTCGACCGCCCAGGGCGACGAGTTGGCCAGGGCCTGGAGGTTCAGCTCGATCGTGCCGGCGTCGCCGCGCACGGCCGGCCCGGTCAGCGCCTCGGCCGGGCCGGACCGGGCTATGTTCGCGAGCGTCGCCTGCTGGAGCGGGGTGAGCGCGCCGATGGGATCCGGCACGCCGGCCACCTCGAGGAGGACCTCGGCGACGCCCGTCGCGGCGACCAGGTAGTTCGAGGCGAAGACGGCTGCTGCGTGGTAGATCGCGCGCCGTTCCTCGGGAAGCCGGAACGGACGCCCGCCGAGGTCCCGCGCCAGCCGCTCCGCGAGGGCGGCTCCCTCGTCGTCGTCGGCACCGACCGCGACGACGCACCCCGGGATGCGCTCCACGGCGGCGTCCACATCGGGGAAGGTCTGGAGCGGGTGGATCCCCAGACCGCGCGCGCCCGCGCTGCGAGCGGCGTCCAGCGCCGAGAGGGGCGTCGCACCCGAGAGGTGAGCGACCCAGCCGGAGGCGACCGCGCCCGCGTCGGCCAGCTCCTGCACCGTCGCGGCGATCAGGTCGTCGGGAACGCCGATCACTACGAGCTCGGCGGCGCGCGCCGCATCGGGTGCCCCGAGGACCGGGACGCCGGGGAGATGGCGCATTGCGCGCTCGGCGGTCGCCGCTCCGCCCGAGACCGCCACGATGCGATGGCCGGCGCGTTGCCAGAGCACGGCGACGGCCGTGCCGGCCCGCCCCGCCCCGACGATCGAGATGTCCATCACCGCGAGTATCGCAACTCGTCGGGCCGGCTCGGCCGTGGGATCACGGCACGCGCAGCGGCGGGGCGACCGGCCGGACGCCGCCGGTGCCGTCGGGACCGAGGGGCAGGTCGACCAGGCGCGTGCCGTCGGGGAGAGCGGCGTCGGGATCGACGTCGAGCAGCGGTGTCAGCACGAACGCCCGTTCATGCATGCGCGGGTGCGGCACGGTGAGGTCGGCGTCGTCGATCGCGAGCGCGTCGAACAGCAACATGTCGATGTCGATCGTGCGAGGACCCCATCGGACGTCGCGCACACGGCCGAGCGCGGCTTCCACACGTTGACACGCGGCGAGCAGGTCGTGCGGCGCGAGATCGACCTCGACGCGTAGCACCACGTTGAGGAAGTCGGGCTGCGGCGGCCCCCCGACCGGATCGGTCTCCCAGACCCGGGAGCATCGGGTCGGAGTGATGCCCGGATCGGCGGCGAGCAGGTCCACCGCGCGCTGCAGCGTGTCGAGCCGGTCCCCCAGGTTGGAACCGAGGCCCAGCAGGGCGACCTCGGTCACGGCGCGCCGGCCGGGAGGGTCACGGCCGCTGCGACACCGTCGATCTCGAGGCGTCTTGCCGCGTAGGGCTTGTGCACGACCGCGGTCACCCGGGTCACGTGTTCGAGGGCGAGGACACGCTCGGCCACGTCGTGGGCCATCGACTCGATGAGGTCGTAGGAACCGTCGGCGATCACCGATCGGACCGCCTCGGTGACCCCCCGGTAGTCCGCGGTCGCCTCGATCTCGTCGGCGCCGACCTCGACCTCGATGTCGAGATCGACCACGAAGTCCTGCGGTTCGTCCTTCTCACCGGGGCGCGCGCCGTGACGTCCACTCGACGCGATGCCCGACAGGAACAACCGTGCGGTCGTCATGGGACCGGTGCCTCCTCGTCGCCGTCGCCGCCACCGTCGCCGCCGCCATCGTCGCCGTCGCCGCCATCGTCGTCGACGAACCAATCGTCGCGCTCATCCTCCTCGAGATCGGCCCACGGCGGGCGACGTTCCAGCTGCAGCATCACGACGCCGGCGTTCGGATCGCCGTGGCCGTGCGGCGCGTGCGCGTACCTCGCCCGCAGGTACTCGGCGATCATCGGTCCGATCGTGTCCGGGGCCTCGTCGACCAGGAAGTGCCCACACCCCGGGAGCAGGCCGAGGGTCGACGAGGGCATCGCATCGTTGAGTCGCTCCCCCACGCTCGTCGGATACACGGGATCGTCCTCGCCCCAGAGGATGAGGGTCGGCGCCTCGATCGCCGCGAGGTCGGCCGCTCGCCCGGCGAGGCCACGTCCATCGAGCCCCTGAAGCACGCGACCGAACCGCTCGGGTCCGTCGCCCTCGGCGTACGTATCGGCGTAGGCGTCGAGCACGTCGTCGGGCAGACGGTCACGCAGCACGGCACCGCCTTCGATCGCCTCACGCACCAACGCGCGAACGACCTCCGAGCTCACGCCCGCCTCGAGGCGCTGCCGCGCCGCCTCGACGCCGGGCGAGGGCCACGCGTCGAACGCGGCGGCGGCCACGAGGACCATGGCGTCGACCCCGTCGCCGTCGAGGGCGAGGAGCTGTGCGACCCCCGCGCCTTCGCCGTGGGCCACGACGGCGAACCGCTCGACGCCGATCTCGGCGAGGACCTCTCGGAGCGTGGCCGCGTGCGAGGCGAGATCGAGGAACGCTCCCTCGGCGACCGTCGAGGCGCCCGACCCCGGCAGGTCCGGGGCGATCACCCGGAAGCGCGCCGCGAGCAACGGGATGAACTCACGCCATTGCCACGACGACGTGGGGAACCCGTGGATCAGCAGCACCGGCGGGCCGTGCCCCTCGTCGTGGAAGGCGACGTTTCCGGCCGAGGTCTTCACCGTGTGAGGCGGCGGCAGCGGAGCCGTCACGAGCCGGTCCCTCGAGCGATCGCATCCACCACGCGTACCACCCTGGCCATCTCCAGCACGTCGTGCACCCGCACGACGTCGACGCCGTTGGCCGCGCACCACGCCACGGCGCCGGCCGTGCCCTCGACACGCTCCGCGGGCCCGTCGACCCCCGTGAGCTCGCCGATGAACCGCTTCCGCGACGCGCCGACGAGCACCGGAACACGAAGGTCCTCGAACGACGCGATCGCTCGGAGCAGCGACAGGTTGTGCTCGAGGGTCTTGCCGAATCCGATCCCGGGATCGACGCACAGGCGATCGCGCGCGATGCCCGAGGCTACCCCCGCCCCGAGACGCGAGGCGAGGAAGTCGCGCACCTCGGTGACGACGTCGTCGTAGCGCGGATGCTCCTGCATCGTCTTCGGATCGCCGAGCATGTGCATCAACACCAGCCCCGCCCCGGACCGCCGCACGACCTCGAACATCGCCGGGTCGCGGGCAGCGGTCACGTCGTTCACGATCGCCGCCCCCGCCTCGATCGCGGCGAGCGCGACATCGGGGCGGCGCGTGTCGACGCTGAGCGCAACGTGTGCGGGCGCCGCCGAGGCGAGCTTCGCGACCACCGGCACCACGCGTGCGAGCTCCTCGTCGATCGACACCGGGTCGGAACCGGGCCGCGTCGACTCCCCGCCGATATCGAGGATGTCGGCCCCGTCGGCCACCAGCCGCAACCCGTGCGCCACCGCTTCGTCGGAACCCGAGAGCATGCCGCCGTCGCTGAACGAGTCGGGCGTGACGTTCACGATTCCCATCACCAGAGTGCGCGGACCGAGCTGGAGCTCGTGATCTCGGCATCGCCAGACTGATCCGGTCATCGAGCCATCGTAGCCGCGGGCCCCGGGGTGGCCGGACTCGCGCCGCGGGGCGTCATCGTGGGAGCATCCTGTGCATGGCCGACGAGGGGGACCAGGACCTCGGCCGCCCGATCTCACGCCGGCGCCGTCGCACCTGGAGCTACAAGGAGGGCGAGGGCGCGGCCTTCGACCGGGTCGCCTACTTCACCGACGCGGTCTTCGCGATCGCGATGACCCTGTTGATCGTCTCGGTCGAAGCGCCCGAGCTGACGGGGCCCCAGGACGCCCCCGGCTCGCTGCTGGAACCGCTCGGGGAGCTCGGTCCGCAGCTGTTCAGCTTCTTCCTCGCGTTTCTGCTGCTCGGGAAGTACTGGATGACCCACCACGCCTTCTTCGCGGTCCTCGCACGCGTCGATCGGCAATTCATCGGACTCAACCTCGCGTACCTGGCATTCGTGGCGTTCCTGCCCTTCCCCACCGAGCTCGTCGGCAAGTACGAACGCAACCCGATCAGCGTCACGATCTTCGCGCTCACACTGGCGGCGATCAGCGGCATGGAATCGGTGATCTTCCGCCACGCTCATCGGAGGGGACTGCTCGCGAGACCGATGTCCGATGCCGCCTATCGCTACGGCATGATCCAGTCCACGACACCAGTCGTCCTGTTCCTGACCTCGATCCCGGTCGCGTTCCTCTGGAACACGACGGCAGCGCTGCTGACGTGGGCCCTCGCGGCTCCGATCGGCATGGCGGTGGACCGGCGGCAACGCGGCCAGCAGGGGCGTGCCGACGAAGGGACCGCTCCCCCGGAGGGGTGAGCCTCAGCGCATGCCGATGTGGTTCATCGCCTCCTGACGGGTGCGCGCATCGGTGCGGAACAACCCTCGCACCGCCGAGGTCACGGTGACCGAGCCGGGCTTCTTGATGCCGCGCATCGTCATGCACAGGTGCTCCGCCTCGATCACGACGAAGACACCCCGTGGCTCGAGCGCCCGCTCGATCGTGTCGGCGATCTCGGTCGTGAGCCGCTCCTGGACCTGAGGCTTCTTCGCCAGCACGTCGACGACGCGGGCGATCTTCGAGAGCCCCGTGATCTGACCCGCCTTGTTGGGCACGTACGCCACGTGCGCACGGCCGTTGAAGGGGATGAGGTGGTGCTCGCAGATCGAATAGAGCGGGATGTCGCGGACCATGATCATCTCGTCGAAGTCGGCGCCTTCGACGACCGTGACGATGCCGGTCGGATCCTCGCCGACACCCCCCGCGATCTCTCGGAACATCCGCGCGACCCGCGAGGGCGTGTCCTTCAAGCCACCACGATCGGGGTCCTCCCCGATGCCTTCGAGGATCTGCCGCACGCCCTGCTCGACCTTCGCTTCGTCGAAGTCCGCCATGGCGCGGAATGCTACCCGCTCGCCCGCCGGCACCGGGACGCCAGACCGGCGGTCAGGACCCGTCGGGCGTCGTCGCCCGCCAGCAATCGAACCAGCCCTCCGGCGTCTTGCACCAGATCGTCGGCGGTGGGGGCTCCGGCTCACGGGCGTTCGCCGAGACCACCATCAGCACCACGACCGCGATGACCACGAGCGCCACGCCCGCGGCCAGGATGCGCCCGAGCACGGAGACGAGCCGCCACTCGTCGATCGGGTTGCGTGGGCGGGGCGATCCGTCGCGCGGAGTCCCCGAGACGTGATCGGCGGGGTTCGGCGAGGCGGCCCGGCCGCGGGACGCGACCGCCCCGGTGGG
>DATFFT010000096.1:0-46372 GCA_035249905.1 Actinomycetota bacterium | reverse complement strand
AGTCGGTAGCTCGTTCGTCTCCGGCACGTGCGCCGGGAGGGGAACTACTCGGTTGTCGGCGGTGATGTTAGCACTGCGCTACGACGTGGCTCGGAGGTGCGACGTCGAAGTGGCCGGACCCCATGCAGGCGATCGAACACGGCGCCGCTGCGCCCGTCCCGCAGCGCCTGCAGCACGTCGAACAACGGCACCCGCAGCGCGCCGTGCTTCGGGCACTCGAGCACGACGAGCCAATCGGCGTCGACCCAGGCGACGTGGAACCGTGGCGCGTCCGTTCGGAGGTCGTGCAGGGTGAGCGTGCCTTCGGCGTCGAGCGAGCCCGTGGCGAGCGCTGCATGATGCGGGCCTCGCCGACCGTCCGACACGCCGCAGCGGATGACCACGGTCGCGGTCACAGCCGATCACCCGGCGAGAAGCGTCGGTGGGCGTCACGAGCCCGTTCGGCCCTCGTGCTCGCCGCGTACCGCGTCACCATCGTGCGCGATCGCCACCCGGCGAGCATCATCAGGTCGCCCTCCGTGCCGCCTTCGGCGAGCCAACTGTGCGCGAAGAAGTGCCGGAGCTGGTGTGGGTGTAGCCTCGGGATGCCGGCCTCGGTTGAGCGACGCCAGAGCATCTGGCGCACTCCGGAGGCCGTCATGGGTCCCTTGAGCCCGAGCCAGAGCGCCGGCGAGTCGGTGTCGGCGTGTCCGCGACGGACGCGGAGGTAGCGGTCGAGCGCCTTGGCGGTCTTCCGTCCAAAGCTCCCCGTTCGGTATCGGTCGCCCTTGCCCGTGACACCGACCAGGCCCTCCGATAGGTCGAGGTCGTCGATCCTCAGGCCGGTGAGCTCGGCCAGGCGCAGGCCCGCGTCGAGGAACAGGCGGATCATCGCGGTGTCGCGCCGATCCTCGAACGTGTTCCCACTGCACGCCTCGAGCAGGCGCTGCAGGTCTTCGACGGTCGGCACATCGACCGGCTGCTCGGAGACCTTCGGCGGGCGCATCCGCTCCATGGGGGAGCGACCGATCTCGCCCTCGGCCTCGAGCCAGCCGAAGAACTGGCGCAGGCCCCGGTAGCGGGTCTCGGCGGTGGAGGCCGAACGGGTGTCGCGCACGTGGACGAGGAACGCCTCGACGTGCTCACGGGCGATCGCCGAGACGTCGGTCGGCATCCCGCGCTCGATCAGGAACGCTTCGAGCTGGGTGGTCGCGTAGGTGTAGCTGGTGATCGTGGCGGTCGACTTGTTCTCGGCCTCGAGCGACAGCCGCCACGACGGAACGAGGTCGGCGACGTCCGATACACTCGCCGGCATGACCTTCGGAGTTCCGCTCTTCCGAGCCGCCTTCACAGGGTGTAACCTTATGCGCTGTGCAAGCGGTGTGCAACGGCTCGGGGCAGCATATCCGCAGGTCAGAGCGGGCGCTTAGCTCAGGGGGAGAGCGCTTCCTTGACGCGGAAGAGGTCAGAGGTTCAAATCCTCTAGCGCCCACCAGCCGGCCGGCGAGGACCGATGCCGGAACGTCGGTCGTGAGCGAGGGCCCGTGATCGAAGCCGAGCGAGTGCAAGCCATCCCGTTGTTCGGCGACCTCGACGCTTACGATCTCGCGCACGTTGCGCGTTGGATCGAGGAGGTCCGAGCCGGGCCCGGTGATCTCCTGATCGAGCAAGGCACGATGCCCTATGAGCTGTTCATCATCGAGGAAGGGTCGGTCGATGTCGTGCGCGATGACGAGCCGCTCGCGACGCTCGGCGCCGGGGACGTGGTGGGCGAGATCGCGCTGATGGCGCAGCGTCGTCGTATGGCGTCGGTGATCGCCCGGAGCGACGTCCGTGCGCTGGCGCTGTCCGTCGAGGCGCTCCAAGAGATCACCGCCGAGATGCCCGAGCTCGGTGGCGAGTTGCGGAACATGATGGACCGTCGTCGAGCGGAGAATGCCGGGGATTGATCGTACGAGATGTGCCCCTGACGGCCCTTGCAGTTGTCCTGTCACCGTGAGAGACTCCGCCCTTGATTGTTGTCCGGGCTTTCGGCCCGGGCCGACGGCGGCACGACGCGGGCACGTGCCGCCGTCACCTTCTCTCGTCGCAGCTCGACCGAACCGGCGGAGCCTCGAGTTGCTATCGTGGTCGCCCCGGGCGCGTAGCTCAGCGGGAGAGCGCTCGCCTCACACGCGAGAGGTCGCAGGTTCAAAACCTGCCGCGCCCACCGGACCTGATCTGCGGAAACGCTCGATCGCCGACGAGACCTACCTCTACCTCGTCGAGGAGATACCTGATCCCCCTCGACGCTCGATCGGTGCGATGCTCCTCGGGATGAGACGCCGAGACGTCAGGGGGGCCGAGTCGTGAGTGAGCTGTTGGGTATCGCTCGATTCAGGATCCACGAGGGCAAGGTCGACGAGTACAAGCGCTTGTCCGCTCAGGCGATGGAGATCGTGCGCGCGAAGGATCCCGGCACCCTGCAGTACGACACGTATCTCAACGAGGACGAGTCCGAGTGCGTCATCATCGAGCGGTACAGGGACTCCGAGGCCGCGATGGCGCACGCCGCCAACCTCGGCGACATCTCGGCAGCGGTCCTTGCGATCGTCTCCGTGGTTCACGGCGAACTCCTCGGTGAGCCAAGCGCCGAGCTGAGAGCGAAGTTGGCCGACAGCGAGGTCCCGGTTCTCTTCACGCCCTATGAGTCGATGTAAACGGCACCGGCCGAGTCGAAATAGGCGCAGCGGATCCTCGGTCAAGCCTGCCGGCCCAGCCGGGACCGTCCTCGGTCGCACTCGGGGTGGGTGGTCTCGAGCATCGCTCGGTAGGGTTGGGGACCGTTCCCGAGAGAGGATCCGATGGAAGCTGCGATCCCCGAACCACCCCCGTCGTCGGCAGCGCGTGCGAGCGGCCTCCGCAAGGTCTACGGCGAAGGTGATGCGGCGGTCGAGGCACTGCGCGGCATCGACATCGAGTTCGTGCGTGGCGAGTTCACGGCGATCATGGGTCCGTCCGGATCTGGGAAGTCGACCCTGCTCCACTGCCTCGCCGGTCTCGACAGCCCGACGACCGGCTCGGTGTGGATCGGCGACGTCGACCTCACGACCCTGAACGAGAAGCAGCTCACCGCGCTTCGCAGGGACAAGGTCGGGTTCGTCTTCCAGGCGTACAACCTCGTTCCCACCCTCACGGCGGCAGAGAACATCACGCTGCCGCTGGACATCGCCGGTCGCGGGGTGGACCGCGCCTGGTACGACCAGGTGGTCGACACGATCGGGCTCCGCGACCGGTTGGGGCACCGGCCGAGCGAGCTCTCGGGCGGACAACAGCAGCGGGTTGCGGGCGCCCGCGCGCTCGTGAGCCGGCCCGAGATCGTGTTCGCCGACGAGCCGACAGGAAACCTCGACTCGCGATCGGGGGCCGAGCTGCTGGGCTTCCTGCGTGAGGCCGTCTCGACGTACGGCCAGACGATCCTGATCGTGACGCACGACGCGAACGCGGCGAGCTACTCCGACCGCGTCGTCTTCCTCGGCGACGGGCTCGTCGTCGACGAGATGCGTGGTCCGACCGTCGACGGCGTGCTCGACCGCCTGAAGTCGCTGGAGTCGTAGCGACGATGTGGCGGGCGACCTTCAAGGCGCTGGTCGCCAACAAGCTCCGGTTGCTGCTGACCGCTCTATCGGTCGTGCTGGGCGTCGGGTTCGTCGCCGGCACCTACGTGCTGACCGACACGATGAACGCGGCGTTCGAGCAGTTGTTCGACCAGACGTCCGGGGCGGCCGATGTCGTCGCGCGGTCGAGCACGGCGTTCGACGCCTCGCTGACCGAGGGCTCCGGCGGCGGAGGATCGGAGGAACGGCAGCCCTTCCCCGAGGCCGTCCTCGACGATGTCGCCGCGTTGCCAGACGTCGACGTCGCGACCGGCGACGTGCAGGGATACGCGCAGATGGTTGATCCCCGCACCGACGAGGCGATCGGTGGTGTGGGACCGCCCACGATCGGGACGAACTGGAGCGAGCTGGCGGACCAGATCCTTGAGATCCGTGAGGGATCGCCCCCGACCGGGCCGGATGAGGTCGTGGTCGACGCGGCGACGGCCGGCAACGCGGAGCTCTCGGTCGGCGACCGGATCCGCATCCTGTTCCAAGGTCCGCCGAGGGAGTTCACCGTCTCGGGGATCGCCGGGTTCGGGGAGGCCGACAACCTGGGCGGCGCGACCCTCGCGGTGTTCGACCTCGAGACGGCGCAGGAGGTGCTCGACAAGGAAGGCGTCTACGACCTGATCAATGTCGTCGGCCGGGACGGCGTGGCGGCGAGCGAGTTGCGAGCGTCGGTCGAGGCCGTGCTGCCCGACGGTATGGAGGCCGTCACCTCCACCACCGTTGCTGACGAAGCCGCTGACACGCTCCAAGAGGGACTGGGCTTCTTCCGGACCGCCCTCCTCGTCTTCGCGATGATCGCGCTGTTCGTGGGCTCGTTCATCATCTTCAACACCTTCTCGATCATCGTCGCCCAGCGGACCCGAGAGCTCGCTCTGCTGCGTGCCCTCGGCGCGTCGAGGCGGCAGGTGATCGTGTCGGTCGTCGTCGAAGCGTTCGTGATCGGCCTGATCGCCTCGGTGGTGGGGATCGTCGTCGGCATCGGCATCGCCATCGGCCTGCAGGGACTGTTGGGCCTGTTCAACATCGACCTGCCGAGCACCTCGATCCAGCTCCTGCCCCGCACGATCGTCGTGTCGTTGGTGCTCGGAGCCCTGGTCACCGTGGCCGCCTCGATCCTTCCGGCTCGCCGGGCCGGAACCGTCGCGCCGATCCAGGCGTTGCGGGAGGCGGAGGACACGCCACCGACGCGTGCCCTGATCGGTCGCAGGCTCGTGCTCGCGGTGCTCGTCACCGGCGTGGGGGTCGCCGCGATCCTGTACGGGCTGTTCGGTGCGGAATCGAACGGGGCGACGATGGTCGGGCTCGGCGCCGCCGTCACATTCATCGGCGTGGCGATGCTGTCGCCCCTCGCTGCGAGGCCGGTGGCGGGCGGTCTGGGGGCCCCCCTGCGCCGGCTGTCGGTTCAGGGCCGGCTCGGTCGCGAGAACGCGATGCGCAGCCCGAAACGAACCGCCTCGACCGCGACGGCGCTGATGATCGGTCTGGGGCTCGTGTCGATGGTGGCGATCCTGGCGGCTTCCCTCAAGGCATCGTTCGACGCCGCGCTCACCGAGACGCTGAAGGCCGACTACACCCTGTCGACCAGCTCGTTCACGGCGTTCAGCCCCGACGTCGGGGAACGCGTCGCCGCGTTGCCCGAGGTCGGCGTCGCGTCGGCCTTCCGGCAGCACGGCTTCCGTGTCGGTGACGCCACGTCGTTCCTCACCGCCGTCGACCCGGCGACCGTCGAGGACGTCGCCACGATGGAGGTGTCGGAGGGATCGATCTCGTCGCTCGGCGAGGAGGACACCGTGCTGGTCCACCGAGAAGTCGCGGAGGAGCGCGGATGGTCGCTGGGTGACGAGGTGCCCGCCCGGTTCGCGTCGTCGGGCGACCTTCCGCTCACGATCGTGGGCATCTATGACGAGAACCGCCTGGTGGGCGACTACGTGGTTTCGCTCGATACGTACGAAGGCGTGTTCACCGAGCAGCTCGACGCGTTCGTGCTGGTGACGGGGGCCGAGGGCGTGCCGCTCCCGGAGGTCGCCGACTCCATCACGGCCGAGGTGTCGGAGTTCGCCAACGTGCAGGTGCAGGACCAGGCGGCGTTCCGCGAACAGCAGGCCGGCTTCATCGATCAGCTGCTCGCGCTCGTCACGGCGCTGCTGTTGATGGCGATCGTGATCGCGCTGTTCGGCATCGTGAACACGCTCGGCCTGTCGATCTACGAGCGCACCCGCGAGCTCGGGTTGCTGCGCGCGGTCGGGATGAGCCGGCGACAGGTCAAACGCATGATCCGATGGGAGTCGGTGATCATCGCTGTCTTCGGAGCGGTGCTCGGCATCGTGATCGGCGTGTTGTTCGGTTGGGCCCTGCAACAGGCGCTCCGCAACGATGGCGTGACGGAGTTCGTGCTTCCCATCGGCCAGCTCGTGGTGTACCTCGTGCTCGCCGGGCTCGCCGGCGTGCTGGCGGCGATCTGGCCGGCACGCCGGGCCGCCAAGCTCGACGTGCTCGAGGCGATCTCGTACGAGTAGGCGGGGAGCGGCCGTGATGGCGGTCGCTATCATGCCCGCATGCCGAGCCTGACGCTTCCCGAGGGCCTCACCGTCGAGCTCCCCGAGGGGGAGCCGGTCGGCGCCGCGCTCTCCAAGGGCACGATCGCGGCGCGCGTCGACGGGAAGCTCCGCGACCTGTCGTTCGTTCCGTCCGAGGCCGCGGCCGTCGAGCCGATCGATCCACGGTCCGACGACGGGCTGCACGTTCTGCGGCACTCGACGGCGCACGTGCTCGCGCAGGCGGTCTGCGAGCTCTTCCCGGGAACACGCTACGCGATCGGCCCGGCCGTCGCAGACGGGTTCTACTACGACTTCGACATCCCCGAGCCCGTGCACGCGAAGGACCTCGCAGCGATCGACCGCAAGATGCGCCAGATCGTGAAGCGGAAGCAGCCGTTCGTGCGGGAGGAGCTCTCGCGGGCCGACGCCCTGGAGCGCTTCGCCGACCAGCCGTTCAAGCGCGAGATCATCGAAGCCGGCGACGACGCCGACGGCGAGACGGCCGCGGGCGACACCGTCTCCGTGTACACCAACGGCGAGTGGGCCGACCTGTGCCTCGGCCCGCACGTGCCGCACACCGGCATGCTGGGTGCGTTCAAGCTCACCAACGTCGCCGGCGCGTATTGGCGAGGTGACGAACGCAACCCGCAGCTCACCCGCATCTACGGCACGGCGTGGGCGTCCCAGGACGACCTCGACGCGTACCTCCATCGGCTCGAGGAGGCCGAGCGCCGCGACCATCGCAAGATCGGTCACGACCTCGACCTCTTCTCGTTCCCCGAGGAGATCGGATCGGGGCTCGCCGTGTTCCATCCGAAGGGCGGTCTGATCCGTCGGCTCATGGAGGACTACTCGCGGAAGCGGCACGAGGAGGCCGGTTACGAGTTCGTCTACACGCCGCACATCACGAAGGCGGAGCTGTTCGAGATCAGCGGACACCTGACGTGGTTCGCCGACGGAATGTTCCCTCCGATGGAGCTCGACGGCGGCACGCAGTACTACCTGAAGCCCATGAACTGCCCCATGCACATCTTGATCTACCGCAGCCGGACGCGGAGCTACCGTGAGCTTCCCCTGCGGTTGTTCGAGTTCGGCACGGTGTACCGCTACGAGCTGTCGGGGGTGGTGCACGGGCTCACGCGCGTTCGCGGCCTGACGATGGACGACGCTCACATCTTCACCTCGCACGAGCAGCTCGGCGACGAGCTGCAGTCGCTGCTCACGTTCGTGCTCGACCTGCTGCGCGACTATGGGCTCGACGACTTCTACATGGAGCTGTCGACCAAGCCCGAGGGCAAGGCGGTCGGCAGCGACGCGGAATGGGAGGACGCGACCGAGACGCTACGACGGGCCGCCGAGACCATCGACGTGCCGCTCGAGATGGATCCGGGTGGCGGTGCCTTCTACGGTCCGAAGATCAGCGTGCAGGCGCGCGATGCGATCGGCCGCACCTGGCAGATGTCGACGATCCAGGTCGACTTCCAGTTCCCGCAGCGGTTCGACCTCGAGTACACGGGCGATGACAACGCCCGGCACCGGCCGGTGATGGTGCATCGCGCGCTGTTCGGATCGGTCGAGCGGTTCTTCGCGATCCTGACCGAGCACTACGCGGGGGCGTTCCCGCTGTGGCTCTCGCCCGAGCAGCTGCGCTTCGTCCCCGTCGCAGATCGTCATGTCGAGCACTGCGAGGAGCTCGCGGCCAAGGCGCGTGCCGCGGGGCTGCGTGCGTTCGTCGACGATTCGAAGGAGAGCGTCGGGAAGAAGATCCGGGCAGCCCAACTCGCCAAGGCTCCCTACACGCTCGTCGTCGGCGACCAGGAAGCGGCCTCCGACGCGTACACCGTGCGCGATCGGGCCGGCTCCGAGTCGGGCGGGGTGACGTTCGATCGCGTCATCGACGGCCTGGTCGAGGAGGCGTCGAGCCGCTCGATCGCGCAGACCGACTTCGGGTCGGCCTGAGGCGTTCGATGGAGCACCTCTGGAGTCCCTGGCGCATGCAGTACATCGAGACGGCACGCGACGAGCTCGAGGACGATGGCTGCGTGTTCTGCGTCGTGCCCGAACGTGAACCGGAACGGGTGCTCGCACGCGGGGACCTCGCCTACGTGGTGTTGAACAAGTTCCCGTACAACCCCGGTCACATGTTGATCGTGCCCTTCCGTCACACGGGCGATCTCGAGGACCTCACGCCGCAGGAGAACGGCGAGCTCCAGACGATGCTGCAGCGTTCGGTACGGGCCCTGCGGGAGGAGTCGGGTCCGGACGGGTTCAACGTCGGCATGAACCTCGGCTCGATGTCGGGGGCGGGCATCCCCGACCACCTGCACTGGCACGTCGTTCCTCGATGGAACGGAGACACGAACTTCATGCCGGTGCTCGGCGAGGTGCGCGTGCTGCCGGAGCTGCTGGCCGAGACCGCTCGGAAGCTGAGCCCGAGGTTCGCCGTTGGGTGAGCTCGAGGCCGGGATCGTCGAGCTTCCGCACGGCGGCAGCCTCTACTACGAGCTCGCTGTGAGGGTGCGGTCGTCACGCTGTTGCATCCCGGGCTACGCCCCGATGGATCGCCGTATCCGCACGTTCGAGATCTCTTCGCCCTTGCTGGACCACGCCATCGGCGCCACCGCGCTCGTCGGCTGCTCCATGGGCGGCTCGTCACGATCGAGGCCGACCACGGGGTGAATCTCCGCGCGCCGGATCGGTCCGGCGCGGCCGTGCTGCCGTTCCTCGACGAGCACAGTCCCGGCTGATCACCGGGGAAGAGGCGCTACTTCCGTTCGGCCTTCGCGGTCTCGAACTCGTCGATGACCTTCTGGGCGAGATGCTGGGGCATCTCCTCGTAGTGGGAGAAGGCGGCCGTGTAGGCGCCCCTGCCACCGGTCATCGACCGCAGGTCGATCACGTACCGGGCCACCTCGGCCTGCGGCACCTGAGCGGTGATCCGCGCCTTGCCCCCGGCGACCTGCTCCATGCCGCCGATCTTGCCGCGCTTCGAGTTGAGATCGCCCATGATGTCGCCGGTGTACGCCTCGGGCACCACCACCTCGAGGTCGACGATCGGCTCGAGGAGTGCCACGCCGGCCCGTTCCACCGCTTCCTTCAGGGCTATCGAACCGGCGATCTGGAAAGCCATGTCGCTGGAGTCCACCGCGTGGAACTTGCCGTCGACGAGGGTGACCTTCACGTCGACCATCGGATTCCCACTGATCACGCCCTCGGACATCGTCCTGACGATGCCCTTCTCGATCGACGGGATGAACTGCTGGGGCACGGCGCCGCCGAAGATCTTGACCTCGTACACGAAGCCTTCGCCGTGGGCGAGCGGCTCGATCTCGATGTTGCACACCGCATATTGACCGTGCCCGCCGGTCTGTTTCACGTGCCGTCCGACCCCGGCGGCCTTCCTTCGGATCGTTTCCCGATACGCGATCTTCGCTGGTGCGGTGCTGACCTCGACGCCGAACTTGCGTTTGAGCCGTTCGATCATCACCTCGAGGTGGGCCTCGCCCATGCCGTGGATCACGGTCTCGTGCGTCTCCTCGTTCCGTGTGACGCGGAGCGTGGGGTCTTCCTCTCGGAGCCGGGCGAGGCCCGTGGCGAGCTTGTTCTCGTCGCCCTTGGTCTTCGGGGCGATCGCGTACGCGAGCAGCGGCTCGGGCAGATCGAGCGCGGGCACGTGCACGGGGGCGTCCTTCGAGGCGAACGTGTCACCGGTATGGGCGTGCTGCAGCTTGGCCACGGCCCCGATGTCGCCGGCGGCCACCTCCGGAACCGAGTCGTGCTCCTTCCCGACGAGCGTGAAGAGCTGCCCGATGCGCTCGTCCGTTCCCTGCATCGCGTTGTGGACCGTGGAATCCGGGCGAAGCGCTCCGCTGAAGACCCGGAACATGGTGATGTGGCCGACGAACGGGTCCGACAGCGTCTTGAACACGAACGCGGTCAGGGGACCGGCGGGGTCGGTCGCCCGCTCGTCCTCGGATCCGTCGTCCTTGACGACGGTGACCGGAGCCCGCTCGAGCGGGGACGGGAACTCCTCGACGATGAAGTCGAGCAACCGGTCGATGCCGATCGCCTTGGCCGCCGATCCGACGATCACCGGAGCCAGCCGAGCGTTGGCGAAGCCGAGCTTGGCGCCCGAGACGATGTGCTCCTCGGGCAGCGTGCCTTCCTCGAGGTATTCCTCGATCAAGGCGTCGTCGGACTCCGCGACGGCCTCGATCAGCTTCTCTCGCGCCGGATCGGCCATCTCGTGGATGTCGTCGGGCCACCCCGACTCCTCGGCCCTGGGCCCCGAGGGATAGAGGTCGGCCTTCTCGTGCAGCAGGTCGGCCACGCCCACGAAGTCGTGCTCCGCGCCGATCGGCAGCTCGAACGGTGCGACCTGATTCCCGAACGCCGCGACGAGCTGTTCCAGGGTCGCCTGGAAGTCGGATCGCTCACGATCGAGTTTGTTCACGAAGATCGCCCGGGGGAGCCCGGCCTCGACCGCCAGCTCCCACGCGACTTCCGTCTGAACCTCGACGCCGTCGACCGCCGAGACGACGACGATCACGGCGTCGACCGCGTTGATCGCCGAGCGGACGTCACCGATGAAGTCAGCGTAGCCGGGCGCGTCGAGCACATTGATCTTGGTGTCGTTCCACACGACGGGTGCCATCGACAGGGAGACCGAGATGCCCTTGCGCTGCTCGTCGGGATCGTGGTCGCCGACCGTGCTCCCGTCCTCCACCGTGCCCATGCGTGTGATCGCGTCCGATGCGAAGAGCATGGCTTCGAGCAGGGTCGTCTTGCCGGACCCTCCGTGGCCGATCAGCAGGACGTTGCGGATGTCCTTCGCATCGTAGGTCTGCAAGCTCGCGCTCCTTCGGGGCTCGGACGGGACGATCGGTGTGCGAGGTCGGCATCCTACCCAACCGCATGGCGGGCGGATGCGGCCGGCTGAGTTGCTACGCTCGCCCGGTCCCCGCCCATGGTGCGCTTCGAACGACAACCGCCGGGCACCGCGATCACCCGCTCGATCCTGTCGGCGGGTGCGCTGCTCGCCGCCCTGGCCGGATGGCTCGTGATCGCGCGAGAACCCGAGCAGGCAGCCGTGGCGGCGCTGGGCTCGGGGGTGTTGCTCCTGCTCGGGGGCCACCGTGCCAACCACGGCGCCGGTGGGCCGACCGATCGCATGCTCGACGAGCTCCTTGACCGCGTCTGGGACGGCGCGATCCTGGGAGCGATGGTGTGGGTGGCGGTGACCAACGACAGGTCCGTCGCGATCGCCTCGCTGGCGGCGCTCTGCCTCAGCGCGCTCTCGGCCTACGTCCGGGCCAGGGGAGCATCGCTCGGGTACAGCGTCGAGGAGAGCCATCTGACGCGAGGGGTGCACTACACGCTGGTCGTCGCGGCTCTCGGCTCCGACCTCGCCTGGGTCCTGTGGGTCGCCGTGGCGGTGTCCGCCCTGACGGTGCTCGTGCGGGCCACGCAGGTCGCCCGTGAGGAACGCTCATGACCGCGGGCCCGCGCGAGTCGACCGCCGCCGTGACCGGGTCGGATCCGATCCCGGCCGACGAGACGCTTCGAGAGACCGTCGTCTTCCACGCGTACCGATCCGTGGCCTGGCTCGCGCGGGTCCTGCCCGAGAGGATCGGACGGCGGGGGTTCCGCTTCGGGGCAGCGATCGCGTTCGAGCTCTCCCCGGCGACGCGAGGGATCGTGGCGCGCAACCTCGCGCGAGTGCTCGGCCGGCCCCCGGGCGACCCGATCGTTCGCGGCGCCACGCGTGCGGCGTTCGATTCCTACGCGCGCTACTGGTACGACTCGTTCCGGTTCGCCGTCATGCCGCCCGCCGACGTCGCGTCGCGGTTCGAGTCGGTGGGGGACGATCACCTCTGGCAGGCGCTCGACGAAGGGAAGGGTGCGATCGTGGCCCTCCCGCACATCGGGAACTGGGACGCCGCCGGTCCGTGGTTGCGCTCCCTCGATCGTCCCCTCGTCGCGGTCGCCGAACAGCTTCGGCCGCAACGCCTGTACGACATGTTCGTCGCGAGCCGGACCGCGTCCGGCATCGAGGTGGTGGGATTGGGCGAGGACGGGATCGGGCGGATCCTGGCGGCACGGCTCGCCGACGGCTACATCGTCGCACTCGTGGCGGACCGCGACCTCGCGGGACGTGGCCTCGAGGTGACGATGTTCGGGAAGCGGCGACGGCTGCCCGCCGGCCCGGCGTTCCTGTCGCTGACGACGGGTGCTCCGCTGCTCGTCACCCCCGTCTACCAGACGGAGCGGGGATGGCGATGCGTGATGACGCCCCCCCTGGTCGTCGAACCGACGGGCGACCGCCGTGCCGATGTCGCCGCGCTCACGGCGCGGATGGCCGAGGAGTTCGAGCGAGCGATCGCGGCCGCCCCGACCGACTGGCACATGTTCCAGCCTGCCTGGGAGGACTGAGGCGTGCGGATCGCGGTGGTCTGCGCCTACGACCTCGACGCGCCGGGGGGTGTGCAGGTGCACGTCGACGAGCTCGCAGGCAGGCTGGCGGAACGCGGGCATGCGGTCGAGGTGTTCGGCCCGGGACGCGGGGGCCTGGGCACCCCGGTCCGGGTTCGCTACCGGGGCACCGTCGCGCCGATCGCTCCCTGGCCGTCCGGTGTACGGACGGCCCGGCGGGCGCTCGCCGCCTTCACGCCCGACGTGGTGCACGTGCACGAGCCGTTCACGCCCAGCTCGTCGATGTGGGCTTCGTTGGCGGCCACGCGGCCCGTGGTGGCGACGTTCCACGCGTGGCTCGACCGGTCGCGGCTCTACGAGGTGGCGGGGCCGCTCCTGGGTCCCGTGCGGCGTCGCCTGGCGGCAGCCATCGCGGTCTCCGAGGCCGCGGCCGCCTTCGTGCGCCGGGCGCTGCCCGATCTCGATCCGGTGGTGATCCCCAATGGGCTCTCGGTGGCTCGGTTCGCCGGAGCCGTCCCGTTGGCCTGGCCCCCCGGCCGGCGGATCGTGTGGGTCCACCGCCTCGATCGGCAGAAGGGGTTCCCGGTGTTGGTCGAGGCGTTCCGCCGCGTGGCCGAGGATCGGGACGACGTGTTCCTGACCGTCGCAGGCGACGGAACCGATCGCGGCGCCGTCCACGGGCTGCCCGCGGCCCTGCGATCGCGAGCGATCATGCTCGGTCGGCTCGAGCACGGCGAGGTGCCGTCGCTGCTCGCGGGCGCGGACGTGGCGGTGGCGGCTGCGACGGGGCAGGAGAGCTTCGGCTACTCGGTCGTCGAGGCGATGGCCGCCGGCGTGCCCGTGGTGGCCACGGACATCGAGGGGTACCGGCAGGTGGCGACCGCCGGCGACGATGCCGTCCTGGTGCCGCCGGGCGATCCCGGCGCCCTGGCCGCGGCGATCGGCCGGGTCCTCGACGACGAGGCGTTGTCCGCCCGACTGGTCGAGGCGGGCCGGCGAACCGCGACGTCGTTCGACTGGGGGATCGTGACCGATCGCATCGTGGGCGTGTATCGGTCGGTGCTCGAACGGCCGTCGCTACGATAGGCGCATGTCACCGACGTGGTGGATCGTGATCGGGCTCGTCGTCGTCGTGATCGGCGCGCTCGTCTGGCTGTACAACCGTCTCGTTCGGCTCCGCCTGCGCGCCGACGACGGCTGGGCCACGATCGACGTGCAGCTGCGCCGCCGATACGACCTGATCCCGAACCTGGTCGAGACCGTCCAGGGATACGCCGCACACGAGCGTGAGGTGTTCGAACGCGTCACCGAGGCCCGGACCCGCGCGATCGAGGCGGGGGGCACCCGGGACCAGGCCAGCGCCGAGGACGCCGTGACCGCCGGGCTCGGCAAGCTCATGGCCGTCGTCGAGGCCTATCCCGAGCTCAAGGCCGACCAGCACTTCCTCGCCCTGCAGGAAGAGCTCGTGGGCACGGAGTCCAAGATCGCCTACGCCCGGCAGTTCTACAACGATCAGGTCCGGCTGTTGAACACCGCGATCGATTCGTTCCCCTCGAACCTCATCGCGCGGACGTTCGACTTCGAGAAGCGATCGTTCTTCGATATCGAGGACCCCGTCGCCGAGCCCGTGCAGGTCGACCTCGGGCGGAACGAGTAGATGCACGAACAGATCGCGGCGAACAAGCGGAAGTCGGTGCTGCTCGTCGTGGGCGCGTTCGTCTTCTTCGGGGCGGTGGGCGCCCTGCTCGGCTACCTGTTCGGCACGGGCGTCACGGGGCTCGTGATCGCGCTCGTGATCGCGACCGTGCTGTCGGTCAGCTCCTACCTCTACGGCGATCGCCTCGTGTTGGCCTCGTCTCGGGCCCGCGAGGTCAGCGCCCAGGACGAACCGCGCCTGCACAACCTGGTCGAGGGGCTCGCGATCGCCGCCGGCATCCCCAAGCCACGTATCCACGTCGTGCCGGAACAGGCGCCGAACGCGTTCGCGACCGGGCGCGATCCCGAGCACGCATCGATCGCCGTCACCGAGGGGTTGTTGGCCACGATGGACCGGGTCGAGCTCGAGGGTGTGATCGGGCACGAGCTCGCCCACGTGCTCGACCGCGACATGCTGCTCGGCACGATCGTCGCCACGCTCGTCGGCGCGGTCGTGCTGATGTCGGAGTTCCTGATGCGATCCTGGTTCTGGGGCGGGCTCGGCGGGCGTCGAGGGAACGACACTCGCGGCGGTCCGGCCACCCTCATCCTGTTCGGGGTCGGGTTCGCCCTGATGGTGCTCGCCCCGATCGCGGGGGAGATCATCAAGCGCGCGGTCTCTCGCAACCGAGAGTTCCTGGCCGATGCCCAGGGGGCGATGCTCACCCGGTACCCCCCGGGATTGGCCGCCGCCCTTCGGAAGATCGGCGCGTCGCCGTCCGCGATGCACTCGGCGAACAACGCGACCGCACACCTGTGGCTCTCGCAGCCTTCTCGCATCGAGGGACAGAAGCTGGGTCCGATGGAGAAGATCTTCGCCACGCACCCGCCGCTCGCGGAGCGGATCCGTCGCCTGGAGGAGATGTGACGTTCGTGTCGAACTCGGGCGGGGTGTTTGGAACGGCCCCGCTCGCGGTCTAGCATCGCTGCGCCGATCCGGCGGATCGGATCCCTTCAACCTCACCGTTCGAACCCATCCAGGAGGTCCCCTCACCGTGGCTCTCACCTCACGCGGCAAGGCCGCCGTGGCCGGCGGCGCCGTCGTCGCCGTGCTCGGCGGCGGCATGGCCGCGCTCGCGCTCAGCGGCAACGCTCCGGAACCGGTGCAGAACGCCCTGCACAAGATCGGGGTCGCGCCCGCGCCCGCGGAGCCGTGCCCGCTGACCGGTGAGACCCTTCCGGGCGACAAGCAACCGCCCGACCGGCCCGTGCTCGCGATCAAGGTGGAGAACACGCCCGATGCCCAGCCGCTCGCCGGCCTCGACAAGGCCGACATCGTGTACGAGGAAGTCGTCGAGGGCGGCATCACACGGTTCGTTGCCCTGTTCCACTGCGGCACGGCGGATCGCATCGGCCCGGTGCGCAGCATCAGGACCACCGACCCGAAGATCCTCGGTCCGTTCAGTGACCATCCCCTCCTCGCCTTCTCGGGCGGCTCGAAGGGTGTGCGGAACATCGTCGAGGACGCCGGGATGACGACGCTCGACGAGTCGAGCGCGGTCAAGGCGTTCTCCCGAGATGACGGCCGGGTCGTCCCCCACAACCTGTTCACCTCGACCAAGCCGCTGTGGGCCAAGGGCTCGTCCCTCGCCGGAGGAGAGCCGGCGCCGGCTTCCCCGTTCGTCTACGGCGACGAGCCGACGAAGCCGAACAAGAAGGCGCGCAGCGCCACGATCGTCTTCTCGGGCCTCGCGACGGCCGAGTGGCGGTGGTCCAACGGCCATTGGGTGCGCTTCCTCGACGGGTCGCCGATGATGCTCGAGCACGGTGCGCCGATCGCCGCGGACAACGTCGTGATCCAGGTCGTCAAGACCACCGAGAGCGAGTTCACCGACGTCGCCGGCTACGCGTCGCCCGAGGTGAACCTGATCGGCCAGGGCAAGGCTTGGGTCCTTCGCGACGGCAGGCTGATCGTCGGGAAGTGGGAACGTGAAGACGAGGGCGGGTTCACCACGTTCCGCTCGAAGTCGGGGGATGAGATCGCCCTGAAGCCCGGCACCACGTTCGTCGAGCTGGCCCCGGTCGGCATGTTCGACGCGGAGATCTCGTTCAGCTGATCCGCAGCCTCAGGCGCGTGGCGTCAGCATCCGGTAGACGGCGAGCGCCCGTGCCGTCGTGCCCGGGGACACCTCCCGGCGGACGCGCTCGGCGACGTGGGTCTTGGAAGCCTCCCGCGTAGCCGAGGGGCGCGGGATCACCGCCTCGAGCCGTTCGCCGCGCCCTTCCCGCGACACGTAATCCCGCTCGATCTCATCCTCGATCCGACGCACGTGCTCAGGCGTGTGCTCGAACGGCGAGAAGTCCGTGCCGAAGCGGTCGTTCAGCCGTTGGATCGCGATCCCGAACGAACCCACCACCTCTTCGAACGTGGCCGTGACGAATCCCGACCGGTACGTCAGCAACGGCTCGTAGAACCGCAGGTATCCCCTCGCGACGGCGGCCGGGCGAAGGTCGGGGCTCCGGATCAGGAACGAGACGAGGGTCTGCACCGGGTCCCTGACGATCACCAATGTCGGCACCCCTTCGCGGGCCGCCTGCATCACCAGCGCCGGCATGTGGGTGTGGTGCGCGATGTGCGTGAACCGAGGCTCCTGCGAGAGCCGGAACGCGGCGACCGCGAACGAGGACGCGCACCGCGGGAACGCCTCGATCGCCACGTCGGTCCGCTCGCCGAGGAGCTCGCCGCGACCGCGGAACCGCTGCAAGGGCATCGCGACGCGCGGGTAGCGAGCGACCGCCGTCTTGGCGTCGTAGAGCGCGCCCGCGGCGAGTTCCCGGAGCATCTCGCGACCCTAGCAGCCTCCTCGTGCCCTTCTGGGGGCGGGGTCGCCTCGGGTACACTCGGAAACGTCGGTTCCGGGTCCCGGGACCCCGATCAGGAGGCGATACCCGTGCAGCGCGAGACCGGTACCTTCACCGTGAAGTCCGGCCTGGCCGAGATGCTCAAGGGTGGCGTGATCATGGACGTCACCACCGCCGAGCAGGCGAAGATCGCCGAGGACGCCGGCGCGTGCGCCGTGATGGCTCTCGAGCGCGTGCCGGCCGACATCCGACGCGACGGCGGGGTCGCGCGTATGGCCGACGCCACGAAGGTCGAGGAGATCCAGCAGACGGTCAGCATCCCGGTCATGGCCAAGGCGCGCATCGGACACTTCGTCGAGGCGCAGATCCTGCAGTCCCTCGGGGTCGACTACATCGACGAGTCCGAGGTGCTCACACCCGCCGACGAGGAGTACCACATCGACAAATGGGCATTCACCGTGCCGTTCGTGTGCGGGGCGCGCAACCTCGGAGAGGCCTTGCGCCGCATCGCGGAAGGCGCGGCGATGATCCGAACGAAGGGCGAGGCGGGAACCGGCAACGTGGTGGAGGCCGTGCGACACGAGCGCGCGATCCTGCGCGAGATCTCCGAGTGCACGACGCTGCGTCCGGAGCAGCACGTCACGAAGGCCAAGGAGCTGGGCGCGCCCGTCGAGCTCGTGCGCATGGTCGCCGAGCAGGGCCGGCTCCCGGTCGTGAACTTCTCGGCGGGCGGCATCGCGACCCCGGCCGATGCTGCGCTGATGATGCAGCTCGGCGTCGACGGCGTCTTCGTGGGCTCGGGCATCTTCAAGAGCGAGGAGCCTTCGACGATGGCGCGGGCGATCGTCGAGGCGACGACGAACTTCGAGAACCCCGACGTGCTCGCGAAGCTCTCGCACGGGCTCGGCGACCCGATGGCCGGGCTCGAGATCGGCTCGCTCGAGACCCGGCTGCAGGAGCGCGGCTGGTAGCCGTGGGAGGCGGCCCGACGTGAAGGCCGGGGTCCTCGCGCTCCAAGGCGACTTCCGCGAGCACGGTCGTACGCTCGCGAACGCCGGTGCCACGCCCGTCGAGGTGCGCAGCGCCGAGGATCTGGCGGGTGTCGACTGCCTCGTGATCCCCGGCGGAGAGTCGACGACGATGAGCAAGCTCGCCCGCGCGTACGACCTGGTCGAACCGGTCCGCGAGCGCGCGATCGAAGGCATGCCGATCTTCGGCACGTGCGCGGGCATGATCGTGCTGGCGGAGCGGGTCCTCGGCGGCGAGCCCCTGTTCGGTCTGATGGACATCGGTGTCGAGCGAAACGCCTACGGCCGCCAGGTCGATTCGTTCGAGGCCGGCGTCGATGTCGAGGGCATCGATCACCCCGTGCGCGGGGTGTTCATCAGGGCGCCGCGCATCACCGACGTGGGCGAGGACGTGCGGGTGCTCGCCGAGCACGAGGGCGCGCCGGTCGTGCTCGAACAGGGCAACCTACTCGTATCATCGTTCCATCCGGAGCTGATCGGCGAGGCGGGCCTGCACCGCTACCTGCTCGCCAAGCTCTGAGTACCAGCCCCGGGGAGGGGAGCTCACGATGTCCGGCCATTCGAAGTGGGCCACGATCAAGCGGAAGAAGGCCGCGAACGACGCGAAGCGGTCGAACCAGTACGCGAAGCTCCTGCGCGCCGTCGAGGTCGCGGCTCGGGAGGGCGGCAGCGGCGACGTCGAGGCGAACATGACGCTCGCGTCGGCGGTCGAGAAGGCGAAGGGCTTCTCGGTGCCGACCGAGAACATCGAGCGAGCGATCAAGCGAGGGACCGGCGAGGACTCGAGCGGTGCCCGCTACGACGAGATCTCCTACGAGGGGTACGCGCCGGGAGGCATCGCGCTCTACGTCGAGGCCCTCACCGACAATCGCAACCGAACGGCACAGGATGTCCGCCACGCGTTCACGCGCCACGGCGGGAACCTCGGTGAGACCGGTTCCACTGCATGGATGTTCACGCGCAAGGGGGTCGTGGTGGTCGAGAAGGCGCTCGCTCCCGACGAGGATCGACTGCTGGAGCTCGCCCTCGAAGGCGGCGCCGAGGACCTGCGTGACTCCGAGAGCTCGTGGGACATCATCAGCGACCCGAGCGCCTTCCAGGCAGTGCGCGACGCGCTGGAGGCCGCCGGCGTCGAGGTGTTCTCCGCCGAGATCTCGATGGTGCCGCAGTCCACGATCCCGGTCGACGGCGGCGAGGCGAAGCAGGTGCTGAACCTGATCGAGGGGCTCGAGGACATCGATGACGTGCAGAACGTCTACGCGAACTTCGACATCCCCGAGGCGGTCATGGCCTCGCTCTAGGGGTTCTCGAGGGGTGTCGGACGGTCGAGTTCTTAGATCGGTTCCCTTCCGATTCTCGGCACACATCGTGTGGTAGTCGCTATCCTGCACATCCTCGCCGCATAGGGCTGCGTTAGTGCTCTCGTCGAAACGCCCCTCGGGTGTCCCATCGCTCCAGCCACCAGCAGCATGGCCGAACTCGTGCCGCACGCCTCCAGGGGAGAGTTGGCGACCTCGTCTCCGCTCCGCTTGAACAAGATCTCATCTGTCTCCTGGTTACCGCCCTCTGCGACGTGAGCGTGCTTGCTGCTTCCCAGTTCCCCGGGGACTCCGACCGTCATGTCGTAGGCGATCTCATTCTGAGGTCATCCCGTAGGCCAGAACTTGTTCCAGTAGTTGTTGAGCCATGCCCGAGGGCGAGCGAGGTCGTAAGGATGGCTATTGTTGCGCCGAGCGCGACCGTGTTTCGTGTGGGCTTCAGCACTTCGTCGATCCCTCCACGGCGAGCCGCCGGCTTCAACTCGGGTGGACAGCTGATTCTCTCGGGCTAGGTCGTTTGGTGGTTCGACGCCATCATCTAGACTGCACGAACGGATGTTCGATTCATGCGTACTCGGCGTGGACCCCGGCGTGGCGAAGCTCGGCCTAGCCGTGGTCGCTCGTGACGGCCGGAAGTCCACGCTGATCTGGGCAAGCACCGTGACGACCACCTCCGACCAGCCGGAAGCCGAGCGGCTGCGCTCGCTCGCGATCGCCGTCCGCGCCGCGATCGACACCCACGGGCCCGTGAGCCTGGCGGTCGAGCGCGTCGCGTTCAACCGGAACCAGGTGAGCGCGCTCGGCGTGGCCCGCGCGACCGGTGCCGTCATGGTGGTCGCGGCGGAAGCCGGAATCGACGTGCAGGAGTACAGCCCGACCGAGGTGAAGGATTCCGTGACGGGCATGGGCAACGCCGACAAGCGGCAGGTGCGCGACGCACTCGAGCGCGTGCACGGCTTCCGCGACCTGCCCTCGAAGCCCGATGCGGTCGACGCCGCGGCGGTCGCGCTCACCCATCTGGTCACCGCGCGACTTCGAACGGCGGCCGCGCGCGCGGAGGCCACACGATGATCTCGTTCCTCGAGGGCGAGGTCGTCGAGAAGGGCGCGACCTCCGTCGTGCTCGCGGTCGGCGGCGTCGGCTACCTCGTATCCGTGCCGACCTCGGTGCTGGGCCGGCTCCCCGCCGTCGGCCGGTCGGCCCGCGTGCAGACCCGCATGATCGTCCGCGACGACTCGATCACGTTGTACGGCTTCTCGAGCACCGACGAACGGGAGCTGTTCGATCTGCTCACGGGGGTGACCGGGGTCGGGCCGAAGGTCGGGCTGTCGTTCCTGTCGGCGATGAGCGCCGACTCGTTGCGACGCGCCGTGATCGCGGGAGACGCCGATGCGCTCACGGTCGTGCCGGGGGTGGGGAAGAAGGTCGCCCAGCGGGTGGTGGTGGAGCTGCGCGACCGGCTCGGCGGCGAGGCCGAGCTGCCGACCGAAGGCGGGCCGGTCGTCGACGTCCGCGAAGCACTGGTCTCGCTCGGCCTCACTCCGCAGGAAGCCGCCGAGGCGACACGCGACCTCGACGCCGACGGTCGCGAGGTCGACGACATGCTGCGCGAGGCGCTGCAGAAGGTCGGTCGGTAGTGGACGACGATCGTCTGATCGAGGCCGCGGTCGTCGATCCCGAGGACAGAGAGTTCGACGTCGCCCTGCGGCCCACGAGCCTCGCCGACTTCGTGGGCCAGGAGCGGGTGAAGGAACAGCTCCAGCTGCTCGTCGACGGCGCGCGGCGCCGAGGCGAGCCCGTCGACCACGTGCTGTTCAGCGGTCCGCCGGGCCTCGGCAAGACGACGCTCGCTCAGATCGTGGCCAACGCGATGGGGGCAGGGTTCCAGCCCACGAGCGGGCCGGCGCTCGACCGGCCCAGCGACCTGGCGGCGATCCTCACGAATCTCGAGGACGGCGACGTGCTCTTCGTCGACGAGGTTCACCGTATGCCTCGCCCGGTCGAGGAGGTCCTCTACCCTGCGCTCGAGGACTTCGTGCTCGACGTCGTGCTCGGCAAGGGACCGACCGCGCGCTCGATCCGGCTCGACCTGCCGCGGTTCACGATGGTGGCCGCCACCACCCGCCCGGGGCGCATCACGCTTCCGCTGCGAGAACGCTTCGGGTTCTCCCCGCGGCTCGACTACTACCCGGTCGACGACCTCGCGCGCATCGTGGGGCGTTCGGCCGGCATCCTCGATGTGCGCCTCGACGAGCAGGGCGCCGCCGAGATCGCGCGGCGGTCGCGCGGCACGCCGCGCATCGCGAACAGATTGCTTCGGCGGGTGCGCGACTTCGCCGAGGTGCGACACGACGGTGCGATCACCGGCGAGGTCGCCAGGGCGGGCCTCGAGGTCTTCGAGGTCGACGAGGAAGGTCTCGATCGGCTCGACCACGCGATCCTGCAGGCGATCGTGCAGCGGTTCGGCGGCGGGCCGGTGGGGCTCTCGACGCTCGCGGCATCGGTCGGGGAGGAGCCCGACACGGTCGAGGACGTCGTCGAGCCCTACCTGCTGCAGCTGGGATTCCTGCATCGCACGCCCCGCGGGCGGGTCGCCACCGAACGTGCGTTCCGGCACCTGGGAACGCAGCCACCCGGCACACTGCCCCTCTAACCTCGGCGTCGAACCTCGGCGCGTGCCGGGACGGTAGACTCGGGACGCCGGCGCAGGCCCGGCACCTTCGACACGACACGGAAAGGTTCACGCATGTTCGCACTCCTCGCACAGGACTCCCAGGGAGGCAGCAGCCTCGTGGCCTTCCTGCCGCTGCTCCTGATGGGCGTGATCTTCTACTTCCTGCTGATCAGACCGCAGCAGCGGCGCGCGAAGGC
The DNA here is from genome assembly GCA_035249905.1 of Actinomycetota bacterium. Taxonomy (GTDB): domain Bacteria; phylum Actinomycetota; class UBA4738; order UBA4738; family HRBIN12; genus JAOUEA01. The sequence continues at coordinate 24,062 of DATFFT010000096.1, read as the reverse complement.
CCAGCAGGCGCTGCTGCGAAGTGTCGAGGTGGGTGACGAGATCGTTACGACCGCCGGCGTGTACGGCACGGTCACCGAGATCGACGACGACGACGACGCGATCACGGTCGAGATCGCGCCCGGCACGCGCGTGCGTATGGTCCGGGCCGGTATCGGCCGCATCATCGAGGACGAAGAGGACAGCGAGGCCCTCGAGGGTCCCGATATGCCCGACGGCCAGGACGGGCCGATCCAGCAGACGTGACCGGCGCTTCGCCTCCGCCGACCGACGGCACGCCGGGCGAGGCCGCCGATCCGTCAACGGTCATCGCATCCGACACCACCCCCGAGCCCGCGCCGCTACCGACCGAGCCGGCCCCGCCCGAGGGGGACGACGTCGCCACGGTCACGCTCGAGGATGTCCAGGACAACGAGGAGCTCTCGAGGTTCATCGCATCTGCCGACCGTGTGATGGATGCGATGGGCTTCACCGAGCACGGCTTCCGGCACGCGAACCTCGTGGCGCGCATCGCCTTCCAGGTGCTCCACCGACTCGGGTACGGCGAGCGTGACGCAACGCTCGCCTGCGTCGCCGGCTACCTGCATGACGTGGGCAATGCCCTCGCCCGCGACGCGCACGGTCAGACGGGCGCGGTCCTCGTGCATCACGCGCTTCGCGACTCGGTGGTCCCGGCCGATCTGATGCCGATCCTGGCGGCGATCGCGAACCACGAGGAGACCGAGGGCACCGCGGTCTCGCCGATCTCCGCGGCCGTGATCCTGGCCGACAAGTCCGACGTGCACCGCAGCCGCGTGCGCACGTCGGGGCAGATCGATCTCGACATCCACGACCGCGTGAACTACGCCGTGGAGCAGTCGTTCCTTCGGGTAGACTCCGCTGCCCGCACGGTCAGCCTGGAGCTGACGATCGACACCGGGATCAGCCAGGTCATGGAGTACTTCGAGATCTTCCTCGGACGCATGCAGCTCTGCAGGGTCGCGGCCGAGCATCTGGATGCCCGCTTCCGTCTGGTCGTCAACGGGGCGGAGCTGGCGTGAAGCGAACCCGTGGCCTGTGGGCCTCGATCGTCTTCGTGCTGGTCCTGACCCTGGCATCGCTGATCGGGTTCGCGACCGGCTACCTCGAGCCCATCCTCGGTCTCGACCTCGAGGGAGGGGTGTCGGTGACCCTCTCCGCCCCGGACGGCACACCGGTCGAGGTGATGGAGCGAGCCCGCACGAACATCGCGAACCGCGTCGATGCGTTCGGTGTCGGCGAGCCCGACATCTCCGTGTCGGGCAGCAACATCGAGGTACAGATCCCCGGCCTCTCGCAGGCCACGATCGAGCAACGGGCCGAGTCACGGCACTGTCTCGTGGGACCGGATGGCTCGAACTACGGGTGCGCCCCGACCCAGCAGGAGGCCGATGATGCCCTAGCGGAGCTCACGGTCGACGAACAGGTGGCCGAGGCGTGCCTCGTCGCGGACGACGGCTCGCAGGTGGAATGCTTCCCGACCGAACAGCTCGCGCGGGCGGGCAAGGACGCGATGACCGTGGCGCCAGCGACCGGGCAGGAGGACGGATCCTGCCTCGTGAACGCGACGGGTGAGCAGCTCGAGTGCTTCCCGACCAGGCCGGAAGCCCAGGCGGCGAAGGACTCGTTGCAGCCGCAGGTCACCGAGCGGACGTTCTGCGTGACCGACGGCGGCGGGGCGGAGCAGCCGGCGACCTCGGCCCCCACCGCGACGCCGTCTCCGACGGCCGCGCCGACGGCGTTCTCGGCGCTATCGCTCGGGGCGAACGAGCTCCCGTGCGGCCTCGGGTCGAGGTCGGAGGCCCAGGCTGCCGTCGACGCGGCCTCGGTGCAGTCGGTCAACTCGTTGTTCTGCGTGATCAGCTCCGCCGGTCGGAACCTCGGGTGCTACATCGACCGCGCGTCGGCAGAGGAGCGCCGACGGTCGACCGGACAGCAGCGTCTGCTCGACGTGATCGGCCAGACAGCCCGGCTCGAACAGCGGCCGGTGCTGGCGATCGTGCCCCCGACCGACCCGTCGTACGCGGCGACGCCGGTGACATGCCCGACCGACGAGGAGCGGCAGACCGACGAGTGCTCCTTCTCGGCCCTCGAGAACGAGGAGGTCGTGTACGAGGACGAAGAGGGCAGCCGATTCCGGCTCGGTCCCACGGTCATCGCAGGCGGCGACATCGTGGACGCGAACGCGATCCTGGGGGGTGCTACGGGATCGGAATGGTCGGTGTCGTTCCGGCTCTCCGGCGACGCGTCCGGCCGGTTCGCCGACGCGACGACCGCAGCGGTCTCGCTGCCGCCCCCCCAGAACCAGATCGCGATCGTGGTCGACCGGGCGATCATCTCGGCCCCCACCGTGCAGAACCCGATCACGGGCGGCACGGGCGACATCACCGGGGGGTTCAGTGAGGAGGAGGCGCGCGACCTGGCGACCGTGCTCAACTCGGGGGCCCTGCCCGTCGAGCTGACGCGGCAGCAGGTGCAGACCGTCAGCCCGACGCTGGGTGCGGAGTCGTTGCGACAGGGCGTCGTGGCCGGTGTCGTGGGCCTCGTGCTGCTCTTCCTGTACCTGCTCTTCTACTACCGATTGCTCGGCATCGTCGCGTGGTTCGGCATGTCGATCTGGGCGATCCTCGCGGTCGCGCTCATCTCGCTCGCCGGCGTCCAGTTCGGCTACGCGTTGACCCTGGCCGGCGTCGCCGGCCTCGTGATCTCCCTGGGCGTCACGGCCGACTCCTACATCGTGTTCTTCGAGCGTCTGAAGGACGAGGTGCGGGGCGGGAAGACACCGCGGGCCGCGGTGCAGCCGGCGTTCGCGCGGTCGTACAAGACGATCATCGCCGCCGACGTGGTCGCCGGCATCGCCGCCGTCGTGTTGTACGTGACGGCCGTCAGCTCGGTGCGCGGGTTCGCGTTGACCCTCGGGGTCTCGACCCTGCTCGACCTGTTCGTGGTCTGGTTCTTCAAACGGCCGACCGTGTTCCTCGTGGCCCGGAACGAGCGCTTGGTGTCGCTCAAGGGCTTCGGTCTCGAGGCCGGGATCGCCGGCGAACGTGAGGCGACGACCGACGGAGCGCCGCTGTGACGACCCTCCACCACGCGATCGAGACCTACCGCGGGCATACGATCCCGCACTTCCGGTTCGTCGAGCGCCGACACGTCTGGTTCGCGATCTCCGGGGCGATGGTCGTGCTCTCCCTGATCGGCCTGATCGCCACCGGGCTGAACTACTCGATCGACTTCGAGGGCGGCGCGAGGATCCAGTACCCCCTCGAGAGCGACGCGACCGTGGCCGACATCCAACGGGTGATGGCCGACGCCGGCCGCGACGGCGCAGAGGTGCAGATCATCGGCGGCAACCAGGTCGCCATCCGAACGGAATCGCTCGCTGACGTCGGCGACAGCGACGCGTTGATCCGCACGCTCGCGGAGCAGGGTGGTGTCGCCCTGACCGACGTGAACGTGGAGGACATCGGGCCCACCTTCGGGGCCGACGTGCGGCGGCAAGCGATCACCGGCTTGGTCATCGTGCTCGCCGCCATCTCCCTCTACATCGCCCTGCGCTTCGAGCCGACGATGGCGCTCGGAGGCATGATCGCACTCGTCCACGACGTCGTGATCACGGCCGGCATCTATGCGCTCGTCGGCCGGGAGGTCACCCCGGAAACGGTGATCGCGATCCTCACGATCCTCGGCTTCTCGCTCTACGACACGGTCGTGATCTACGACAAGATCAAGGAGAACACGGAGTCCAGCGGGCTCGTCACACGTCTCGGGTATCCAGGCGTCGTCGATCTCTCGCTGAACCAGGTGCTGATGCGATCGGTGAACACCTCCCTCGTGGTCCTGTTGCCGATCGTCTCGTTGCTGCTGTTCGGTGGCGACACGCTGAAGGACTTCGCGTTCGCGATGTTCGTGGGAGTCGCGATCGGGGTCTATTCCTCGATCTATCTCGCGGCCCCGCTGCTCGTGCCGCTGAAGATGCGGGATCGACGGCTGCGGCAGCTGGAAGCGCGGCGCGTGGCCCGGCAGCGAGCGGGAACGGCGGGCGAAGCGGGTGCGCGCGCTGCCACGGAGACGGCGACGGCCGCTCGCACGTCGGACGCCGCGGCTCGGTCGACGACCGCCCGCACGGGGTCGCGTCCTCGCCCAAAAAGCAAGCGCCGGCCGCCCGCCAAGCGCAAGCGGAGGTGATCCGGTGGACATCGAACAGATCAAGGGCCTGATCCGGGACGTGCCCGACTTCCCGGAGGCGGGCATCGTCTTCAAGGACATCACGCCGGTGCTCGCGGATCCGATCGCGTTCTCGACGATCACCGACCTGATGGTGGTGCGGTTCGGCCGTGGGAACGTCGACAAGGTGGTCGGTATCGAGGCCCGCGGCTTCATCATCGCCTCGCCGGTCGCGTACCACTTCAACGCCGGCTTCGTCCCGATCCGCAAACAGGGGAAGCTCCCGTGGGAGGCGGTGGGCGAGGAGTACGAGCTCGAGTACGGCACGGCGACCCTCGAGCTCCACGTCGACGGCATCGTTCCCGGGGAGCGCGTGCTGATCGTCGACGACGTGCTCGCCACGGGCGGCACCGCCCGCGCCGCCGCTTCGCTCGTGGAGCAGGTCGGCGGCAAGGTCTGTGGCATCGCGACCGTCATCGAGCTCGACTTCCTGCATGGGCGCGACCGGCTCACCGAGCACGAGCTGTACACCATGATCCACTACTGACCGGGCAGGCGCACTCCAGCCCCTACACTGCAGGGGAGGAGGCGCGGTGGACAGCAGGGAAGATCTCCGGCAGGACGAGCCGCCCGCGCGACGCGGGACCAGGCTTCCGCGCCCTCGGCTGCGACGCGGCGACGGAACGCCACCGTCGCCGATCGATCCGCTGCTGAAGAAGGTCCGCTCGTACAACCCGAAGGCCGACACGAGGGAGATCGCTCGCGCGTTCGCCTTCGCCGAGGCGGCCCACGTGGGGCAGAAGCGGAAATCGGGCGAGGATTTCATCACCCACCCGGTGGCGGTGACCGACGTGCTGGCCGATCTGCGCCTCGACACGACCACGCTCGAGGCCGCGCTGCTGCACGACACCGTCGAGGACACGCGGGTGACGATGCAGGAGATCGAGGAAGGGTTCGGGGCCGACGTGGCCCGTATCGTCGACGGGCTCACGAAGCTCGAGCGTCTGGAGTTCCACTCGCGGGAGCAGGAGCAGGCGGAGAACGTCCGCAAGATGATCGTCGCGATGGCCGGCGACATCAGGGTGCTGCTGATCAAGCTCGCGGACCGGTTGCACAACATGCGCACGCTCACGGTCTTCCCGGAGCCCAAGCAACGCCGCATCGCGACCGAAACGCTCGAGATCTATGCGCCGCTCGCGCACCGGCTCGGTGTGCAGGAGATCAAGTGGGAGCTCGAAGACCTGTCGTTCAAGACCCTGCATCCCGGTCCGTACCGCGAGATCGCGAGCCTCGTCGACGCGCGCCGCGAGGAGCGGACGGCGCTGATCGAGCAGGTCACGGGCGAGGCGCGCTCGAAGCTGAAGGAGCTCGGGGTCAAGGCCGAGATCGAGGGGCGCCCGAAACATCTGTACTCGATCTACGAAAAGATGGTGCTGCGCGGCAAGGAGTTCAACGAGATCTACGACCTGGTCGGGGTGAGGATCCTCGTCGACTCGCTCAGGGACTGCTACGCGGCCCTCGGTGCGGTGCACGCCCTCTGGAAGCCGCTCCCGGGCCGGTTCAAGGATTACGTCGCCATGCCCAAGTCGAACATGTACCAGTCACTGCACACGACGGTCGTGGGCCCCGCGGGCACCCCGCTGGAGATCCAGATCCGAACGCGCGACATGCACCGCACCGCGAAGTTCGGCATCGCCGCTCACTGGCGGTACAAGGAAGGCGGCAAGCAGGCCAAGGAGGCCTCGGCGGAAGCCGCCTGGCTCGGCCAGATGATGGATTGGCTGAAGGACATGGCCGACCCTCGCGAGTTCATGGACTCGCTCCGCATCGACCTGTACGGGGGTCAGGTGTTCGTGTTCACGCCGAAGGGCGACGTCGTGAACCTTCCGGCGGGAGCAACGCCGGTCGACTTCGCTTACGCCATCCACACCGACGTGGGCCACCGCACGATCGGCGCGAAGGTCGGCGGGAAGCTCGTGCCCCTGGACTACGAGCTGCGCACCGGCGACACGGTCGCGATCCTCACCTCCCGTGCCCAGGGGGAGGGGCCATCGCAGGACTGGTTGCAGTTCGTCAAGACCCCGAGGGCCCGCTCGAAGATCCGCCAGTGGTTCTCGCGGGGTCGTCGTGAGGACGCGCTCGAGAAGGGCCGCGACGCGGTCACGCGGCTGATGCGCAAGCAGAACATGCTGATGAAGCGGCACGCGACCACCGGATCGCTCGCGACGGTCGCGGAGGAGCTGAAGTACCCGGACCTCGATGCCCTCTACGTGGCCGTCGGCGAGGGGCACGTCTCGCCGCAGTCGATCGTCGCGAGGGTCTCGCGGCTCGTGATCGGCGACGCCGACGAGGACATCGAGCCCGAGGTGCCGCTCGCACGGCCGGTTCGGCTGGGCCGCGAGGACATCTCCAAGGGCGTCGTGGTGCGGGGGCTTCCCGACGTGTGGGTGCGGCTCAGTCGATGCTGTACCCCGGTGCCCGGTGACGAGATCCTCGGCTTCGTCACGAAGGGCCAGGGGGTCAGCGTGCATCGCACCGACTGCCCGAACGTCGTCTCGCTCCGCAAACAGCCCGAGCGGCTGATCGAGGTCACGTGGGCCGAGGGGAAGCCGACCTCCTTCGTCGTGTCGATCCAGGTCGAGGCCCTCGATCGAACCAGGCTGCTGTCCGACGTGGCCACCGTGCTCTCCGACAACCACGTCAACATCCTGTCCGCGACCTCGGCGACCGGGAAGGACCGCATCACGCGCCTGCGCTTCGCGTTCGAGCTCGCCGACATCGCGCATCTGTCGAGCGTGCTCGCGGCGGTGAAGCGGGTGGAGAGCGTCTACGACGCCTACCGCGTCGTCCCCAGCTGAGACATGCGCGTCGTGCTCCAACGGGTGTCGAGCGCCTCGGTCGAGGTCGAAGACGCCACGGTGGCGTCGATCGGCCACGGATTCCTGGCCCTGGTGGGTGTGGGCGAGGCCGACGCCGAGGCCGATGCCGTGCGGCTCGCGGAGAAGGTGGCCACCCTCCGCGTCTTCGCCGACGACGCCGGGAAGATGAATCGCTCGGTCGTCGACGTCGGAGGTGAGGTGCTCGTCGTCTCGCAGTTCACGCTCTACGCGGATGTGCGCAAGGGCCGGCGCCCCTCGTGGACCGATGCGGCCGAGCCCCGGCGAGCGAGCGAGCTCGTGGACGCGTTCGCCACGAACCTCGAGCTCGCCCGGGTGCCGGTCGGCCGCGGGGTGTTCGGAGCGCACATGCGGGTCGAGCTGGTGAACGACGGGCCAGTGACGATCCTACTCGACACAGCCTCGCTGTAGCTCGGTGGAAGGCCGCCTGCAGGCGTCCGATAGCATGAGCGGCCTGATGTGGCTCGACGTCTTCAACGCGAACCCCTACGGCACGAACTGTTGGCTCCTCTCGGCCGACGGGAGCGACGAGGCGATCGTGGTGGACCCGGGGTTCTCGCCCGAGCAGGTGCACGAGCTGCTCGGACGGTGGGGCAAGACACCGGTCGCGGTGCTCGCGACGCACGCGCACGTCGACCACGTGGGCGAGGCGGGCGCCTTCGCCGACGAGCTCCCGATCTACGTGCACGACGCCGACGCGCTCGCGTTCACCGACCGGGCGGCGTGGGGAGCGGGGTTCGAGAACCGCCTCGCTCCGGCGAAGCACCTGCGCTCGATCGCCGACGGGGACCTGCTCCGGTTGGCCGGCCTCGAGATCCAGGTCCTGCACACGCCGGGGCACACGCCCGGGCACTGCATCTTCCGGATCGAGCTCGAGGTGGCGTGCTGCTCCGGCGACCTGGTCTTCGCGGGCTCGATCGGCCGTTCGGACTTCCCGAACTCCGACCCGGCGGCGATGCTCGCCAGCCTGCAACGGTTCCTGGAGCTACCCGATGCGCTGCCGGTGCTGCCCGGGCACGGGCCACAGACGACGGTCGGGCGTGAGCGGACGTCCAATCCGTTCCTGCTGGAGCTGGCCTGATGGAGCTCGCGCCCCCTCGGGGGACCCAAGACCTGCTGCCGGACCGCGCCGACGCCATGCTCGGGTTGTACGACGAGGCGCACGGCATCGCCCGACTGCACGGATACCGCTACGTCGAAACGCCGACCTTCGAGCAGACGGAGCTGTTCGCGCGCACCTCGGGCGAGACCTCCGACGTGGTGACCAAGGAGATGTACACGTTCCAGGACAAGGGAGGCCGGTCGGTCACGCTCCGGCCGGAGAGCACCGCCGGGGTCGTGCGCGCGTACCTCACGCATGCGCAGTCGCTCCCGACCCCGTTCAAGGGCTACTACGTGGCCTCGGAGTTCCGCCACGGCCGACCGCAGGCCGGTCGCATGCGGGAGTTCCGGCAGTTCGGCATCGAGGTACTGGGCACCGCGGCTCCCGGCGCCGACGTCGAGGTGGTCGCGGTCGGCGACGCCTTCCTGCGGGCACGCGGGCTGTCCGGCGTCACGCTGCACCTCAACTCGATCGGCGACGATGTCTGTCGCCCGGCGTACCGGGAACGCCTCGTCTCGTATCTCGATCCCTTCCGCGACGATCTCGACCGCGATTGCCGCGCCCGCCTCGAGAGGAATCCGCTACGGGTGTTCGACTGCAAGGTCGACGGCGGGAAGGACTTCGTGCTGGCCGCCCCGACGATCGCCGATCACCTCTGCGACGCCTGCGCGGTCCACTTCGAGCAGGTGCGCGCCGGCCTCGACGCGGCCGGGGTGGCCTACGCGCTCGATCCCAGGCTCGTGCGTGGTTTGGACTACTACACGCGGACCGCCTTCGAATGGGTCTCCGACGTGCTCGCCGAGAGCAAGGCGGGCACCGTGAACGCCGGAGGCCGATACGACGGGCTCGCGGAGACGTTGGGCGGTCCCGCGACCCCCGGTGTCGGCTTCGCGATGGGTCTCGACCGGGTCCTGCTGGCCATGGAAGGCGAGGGGCTCGCGGTGCCGCCGGCTCGCACCCCCCGGTGCTTCGTGGTCGCGATCGGCGACGATGCACGCGAGGTGAGCGCCGCCCTGCTCGGCGAGCTGCGCACGGCGGGTCTGTCGGCCGTCGACTCGCTGGAAGCAAGGCCGCTCAAGGCGCAGCTCAAGATGGCGGATCGGGCCGGCGCCGAGTTCGCTGCCATCGTCGGAGAGCGCGAGCTCGACGAGGGTGCGTGCACGCTCCGGCGCCTCGCCGACGGCGTGCAGAAGACGGTGCCGCGGGCCGACGTCGTCGGATGGCTGACCCGACTCGACGCGTGGGCGGCCGACCCGGCATGATCGAGCGACCCACGCTGCGGACCTCGATGCGATCGAACGCATGCGGGGCGCTGCGGCTCGACGATGCCGGTGCCGACGTCACGCTCTGCGGCTGGGTCGCCCATCGCCGGGACCACGGCGGTGTGACCTTCATCGACCTGCGCGACCGTGAGGGCGCGGTGCAGGTCGTGTTCCATCCCCAGGAGGCGGCCGACGCGCACGCGGCCGCGCAACGCCTCGGCGCCGAGGACGTCGTCCGCGTCTCGGGCTCGGTGCGGGCACGCCCCGACGGCATGCAGAACCCCGATCTCGCCACCGGAGACGTCGAGGTGGCCGCGGCCACGCTCGAGGTGTTGAACGAGAGCGAGACGCCGCCGTTCCCGATCGAGGACCGCATCGAGGCCGGCGAGGACCTGCGCCTGCGCTACCGGTACCTCGACCTGCGGCGACCCGAGATGACGAACGTGCTCGCGATGCGCGCTCACATCGTGCGACTGATGCGTGAGCACATGGACGCGCGAGGCTTCGTCGAGATCGAGACCCCGATCCTCACACGATCGACCCCCGAGGGCGCTCGCGATTTCCTGGTGCCGAGCCGGCAGTGGCCCGGCTCGTTCTACGCGCTGCCCCAGTCGCCCCAACAGCTCAAGCAGCTGCTGATGGTGGGAGGGCAGGATCGCTATTACCAGATCGTGCGATGCCTACGCGACGAGGCCGCCCGCGCCGACCGAGGGTTCGAGTTCACCCAACTCGACGTCGAGATGTCGTTCGTCGCCGAGCAGGACCTGATCGACCTGATCGAGCCCCTGTACGCGCGCATCGTCCGCGAGATCGTGGGAGCGGAGGTTCCGCTGCCGTTCCCCCGGCTCACGTACGCGGAGATGATGGACCGGTTCGGCTCCGACAAGCCGGACCTGCGTTACGGCATGGAGCTCGTCGACCTCGCGCCGGCGTTCGCGGCGAGCGGGTTCAACGCGTTCGCGACGGTGCTCGCCGGTGGCGGAGCCATCAAGGCGCTCACCGCGCCGGGAGCCGCGTCGTTCTCGCGAAAAGAGCTCGATCGATTGATCGAGGACGCCAAGGGCCGCGGGGCCGCCGGCCTGGTCTGGATGGCCGTCGAGGCGAACGGCGCGGTGCGCTCGCCGGTCGAGAAGTTCCTCTCGCCCGACGAAGTCGCCGGGGTGCTGGAGCGCACGGGCGCCACGGAGGGCGACCTCGTCTGCATCGTCGCCGACGGCGAGGACCGGGCGAACGTGGCGCTCGACGGGCTCCGCCGCGACATGGCGGCCCGGCTCGAGCTGATCCCCGCCGACGCGTGGTCGTTCTGCTGGATGGTCGAGCCTCCGCTGTTCGAGTACAGCGACGAGGAGGAACGGTGGGTCTCGGTGCACCACCCGTTCACGTCGCCCGCCTCCGACGACCTGGATCCCGAGACGGCGAGGGCGCGCGCGTACGACCTGGTGCTGAACGGGTTCGAGATCGGGGGGGGCAGCATCCGCATCCACGACGCCTCGGTGCAGCGGAAGGTGTTCGACGCGTTGCAGCTCCCTCGTGACGACGTCGAGGCGCAGTTCGGCCATCTGCTCCGCGCGCTCACCCTCGGCGCACCGCCCCACGGGGGCATCGCGATGGGTCTCGATCGGCTCGTGATGGTCCTGGGCGGCAAGGAAGCGATCCGCGACGTGATCGCGTTCCCCAAGTCGCAGTCGGGCAGCGATCCCTTGACGGGCTCGCCTGCGCCGGTCGACGAGTCACAGCTCCGCGAGCTCGGCCTCGCACTCACCGTCGAGCCCTCGGAGGTACGGCAGGGGGAGCGGCCGGGCGAGCAGGAGGACTGACGTGGGCGACGTGCCCCTGGCGGCGCGCATGCGGCCCCGCACGTTCGAGGAGTTCGTGGGCCAGGGGCACCTGGTCGGGGAAGGCCGGGCGCTCACCCGCATCCTGTCGAGGGGGTCGCTCCCGTCGATCATCCTCTGGGGACCGGCCGGCACCGGGAAGACCACGCTCGCGCATCTGTTGGCCGACGCGGTCGGCGCCGATCTCGTGCGCCTCTCGGCGGTGAGCTCGGGGGTCGCCGACGCCCGCAAGGTGATGCAGGGCGCGAGCGGCGGCATGTTCCGCACGGTGCTCTTCGTCGACGAGGTGCATCGGTGGTCGAAGGCTCAGCAGGACGTGCTGCTTCCCGCGGTCGAGGAAGGAACCGTCACGCTGATCGGCGCCACGACCGAGAACCCGTACTTCTCGCTGAACACGCCGCTGCTGTCGCGGTGTCTGTTGCTGCGCCTCGAGCCGCTCGACGACCATGCCGTCGCGACGCTGCTCCGGCGTGCGCTCGCCGACGAGGACCGAGGGCTCGGCCGCACCGGGCTCACGATCGCCGACGACGCCCTCGAGCACCTCGTGACGATCGCCGGCGGCGACGCCCGCATGGCCCTCATCGGGCTCGAGGCCTCCGCGGAGGCCGCGAGGGCTGCCGACGCCCGCGAGATCACGCGGGAGATCGCCGCCGACGCCGTGCAGAAGAAGGCGATCGTCTACGACCGGCAGGGCGACGCGCACTACGACGTGATCAGCGCGTTCATCAAGTCGATCCGCGGCTCCGACCCCGACGCCGCCTTGTTCTGGCTCGCCCGCATGATCGAGGCGGGGGAGGATCCGCGGTTCATCGCGCGGCGCCTGATCGTGCACGCCAGCGAGGACGTCGGCATGGCCGACTCACGGGCGCTGCTCGTGGCGGTGGCGGCCGCCCAGGCGGTGGAGCACGTCGGGCTCCCCGAGGTCCGGTTGAACCTCGCGCACGCGACCGTGTACCTGGCCACCGCCCCGAAGTCCAACAGCGTGTACGCGGCGATCAACGCGGCGTTCGAAGACGCGCCCTCGGCCGAGCCGGTCCCGCTGCACCTGCGAGACGCCAGCTACCGGGGTGCGAGACAGCTCGGCCACGGCGAGGGATATCGGTATCCGCACGACTTCCCCGGGCATGCCGTCGATCAGGCGTACCGGCCCGCGAGCGTGTCGGATCGCCGCTACTACCGGCCGTCCGGCCAGGGCGACGACGTCGAGCGCCGTCCGGGAACGGGGGAGCCTGCCGGCGCCGGTGACGCCCGATCCGGGCCGCCGGAGGGTGAGAAACCCGGTCGGGTAGGCTAGGCCCTCACGATCTCGACCCACGGAGGCTTCGATCATGACGCTCCTCGCCCTCACGGCCGGTGACACCGCCCTGATCGTCCTGGCGGCGTTCTGGGGCCTGCTCGTGCTCGCGCTCTGCGTCGTGCTGCTCAACACGTTCCGGGTGCTCGAGAGCACCAAGATGACGATCGACACGATGCGTGAGGAGACCGTGCCGCTGCTGCGTGAGGTGAAGGGCTCGGTCGAGCGCGCCAACCGCGAGCTGGATCGGGTCGACACGATGCTCGTGAGCGCCAACGAGATCGTCGGGCGCGTCGAGAACCTCTCCGGCCTCGTCGAGCAGGCCGCGGCCAGCCCGCTCGTCAAGGTGATCAGCCTCGGAGCCGGCCTCCGCAAGGGGTTCTCGAAGGTACGAGGCAAGTCGTCGTGAAACGAGGCTTCTGGGTCGCGCTCGGCCTCGGGGCCGGGGCGACCGGGGCGATCATCGCGAGTCGCTGGACCCGCAAGCAGGCCCGACGCGTCGCACCGCAATCGCTCGCGCGCGAGGCCAAGGGTGGGTTGATGGACCTCTCGAAGCTCGTGTCGGAGTCGATCCAGGAGGGCAAGCGAGCGATGGACGAGCGCGAGGCGGAGCTGCGTCGAGACGCCGGCCTCGACGAGGCGGCGCCCACCGACGCCCGTCCGCCTGCGGGCGCTGCCTGACCCACCGGTACACTCGCCCTCGTGGACGGGGCGAGTATCCGTGAGAGCTTCCTCGCGTTCTTCGAGGAACGCGCGCACACGCGTGTCCGTTCGTCGTCGTTGATCGCGCCGCCCGAGTCGGGGCTGCTGCTGACCGGCGCGGGCATGATCCAGTTCATCCCCTACTTCCTGGGGCAGACCGAGCCTCCGTTCCGCCGCGCCGTCAGCGTCCAGAAGTGCTTCCGGGCGGTCGACATCGAGAACGTCGGTCACACCGATCGTCACCTCACGATGTTCGAGATGCTGGGCAACTTCTCGTTCGGCGACTACTTCAAGGCGGAGTCGTGTGCGTGGGGCCTCGAGCTCGTCACGCAGGGGTGGGGCATCGACGTCGACCGCCTCTGGATGACCGTCTACGAGGACGACGACGAGGCGATCGCGATCTGGCAGGAGCTCGGGATCCCGGCCGAACGTCTCGTTCGCCGGGGCAAGACCGACAACTACTGGTGGACGCATGCCGCCGGCCCGGCCGGTCCGTGCTCGGAGATCTTCGTCGATCGCGGGGCGCGGTTCGGTCCCGACGGTGGCCCCGATGTGGACGAGGACCGCTACATGGAGGTCTGGAACCACGTCTTCATGCAGCACCAGGTCGACGAACACTCGGAGATCCTCGGCGACCTGCCGACGAAGAACATCGACACCGGATCGAGCCTCGAGCGCGTGGCCGTCGTGCTGCAGGACGTGGGCAGCTTCTTCGAGACCGACCTGTTCGCGCCGCTGCTCGACGAGGTCCAGTCGCTCTCGGGAAAGCATTACGGCGCCGACGAGCGGCACGACATCGCGATCCGCATCGTCGGCGAGCATGCTCGCGCCACGGCGTTCCTGGTCGCCGACGGCGTGCAGCCTTCGAACGAGGGCCGCGGCTACATCCTGCGCCGCATGCTGCGGCGGGTGGTCTCGAATGCCCGCCAGCTCGGGGTGCAGGGGGAGGTGCTGCGACCCCTCATCGACGTGGTCGTCGACGGGTTCGGCGACGCGTACCCCGAGCTCGTCGAGAACCGGGCGTTCATCGAGCAGGTGCTCGTCTCCGAGGAGGAGCGGTTCAGAGCCACGCTGCGTCAAGGCATGGTGCTGTTCGAGGAGGCCAGATCGCGCGCCGCGCACGGCAGCATCGCGGGCGCCGACGCGTTCAAGCTGTCCGACACGTTCGGGTTCCCGATCGAGCTCACCGCCGAGCTCGCCGCCGACGCCGGGCTGACGGTCGACGAGCAGGGGTTCCACGAGCTGCTCGAGGAGCAGCGGGCCAGGGCCCGGGCGGCCGTGAAGAAGATCGAGGTCGGCATCGACGCCGGCGCGGTGCCGCCGACCGGGTTCGTCGGGTACGGACAACCCGAGGCCGATGCGCCGATCGCGCTGCTGCTCGGCGAGGACCGAGGCGAGCTCGAGGCGGCACAGGAGGGCGACGAGGTGTTGGTCTTCCTCGAGCGCACGCCCTTCTACGCGGAGTCGGGCGGACAGGTCGGCGACGAGGGGCAGATCCGCACGCACACGGGCACGATCCGGGTTCGCGACGCGCAGTGGGCCGGGCCGTCCTCGATCATGCACGTCGGCACGGTCACGTCCGGTGAGATCCGCACGGGGCAGGACGCGATCGCCGAGATCGACCGTCAGCGCCGCGAAGCGACGGCCCGCGCCCACACTTCGACCCACGTCGTGCATTGGACCCTGAAGCACATGCTCGGTGAGCACGCACGCCAGGCCGGGTCGCTCGTCGCGCCCGGACGGCTGCGGTTCGACTTCCCGAACCCGTCGGCGGTTCCCGACGAGGTGCTCGAGCAGGCCGAGCTCGAGGTCAACCGGCTCCTCGCCCGTGACGACGCGCCGAACATCTTCGAGACGTCGTTGGAAGACGCGAAGGCCCTCGGTGCCGCGATGTTGTTCGACGAGAAGTACGGCGAGGTCGTACGTGTGGTCGAGATCGGCGACTACTCGAAGGAGCTGTGCGGGGGCACGCACGTCGAGCGGACGGGGCGGATCGGCGTGCTCCGCATCCTCCACGAGGGCTCCATCGGCTCGGGCATGCGGCGGGTCGAAGCGCTCGTGGGTCCCGATGCGCTGCGCGAGATCAACGTCGAGCGGGAGCTGCTGCGAGGCATCGTGGCCGCTCTCGGCAGCAAGGATCCCGCGGCCGCGCTCGAGCACGCCCGGCGGGTCGTCGAGGAGAACAAGCGCCTCAAGAACGAGCTCGGGAGGCTCGCGCAGCAACAGGCCGCCGGGCGTGTCGACGAGTTGGTGGCCTCGGCGGTCCAGGTCGACGGCGTGCGGCTCGTGCACACCGTCACCGACGCCGACGCCGATGCCCTCCGCGACCTCGCGCAGAAGGCGGTGGGCAAGATCGGGGGCGAGTCGGCCGTCGTGCTGGGGTCCGCCCTCGGGGGCAAGGCGTTGCTCGTCGCGGCATGCTCACCGGCCCTCATCCAGCGTGGCGTCACGGGCCCGGCCTTGCTCGAGCGGGCGGCGTCGGTGGTCGGGGGCGGCGCGGGCGGCAAGCCGGGCCTCGCGTTCGCCGGCGGCAAGATCGCCGATGCGGTCGTCCCGGCGGTCGAGAGCATCCCCCAGCGGCTCGCCGAACTCCTCGCCCCCGAAAGCTAGTATGAGCCAGACTACCGGCGTTCCCGAGCCGGGCAGGCCCGTTCCCGCCGGCCGGGTCCTCGGGCTCGACCTCGGCGACGCGCGGGTCGGGGTGGCGATCTCCGATGCGGACCGGCGGGTCGCGGTTCCGCACGGCACGATCCGGACCGGCCAGCCCCCGGGGGAGCTCAAAGCCGTCGCGGCGCTCGTGCGCGACCTGGACGTCACCGCGGTCGTGGTCGGCCATCCCCGGTCGATGTCGGGCGCCTCGGGAGCGCGTGCCCAACATGCCGAGGCGTTCGCCGACGCGCTGCGCGCGATCGTCGACGTGCCGGTCGAGCTCCAGGACGAACGCCTGAGCACCGCCGAGGCCGAACGTTCGCTCCGCGACGCGGGGATATCCGGGAAGCGCCGCCGCCAAGTGGTGGACGAGAGCGCCGCGGTCGTCATCCTGGGTGCCTGGCTCGATGCGCATCGGTGACACGCACTCGTCGACGGGCGACCGGTATCCTCGATAGCCGATGCAGACCACGACGCCGCGACGCGCGGATCGCCACGTGCGCCACGACCGTCCCCGCCGGGTCTCCCTGCTGATCCTCTTCCTCGTGCTGGGAGGCATCGTGGGCGGGCTCGTGTTGGCGAGCCGGCACTACGAGGGGTGCAAGGGTGCGGCCGAAGGCCCCGAACGCGACGTCTCGTTCACGGTCGCCGACGGCGCCACCGCCGAGCAGGTGGTCGGAGATCTGGCGGCCGAGCGGGTGATCCCGTGCGGTGGGTTCGTCGGGAACCTGTTGATGCGGGGCACCGGCCGATCCGGAGACATCCGCGCCGGCACCTACTCGCTCACGACCGGCATGACGCTCGACGAGGCGGTCGAGGTGCTCACCACGCCTCCCAGGCAGATCCCCACGGCGGACGTGCTGATCCCCCCGGGCTATCGCATGACCCAGATCGCAGACGCGGTCGAGGAGGCGCTCGGCATCCCGGCCAAGGAGTTCCTCGCCCGGGCAGATGGCGGCGAGTTCGATCGTCCCCGGGGGCTGCCCGCCGACGCCTCCCTCGAGGGGTTCCTGTGGCCCGAGACCTACCGCATCCCCGAGCGCGACGACGCCGACGCGGTGATCCAGCGGCTACTGACCCAGTTCGAGCAGGAAACGGCGGGGCTGCCGTGGCAGAACGCAGACGAGCTCGGCGTGAGCCCCTACGAGCTCGTCGTGATCGCGTCGATGATCGAGAAGGAGGCGGCCGTGCAGCGCGATCGTCCGGTGATCGCCGGCGTGATCTACAACCGTCTCCGCGAGGGCATGCCGCTGGGCATCGACGCGACGCTGCTGTACGACGACCCGACGCCCGACGGCGAGCTGTCGACCGCCGACATCGAGACCGACGGTCCGTACAACACGCGCATGCGCACCGGGTTGCCGCCGACCCCGATCGCGAGCCCGTACCTCTGGTCGCTCCGTGCCGCGCTGAACCCCACCGACACCCCGTACTACTACTACGTGCTCTGCGACGACGACGGGGGCCATCGCTTCGCGGTCACCTACGACGAGCATCTGGCCAACGTCGATGCGTGCCTCGGCTGAGCCGCCCGTGGCACGGCCGATCGGCGGGGCCACGCACGTCGCCGGGGTGATCGGCTGGCCGGTCGAGCACAGCCTCTCGCCGGTCATCCACAACGCGGCCTTCGCCGCGCTGGACATGGATTGGGTCTACGTGCCGTTGCCGGTGGCCCCCGGCGCGCTCCGGGACGCGGCCGCCGGACTCGTGAGCCTCGGGTTCCGCGGAGCCAACGTCACGATGCCGCACAAGACGGAAGGCGCCGAGATCGTCGGAGAGCTCTCCGACGAGGCCCGGCGGCTCCGAGCCGTCAACACGCTCGTGGTGTCGGGCGACACGCTCCAGGGACACAACACCGACACCCCGGGGTTCGACCGATTCCTTCGGCGCGACGCCGGGTTCGATCCCGCCGGATGCTCCGCCCTCGTCCTGGGGGCGGGCGGCGCCGCGCGTGCGGTCGCCCTCGCTCTCGGCCTCGCCGGCGCCGCCCGCCTGAAGGTCGGGGTCAGGGAGGAAGCAAGGGCGCGAGATCTCGTCGCGGCGGTCGACGGGACCGGGCTTCAGGTCGAGGTGATCCCGTTCGACGAGGCACAGGGCGTGACCGCGGACCTCGTCGTGAACGCGACACCCCTCGGCGCCGACGGCGTGACCGCGCCGCCGCTGCCCGCGGTCGGCCCCGCTGTCGTGGTCGTCGACCTGCTCTACAGGGCTGCGCCCACCCCGTGGCTGGTCGCGGCGCGCGAAGCCGGGGCCGAGGTGTCCGGGGGACTCGGACTGCTCCTGCAGCAGGCGGCGCTCTCGTTCGAGCTGTGGACCGGCACCCCCGCGCCGCTCGAGGCGATGTCGGCGGCGGCGCTGGGCGCCCTCGCCGAACGCCACTGATCCCTGCCTCCGCGCTTCGTTCGCCTCAAGCGTGATCGCACCGTCGTCGATGGTGGGGGGAGATGGACGACTACTCCGCGCTCGCGCAGCGGATCTCTGTGGGCGTGCCCGGGGTGTCGGGCTCGCTCGTGTTGTCGCGGGACGGGTTGGTGCTCGGCGCCCATCCCGACGAGGTCGAGAGCCGTGCCAAGCAGGCCTGGCTCCGGTTCATCTCGCTCGGCGAACCCGACAGGAGCTTCGTGGAGTTCCCGGACCAGGTGTGGGCCTACGTCAAACGAGGCCCCTATGCCGCCTTCGCCATCGCCGAACCGGGCATCCGCCCGGGCGTCCTCGTCGACCGGCTGGAGCAGGTCCTGCTGTCGGCCGAGGAAGGCCGCTCCCGCCGTGACCCGTTGCGGGTGCCCGACCAGACCTCCGCTCCCTCGGGCAAACCCCGCACCTCGCTGCACCCCCAGACGGGGACCCACGCGCCGTCGGAGATCGCCGCGATCGCCGCCGAGGCCATCCGGCCGGCGCCCGAACGTTCCTCGAGCGTCGGCGCCGGATCGGTCGCCCCGACACCGGTCGAACGCGCCACCCCGGACCCGCTGCCTCTGGCCGCGCCGGAGGCGCGTGCCGAGGGCCCGCCGGCTCCTCCGGAGAGCCCGTCACGGCCCTCGGGCGGGGACTCGGGAACGGGCTTCGACGACGACGCCGAGGTCGATCGCGTCCTTCTGGCCAAAGAGTTCTCGGGACTGCTTCAGGTCGACTCGGGCGATGACGAAGCAAGTCCCTGAGACCTAAGGCGAACGGGGCCACAAGGACGTCGATGACCACCGTCAAGCGCAAGTCGAAGCAGCTCGGGCAGATCTTGATCGAGCTGGACATGATCACGCCCGAGCAGCTCGAGACGGCGCTCGAGGAACATCGACGCACGCCGAAGTCGCTCGGCCGTGTGCTGATCGACATGGGCATGATCAAGGAGGGCGATCTCGTCCGCGCCCTCGCCGAGCAGGTCGGCCTGGAGTTCGTGGACCTGTCCGAGCACCAGATCGATCCCACCGCCACGACACTGCTCCCCGAGGCGCTCGCCCGCCGGTACCGGGCGATCCCGATCGGCGAGCGCGACGGAAAGCTGCTCGTGGCGATGTCGGACCCCGCCAACGTCTACGCGCTCGACGACATCCGCACGATCACGAACCGCGACGTCCAGCCCCTCGTGGCCACCGCGGCCGACGTCGAGCGCGCGATCCAGAAGTACGCCGGCATGGACGGTCAGGTCGAAGCGCTCGCGAACGTCGCCTCCGACGCGCTCGAGTCCGAGGACGAGCAGATGGAGGCCGCCCTCGAGGACGCCCCCATCGTCAAGCTCGTGAACGCGATCATGACCCAGGCGGTCGGTGACCGGGCTTCCGACGTGCACATCGAGCCGGCCGAGAAGAACGTGCGCATCCGCTTCCGCGTCGACGGCGTGCTGCACGAGCCGATGCCTCCGGCGCCCAAGAACATCCAGGGCGGCCTGATATCTCGGCTCAAGGTCATGGCGGAGCTCAACATCGCGGAGAAGCGAGTGCCCCAGGACGGCCGCATCTCGATGAAGGTCGGCGGCCGGCAGCTCGACCTGCGTCTGGCGACCCTGCCCACCGTGTTCGGCGAGAAGGTCGTGATCCGCATCCTGGACAAGTCGCAGGCCCTGCTGAAGCTCGAGGACCTCGGGTTCCTCGAAGGCCCCTACGAGCGGTTCGCGCGGTCGTTCCGCAAGCCGTACGGCGCGATCCTCGTGACGGGGCCGACCGGGTCGGGCAAGTCGACCACGATGTACTCCACGCTGAACATCCTCAACGAGGAAGACAAGAACATCATCACGGTCGAGGACCCGGTCGAGTACCGGCTCCCGGGCGTGAACCAGATGCAGGTGAACCCCAAGGCCGGGCTCACGTTCGCGAGCGCCTTGCGGTCGATCCTGCGCGCCGACCCCGACATCGTGCTGATCGGTGAGGTCCGCGACCGCGAGACCGCGATGATCGCCGTCGAGGCGGCCCTGACAGGCCACCTGGTGCTCTCGTCGCTGCACACGAACGACGCGCCGAGCGCCCTGACGCGCCTCACCGAGATGGACGTCGAGACCTTCCTCGTGGCCTCGGCGATCGACTCGGTGGTCGCCCAACGGCTCGCGCGCAAGCTCTGCGAGCGCTGCAAGGTGGCCCACGAGCCGGACGAGAGCGAGCTGATGGCGGCCGGTTTCCCCGAGGCGTCGTGGTCCCAGCTCGAGGAGATCTACCGGGCGCAGGGGTGCGCGGCGTGCGCCAACACCGGCTACCGGGGGCGCATGGGGCTCTACGAGGTCATGCCGATGACCGAGGACATCGAACGACTGACCGTCGAGCGGGCGTCATCCGAGGCCATCAAGGCCGTCGCGTTGCAGCAGGGCATGATCAGCCTGCGCGACGACGGCCTCGAGAAGGTCCGGATGGGCGTCACCTCGATCGAGGAGATCGCGAGGGTGGTGAAGTGAGATGAGCGTCGTGCAAGAAGACGAGGACGTCCAGATCCCGATCCCCGAGCTGCTCGGAGCGTTGATGGACGCCGAGGGCTCGGACCTGCACCTGACGGCCGGTTCGCCGCCGGTCCTGCGCGTGCACGGCGAGCTCGAGCGGCTCGAGGGCTACCCGGCCCTGTCGCCGAGGGCGCTGCAGCAGATGATCTATGCGATCTTGCCGCAGAAGCTGCGGGAGCGGTTCGAGCAGGAGCTCGAGCTCGACATGTCCTACTCGCTCCCGGGGCGAGCCCGGTTCCGTGTCAACGTGTACATGCAGCGCGACGCGATCGGCGCCGCGTTCCGGGTGATCCCGTTCGAGATCAAGCAGATCGACGAGCTCGGCCTGCCGGCGGTCGTGGCGGACCTCGCTCGGTTCCAGCGCGGGTTCGTCGTCGTGACCGGTCCGACCGGCTCGGGGAAGTCCACGACCCTCGCCTCGATGGTCGACGTGGTCAACAACGAGCGCAAGGGCCACATCATGACCGTCGAGGACCCGATCGAGTTCCTGCACAAGCACAAGAGCTGCATCGTGAACCAGCGCGAGGTCGGCGCCGACACCCACGGGTTCGCGAACGCCCTGAAGCACGTGCTACGCCAGGACCCCGACGTGATCCTCGTCGGCGAGATGCGCGACCTCGAGACGATCTCGACCGCGATCACCGCGGCCGAGACCGGCCACCTGGTCTTCGCGACGCTGCACACGCAGGACGCCCCGCAGACGATCGACCGCATCATCGACGTCTTCCCGCCTCACCAGCAGCAGCAGGTGCGCGTGCAGCTGTCGACGACGCTGCAGGGCGTCGTGACCCAGCAGCTGATCCCGACCTCCGACGGCCAGGGCCGCGCGGTCGCGTGCGAGGTGCTCGTCACCACGCCGGCGGTGCGCAACCTGATCCGCGAGGGGAAGGTCCACCAGATCTACTCCTCGATGCAGGCCGGTGGTCGCTTCGGCATGCAGACGATGGACATGTCGCTGGCCCAGCACGTCAAGTCCGGCCGCATCACCCAGCAGCTCGCCTTCGAGCGCTGTCACGACGCCGAGGAGCTCACGCGACTGATGGGCGGCGCGGTGGTTCCTTCCGTGGCGGGCTCCGATCCGGGGGGCAGCATGAGCGGCGGCATGGACATGGGCGGCGGCATGGTCATGGGCGGGATGTAAGGGAGGCATGTGATGGCTCAGACCTTCCAGTACAAGGTCCGCGACAAGACGGGCTCCACGGTCACCGGCACGCTGGTGGCCGACAGCGAGCTGCTCGTGCTGCAGCGCCTGCGCGAGATGGGCTACACGCCGCTGGAGGTCGGCAAGGAGAAGAAGGGTCTCAACATCGAGATCAACCTCAGGAAGGCCAAGGTCAAGCTCAAGGACCTGTCGGTCTTCTCGCGGCAGTTCGCGACGATGATCAACTCCGGCCTGCCGATCCTTCGGGCGCTGTCGATCCTCGCACAGCAGACCCCGAACAAGCTGCTCGCCGAGACGCTCACGGAGTGCCGCAACGACGTGGAGCAGGGCTCCTCGCTCTCTGGCGCGATGCAGAAGCACCCCAAGGTGTTCAACGATCTCTACGTCTCGATGGTGAAGTCCGGCGAGCTGGGCGGATCGCTCGACTCGACCCTGCTCAAGGTCGCCGCGATGCTCGAGCGCGAGGTGCATCTACGGGGCAAGATCAAATCGGCCATGACCTATCCGGTCGCCGTCGTGGGTCTGGTCGTGCTGATCATGGGCGCGATGCTGTTGTTCGTGGTTCCGCAATTCAAGGGCATCTACGACCAGCTCGGCGGGTCGCTTCCGCTGCCGACGAGAGCACTGATCGCCATGTCCGACGCCGTGAAGTCGTACTGGTACATCCTGGTCCTCGCCGCCGTCGCGGCCCGGTTCTTCTTCCGCCGGTACAAGGCGACGGAGAACGGCCGTACCCAGGTGGACCGCCTGAAGCTGCGGCTTCCCGTGTTCGGGTCGCTGTTCCACAAGACCGCGCTGTCGCGCTTCTCGAGCACCCTGTCGATGCTGCTCTCGGCCGGCGTGCCCATCCTGCAGGCGCTCGACATCGTCTCCGACACCGTGAACAACAAGATCATCTCGAAGGCCGTCGTCGACGTGCAGTCGAGCGTGCGCGAGGGTGAGTCGATCGCGAAGCCACTCAGCAAGCACGCGGTCTTCCCTCCCATGGTCGTGCAGATGATCGCGGTGGGGGAGGAGACCGGACAGGTCGACACGATGCTCACGAAGGTCGCCCAGTTCTACGACCAGGAGGTCGAGGCCTCGGTCGACGCGTTGACGTCCCTGATCGAGCCGCTGCTGATCGCCATCATCGGCGGGTTCGTCGGCGCGGCGGTCATCGCGCTCTACATGCCGATGTTCAACATCATCAAGCTGATCAAGTAACCCGGTCGTCTACCTCACGCGGCCCCGGAGACTACCCGGTCCTTGGTAGGTCCCCCGGAGGACGCCGAAACATCCTCCCTCTGGCGGCTTCAGGTGGGCTGTGAAGCGGCCGACAACGTCACGGAACGCGCACCGACGGGGTGTGCATGTCACAAGGAAAGGAGTTGACAGCAGATGCTCAAGCGCTTGAAGAATCGCGCAGATGAGGAGGCTGGTTTCACCCTCATCGAGCTGATGGTGGTCGTTCTGATCATCGGCATCCTGATCGCCATCGCGCTGCCGACGTTCCTCGGTGCCCGTGAGCGGGCACAGAACCGCGCTGCTCAGTCGAGCCTGCGCAACGCCCTGGTCGCTGCCAAGACGGCGTACACCGACCAAGGCGACTACAGCACGGCTACGGACACCGACCTTCCGGCGATCGAGCCGTCGCTGTCCTACCTCGCGGCGGGAGTCGCGTCGACGGGTCCGACCGCAGTCAGCGTTGCTGTCAACGCCGGCGGCAACAAGTGGTCCGGCGCTGCCCTGTCCGACTCGGGCGACTGCTACTGGATCGCGGACGACGCCAACGGTCCGGGTACCACGTACGGCACCGGGGCCGCCTGTGACGGAACCGCAGCTCAGGGGGCTGCAGGACCCAGCTGGTAAGTCACGGCAACCCGAGCAAGCAAGGGGCGGCCCGAAGGGCCGCCCCTTCGCCGTTCCGTATCGGAGACGGCCGCCGCCCAGCTGCCTCAAGCAGGGCAACGAACGTGCCGACCTGTATCGGGAAGACGACCGATGCCACGCGGAGGACAGGGTCCCGCTATATGACCAGGCGCACACTCGCACGCCGACTCCGCTCGCGACTGCAGGGCG
>DATFFT010000095.1:0-88901 GCA_035249905.1 Actinomycetota bacterium | reverse complement strand
TCGACGCCGAACGCGCGCGCCTGGGGAGAGAGATCGCGGCGCAGTCCTCGGAGGCGGAACGCGCCCGCGGCAAGCTTGCAAACCCGGGTTTCATGGCGAACGCGCCGGAGGAGGTCGTCGAGCAGCGGCGTGAACGTCTGTCCGAGGTGGAGCTGACGCTCGACCGCCTGCGCGAGGCGCTTCGCGACCTCGGCTGAGCCGGCGATGGACTACGCGGAGGCACTTCGGGCGCTGGACGACCGGATCCCGACCCGGATGGTGCCCGACCTCGATCGGGTACGAGCCGTGTCGGATCTGCTCGACCACCCGCAACGCACCTATCCCTCGATCCACATCACCGGAACGAACGGGAAGACGACCACCGCGTTCGTGGCGACCGCATTGGTTCGCGCGGCCGGCCTGTCGGTCGGGACGTACACCTCGCCCCACCTGCACTCCATCCGCGAGCGGATCGCCTACGACGGCGAGCCGATATCGGAAGCTGCCTTCGCCGAGACGCTGACCTATCTCGAACCGTTCCTGAGCCAGGTCGACGCGCTCGGCGAACGCGTCACCTATTTCGAGACGCTCACGCTGCTCGCCGAGACGTGGTTCGCGGAGCGCGCGGCCGACGTCGCGGTGATGGAGGTCGGCATGGGCGGTGAGTGGGACGCGACCAACCTCGTCGACGGGCGCGTCGCCGTCATCACCGAGGTAACGCGCGACCATCCCGAGCTCGGCTCGACCCCGGTTCAGATCGCCGGCGAGAAGGTCGGGATCATCAAGCCGGAGGCGATCGTCGTGACCGGCGAGCGTTCCCCCGACGTCCGTGCGGTCATCGAGGAGCGCGCGCGGCGAACCGGCGCGTCGCTCCGCGAGGTGGGTCCGGACTTCGCCATCGAGGAGCGCGAGCTCGCCGTCGGCGGGCAGGCGCTGGACCTCCGCGTCGGTGATCGCACCTACCGGCAGGTGTTCGTGCCCCTGTACGGCGAGCGGATGGCGACCGACGTGCTGCTGGGGCTCGCGGCTGTTCACGCGTTCCTGGGCGACCGGCCGCTCGAGGACGAGCTGGTGCGGGAGGTGCTCGCGACGGTGCGCTCGCCCGGCCGGATGGAGGTTTTGCGCCGGCGCCCCTTGCTGATCGTCGACGGAGCGCACAACCCGGCGGCCGCGCGCGAACTCGCCTTGACCGTCCGCGAGTCGTTCGCGCACGAGGGGCTGCTGCTCGTGATCGGCATGCTCGACGACAAGGACGTCGCCGGCGTGGCCGAAGCGTTGGTCCCCGCGGCCGACGTCGTGATCGCGACGACCCCGCGGTCGCCGCGCGCCGCGCCCGCCGATCGATTGACGAAGGAGACGGCGCGGCTCGGAGCGGAGCCGCGCACTGCCGCGACGGTCGAGGGTGCCGTCGCACAGGCGATCGAGCTGGCCGGCGAGAAGGACGCGATCCTGGTCACGGGTTCGTTCGTGACGGTCGGAGAGGCGCGAGCGCTCGTTCTCGGGATGTGAGCGACTCCTATACTGTGCGGGCTCCGGCCGGCTGCCGGAGCGAACGGAGGAAGAGCGATGGCGATCCAACGAACGCTCGTGCTCGTCAAGCCGGACGGCGTGCGGCGGCGGCTGATCGGCGAAGTGGTCCGGCGTCTCGAAGCCAAGGGCCTGACCATCGTCGAGATGCGGATGCTCACTATGGACAAGGAGATGGCCGGCGACCACTACGCCGAGCATCGTGAGAAACCGTTCTTCGGTGACCTCGTGAACTTCATCACCGGGGGACCGCTCGTCGCGATGGCCGTCGAGGGCGACGAGGCCGTATCGGTGGTTCGGACCCTGATGGGGGCGACCGACCCCAAGAAGGCGGACCTGGGCACGATCCGCGGCGACCTTGCGATCGAGATGACCGAGAACATCGTCCACGGCTCGGACTCCCCGGCCTCGGCAGAACGCGAACTGGCCCTGTTCTTCCCGGGGGCCTAGAACCGGCCGAGGCGGCCAAAACGCCTGAGAGGTCGTTTGCTCCATTTTTGTCCCCCTATTGCGCGGAACCCCCAGATGCGTACAATTCGGACCACGCCTGCGGCTCGGCGGGTGGGACAGGATCGGGGGATCCATGGGGCACACGCGTTCGACCAGGCTTCTCGCTTTCGTCGCGCTCCTGGGGGCGCTCGCGATCAGCGTCCCGTCGCAGGCGACGACCGTGCCGATCCCGAAGGGCGTGGTCGCGGGGATCGAAACCGGCAGGTCGCGGTGCTTCGAAGATCACTGCGACATGTACACGAATTTCAAGCAGGTGAGGATCATCGGTCGCCTGCGCGGCGTTCAGGTTGTCGCGTCGGCGACGTTAATTCAGTACCTGTCGGTGCAGCATTTCTGCCCCAACAACTGCCCCCCGACCACGCCCCTGTTGACCAAGCCGTTCACGATCTCCGGAACGACCGTCGGTGGGGCACCGTTCGCCGGCTCATGCAACTCGGGCTCGATCCAGCAGGCCTTCCCCGAGGAAGGGGTCTACATGCCGATCGTGACCGCGAGGTGCATGGGCGGCACGTCAGCGTCCCAGGGGGGATTCGCGCTGAAGTTCTTGCACCCGACGTGGGGGGCGCTCTTCACTCCGTTCGCATCTCTCCCGTTCGTGGGCGTCCAGGTGGAGGCGTGATGAGCGCGATGCGGAACGTTCACGGAAGCCGATGGGCCGGCGGGAGGATCGCCCTCGCGCTGCTCGTCGTCGTGGCGCTGGTTTCGACCGTGGGTCCTGGCAACGCGGTGGACACGAACCTCGTTCGAGGCGTGTGTGTCGCACAGGGTCCGCTGCGCGTGATCGCGGGCAATCAGGTGCGCTTCTCGGCGCAGGGGTTCTGCGGGCCCTTGAAGGTGCAGATCAACGACTTCCTCGGCCCGTTCCAGTTCACCTATCCAACCTGGACCGGAGGGTGCGGCTACGGCCCTCCGCTCCCACGCCTACGACTTGCCATCGTGCAAACGGATCCGACGAATACCTTGGTCGGCTACCGTCCAACCTTCTGGTACTTCCCGACCCTCGTCATCGGCGACGATCGATTCAGGGCTCCCAATTGGCTTTCGCGCCTGTACATCCGTGACATCGTCGACGATCCATTCGGACGGCCGACGGCGGCGGGGGCGACGGTGGGCCATGGGGCGATGCTCGCGAAGGTAGTCGGCGACTGTAACTTCCGGCAGCCGGGTGGGGCGAAGGTGCTCGTCACGTTCGTGCTCACTGGCGACCTGGACACTCAGATCTAAAGCCCATCCCGGTCTGAGGGCTGCGGTCCGCGCGGTTTTTCCGACGATTCGCTGGTTCGGCGGCGCGCTCACGCGGGCCACCTGAAAGACCGACCTCATCGCCGCGTTCCGTGGTGTGCCCCGCCCGCTACCTCAGTACCCGCCGAGCGCGCCCGGGTCGGATCCACCGTGGCCCGGGTCGAGCGCGACGAAGATCGGCGGCGTTCGCACCGACACCCGTGCGGCGACCGACTCGAGTGACGCAGCGGGCGTCGGCGTCGCCGCCGCGACCTCGTAGCGGTAGGTCTGGCCCGGCGCGGCCCACACGTCGGTGAACGACAGGAGTTGCGCGGTTCCTGCGATCGCCTCGAGCGCGTCGCCGTCGAGCGAGCCGATCAACGCGCCGTCGCGGTACACGTTGTAGGACGATGCGGCCAGCGCAGGCTCCCACGACAGCGACACCGTCCGCGAGTTGATCGCGGTGCCGGCGAGCGCCGACGGCGCGGGAAGCGCCGGCACCGCCACACGCTGCGGCGTCTGCAGGGCCGGGAGCGGTGCGGCGGTCAACGTCTTCTGGAAGGCGAGGATCCCGCGGACGATCGCGTCGGCCAGCTTCTGCCGGAACGAAGGGCTCGCGAGGAGCCGAGCCTCGCGGGGGTTCGACACGTAAGCACCCTCGACGATCACCGCAGGCATCCGCGTGTTGCGCAGCACGTAGTAGTAGTCGCCGTGATCGCCCCGGCGGGAACGGAGCGAGGTCCGCAGGCCCGGGCTCCGGGCGAGCTGGGTCCGGATCAGCGAGCCGAGCGTCCTGGAGGCTCCGCCCCGTATCTGGTGGTAGACCTCGCTGCCCCCGGCCGAGCGGTTCCGCGAGGCGTTGTTGTGGATCGACACGAAGGCGTCGACCCGCCGGGCATTGGCGAGCGCCGTGCGGGAGCGGAGCGAGACCGTCCGGTCCGTCGTGCGGGTCATCACCACCGGGATCCCGGCCGCGGCGAGCCTTGCCTGGACCCGCCGGGCGATGTCGAGATTGAGATGCTTCTCGCGGACCCGGGTCGTGGCGTCCGCCGGCGCGAAGGTCGCCGCAGCCACGGCCACGACGAGGAGCGCGAGGCCGAACGCGCCGCGCGCGGTTCGGCGGCGGGAGGATGAAGGACGCGTCTGTGGACTCATCATCGGTAGGAACGACCGTGCGAGGCGGGAGTCTCGCCCACCAGCAGGCTTTTTGTCCACCCGCGCTCCGATGCTAGACTGCTGCGCGACCGCCGGCCGGGTCGGTCGGTTCGGACAATAGCTGCCGACCAACCTACGCGCATGCTTGCAAATTCGTTCCAGTTCCTCGGTCGCGACATGGCCATCGACCTGGGGACGGCCAACACCCTGGTGTACGTTCGCGGGCGGGGGATCGTCCTCAACGAGCCGTCGGTCGTCGCGATCAACACCAAGACGGGTGCGATCCTGGCGGTCGGCACCGAGGCGAAGCGCATGATCGGGCGGACGCCGGCGCACATCGTCGCCGTGCGGCCGCTCCGGGACGGCGTGATCGCCGACTTCGACGTGACGGAGAAGATGCTTCGCTATTTCATTCAGAAGGTCCACCGCCGCCGGTGGCTCGCCAAGCCCCGGGTGGTCCTGTGCGTTCCGAGCGGCATCACCGGCGTCGAGCAGCGCGCCGTCGAGGAGGCGACGATCGCCGCCGGCGCGCGCAACGCCTACATCATCGAGGAGCCGATGGCGGCGGCGATCGGTTCCGGGCTGCCGATCCACGAGCCGACCGGGAACATGGTGGTCGACATCGGCGGCGGCACGACCGAGGTCGCGGTGATCTCGCTCGGCGGCATCGTCACGAGCACGTCGATCCGCATCGGCGGCGACGAGCTCGACGAGGCGATCATCCAGCACGTGAAGAAGGAGTACTCGCTGCTGCTCGGCGAGCGCACGGCCGAGGCGATCAAGCTCGCGATCGCGAGCGTGTTCCCGATGCCCGAGGAGCTCGTGGCCGAGATCAAGGGGCGTGACCTCGTCAGCGGCCTGCCGAAGACGATCACGATCACCGCGGAGGAGATCCGCCGCGCGATCGAGGAACCGGTCAACGCCATCATCGATGCCATCAAGACCACGCTCGACCGGACCCCCCCCGAGCTGTCCGCGGACATCATGGACCGCGGCATCGTGCTCACCGGCGGCGGCGCGTTGCTGCGCGGGCTCGACAAACGCCTGCGTCACGAGACCGGCATGCCGGTGCGCATCGCCGACACGCCCTTGCAGGCGGTGGTGCTGGGATCCGGCAAGTGCCTCGAGGAGTTCGAGGTGCTGCAGCGGGTCCTGGTGAGCCCGTCCCGCCGGTAGCCGCCGTGGTCACGCGGCAGCGCCCCCGCTCGACGCGGCTCCTGGTGGTCGCCCTGGTCTCGGCCTCGCTGGCCGTGATCACGCTCGACTACCGGCAGCGGGAGTCCGGCCCCCTCGCCGGCATCGGCTCCGCAGCGAAGACGTTCATGGCTCCGATGCAGGAAGCCGTGACCACGGTCACCGAGCCCGTCGGCGACTTCTTCACGGGCCTGGCGAGCCTGCCCTCGCTCGCCGACGAGAACGAGACCCTGCGACACGAGATCTCCGCGCTCAAGACGGAGATCCAGGCCGGCGCCTTCGACCAGGAGGAGCACAAGAGCCTGCTGGCCCTCCTGGAGCTGAGCCAGGCGCTGGAGCCGCCGGTCGTCGCATCGACGGTGATCGCGAACGGCGTCTCGAACTTCGAGCACACGGTCACGATCGACAAGGGCTCGAGCGACGGCGTGGCGGTCGACCAGCCGGTCGCGACGGGTTCCCCCGAGGCTCCGATGCTGGTCGGGCGGGTGGTGGGCGTGACGCCGAACTCGGCCGACGTGCGGCTCATCATCGATCGATCCTTCGCCGTCGCGGCGACGATCCAGGGAACGAGGGAAGCCGGCCTCGTCGAGGGCGCGGGCGACGCCGATCTGCGCATGAGCCTGGTGGAAGAGGGCACCCTGATCGAAGGTGACGAAGCGGTGTTCACCCAGGGCTACGAGCTCGACGGCGAGTCCGGGCTCTACCCTCCAGGAATGCTGATCGGTCAGGTGTCGCGCCTCGTGCCGGGCGACAACGCCACCCAGGAGTTCGTCGAGGTGCGCCCCGCGGTCGACTTCGAGACACTGCAGTTCGTGCTGGTGCTGCAGGCCAGGACGGAAGCGTGACCCGATGATCCGCCGCGTGCTCGTGACGTTCGTCATCATCGTGACCGGGCTGCTCCTGCAGTCCACGCTGTTCTGGGACCTGAAGCTGCTCGGCGTGCGACCCGAGCTGATGTACCTGATCACGATCGTCGTCGCGATCCTGGAGGGGCCGAACGAGGGGGCGATCACCGGGTTCGCTGCCGGCCTCGCACAGGACTTCCTGCTGAACCAGCCCAAGGGCATCACCGCGCTGACGCTGACGCTCGTGGGGTATGCGGCGGGGCTCGCCCGTCAGTACATCACCTCCCCCTCGCCGCTGCTGCCGACGATCCTCGTGGCGGTGGGCACGGCTGCGGGCATCACCTTCTACCAGGTCGTGGCGTTCCTCCTCGGCCAGCTCGAGGAGACGTTCACTTTCGCCGCTCGGGTGACCCTGCTGACGGCGCTCTACGGGGCGATCCTCACGCCGATCCTCTATCCGCTGTTGCGCAGGATGATCGAGGGATCCCGGCCGCAACGGGTGGTGCGTTTCTAGATGGAGAGGAGCTCGGCCCGTCTGAAGGTGTTCGCGATCCTCGTCCTCGTGATGTTCGCTGCTCTGTCGACGCGCCTGTGGTTCCTGCAGGTGCTCGCCACCCAGGTGTACGCGCAGGAAGCCCAGAACAACGGGGTGCGGTCGATCCCGATCGACGCGCTGCGAGGCGAGATCTGGACCGAGGATCAGTACGGGAAGCCGAAAGGTGTGCCCCTCGTGAAGAACCGCAGCAGTCTCGAAGTGCGCATCGACAAGCAGGAGCTCGAGGAGAGCGGCAGGGGCGAGCAGGTCCTCGGCGAGCTCGCCACGATGCTGGACGTCCCCGTGAAGCAGCTCCGCGCCGACCTCGAGAGCACGAAGTACTTCGACTATCAGCCGAAGCCGGTGGCGGAATTCGTGCCCGAGGAGGTCGCGTTCGCGATCCGGGAGCGGCAGGAGGACTTCCCCGGGGTACAGGTCCGGAACACGAGCGTGCGCGAGTATCCGATGGGGCGGACCGCCTCGCACATGCTGGGGTGGGTCGGACAGGTGCAGGCCGGGCAGCTGGAGACAGCCCGGTTCCGCGACTACGGGCCGAACGACCTGGCCGGGCAGGCCGGGCTCGAGGTCCAGTACGAACGGTGGTTGCGAGGCGTCCCGGGTCTGCAACGCTACGTCGTCAACTCAGACGACGAACGCATCCGCGACCTGGGCGGCAGGGAGCCCACGGCCGGCGGTGACGTCGTGCTCGCCATCAACAGCGAGTGGCAGCGTGCCGCCGAGGAGTACCTGCAGGACAGCATCTTCCGCACGCGCCAGGTCTGGGACGAAGACACCCAGTCGGGCTTCAAGGCCGATGCTGGGGTCGTGATCGTGCTCGACGTGGCGACCGGCGGCGTCAAGGCGATGGCGTCGTGGCCCGACTTCGATCCGAGGTGGTACGTCACAGGCCTCACGAAGGATCAGGAGTGCTACCTCGGGTACGACCCCGAGTGCCCCGGCGCCAACAAGGTGGCGCCGCTGCTGGATCGTGCCTACCAGGAGGTCTATCTGCCCGGCTCGACGTTCAAGCCTTTCACAGCGCTCGCCGCGGTGAAGGAGGGCTACGCCGACCTCGGAACGTCGTACGCCTGCCCGTCTGAGTACGTCCATCCGGGCGACACGTCGGGCGCGTCGTTCTCGAACTGGTCCGATCAGGACCTCTATCCGGGGAACCTCGCCCAGCACCTGCGCATCTCGTGCGACTCGAGCTTCTACGCGTGGGGCTCGGACTTCTGGTACCGCTATCAGAACGACCAGCTCGGCGCGGACAACGAGCCGCTGCAGAAGGATCTGCGGGCCTGGGGGTTCGAGAAGCCGACCGGCATCGACCTCCCGAACGAGGCCGTCGGGTTCCTGCCCGACGCCGAGTGGGGCAATGACCCCGAGCAACGGCAGCTGTTCCCCGAAGGATGGAACCCGGGCGGGTACATCCTGACGATGATCGGGTCCGGCTACATGTCGGTCACGCCGTTGCAGCTGGCGACGGCCTACGGCGCGATCGCGAACGAAGGGCACATGTGCCGGCCGCACCTCGTCGACCGCGTGATGGCGGGCGACGGCGAGACCGTGCTGAAGAAGGTCAATGGCCAGTGCGATCGCACCGTGCCCTACTCCAAGACCGAGCTCGACTACGTGCGGAACGCCCTCGCCCAGGTGCCGCTGAGCGGAACCGCGCGCAGCGCGTTCTACGGATTCCCGCACTCGGAGGTGCCCGTCGCCGGCAAGACGGGCACGGCCTTCCGTGGCGAGCCGTTCCAGGACACGTCGTGGTTCGCAGCGATGGTGCCGGCGAACGACCCGGAGTACGTCGTGGTCGCGATGGTCGAGCAGGCGGGGTTCGGCTCGGACGTCGCCGCGCCGCTCGTGCGACGCATGATCGAGAAGATGTACGGCATCGAGCCGGGCGGGCAGATCATCACGCCGTCGGGGCAGGACTGATGGACGTCGTCGCGGGCCGCGTCTGGGCGGACGAGCGTCGTCCGATCCGACACCTCGACCCGATGTTGCTCGTCGTTACGGCGGCGCTCGTCGTGATCGGCATGTTCGCGATCTACTCCGCGACGAGCCAGACCTTGCGTGCCGACGGCTTCGACCCGTTCTCCCGCGTCGACAAGCAGGCCGTCACCGCCGTGCTCGGCCTCGTGATCCTTCTCGTGATGGTGACGTTCGACTACCGATTCCTGAAGGTGTACGCGGGGTTCGTCTACGGCGCCACGTTGCTCGGCCTCGTGCTGCTGCGCATCCCCGGGGTGGCCTCGAGCGAGAGCGGTACGAGCAACTTCATCGACATCCCGGGCGTGAGCCTCCTCCAGATCAGCCCGTCGGAATTCGCGAAGATCGGGCTGATCGTGATCCTCGCAGCGATGCTCTCGGAGCTGCGCTCCCCGGTGCCCACCCTCCCCGATCTGGTGCGGGTGATCGCCGTGGCCGGCGTCACGATGCTCCTCGTCTTCATCAACGTCGAGATCGGAACCACGATCGCGCTCGCGGCGATCACCGTGGGCATCCTGGTCGTCGCAGGCACCCGGACCAGGCACCTGGTCGCGCTCGCGGTCGGAGCCACCGTGCTGATCGCGCTCGCCTTCCAGATGAACGTGATCAAGGAGTATCAGGTCGAGCGGCTGCTCACGGTGTTCGACTCCGGATCGGTCAGCGACGACGCCCGCTACAACCTCGAGCAGTCGGTGATCGCGGTCGGCTCGGGCGGCATGTTCGGGCGCGGGTACCTGCAGGGATCCCAGACCAACTTGGACTACGTGCCCGAGCAGCACACCGACTTCATCTTCACGGTGATCGGCGAGGAGTTCGGCTTCCTCGGCTCGGCGCTGGTGCTGGCGCTCTTCGCGCTCCTGCTGTGGCGCGCGATCCGCATCGCATCGCTCTCGAAGGACGCCTTCGGAACCTACCTCGCGACCGGGGTGGCCTCGATGTTCGCGATCCAGATCTTCGTGAACGTCGGCATGGTGGTCGGCATCATGCCGATCACCGGCATCCCGTTGCCGTTCCTCAGCTACGGGGGCACGGCGATGTTGGTGAACTTCCTGGCGATCGGGATCCTGCTGAACGTGCACATGCGCCGCTTCAAGTGAGCGAGCGCGTCACCGTCCACAGGAACGTCGAGCCGTCGGGACCGGTCGACTCCAGCACCACGTCGCCCTCCATCGCGTTGGCTGACATGCGTGCGAGCGTGAGGCCGAGCCCGACGCCCTGATGCACCCGGGTGTTCAGGCTCTCCGCCTGTTCCAAGGGCTCGAAGATCCGGTTCCGCGCCTCCGGGTCGATACCGGGGCCGTGGTCGGTGACCCGGACCAACGGGCCGGTGGGTCCCATGGCGACCGAGACCACGACCGGCTCGGCGGGCGGGGAGAACTCGAGCGCGTTCTCGACGAGCTCCTCGATGATCCGGTGGGCGGCCGTGCGGTTCAGGCTCGCCATGGCGGGGCCTTCGGGGGCCTCGATCTTCACACGGTCGCGGCCGCCGGCGACCTCGCGCGCCACCTGCACCACGTCGGCCCACTCGGTGAGTCCGGCCTCGACGGCCGCCTCGAACCGATGCACGAGGCGGGCGAGCCCGTTCGCCCGCTGGACCAAGCTGTCGAGGATCGCCCCTCGTTCCTCCGGCAGCGCCGTGCCCTTGGCCAGCGTCTGCGCCATGCCCAGGATCACGGTGACGGGGGTGCGCAGCTCGTGCCCGAGCCGTGAGATCAGCTCGTGCCGGCGCGCGGCTCGCTCGAGCAACGCTTCCTGGGCGATCTCGAGCTGCCGGATGCGCCGGCGTTCCCGCTCCAGGGCCTCGGTCAGCTCGTCGATCACGGCGGGGGTGACCTCCGGCGAGAGCACGCCGCCGCCGGTGTACGCCTGGCGCACCGCGTGCAGGATCTCGTCGCCGTCACTGTCCTTCAACACGTATCCCGACGCTCCCGCGACGAGCATGTCGCGCACCGCGCGTTGATCCTCCGATCCCGTCACGGCCACCACACCGAGGGACGGGAACCGTGCCTTGAGCTCGCGGGTCGTTTCGATGCCGTCCATCTCCGGCATGCGCACGTCCATCAGCACGACGTCGGGTTCGAGTCCCTCGACCATCGCGAGCGCCTCGAGACCGTTGGGGGCCTGGCCGACGACGGTCATCTCCTCGGTGTCCAGGAGCATCGCGAGGGACTCGCGGAAGCCCTCGTTGTCATCGACGAGCAACACCCGAACGCGGGGCATCGTGGCTGGAAGGGTCGCCAGGTTGGCGGGGAAGGTGTTGCTCATGCATGAAGTGTCGGCGTGGCAGCCTCGCTGCGGTATCCAGCCAACGCCGGGTTCGCCCGGGGGACACGTACCGTGCCGTCTGGTCCGGAGGAACTAGGCCGAGGGTGTCGTCTCGTGCCTCCCGGGGTCGGTCGATGGCGCTGCTATGCTGTGGAGCAGACCTTCCCGTCGAGGCTCATCCCGGTGTCGGCGGGTTCCACATCTCGAGGAGGCGCGCGACCGCCGCCCGGCCCCAGAGGCCAGGAGCGCGGACCGCCAGCGCCGGACAAGGACGAAACGGGTGCGCGATCACGCGCCGAGCCCTGCGCACGAGGACGACCCTCGCGTGGGCACCGACCTCTCATCGCTGGAACCGGCGCGCTGGTCGCGCCCCGGCATGGGCGTCCCCGCCGGCCTCGCAGTGCCTCCTCTGACCGATCGAGAGGAGTAATCGTGGATCACGAGACCGAGGTCGCGACGGGCCGGGGGCCCGCAGACCCTGAGGTCGACGAGCGCATCGCCGCGTTCAAGCGGGGAGCGCCGCTTCCCAAGACGGCGGCGAAGAGCCGCTCGAAGGCCGCCACCCGAACGAACCAGCGTGCGGTCCCGAAGCAGGAAGCCCCGGCCGAGGCCGAGGCGACGTCGGAGCCATCGCGCGACGAGCCGGACGAACGACCCTCGTCGTCGGGCGACGCGCGGCGCCGTCGCCGAGGCGGACGCGGCCGAGGCGGACGCGGCGGCACCCCCTCGGGGATCACAGAGGGCGGCGACCCCGAGCAGGTCGAGCCGGCTGCCACGGGCGCGTCCCGGGCCCCGAAGACGGCGAGCACCTCCTCATCGGACGACACGCCGAAGAGGGCCTCGAGCTCGGATGCGCAACCCTCGTCGTCGGCTCCCTCGGCGACGAGGAAGCGCCGTCGCCGCGGCGGACGCGGTCGTGGGCGAGGAGGCGGCGGCACCGACGCGGCCCGCGCGGAGCAGCTCGCCGACGGCGGACTCGACGAGTCGCCCCAGCCTCAGACCCCCGGATCGCAGCGCGACGACGCGACCCCCGACACACCCACGACCACACCCACACCCACGACCAAGGGATCGTCGAGGCGTTCCCGCTCCCGCGGCGGCTCGGGTGCACCGAAGCCCTCGGGGAACGGTCGGTCGACGGGAACGAAGCAGCGCTCGCGTGCCGATGCCTCGACGCAGATGTCCGTCGAGGAGCAGGTGGCCGCTGGTGGTCCCACCCGCGGCATCCGCGGCGGTCGGACCCGCACGGGGCGCGCGGGGCGGCGGCGCCGCGAGACCGCGATCGTGCCGCCACGCATCACCGACAAGCTGATGGTGATCACCGAACACGGCGAGCGGGATCAGATCGCGGTCCTCGAGGAAGACGTGCTGGTCCAGCACTACGTCACGCGCCAGGGGGCGACGTCGATGGTCGGCAACGTCTACCTGGGCAGGGTGCAGAACGTGCTTCCCGGCATGGAAGCCGCATTCATCGACATCGGCCGAGGGCGCAACGGCGTGCTGTACGCGGGCGAGGTGAACTACCGTCCGGAGGACCTCGAAGGGCCCGCGCCGCGCATCGAGAACGTGCTGAAGTCGGGCCAGGCCGTGACCGTGCAGGTCACGAAGGACCCGATGGGGGGCAAGGGCGCCAGACTCACCGCGCAGATCTCTCTGCCCGGCCGCTACCTCGTGCTGGCACCGGACCAGGACCTGTCCGGTATCAGCCGCCGCCTACCCGATACCGAGCGCAGACGCCTGAAGTCGATCCTGAAGAAGGTGCAGCCCTCGGGCCACGGGGTGATCGTGAGGACGGCCGCCGAAGGCGCGTCCGAAGAGGCCATCGTGCACGACCTGCAGCGCCTGATCGCGCTGTGGGACGGCATCGAGAAGCAGACCAAGAAGGTGAAGGCCCCCGCCGTGCTCTACGAGGAGCCCGAGCTGACGCTGCGGGTGTTCCGCGACCTGTTCACCGACGAGGAGTTCAGGGGGCTGGTCACCGACTCGCAGCGCATCCACGAGCGGGTGCTCGAGTACGTCCGCGACATCGCTCCGGACCTCGAGCCGAAGGTCACGCTGCACGAGGGGAAGCTCCCCGCCTTCGAGGAGCACCGCATCGAGGAGCAGATCCACAAGGCGCTCGATCGCAAGGTGTGGTTGCCGTCGGGCGGCTACCTGGTCATCGAGCGGACCGAGGCCATGACGATCGTCGACGTGAACACGGGGAAGAGCGTGGGGAAGACCAACCTCGAGGAGACCGTGGTGAACACCAACCTCGAGGCGGCGAAGGAGGTCGCACGGCAGCTCCGGCTGCGCGACATCGGCGGCATCATCGTCGTCGACTTCATCGACATGCTGCTCGAGGACAACAAGGGGAAGGTCGAGGAGACCATGAAGGAGGCCATGGCGCTCGACAAGACGCGCAGCCAGGTCTTCGAGATCGGTCCCCTGGGACTGATGCAGGTGACGAGGAAGCGCGTATCCTCTGGCCTGGTCGAATCGTTCTCCGAGACCTGCCCCACCTGTGAGGGACGGGGAATCATCGTCAACTACGGATCGTGAACGCCGAGCGGATGTCCGCCCGGCGTCGGCGGAGGCAACCATGTATGCGGTGATCAAGTCCGGCGGGAAGCAGCACAAGGTGCAGGTCGGCGATGTGATCGAGATCGAGAAGATCGTGCATGAGGGGGAGACGGTCACGTTCCGGCCGTTGCTCGTCGTCGACGATGACGGCGCCACCCACGTCGGAGGCGAAGCCGCGAAGGCGACCGTCACCGCGAAGCCGCTCGGCGAGAAGAAGGGCGACAAGGTCCGCATCTTCAAGTACCGGCCCAAGAGCGGGTATGCGACGCGGGCGGGTCACCGTCAGCTCGTCACCCTGCTCGAGATCGAGGATGTCAGCCTCGGCGGCCGGAAGAAGTCCTCGGCGAAGAAGGAAGACACCGCCGACGAGGCGGACGACGCGGCCTCCGGCGACTCGTAGCCGAGGAGCCGGCTGTTACCCTGGAGGAGACATGGCACACAAGAAGGGCGGCGGCTCGTCCCGGAACGGCCGCGATTCCAATGCCAAGTTCCTGGGCGTGAAGGCCTACGGCGGCGAGAGCGTCGCCGCGGGCTCGGTCATCGTGCGCCAGCGCGGCACCCGCATCCACGCCGGTGACGGTGTGGGGAAGGGCAGCGACGACACGCTGTTCGCGATGCGCGAGGGCCGGGTGACCTTCACCGAGTCCCGCGGCAGGAAGTTCGCTTCGGTCCTGCCGTCGGAGTGAGGCTCAGGGTCGCGCCCGGCCGTCGATCTCGTCGGCCCACGCCTGGATCGTCTCTTTGAGCCCGGCCGCCATGGTGGACAGGTATCGCACGTTCTCCCGCTGGTGACGCCGCTTCGACGTTCGCCGCATCGCCCCGAACGGGCCGAGGGGCCGGCTGGCCGACGTGGCTCCCGCGCTCCCCGATGGCGGCGCCTCCAGGGGCGGCGGCCGCGAGAAGTAGTAGGCGGTCTCCGTGCGTTGCCCATCGTCGTCGTGCACGACGATCAGGATCGGCGAGGCACGCACTCGACGAGCGGACCTGATCTCGTGGAAGCCCACCCTGGTCTCGCTCGTCGACCCGCTGTCCCGGAAGACGAGGGCGTCGGGGTCGATGCGCAACGTGCCTTCCCGATCACGCACGTCGCCCTTGCGTAGCTGCACGCGCCAGACGGTCACCGGCTCCACCACGGCACCATCATCGCCCGCCGCTCGCTGCACGACCACCGTAGGCTGATGCCATGGCGTTCGTCGACGAGTGCACGGTGTTCGCTCGCGCGGGGCGGGGAGGCCACGGGTCCGCGTCGATGCACTCGGAGCCCTTCAAGCCGCGCGGTGGCCCCGATGGAGGCAACGGAGGCGACGGAGGGTCGGTGATCTTCGAGGTCTCTCGGAGCGTGCACGATCTGTCCTGGCTGGCCGACCATCCGCACCTGGTCGCCTCGTCGGGAGAGCCGGGACGGAAGGGGAAGCGCGACGGCGCCGCGGGCACGGACCTGGTGATCCCGGTGCCCGACGGCACCGTGATCTTCGACGAGCAGGGTCTGCTCGCCGACCTGGTGGGGGAGGGTGTGCGTGGTGTGGTCGTCCGGGGCGGCCGCGGCGGCCGGGGAAACGTGGCGTTCGCGTCCGGCCGAAACCGCGTGCCGCGCACGGCCGAACCTGGCGAGGCGGGCGAGGACAGGCGCCTGCGCGTCGAGCTGCGCACGGTCGCCGACGTTGGGCTCGTCGGCCTGCCGAACGCCGGCAAGTCGACGCTGCTGGCCAGGATCTCCGCGGCCAAGCCGAAGATCGCGGAGTACCCGTTCACGACCCTGACCCCGAACCTCGGGGTCGCGGGCGAGGACGAGGACCGGTTCGTCGTCGCCGACATCCCCGGGCTGATCGAGGGCGCGAGCACCGGCAGAGGACTCGGGCATCGGTTCCTGCGGCACATCGTGCGCTGCCGCACGCTCCTCCACGTGGTCGATCTCGCCGCGCCGGATCCAGCCGCCGACCTCGCGACGCTGCGGGCGGAACTGGCTGCCTACGATCCGGCGCTCGCCGATCGGCCGGCGATCGTCGTGGGCACGAAGGCCGACCTCGTCGACGATGCCGCCGAGATCGCGGCGTCGCTCGGCGACGACGCGATCGCGCTCTCGGCGATGACGGGCGAGGGCGTCGATGAGCTGCTCGAGCGAACCGGCGCCCTGACCCGCGGTGCCGAGGCGTCCGGGCCCGAGCGGCGGGCCCACGTGGTGCTGCGGCCGGGTCGCCCCAGGTTCACGGTCGAGCGAGAAGCGGGCAGGCGCTGGCGTGTGGCCGGCCGCTCCGTCGAGCGCTGGGTCCTCGAGGCCGATCTCGACGACGAGGACGCCGTCGCCCT
Source organism: Actinomycetota bacterium (assembly GCA_035249905.1). GTDB lineage: Bacteria > Actinomycetota > UBA4738 > UBA4738 > HRBIN12 > JAOUEA01. Next base: position 72,809 of record DATFFT010000095.1, on the reverse strand, counting down.
CTTGCAGGGCCGGATCCGTCGGGAGGGGATCGAGCGCAAGCTCGCTTCCCTCGGCGCCCGCGCCGGCGACGAGGTCGTGATCCTGGACAGGGTGTTCGAGTATGTGCCCGATGATGAGATGTCATCGGAGGGAGGCGCGAGATGATCGACCGGGAACGGCTGCTCCGGGAGGAAGACGTCGCCTGGCGGCTGCTCGCGGAGCGGTTCGATGCCGTTCCCGAGTCGCGCTTCGGAGAGCCTGCCCTCACCCCGGAAGGCTGGTCACCGAAGGACGCCATGTTCCACATCTCGGGGTGGATGGCCGACTGCGGAGAGCAGCTCACGCGCATGCGAGCGGGGAGGTTCGATCCCGGTGAGGAGTCGCGGGAATCGATCGAGCGCCAGAACCTGGCGTGGTTCGAAGCCTCGCGTTCGATGCCGTCCGGCGACGTGCGCGCCGGCTTCGTGCCGTCGCGGCTGCGCATGCTCGAGGCGTTCCGAGCGCTCGAGGAGGTCTCGCCCGACGCGGTCGAGTGGTTCGAGGAATCGGGCGCCCTCCACTACGCGTCGCACGCCGAGGACCTGCGGAGGTTCCTCGGTGAGGGTGATACATGAGCGCCGCGACCAAGGTCGGGAGGCTCCCGGAGCCGTCGGCCCCGCCGACTAGGATGGGCGGTGTGAGGACGCGCCTCGGCATCATGGGCGGCACGTTCGACCCCATCCACTACGGCCACCTGGTCACCGCCGAGGAGGCGCTGCATCAGTTCGAGCTCGACGAGGTGGTCTTCGTCCCGACGGGCCGGCCATGGATGAAGGCACACGACGTCGTTTCGCCCCCCGAGGACCGCTACCTGATGACCGTGATCGCCACAGCGTCGAATCCGTTGTTCGGGGTCTCGCGCATCGAGGTCGATCGCGACGGTCCGACCTACGCGGTCGACACGCTGCGTGAGCTCCATCTCGAACGCGGCGACGACACGGATCTCTTCTTCGTGACGGGGGCCGATGCGGTGCTCGAGATCGTCGAGCAGTGGAAGCAACCCGAGGAGCTGTTCGCGCTCGCGCACTTCATCGCGGCGACGCGACCCGGCTTCGACCTCGAGGCGTTCGAGTCCCATGCGCCGACGAAGCATCCGCGCATCACGGTGATGAACGTGCCCGCGCTGGCGATCTCGTCCACCGACGTGCGCGCTCGTGTGCACACGAGGCGTCCGATCCGATACCTCGTGCCCGAGGGCGTCAAGAGCTACGTCGAGAAGGCGGGGCTCTACCGGTGAGCGCCCCGGCGCCTCCGACCGGGCCGGTCCGCCCGACCCGGGTCGAGCGGGCCGCCCGCTCGAGGCGCACCACACGCCTCGTGGTTGCTGCCGTCGCCGTAACCCTGATGGCCCTCGCCATCGCCGTCTTCCTCGAGAACAGGGAAGACGGACGGGGCGGTCAGCCGGGCGACGATCGGGGCGCATCGACGCGACCCGACGAGCCTTCTCTGATCGCGCTGCAGGTCGAGGGCGGTCCCGCACCGCTGCTCGCCGTGATCGGCGTGCCGCCCGACGGCACGCCGTTCGTGATGCCGGTGTCGTCGGAGCTCACGGTCGTCGTGCCGGGGCAGGGGGAGACCTCGGCGGCTGGGGTCGCCGCCTTGCCGCCGGACTCGATGCGCACCGCGCTCTCGAACATGACGGGAGTCTGGATCCCACACCACGCCGTGCTCTCCCTGAGGGATCTCGCGGCGACGGTCGATGCCGCGGGCGGGCTGGCCGTGAACCTTCCATCGGCGTACCCGACCACGAGCGGTGTGCTGGGCCCCGGCGAGATGACCATGACCGGCGGCCAGGCCAGGGCGTTCCTGGCGGGGTCCACCGACGACGCGATGGTGCGCTGGGAGATCCTGCTGACGGCCCTGTTGACAGATCCGCCCGAGCTCGTCGCGGCGGGCGACGCCATGGGCGAGGACACCCGAGAAGCGACATCCGTGATCTCCCGTGCCGAGGGGGCCGAAGTGCTGGAGATGCCCACGGAGCGTGTCACCGCAACGATCGTCGTCCCCGTCTACCCGGCCCTCGACGAACTGATCTCCGGCTCGCTCGGCACCCCGATGCCGGTGCCGGCGATCGTGCAGAACGGGAGCGGCCAGCCCGGGGTGGGCGAAGCCGTGGCCGTTCGCATCATCCCCGAGGGGTTCCGGGTGGTGCTGGCCCAAAACGCGCAGACCTTCGATGTGGTCAGGACCGATGTCTTCGCGAACGGCCCCGGCCACGAGTCCGAGGCACGGTCCGTCAAGGCCGCGCTCGGGGTCGGCCGAGTGAGCGTCGCGGCGGTACCATCGAACGTCGGCGACATCACGATCGTGGTGGGGAAGGACTTCACAGCTTGAGGCAGGGACAGGGCACGGGGGCGGCAGGCGCGCAGGCGCTGCCGCCCAGCCGTGAAGTGGCGATCGCGGCCGCCCGTGCCGCCGCCGACAAGCAAGCCACCGACATCGTCGTGCTCGACGTCTCCAAGATCATCGTGATCACGGACCACTTCGTGATCTGCACGGCATCGACCCAGCGGCAGATCCGCACGGTGATCGACGCCGTCGAGGAAGCGCTCCGGAGCATGGGGGTCAAGCCGCTGCGTCGCGAAGGAGAGCCCGAGGCCGGCTGGTGGCTGCTCGACTACGTCGACGTGGTCGTGCACGTCTTCGGCGAGGAGGAGCGCGAGTACTACGACCTCGAACGCCTGTGGTCCGACGCTCCCCAGGTGGCGTGGGAAGCTTCGGACGCCGCCTCGACCGCCCGATAGAATCTTCCGAGACCGGGCCCATAGCTCAGCTGGTAGAGCGCTTGGCTGGCAGCCAAGAGGTCAGGGGTTCGACTCCCCTTGGGTCCACCGATTACCTGCCAGATGCTCTCTCGATCATTCCGATCCACGGCAGGTGAGACGCGCCCGGGTTTAGTGATCGCGAGTCGTCTGGTCGCTCTCCCTCTTCCTGCGCGCGAGCGGCCCGCCGACGTCTAGACACGTCACATCAACGCATCTCTGAGGTTCGTCGTACTTGGGCCGATCGCGGGCGACGACCGTCCCGCGGCGCTGGCGTACTGTGCTGAGGATGAGCGACCTGCCCACCGGCACAGTGACGTTCCTGTTCACCGATATCGAGGGGTCGACCGGGTTGCTCCAGGACCTCGGGCGCGAAGGATTCGTGCGCCGATTGGACCGACACGCCGAGATCATGCGAACCGCGGTCGCCGAGCAGGGGGGTGTCGAGATCCTCACCGAGGGCGACTCGTTCTTCGTCGCATTCCCGACGGCGCCCGGCGCGCTGCGAGCGGCCGTCGCGGCGCAACGGGCGCTCGCTGCGCATCCCTGGCCCGACGGTAACCCGATCCGGGTCCGCATGGGATTGCACACCGGCGAGGGCGTTCCGGGCGGCGATAACTACGTCGGGATCGACGTCAACCGGGCCGCTCGGATCGCGGCGACAGGCCACGGTGGCCAGATCGTGATATCGGAGGCCACCCGCGTCCTCGTCGCGGGCGACGTGCCCGACGGCGTGACGTTCCGAGATCTCGGGCTGCACGACCTCAAGGGCCTCGAGCATCCGGAGCGACTGCACGACCTCGTGATCGATGGCCTCAGCGCGGACTTCCCGGCGTTGCGCACGCGGGGGGCCCACAGGACGACCAATCTGCGCCCGCGCCGAACCTCATTCGTCGGTCGAGCACGGGCGATGGGCGACATCGAGCGACTCCTGGGTGAGACGCGACTGCTCACGCTCACCGGCCCGGGTGGCACCGGGAAGACCAGGCTTGCGCTCGAGACCGCTTCGAGGCAGCTCGATCGGTTCCCCGACGGCGTGTTCTTCGTGGACCTGAGTCCACTGACCGACCCCACGCTCGTGACCTCGGCGATCGCCGGGGTGCTCAAGGTGCGGGAGGCGCCCGGTCGCGACCTCGCTAGTGGTCTTCGGCGGCACCTCGCGGACCTCGACGTGTTGCTCGTGCTCGACAACCTCGAGCAGCTCGTGGACGGCAGCTCGGCGATCGGCGACTTGCTCGACGCGGCGCCCAGGGTGAGGGTGCTGGCGACCAGCCGCATCCCGCTACACATCTCGGGCGAGCATGAGTACCAGGTGGCGCCGTTGGAGCTTCCCGCACGGGAACGGCGAGGCGATGCCGCTCAGCTCGTCTCGTCGGAATCGGTGCGGCTGTTCCTCGACCGTGCCACGTCGGTCCGGCCGAACTTCACGCTCACCGATGCGAACGCGTTGGCGGTCGCCGAGATCGTCGAGCGGCTCGACGGACTGCCGCTCGCGCTGGAGCTCGCGGCGAGCAGGCTCCGCGTGCTCGACCCCACGACTCTGGCCGAACGGCTCGAGGATCGGCTGTCGATGTTGCGGGGCGGGGATCGCGACCTCCCTGAACGGCACCGCACACTCGAAGGGACCATCCGATGGAGCTACGAGATGCTCGAGCCTGACGAGCGTCGTCTCTTCGCCCGACTGTCAGTCTTCGCGGGCGGGTGGAGGCTGGATGCCGCAGAGGCGGTCTGTGGCGGCGGCGGTATCGACGTGCTCGAGGGACTCGGCACGCTCGTCGACGACAGCCTCGTGCGGCGGCGCGAGCTGGCCGACGGGTCACTGCGGTTCTCGATGCTCGAGACCATCCGGGAGTTCGCCTGGGATCGCCTCGAGGAGGCGGGCGAAGCCCGGATACTGCAAGAGCGGCACAGTCGACACTACGAGTCCCTCGCAGAGCGTGTCAGCGTCGCACTCGAGGGCGGGCGGGGCGATTGGCTGGAGCTATTGGACGCGGAGCAGGAGAATCTCCGAGCCGCCCTGTCATGGTTCCACGAACGATCCGACGACGAGGGCTTGCAGGCAATCGCAGGCTCGCTCGGCCACTACTGGATGGACCGAGGTCTCCTCAGCGAGATGCGAACTTGGCTCGAGAGGTCGCTCGAGTCGGGCGCCAAGGGCAGCAACCACGCATTGGCACTGATTCGACTTTCCGGTGTGGACTATGTTCAAGGGCGATACGAGGACGCTCGCATGAGAGCCGAAGAATCGCTTGCGGAGTCCAGGAGCATCGGCGATCTCGCGAGCGTCCAGCGCGCGATGGCACATCTGGCGAATGCGCTTGAGGCTGAGGGTTTCGTCGAGGAGTCGTGGAAGCTAGGGAAGGAAGCCGCGGAGATCGCGCGGCGGCTGCAGGACGGGCACCCGCGGATGCTCCTGGTAGCGCTGATCAATCTGGGGTACTCGGCCATCGTCCGTGGGATGCTCGAGGACGCGGTCCGGTACTCGGAAGAAGCCGTCGCGCTCGCCCTGGAGCTCGATGAATCGGTCGATGGAGCCGCGGCGCGGTGCAACCTCGCGTTGGCACTCATCGAGTTGGAGCGCATAGAGGATGCCGCCGAGGTGGGAGCACAAGCGCTTGCTGCGGCGATCGATGCATCAGATCCGATGCTCGCAACGGATTGCCTAGAGGTCGTGGCCGGCGCCGAGACACGACGCGGGAATCACGTCTCCGCCGCGAGGCTGCTCGGAGCATCTGAAGCCCTTCGAGAACTGACCGGCTCTGAGTTGGAGCCTCTGGAGCGCGTGCTCCACGACCGAACATGGGAGTTGCTCCGCCGTGCTCTCTCAGACTCCGAGCTGAAAGCAGCTCGGATCGAAGGAGCTGACATGGACTTGATGGTGGCCTTCAACGAGGCGTACTGGTGAGCGGGACAATTGACGTTCCTGCCTGACGGTGCGCATCACGACCAAGGACTAGGGACGAAAGCCGGCGGTGTCGAGATGCCGGGGATCCTTTGGTCCGAGCCACTTGCGCCGCACAGCCTTCAAGGATCTGCGTGGTAACCGAGTTGTCAGGGCCTGAACTAGGACAACGGATCCGCCACGTTCGGCGGATTTGGCTGGCAGCGAAGAGGTTCAGGGGTTCGACTCCCCTTGGGTCCGCCATCAGCACGAGTCGTCTTATCGCGGAGGGCCTGCGTGGGCCGGCACTCCCGGGTTCGCCTGCGATCCCGGACTCTCGGGAGGGCCATGTCCCGCGGGCGGCCCATGATCTCCCGATGAGCTGGGATCGTCTGGAGCGCCCGAGCTGCCTGAGGGCTCGGTGGGGCTGGAGGACGGCTCAACGCCGTTGCCATCTCCTCCTCCGAGCGATGAGCCTCCTGATAAGCCTCCTGTGAAGGGAGCCACGATCCCCGCGATCGACTGGGGTGGGTCGGGGGCTCGCCGTGCTTGATCTGGGCGACCGCGAGCCCCAACCTCATCTGCTGGACGAGGCGGATCGGGTGGATCCTCCGCGACCATCGCGAAGCGGGGCGCGCCACGACCGAGCTCGCCGATCGCCGAAACGACTTCTCGCTCCGAGCGTGGGAGCAACACCATGACAGCAACGAGGAGCGCCGCGACCGTCGCCGGGATCGCGATCACCGAGCTGGACCCGGGCGAGGTCCGCTGCTGCCCCGTGAGCCACACGACCACGAAGATGGTCGCGACACTCGCCGCGATCAGTAGGGCGACGATCACGGTCGATATCTCGACCGGCGAACCGTCGGGCACTTCCTCGTACTACCCATACGTCCTCGTACTACCCATACGCGCCCGCTTCGACACGGGGCAGTGCGTGTTCGGTCGCGGCGGCCGAGGTGAGCCGGCGTTTTGCAGCACGAGCGAGGGGGTACCGGCACCGAGGTCCCGCTGGAGGCTCGATCCTCGGGAGCGGGCTCAACCCATACCAACATCATGGCGTGCGCGTACGGACCGCCTCTGACCCAGTCGGAGATCGACCATCAACGTCGACGGCTTTCGGCCGTACTGCTCATCGTGGGTGGGTCGTCTTCCGTCCTCGCGGTGCTCCTCTGGCGTTACGTGCCTTCGCTCGATCGATCTGTTCGTCACCTCGTCCTCAGCAACGCCGATACCGACTCGCCGGTGTGGAAGATCCTCGGCCTCGCTTCGGGGACCCGCACGTGCTTCGTCGTCGTGACCGTGGTGGGAGCTTGGTTCGCCTTCGCTCGACGGGACTGGCGGCCGGCGGTCGCGCTCCTCCTCACCCTGCTCCTGGTCGACTCGGGAGCGGAACATCTCAAGGGCGTGTTCGAGCGGAGCGGACCGGGGGGGCTTACGCCTGAGTCGTTCCCGTCAGGCCACGCGTCGCTCGCCGTGCTCGTGTGGGGATACCTGGCGTGGTTCGTGCCGAGAGCGCTCCGCAGGCCCTTCGACGTGTTCTGGTTCGTCGGCTCGATGATCGTGTTGATCGGCTCCGTCGCGTCGCGGGTCGCTCTCGATGCTCACTGGTTCACCGACGTGCTGGCTGGTGTGGGGCTGGGAGCATCCGCGCTTGTCCTAGCGAGGGAGGCGACCTCCGTCCCCCTGGTCCGTCGGGTATGGGTCGCTTCGGTGCCTCGACCTACCGTGACTCACCGGTCCCGCTGATGAACTCGGGGGCAAGGGCAACGACGATCTCGAGGGCAAGAAGGGCGATGACCCGCCTCCATGGCGGCAAGGGAGCTGTTGATAGCGGACGCCGACCTCACTCGAGCCTGGGTCGGGACGTGCGCTTCCCAGTTGTTGTGGGTCGTGATTCGCGGGACGCGGACCACCGGCGGGGAAGCGCTGGAGAGTAGGGTTCAGGGGTGACCGGCGGCCACGACACCTACGCCTGGCTCCTCGAGCACGAGGGTCTGACGGAATGAGCGAGGACGCTTCCGGGAAGGAACGGCGGGAACGTCTCGACCGTCGGATCGACGAAGCCTCGATGCTCTCCTTCCCTGCGAGCGATCCGCCAGCGATCTTCGTCGAGGATCTCGAGCCAGCCCGGCCGAAGGCATCGCGGGGTACGTGCCCGTCACGCAGAGGGATCGAACCTGATCGGCTGGGTGATCCTCCACCGGACGCGATCGAATCGACGGAGTCCGTGCGCATGTCGAGATGGAGCGGCCACGCCTGAGACACGCTAGGCTCCCGAGGATGGAGACGTGCGGATGAAGAAGGCGATCGTCGTCGCGACCGTATTCGTCATCAGCACGACCGTGCTCCCGTCCGGCTCTGCGGGGGCAACCCACTTCCCGCACACCAGATGCGACATCAGCGGGGATTCGTGCGTGAGCGTCAAGCGGATCAACGGGGTGAGGAGATTGCGGCTCCTGCTGCTCTTCCGGTACTTCCCCAAACACGAGGTGTGCGTGAAGGGGCCGGTGGGTGAGCGAACCTGTCACACCTACCGCACGAGGAGGCTGTTCGGCGGGGGCTGGGGCTCGACGATCGCGTGGAGGGAGCACTACCCCTTCGAGGGCCGTGGGGTCTATCGGGTCGTCTGGCGTTCTCGGGGGCATCCCGTCGGGCACCTGAAGTTCCACGTCGGCTGAGCCGACCCATTGACTCGGCGCCGGAGTTGCGTTTTGGTGAGCCTCCCCCCGTAGAAGAACAGGAGGCTCCGATGGATCGTTGGGGTCGGAAGTGGCGGGCCGTCGCCGTGCTGGCATGCTCCCTCGCTGCGTGCATCCAGATGTCGGGCGCGGCGTCGGCGGCGAGCGTGACGGTGGCGGCGGCGGGAGACATCGCCAAGCCCAACAGCCCCGGTATCGCGCAGCGCCAGACGGCCGACCTGATCACGAGCGTCATCCGCCCCGCTCGAGTGCTGGTGCTCGGGGATGCCCAATACGAGCGTGGCGAGTACTCCCAGTTCCTCAAGTCGTACCACCCCACGTGGGGCTCGTTCAGATCGACGAGCGCGCCGGTCCCCGGCAACCACGAGTACGAGACGGCGGGCGCGGCGGGCTACTTCCAGTACTTCAGCAGCGCGCTGAGCGCATATGGCTCCACAGCCACGGATCCGAAGAAGGGCTACTACTCCTTCAACGTCGGCGACTGGCACATCGTCGCACTCAACACCAACTGCTCCGTGTCGGGGATCAACTGCTCCGCCGAGCGGTCGTGGCTGAAGTCGGACCTTCAGGCCGATGGCCACAGATGCGAGTTGGCGTTCTCCCATCATCCGACCAAGTCCTTCGCCCAGGTCCTTGCCGGCGCGGGAGTCGAGCTCATGCTCTCGGGGCATCGCCACACCTACGAGCGTTGGGACCGCGTCTACGGGTTACCGATGCGTCAGCTGATCGTCGGGACCGGAGGGCGATCGCTCGGCACTCCACGGTCGGGGGCCGACGCCGGGGTGAAGGCCTACGGCGTGGCCGAGCTGGACCTGAACGCGTCGGACTACTCCTGGTCGTTCCTCGCCGTGAGCGGCGGCGTCCGGGATTCGGGCTCCGGTTCCTGCCGAGCCTGAGGACCGACCTACGGCTGGGTCGTTCGACCTTCGAGGACCTCGAGGCCCTCGAGGAGCGGGAGCAGCTCGTCCAACGAGATCAGCTCACGCGGCACCACCGTGTCGCTCGGCGATGGAGAGGCCGTCGGCGACGGTGTCGGCGAGGGCGACTGGGTCGGCGAAGGAGAGGTACTCGGCGACGGCGTCGGGCTCGGGGTAGGTGTCTGCGTCGGCGATGGCGTCTCGGTGACGGGAGGCTGAGGTGGGGGAGCCGGTCCCGTGCCCGGATGCTCCGGATCGACGCGGACGGTGTTCGACGGCGTCGGCGACGGATCGGCTCCCGCCCGAGTTCTCCTGATCGGGCGTGGGCGGGCGAGCTCACTTCCCGATACGGGGGTGCTCTGGGCACCGGGCGTCTCGGTCCCGAAGATGGCGTCGGTGAACCCCCCGTAGGCCGAGCGCACCCCCAGCTCGGGCTGTGTCAGCAACCAGCCCAAGACGACGCCGGGGATCGCGACCAGGACGGCGCCGGCCCACACACGGAACCTGGCCGAGCCCATCACCCGCTGTCCCGCCAGGTATGCGAACGCCAGCGCCGCGCCGGCGCCTGCTGCCGTCAGCACGACGTACGCGAGATCGGTCCATTCACGGGGGGACATGTCGGTGGCACCACTGTAGCGGCCACGAGCCGCTCATGCTGACGGATGGATCGCCGATGCGCGATCGAGCCCGATAGGCTCCGAACCATGTCCGGCGATGTGGTCCAGCCGGCGCTGGCCGACATCATCCGGCGCTTCCGTGAACACCCTGGGCGGCGAGCCAAGGCGTCGATCGGGCTCGTCGCCGAGGCGTTCGGTCCCACGGACTGGCTCACGGGCCCCGGTGACGACGCGGCGGTCGTGGCCGAGGGGCCCGATGGGTCGACGCTGGCCGCGGGCGAGGCGATCTGGCCGCCATTCATCGAGGCCGACCCTCACGGCGCCGGAATGGCAGCGGTCGTCGCGAACGTGAACGACATCGCGGCGATGGGGGGTCGACCACTCGCTCTCGTCGACACGATCGTGGGCCCGGAGACGATCGCACGAGCGGTGCTGGAAGGCATCCGACGCGCCGCCGACCTCTACCGGGTTCCCGTGGTCGGCGGGCATCTCACGCTGCGCGACGGGCCCCCCTCGGTGTCGGCCTTCATCGTGGGGCGGGCTGCGAACGTCATGGCATCGTCGAACGCGGGTCCCGGCCTCACGCTGTTGGTGGCGTCGGCTCCCGAGGGGCGGCTGCACCCGGAGTTCCCGTTCTTCTCGTCGTTGCGCGAGAGGGAGGAGCGGGTGGCCGCCGATGTGCAGGTGCTGTCCGCGATCGCCGAGCGGGGATGGTGTCTCGCGGCGAAGGACATCAGCATGGCGGGGCTGCTCGGATCGCTCGCGATGCTCCTCGAACCCACCCGGTCGGGCGTGCTCGTCGATCTCGAAGCGATCCCGCGCCCCGACGTGCCGATCGGGACCTGGCTCGACGTCTTCCCCTCCTTCGGGTTCCTCTTGTGCGTGCCCCGGGACCACGTCGATCACTGCCGAGGTGCCTTCTCCGACCGAGGACTGGCCTGCGCGGCCGTGGGGACGCTCGACGACACGGCGACACTCCGGGTCCGGCTCGGCGACGAGGAGGCCGTGCTGCTCGATCTCGCGAAGGGCGGCGTGACCGGGCTGGGCGGGGCTTGACGATCGGCTAAGGACCGCCGAGCTCGATCATCATCCGCTGGTGCGGCAGCCCGACGTGATCCTCGAGGTCGCCCTGGGAGCGCCAGCCCAGCTTGCGGAAGAAGGCCACGTTCTGAGGCTGGATGAAGGCGTCCATCAATTCGCCGCCCCGCTCCCCGCCGATCCGCACGGCGAAGCGCACCAATGGCGGCCCGAGCCCGTGCCGACGGAACGCCGGGAGCACGGCCAGCCGGTCGCCCCGCCACAGCCCGGGTCCGTCGAGCGGGTACAGGCGGACGGCGCCCCCCGCGATGCCCCCCTCGACCCCGAGCACCTTGATCGTCGCGGGGTCGTCGTCACGCTCGTCCCGGTCCGAGTCCCGGAAGATGCCCTGTTCATCGACGAACACGGCGTGACGGATCCCATGATGCACCGACAGATCCTCGGCCGTCGTGGCGACACGGCACGCGAGGCCGAGTTCCGCCCGCGAGTGATCAGCGGAGCTCGACGAGGGGGAGGAGACGGCGGCCTTGCTCGTCTCGCCCATCGGCGATCCCTTCGAACGCGCTCATGCCTGAGCACGCTCTGCATCGCGCGCATCCGGCGTTCACGTCCCACGACCCGAGACCTCGTTCCACCACGTAGGGCACGACCTGGCGGTACATCGACTCCACGTAGTCGGGAGGCGGCGGGAGCAGGTCTTCCATCAGGCTGCCCGGCACAGGGCGCAGAGGCACCACGAACGGGTACACGCCCATGTCGACCGCGCGCCGGCAGAACTCGGCGGTGAGCCGCGGGTCTTCGCCCATGCCGAGGATCACGTAGGTCGTCACCTGTCCCGGCCCGAAGACCGCGACGGCCCGTTCCCAGCATCGGAAGTACCCCTCGACCCCGGTTCGGCCCTTCGCCGGCGCCACGCGGTCGAGCACCGCCTGGTCGAACGATTCCACGTGGATGCCGACGGTGTCGACGCCGAGCTCCTTCACCGTCTCCAGGACCGAGAGGTCGTCGGGGGGCTCGAACTGGGCCTGCACCGGCAGGCCGGTGGCCTGCTTGATCGCATCGGCGCATCTGGCGATGTACAGCGCACCCTTGTCGGGGCCGCGCGTCGTGCCCGTGGTGAGCGTCACGTCGGCGACGTGGTCGAGCCGTTGAGCGGCGAGGGCCACCTCGGCGAGCTGCTCGGGCTTCTTGACCGGGATCGTGCGGCCGGCTTCCAACGACCGCTCGATCGCGCAGAACGCGCACTGGTCGTCGTTGCCCCAGTAGACGCACGTCTGGATCACCGTGCTCGCGAGCGAGTCCAGGTGCAGCAGCGCGATCTGCCAGTAGGGGATGCCGTCGGCGGTCTCGAGCTCGTAGTACCGGGGCTTCGGCGGGATGTCGGCCGAAGCCAGCCGTTCCCCGTCGCGGTAGAGCGCCCACCCGGCGTCGTCGCCGCGGCGGATCGTGAACGGCGAGTCCTCGACGAACTCGGAGACGAACGGGAACGTGACCGGCGTGCCGTCGATGTACACCATGCCGGCGTCGGAAGGACCTGCCCCCGATGCCCGGGCGTCGATCACGTCCTCGACGCGGACGCCGTGGCTCTGCACCTCCGCGAGGAGCCGGGCGAACTCCGGGCCGTGAGCGGGGCCCGGGGCGGCCTCAACCCTTGTGGCCATACAGCTCCTCGAAGTTGGTGGCGAAGACCCGGCCCTTCAGCTCCTCGCTGACCGGGGCGCCGGCGATCTTCCAGTACTCGCCCCAGAAGTCGCTCCACGGCTCGTCGGAGGCGAAGAGCAATCGGTCGTGGCCCACGCCCCGCCGTTCCATCTCGGTGAGCAGCCAGCGCACGCCGAAGCCGATCGCCCACGTGGTGTCGGTGTAGACCTTGTAGCCCTCTTCGACCCAGTCGAGGAAGCGGGGGACGAGCCGGATGTGGCCCGACACCCCGCCCCCGAAGTGCACGAGGTAGATCTTGACCCGCTTCCCGTACTTCTCGACCAGCGGGATGAAGTTGGAGATGTCGGAGGCGCCGCCCGGGCTCGTGTGGAAGTGGAAGACGAGATCGTGTTCCTCGGCAGCGGCGAAGCACGCCTCGGCGACCTCGGCGGTCTCGTCGTCCCACTCCTCGGGGTTGGGGTTGCCCCCGAGCAGGAACGTGGTCTTCAGCGCCACGACGCCGGCCTCGCCGGCGTGCGTGAGCGCCTCGAGGGTCATCTCCTTGTTCTGGGGCAGGAACGAGACCCAGAGGCCGCCGCGGAGACGGTCCGAGGACGACAGGGCGTCGAGCACGAGCGGGTTCAACGAGAAGGGCTGTTCCTGGACCGGGATGCCGTAGTTGGGAAGAACGAGCGCGCGTTCGACGCCCAGCCCGTCCATATGGCCGAGGTAGTCGGCGCTCGTCGCGAACTCGTAGACCGTGGGCTTCACCGGCTCCTTGAGGTCGTAGAACTGCCAGGCGGCCATCTCGCCGATGTGGCTGTGACCGTCGATCACCTGGCGGGTCACTCGTTCCTCGGACATCCGCGCACCTCCCAGGTCGGGGGCGTTTCCGTTAGGAAACGGTCCTCCATCACCGTACGAAAAATCCTCCGACCCCGCACCCGTGTTGTCAATCCGGCCGCCGGACGAGCCGCCGCTTCAGCTCCGTCACGGCCGCCTCCCACGACGTCCGGTCGCCGAACGTCGAGTGCCCGGCGGTCGCCGGGGGATCGAGGGCGCTGCCGGTGCGCGGGTCCAGGGCGACCTCCTGCACCCGGTAGGTGGCGGAGCCTCCCTCGAGATCGATCTCGATCGAGGTGGCCACACCAACCCCGTCGGGCAGGTGCATCTCGAGACGGCGGAACGGCGACAGGATGCCGTCGCCCGCCTCCTCGATCACGACCCAATCGTCGCCGCGCTCCCGGGCGACCCGAACGCGGCGGCGCCGGTCGGCGACGGCCTCCTCGGTCGCCAGTGCACGTGCCCGTATCGCGAACGCGGCACGCGTCGCCAGCTCGACGTCCAGACCCTCGGCCCGCACGACCCTTCGATCGATCGCGCGAGCCGCCGCCGCGGCGGCACCGGGCTCGGCCTCGAGCAGCTGGGCTCGGGTGGCGATCGGCGCCAGCTCCTCGGCGATGGCTCGCACGAGCTCGAGGTAGCGTTCGTAGATCTCCGGGGACGCCACCGCGATCGGGTGCAGCCGATCCTCGGCCTCCTGCCACCGTCGGGCGGCCTCGCCGAGATGCCCGGGTCCCCCCACCGTTGGGAACCCGGGCCCTCGGTCGTTCGGCCGGTCCGTCTGGATGTTCGCTCTCGCTAGAGGGTCCAGGTGTTCATCACGAAGGCGCCTTCCTTCCATGCCTGGATGGCGGCGTCGGCGATGTCACGCGGATGGATCGGCTGAACCCCCTCCATCATGTCGATCTCACGCATGCCGTACAGAGCGGCCGCGGAGAACCGGCACGCGTAGATCTTGCCGCCCTCCTCCATGATGGTCTTGAGCTGGTTGTTGTAGTTCAGGTGTCCCGGGAACGCCTCGTCTCCGACGTTCGGGAATCCGCGAGTCGCCGAGACCATCAGTGAGGCCGGGCCGAACAACACCATGCTGAGGTCGAAGCCCTTGCGGGCCAGGCGAGTGGCCGTGAGCATGTTCACGATGCCGACCGAACCCTCGAACGGCACCGTGTGCATGAAGACGTATGCCTTCTGTCCGGGCTCTGCCTCGTAGTCCGGGAACACTTTCTGGTCGTGATCGACGATCGCCTGTCCGGCCTGTACCCGCTCACCAACGATGTCTGCCATGAAGGACTCCTCCCTCGATCGAGTTCTCCCAACGGGCTCGTCCCGCGGGTCCTACGGTGGTGCCCGCCGCTTCCAGCCCCGGTGGCTTCCCGGCATGGCGCTCATGATCCACCGCCGCAGCTTCCAGGGGAGCAGCCGATAGGTCGGCGTGAAGATGCGTCGCCAGAAGAACGATCCCTCCCGGGCGGGGGCGGCGATGCCGTAGCGCGCGGCCATGTCGCGCTGGGACGCCTCGAGGAGATACTCCTCCGAGTTCGACCGCAGCCACTCGAAGAACGGCACCGTCACCCCTTCAGGCCGGCCACGGCGTTCTGTGCCGCCAGTGAGATGGGTTCGTTCAACGCCCCGATCGGCGGGGAGTAGACGTTCTCCATCGTGGCGAGGTCGTCGATCGTGACGCCCTTGCGGACGGCCATCGCCAGGAAGTCGGCCCGCTCCTTGATGCCTTCGCCGCCGACCATCTGCGCGCCCAGCAGTCGGTGGGTGTCCGGGTCGGCGAGCAGCTTCACCCTGATCTTCTTCATGTCGGGGTAGTAGCGCGCCCGGGAGATGCCTTCGGCGACGCCCATGACGTAGGGGAACTGCAACGCGTTCGCGGTGGTCTCGCCGAACGAGACGCCGCCGATCATCCACTTCCCCGCGACCATGCCCCACGGCACGTCGACCGGGTTGTAGACGCGGTCTCCGCCGGCAGCCGACGTGCCCGCCACCTTCCCCTGGGCATAGGCGTGGCTGCCGGAAAGGCCCTGGATCGGGACCTTCGTGACACCGTGGGGGATCTCCGCGCAGTCGCCGGCCGCGAAGACGCCGTCGGTCCTGGTGGTCATGCGCTGGTCGACGATGATGCCGCCGGTGCTGCCGATCTTGATGCCGGCCTCCCGTGCGAGACGGTTGTTCGGTTGCTTGTTCGTGCAGATCACCACGATGTCGGCGGGCAGTTCCTCGTGGGGGGTCCGCACCGCGCGGACCGTTCCGTCTCCCACGAACGCCTCGACCGGGGTATTGAAGTGCATCTTCACGCCCATGTCGGCCCACGAGTCCTGCACCGGCTGCATGATGTCGGGGTCGGCGACCTCTGCGAGCGCCCACGGCCGAGGGTCGACGAGGTGGGTCTCGAGGCCGCGGTGTGCGAGGGCGGTGACCATCTCGAGCCCCAGAGGGGTCGCCTCGACGACGACCGCGACCTTCGCGTCCTCGAGCACCGGATCCCACTCGATCGCCCGCCTGATGTTCTTCACGTAGTGCAGACCGTCGAGGTCGCTGCCCGGCACCCCCGGATCGGCGTACTCGAATCCCGTCGCCACCACCAACGCGTCGTAGGCGACGGCGCCCGTTCCCTCGACATCGATCGTGCGCCTCGCGGGGTCGAGACGCGTCACCCGCGTCTCGTAGCGGATGTCGATGCCGGCTTCCTCGTAGGTCTCCTTGGTCGCGAGGAAGAGTTGCTCGAACGTCGGGATCTCACGACCGTGGACGTAGGGGATGCCGCATGGGCTGTACCCCACGTCTTCGAACTCCGTGAAGACCGTGACCTCGGCCGGCGGATCCGTCTGCTTGGCCGCCCCCGCTGCGCCGATGCCCGCCGCACCACCACCGACGACGACGATCCTCCGCGGCACCCGCATCCCTCCCCGGTTGCGCGGCGAGAACGGTATTCACTATGATGGACAACCGTTCCGCCTGTAGTGATGAGAACTCGACTCTACCCGCCCCCGCGGGAGCTTGTCGAGCCGAGGGCACGATGCACGATGCGGTCGCCTCCATAGGTCCGAAGATCCGTCAGCTGCGTCAGCAGAAGAAGATGTCGCTGCAGCAGCTCGCCGAGCGATCCGACGTCTCCGCCGCGGCGATCCACAAGATCGAACGCAACACGATGGTTCCGACGATCACGACCTTGATGAAGCTGTCGGGCGCCCTCAATCGCTCGATCGCCTTCCTCGTCTCCGAAGAGGAGGACGATGACCGTGGCGCCGTGTTGATCAGGGGGTCCGCCCGCCGCCCGGTGTTCACCTCGAAGGAGGGCCTCGAGCTCGCCGGTATCAGCGGACCCTACGGCCGATTCTTCATGGCGGGAGCCTCCGCGACGGTGGAGGCGGGCGCAGACAGCGGGCCGCGTCCGATGGAGCACCTCGGCGAGGAGCTCGTCTACGTGCTCAGCGGAACGATGGCGTTCGACGTCGACGGGGAGGAGTACGTGGTCCGACGAGGGGACACGCTCCACTTCCGGACGGATCGGCCCCATCGGTGGTGGAACCCGGGCAACCAGCCCGCCCGCGCCATCTGGATGGCGCTGCGTCAGTCATGAGGACGCGATCCGGCAAAGGGTTCGCGACGGCCGGAGATCGCGGGTGACCGCCCGGCTCGCGCGGGTGCGCGCGGATTCCTACATCGACTCCGTGCGGCTGATGTCCGCGACCAGGACGATGGGGCAGCGGGACGGCGTCGAGTGGGCGGCAGCCGTGATGGGCACGCCGGCCAACGTCGAGATCCTGTCCGGCCGTGGCTTCGGCGACGAAACGCTGAGGAAGGCGACGGCCAACGATCTGGTCTTCGCGGTCATCGCCGACGACGACGATGAGGCGACGGCTGCGCTCGACCAGGGCGAGTCGGCCGTCGACGCCGCATCGAGCCAGGCGGCCGATGCCGCGGGGGCCGCGACGCGACCCCTTTCGCTGGAGGAGGCGACCGAGGCGCTCCCGGGTGCGAACGTCGCGATCGTGTCGGTTCCCGGAGAGTTCGCCGCGCTCGAGACCCAGAAGGCGATCACGGCCGGGATGCACGTGCTGCTGTTCAGCGACAACGTGCCGCTGGAGGACGAGATCGCACTGAAGCGGCGAGCCGCCGAGCTGGGCCTGTTGGTGATGGGCCCGGGCGCCGGCACCGCGGCGATCGGTGGGGTCGGCCTGGGCTTCGCGAACGCGGTCCGCCGCGGCACGGTGGGCGTCGTCGCCGCGGCGGGCACGGGTGCGCAGGAGGTCATGAGCCTCGTCGACCGGTGGGGCGGGGGCATCACCGACGTGATCGGGGTCGGCGGCCGCGATCTCTCCGCCCCGGTGGGCGGGGTGATGGCAGATCTCGCGCTCAGGTCCGTCACGGCAGACACCCGTGCCGAGGTCGTCGTGTTGGTCTCGAAGCCGCCGGCACCCGAGGTTGCCGAGGCCCTCTTCGGCCGGCTCGGAACCAAGCCCGTGGTTGCGGCGATGATCGGCATGGAGGACGAGGGCCTCGCCCGGCCCGGGCTCCGAGTGGCTCGAACCCTCGATGAGGCCGCTGCCGACGCCGTCGAGTTGGCGGGATCGCCGCGGCCGGATCCCGGTGAGGGCCTCTCCGAGGCCGTGGCACCCACCATCGACCGCGTGCCGCCTCGACGGACCGCCGTGCGAGGGCTCTTCACCGGGGGAACGCTCTGCTACGAGGCGCTGGTCGTGCTCTCGAGTCGACTGGGCCCCGTGTACTCCAACACCCCGTTGCGCGAAGGATGGGGGCTGCCGGCGCCCGACGGCGCACACATCTGCCTCGACATGGGCGAGGAGGAGTACACGCGCGGCCGGCCGCATCCGATGATCGACCCCGAGGCCAGGATCGAGGAGATCCGGAGGGCCGGAGCCGACCCGGACACGGCCGTCGTGCTGCTCGACGTCGTGCTCGGATACGGGGCGCACCCGGACCCGGCGGCGGTGCTCTCGCTCCCGTGTGAGGAGGTCGCCCGACGCCGGGACGGCGCTGCGGTCGTGGCCTACGTCCTCGGCACCGACTCCGACCTTCAGGACGTCCGTCGCCAGCGCGCGCAGCTGGCGGACGCCGGTTGCCTGGTCGCGCCGACCGCCGCGCGGGCCGCGCTGATGGCGGCAGCCATATCGGCACGCCGTCCCGACCTCGCCGAGGAGACCCCGTGAGTCGTCCGCACGAAGCGCCGCGGGTCGCGATCCTGACGTACTCCACACGGCCGCGAGGCGGGGTGGTGCATGCGGTCCATCTCGCCGAGGAGCTGTATCGGCTCGGCGCGCCGGTCCACCTGTTCGCCCTCGGTGACCCCGCGATCGGCTTCTATCGCGACGTGGCCGCCCCCCACACGGTCGCCCCGGCTCCGACACCCGCCCCGAGCCTCGAGGAACGGGTGTTCGCGTCGGTCGATGCCTTGCAGGAGGTGCTCTCCTCGCAGGGCGGCGCCTTCGACATCGCGCACGCGGAGGATTGCATCTCGGCCCGGGCCGCGACCGCGATCGGCACCGCCGGAGACCCGTGGCTGGTCGCGCGCACGGTCCACCACCTCGACGACTTCACGACCGAGGCCCTGATCGATTGCCAGCGACGATCCGTCTCGGAGCCCGATGTGGTCTTCGTCGTGAGCGGATTCTGGCGCGAGCTGCTGCGGCGCGAGCACGGCGTGGATGCGACCGTCGTCCGCAACGGGGTCGACGCCGCCCGCTTCGAGCGGCCCGACGGGTTCGACCCGAAGCGGGTGCGTCGCGAGGTCGGGGCGGACGACCGGTTCCTGTTCCTCACGGTCGGTGGGCTCGAGCCGCGGAAGGGGAGCATGCAGCTGATCGAGGCCATGGCCGAGCTGAAGGCCACGCTCGACGTTCCACCGGTGCTCGCGGTCGTCGGGGGACACTCGTTCCAGGACTACGAGGCGTACCGGTCGGGCGTCTTGGAGCGGGCCGCTGCGCTGGGGCTCGAGGTCGGGAGCGACGTCGTGATCGTCGGTACCGTGGGCGACCCGGCGATGCCCGCATGGTTCTGGGCGTCGGACGCGTTCGCCTTCCCGTCGGTCAAGGAAGGCTGGGGTCTGGTGGTGCTGGAGGCCCTGGCGTCCGGCCTCCCGGTCGTGACGTCCGACCTGCCGGTCTTCCGCGAGTACCTGACCCACGACGAGACCGCCCTGCTGGTGCCACCGGGAGACGCGAGGCCGCTCGCCGCGGCGATGCGAGAGCTCGCATGCGATCCCGACCTCCGGCGCCGGCTCGGCTCCCGAGGTCCGGAGGTCGCGCGGGGCTTCTCGTGGGAGGCATCGGCTCGGGACCACGTCGAGATCTATCGGCGGCTGTGGGCGGGGGACGGCCGAGCCAGCTGAGGCGCGGCCTCCATGCCCCATCGAAGCCCGAGCAGGAAGTCGGCCCCCGACGTCTCCCCGATCGCGGCCGTCCGACGGGCCGCCCGCGAGGCCCGGTCCGCGTCGCCGATCGCGGCGGAGGCGAGCAGGTCGTGGGCCGGCTCGAGCGCCTGGCCTCGGGCCGCCCACCGCAGGAACCCTCGCGAGATCGTGCCGGTCTCTCCGGCTTCCGAGGCGCCCATGGTGAGCGACTCGGCGTCGAGGCCGCCCGTCGCCCGAAAGGCGAACACGATGCCGGCGAGCGCGTCGTCACCGGACGGCGTGAGACCCGGTCCCAGGCCGACCAGCAGGCGGGCGGCCTCGTCGAGGGCACCCGCCGCGAGTCGGTCGCGAGCGCGATGCGCCCGGTTCCGATACGGCTCGGCGAGGAGCGCCGATCCCCTCGCATCCTCGGTCGCGGCGACGACGTCGTCGGCGCTCGAGACGACCTCGGCGGGCGAGGGAAGTGTGCCCAGCCATGGCTGGGCTCCGGCGAGCACGATCGTCGCCCCGTCGATCTCGAGATCGCCGTCGACGACGCGGGCCGAGGCGCCGGGGTGTGTCCGAGCGGGCGTCGAGTCCAAGACGGCGTGGATCGGCCCGATGGGCACCCCATCGGCCACGGTCGCGAACAGACCGCCGGGAAGCGACACGTAGCACGCTCGAGGGAACCAGGCGACGACGGCGCCTTCTCCGCCCGCCTGCACGGCGGCCTGCACCCCGGCCCCGACGCGTGTCGCCCTCATCGAAGCGAGGCGTCGAGCGCGAGCAGCGCCTCCTCGAAGCACGCCAGCGGGGCACGGGCGATGCCCGCCCCGACCTGCCCGGTGCCGTCGGTGGCGTGCAGGATGCCGGTGTTGATCGCGGGCGTGATCTGCAGCTCCACGACCTTGCGGACGTCGACCCCGACCGGGGAGCCCTGCAGATCGAGCATGGGGAGCTTGAATCGGCTGCTGCGCCCGGCGCAGATCCTCGCCACCGCCTCGGTCGTCGCGACGGCGGCCGACATCGAGCCCCCCAGGAACGTCGCCACGGCAGGGGACGCGGCAGCGGCGGCACCGCCGAGCCCGATGAGCTCGAGCACCGCGCTGTCGCCGATGTCGAGCGCCCCGTCGTCGGGTCCGTACCCCGGATGGAAGAGCGCGTCCTCGACCGGGGGCGCCCCGGCGATGAACCACCGGTCCTCGACGCCGGAGAGACGGATCCCGAACGTCGTGCCGTTGCGCGCCATGCCGATCACGATGCTCGAGCCCTCGACCTCGGCGGCCCAGCCGGTCGCACACCTCGCGGCGGCCATCGCGATGTTCAGGAAGAACAGATGATCGGAGGCGAGGAATCGTGCGACATCGACGGCAGCGGCATCCTCGACCTCCACCAGCGCCGGCAGCCAGTGACGGATCAGGATGTTCGTCGCGGCCTGCGTGCGCATATGGGCGTCGTCGCCCATCTGCAGGGCCTGCGCCACGAACGAGAACACGTCGACCGGGTCGCTGGCACGGATCACCGCGTCGAGGACCGGCGCGACCGCGTCCCGAAGGAAGACGAGCCGCTCGACGGCGGCGGGGGTCTCGACGCCGAACCATGCGGTCTGACCCGGTCCCTGGTTGATGCCCGAGTACGCACGGTGACCGCTCTGCGGGTTTTCGACGACGAGGACCGGCGCCGACGGCCCGAGGGCCGTCGCCATGGGCACGCTGGTCGCGTGGGCGTTCGCCGAGGCGAGCACGACGCCTCGTTCGGAGACGAGCCGCTCGGCCTGCTCGGGAGTGGCCTCCCACCCCTCGGCCATCACCGCCGCTCGCACCGATCGGCGAAGCGGGTCGGAGAACTCCTGCCAGGGCAGCGGGGGGCCGCAGTGCAGGATCGTGCGCTCGTCCATACCCGGCACGTCGTCGCCGGCCGTGCCGATCGACCGCAGCACCGGTGTCGCCGCGTCGAGACGGCGCACCACCTCTGCGTTGGCATCGTCGATCGAGCGGGCGGCGGGACCGTACAGGCGCGTGAGCGCATCGACCGACTCGGGCCGCCCGCCGGCGGGGATCTTCCAGTCCACGTCGACGGCGTCGGCTCCTTGGTCGATCACGGTGTCGGCGAACATCGACAACCCGACGTTGACGACCCGCACCTCATCGGGAAGGGTGGCCGGAGGCGGCGTGGGGGTGCCACTAGACTCCATGGGCCATGGAGCTTACCGCCTACTGGGAAGGCGACTATCGGGTTCGCGTTCCCGTGCGCGGGTTCGAGATCGTCTCCGACGAGCCCGTCGAGTTCGGTGGCGACGACGCGGGCCCGACGCCGACCGAGCTGCTGGTCGCGTCGATGGCGGTCTGTTTCACGATGGCCGTGGTCCACAGCTTCCGCAAGCAGGATCGCGACCTGCCCGACGTCGCGGTCAAGGTCACGGCCGGGTACGACGGGCTGCGTTTGAGCCGCTTCCGGCTCGTCGTGCACTCGAGCCTGCCACGGCAGGAGGTCGAGGCCCTGATGGACCGCGCGATCAGCTACTGCTACGTCTCGAACACCCTGTTGGGAGAGCCCGAGATCGAATATGTGGTCGCCGACGGACCGCTCACGTCGACGCCAGCCGCTCCGCCGCAGTGACGAGCCGGGCCTCGGCGTCGTCGAGCGCCCGGCGCTGTTCCGCGGCCACGTCGAGGAGGTCCGAGGCTCCCTCCGCGACCGACGAGGCCATCTGCCGCACGATCGTCGGCGCCGCGCCGCCGGCCGACGTCCTGGTCATCACGATCGAGCGCGGGTCCAGGACCTCGGAGAGGTCGCGCCCCTCGAGCCCCAGCGGCCGGCCGTGCACCTCCTCCGCCGCGCGGTCGAGCATCTCTCCGGTCACATCCGCGCCTCGGAGCCCCTCGGCCGCGGCGCGCCGAACCGCCCTGCCCACCACCTGATACGCGGTGCGATAGTCGACGTCGCACGTCTGCATGACGAACTCCGCGAGGTCGGTCGCCTGGCTGAAGCCGGACATGAGCGAGTCGAGCATGCGTTCGGCGTTCACGGTCAGCGTCGAGACGACCCCGGACATCAGCCTCGTGGTCCGCGCGGCCAGCTCGAGCGATCTCGGCACCTCGCCGTAGGCGAAGATCAGGTTGTCGCTTCGCGCCGACGGCGTCTTCACGACCGAGAGGAAGCCGGAGAGCCGCCCGATCGCGACGCCGGCCGATCCGCGCACGATCGAGAGGGCGTACGGGTTCCGCTTCTGCGGCATCAGCACGCTCGCTCGCGTGTACGCGCCGGCCAGGTCGACGAAGTCGAACTCCTGGCTGTCCCAGATCTCGAGGTCCTCGGCGAGCTTGCTCATGTTCGTGAGCAGGCTCGCGCTCGTGGCCAGCAGGTGCACCAGGCCGTCGGTCTGCCACATCGCGTCGCGGGTGTGCTCGATCACCCCGTCGAACCCCATCAGCTCGGCCTCGCGCGTGCGTGAGACCGACAGGCGGCTCCCGTTCACGCACCCGGCGCCCCCGGGGCTCCGGTTCACCCATTCCAACCCGTGGCGCAGGCGAACGGCGTCGCGGAGCGCCGGGTAGGCGAAGGTCAACAGGTAGTGCCCGAACGTCGACGGCTGCGCCTGCTGCAGGTACGTCTGATCGGGGATGAGAGTCTCGGCGTGGCGCTCGGAGGTGGTCGCGACGGCGTCGGCGAAGCCGGCCGTGTCCTCGATCAGTCCGAGCACGAGGCGCCGCAGGCCCACCCGCAGGGCGATCCGCGCGGCCTCGCGCCGGGGTCTGCCGGCGTGGAGCCACCCCGCGTCGTTGCCGATCCGTTCGACGAAGTACCGTTCCCGGCAGTTGTAGGGGTCGCCGTACTCGGCCTCGTAGGGGAAGTCCTCCGCGGCGATCCTGGAGACCTCGAGCAGCACGCTGAGCAGCCCGGACGCCGCGTCGTCCGGCATCAGCCCTTGCTCGTGCAGTGCCAGTACGTGGGCGAGGTCGGCGAGGTTCAGACCCTCGTGCAGCAGCGGCGCGTCGGCCACCTCGAGGGCGAATCCGGCCTCCACGAGCTCGGGGGCCGGTGCCTCGGTCGACGGCCCGCTCTTCGATGGCCCCGTCATGCGTCCGCCTCCTCGTCCAGGATCGTGGCCGTTCCGCCGGTGTGCACGAAGACGAAGGGTCCGTCCTCGCCGCCTCGGATCATGTCGATCAACGTCCCGGCGGCCTTCGCGGTGAACACCCGGTCCAACAGCAGTCCTTCGGTTCGAGCGAACAGCTCGGCCGCCTCGGCTCCCCGAGGGGACCGGTGTCCGTATCCGGGGCCGCGGGCGTCACGGACATCGACGTCGGCCGGCTCCGCCCCCGGCACGCCGAGCAGCTCGGCGCAGCCGCGTGCGAGCTCGAGGACCCTTCGCGCGGACTCCTCCCGGGGTCGGCTCACCGAGGCGCCGACGACCCGCCATCGACGGGATCGGCCGGCCGAGTCAGCGACGAGCCCTGCCTGCGTGCCCGATGACCCGGCGGCGACGACCACCGCCGAGGGTTCGACGTTCGCCGCGGCCAGCTGGTCGGCGAGCTCGCCGGCGGCCAGCGCGTATCCCACCGCGCCGAGCGGCGAGGCGCCACCCCGCGGGATCGTCGCCGGCCGCCCGCCGGCGGCGGCGAGCGATGCAGCTGCGTCCTCGATCCCGGCGTCGACCGATGACCGATCGGGATCGCCGGTGAACGAGACCTCGGCCCCGAACGCCCGCGCCAACCGAAGGTTCGCCGGAGCGCGAGCAGGTTCGTTCCCGTACATGATCAGGCGGCATGGCAGCCCGGCGACCCGTGCCGCGGCGGCGGTCGCCTGACAGTGGTTCGACCCGGGACCACCGCCGGTGACCACGACGTCGCGGTCGCGCTCGAGCGCGTCGCCGAGGAGGAGCTCGAGCTTGCGCGCCTTGTTCCCCGCGAGGGCGAACCCCGTGAGATCGTCGCGTTTGACCCATATCGGCCCCGAGCCGAGGGCGGCTTCGGCCCGCTCCGCTCGCACCAGCGGCGTCGGCAGTGCCGCGAGCCGGATCCGCGGGAGGGTCCTCACATCCGTCGCCCGGGCTGGCTCGCTCGCGCGGCCGCCGCTCGGGCGAGCACCTCGTCGACCATCGCGCCGGCACCGCCGGTATCCGGGTGTGCGAGCGAGGGCACGAGCCCCTCGGGCAGCCGCGCCCGGACCTCGTCGTCGGCGAGCAACGCGTCCTCGACCGTGGTGCCGCTCCGGCGTGCTCCCTCGAGCAGCTCCTGGAGTCGTGCCTGTGCGCGATGCTTGCCGAGCGCCGGCGACAGCGCTGTGAGCACGCGCTCCGAGGTGGAGAACGGCGAGGCCTCGAGGTTCCGGCGCATCGCCTCCTCGTCGACCTCGAGGTCCTCGAGCAGCCGGCGCCCGAACGAGAGCGCGGCGCCGGTCAGCAAACATGCCTCCGGAAGCGCGATCCATTCCGCCTTCCATGCCCGGCCGTCGCGCTCGTGCTCGGCGACCATGCCCTCGAGCATGACGCCGCCCTCGGCACGCACGAGCCGTGCGAGAGTCACGAGGTGTTCGGCGGCCTCGGGGTTGCGCTTGTGGGGCATCGTGATGCTGCCGACGCTGGCGGCGCCGGCGGCTTCCCGCACCTCGCCGATCTCGGACCGCTGGAGTTGGACGACCTCGTTGCCGATGCGGCCCAACGTTCCCGCGATCATCGAGAGCACCACGGTGAACTCGGCCGGACGGTCGCGGGTGGTGGTCCAGGACACGCCCGGATCGCCGAGGCCCAGGCGCCGGCAGAAGACCCGCCTCAGCTCGATCCCCCTGTCGCCGAAGAACGCGAGGTTGCCGACGGCGCCCGCGAGCTGGCCCACCGACCACCGGGGGATGCCCTCGTCGAGACGGTCGAGATGGCGACGTGCTTCGTCCGCCCATGTCGCCGCCTTCAGCCCGAACGTGATGGGCGAGCCGGCCTGGCCGTGCGTGCGGCCCAGCATCGGGGTGTCGCGGTAGCGCCGGGCGAGCTCGAGCGCGGCATCCTCGATCGCCCCCAGGTCGCGGCGGGCGATCTCGCTCACCCGTCGCATCGCCAGGGCGAACCAGGTGTCGGTGAGGTCCTGCACGGTGCCGCCGTAGTAGACCCATTCCCGTGCCTCGGGCGGCAGGATCCGCCGGAGGCCGTGGATCAATCCCAGGGTCGAATGCCCGGTGGCGGCCGTTTCGGCCGCCACGTACTCGAGGTCCAGCGCGTCGACCGAGGCCCCGTCGCGGATGGCCTCGGCCGCCTCGAGCGGAACGATGGAGAGCTCGGCCTGCGCCTCGGCGAGCGTCGCCAGGATCTCCAGCCACGATCGAAGCCGTTCCCGCTCGTCGAAGATCGCGCGCAGCTCATCGGTGGCCCACAGGTGCCCGTACAGGGCCGATTCCGTCAGGCGGGCGCCCACGCCGACTCCGTCGCCCCCAAGACGATGCCGAGCCCCAGCCGGACCTCCTCGAGGCTCGCTCCCCACGGCACGACGACGAGCGAGCCGTCGTGTTCGATGCGATCTTCCAGCATGCAGCACTTCGTGAGGGTCGGCCCGTCGACGATGCCGACCCGTTCCCGCGGGCACATCTCGACGAAGGGAGGCACGTCGCCGTAGAAGTGTTCGTGGATCTGACGCGAGCGCGCGCACCCCACGAGGACCCAGTCGGCCCGTGGCGGCCTCGTGTCGAGGAAGTCGACGATCGCCCCGGGGGCATCGACGCCCGAGCCCCGGCAGGGGAACAGGTAGCGGTCGGCCGGCATGCTCGCCGCGAGATCGCGCAGGTCCACCACATCGGGGCGCACGTCGACGGGCGGGAGATCTTCCGCGAGGTCGAGGATCCGTTCCACCTGGTGCACAAGCTTGGCGGGCGCCGGCGGCGCCACCTCGACGATCCGCAACGGCACCGGCTCCGGCTCGAGGATGAAGTTCACGTGCTCGTACCGGCCACGGACCACCACGCAGCGCGCACCGGGCGCCGCCTGCCGAGACGTGCGCGCGAGCTGGGTGGGCACGCCGGTGTCGACGTCGGGCGCATGCACCTCGGTGGTCTCGTGCGGCTCGGCGAGGATCTCGACCTCGGTGATCGGCGAGAACAACGGCTCGTCGGACGCCTTCCGCACGCGCATCACGGCGACTGCGTCGTCGTGCCGAGCGACGATGTATTCGGTCCGCCGGTACGCCTCGCGTCCCAGGAAGTGATCCCGGAGGTCTTCGGGTCTCAGCGGGACGTCGACGTCGGTCACCGCGACGCCACGGTACCGGCGGGGAACGAGATTGCTCATGACTCGGATCCGGGCCGCTTCGTCGTCTCCTGTGACAACGCGATCGTGTCGGCGCGCAGGCCGAGCCGGAGCGCCTCGAGACCGAACACCTCCTGGATCGGCACGTTGCCGAGGTTGACCCCGTTCCCGAACCGGGCGATGAACCAGGCCTGCTGGTCCTTCCGCGGGGTCTCGAAGATCGCCCTGGCGAGGCCGATGTGTTCGGTCAGGGCCTCGGCGATCTCCTCGCGCACCCCTCCGTCGGGATCGTAGAGACCGACGGTTCCGCTCTCACGGCCTTCGGCGAGCACCCAGACCGCGCCGGCCTCGAGGTCGCCCGCCATCTCCTCGACCCAGCCGTCGGGGGAGACGGGCGTCGTCGGGTCCTTCGAGCCGACCTCAGAGACCACGACGAACGCGCGCGATGCCTCGGCGATCAAGCGGCGCTTCTCCGAGAGCGGCATGCCGATCGAGCCGTTGGACACCTCGACGCATGGGAAGCCCATCTCGGCCGCCCACTCGAGGCACGCCTCGGCTCGCCCTTGTCCCCAGGCCACCTCGAGGAGCGTGCCACCGACGCAGGCACGGACGCCGTGGTCGGCGAGGATCGAGACCTTCTGCGGCACGTCTGGTTCGAGGTACGCGGTGCCCCAGCCCAGCTTCCAGAGGTCGATCGCGTCGCCCGCCCTGGACAGCAGGATCTCGATCTCGGCCGGGGCCGCGCCCTTGTCCAGAACGTGCGTCAGGCCGGACGAGCGAGGCTTCTCGCTCCGCGGGAGCAGATCGAGGAACCCGGGCGTTCCGTCCACCATCCGCCTATCGTAGATGAGTCTCATCTTGGTGAAGTCCGGCCGGGCCGGCACGCCGCCTCGGATCACGGCCTCGACGGCTCGTACGGAGCCCTCAACACCGAGCGACGGATCAGCCTCGCGTACAGCACCGCCCCGTCGGGATCGAGGTGGAACGCGTCGTAGGTGATGTCGGGCCGGTTCGAGATCGCCGCCCAGTCCGCGAGCACCACGTCGCCGTTGCCGCCCGCGAGCCGATCGAGCCGTTCGTTCACGTAGGGGAAGTACCAGGCGTAGGTGGCGTGCTGCCGCTTCCCTTGAGGAGGGACGTTGGGTCTCGAGGCTTCCCGCAGGGTGATCCAGACGATCTTGCGGCCGCCCTTGTTCCGGATCACGCGCAAGAGCCGATCTGCCTCCCCATCGAACCGCTCCGCGAAGAGGTCGTAATCGACACGCCGTCGTCTCCACAACGAGTTGTAGCCGAGCGCGACGACCACGACCCGGTCGAGCCGTCCGCCGCTCCGGAGCTGGGCGGCGGCATCGTCGAGCATCAGCGCCGGTTCGCCGAGCACCCGGACGCGCCATCGAGGCATGGTCTCTCGCAACGCCGTGACCGATCCGAGACCCACCGAATCGCTGAGGAACGTGAGGCGCTTTGGCCATGAAGGGCCGAGCGCTTCCGGCGTGGGCGTCGGATCGACCGGGGTGATACCGGCGGCGGACGCGGGGCTCGCACGGGGGTCCGCGTCCTCCGATCCGCCGGCCACCATCGCGATCACGACCGCGGCGACGAGCACCGCGGCCAGCGCCGCGCCGGTGAGGTTCCTGGTGGTCGAGAGACGCTCGAGAGAGACCAGGGGAGGGCTCCTGGGGCGTGGATGGTCGGTGCGCATGCCCGAACGGGATGGCACGCACATCGCACATCCTAGCCACGGGCGCGGCAGGTCCCGCACGGCTACCATCCCATCCGTCGCCGCGCTGGAACGGGGCAGGAGGTGGCTTGAGCGTGAGGATCCTTGTGGTGGGCTCGGGCGGGGTCGGATCGGCGTTCGCCCCGATCGCCGCGCGCCGCGACTTCTACGAACACATCGTGTTCACGGACATCGACGAGTCGAAAGCCCGCCGGGTCGCCGATCGGTACGGCGGCCCGGGGAGGTTCTCCGCGGCCAGGCTCGACGCGACCGATGCGTCGCAGGTCGCCGAGGCCCTCCGAGCGCACGGGTGCGATGTGGTCCTCAATGCCGCGGACCCCCGCTTCGTGATGCCGATCTTCCGAGGGGCGCTGGAGGCGGGCGTGAACTACCTCGACATGGCGATGTCGCTCTCGGAGCCGCATCCCGAGCGGCCGCACGAGGAGACGGGGAAGAAGCTCGGCGACGACCAGTTCGCCATGGCCGATCTGTGGGAGGACCGCGGCTCGCTCGCCCTGGTCGGGCTCGGCGTCGAGCCCGGGGCCGCCGACGTGTTCGCCCGCTTCGCGGCCGACCATCTGTTCGACGTCGTCGACCAGATCGGGGTGCGCGACGGCGCGAACCTCGAGATCGAGGGGTACGACTTCGCTCCGACGTTCTCGATCTGGACCACGATCGAGGAATGCCTGAATCCGCCGGTGATCTGGGAGAGCGACCGCGGCTGGTTCACGACCGCTCCGTTCAGCGAGCCCGAGACGTTCACGTTCCCCGAGGGCATCGGAGACGTCGAGTGCGTGAACGTCGAGCACGAGGAGGTGCTCCTCGTGCCTCGGTGGATCGACTGTTCGCGGGCCACGTTCAAGTACGGCCTGGGCGACGAGTTCATCCAGGTGCTCGCGACCCTCGCCAAGCTCGGCCTCGACCGGGTGGAGAAGGTCCGGGTGCGTGACACGGAGGTGTCGCCCCGCGACGTCGTCGCGGCAGCGCTGCCCGACCCCATGACGCTCGGCGACCGGATGACGGGGAAGACATGCGCGGGCACGTGGGTCGCGGGCATCGGCACCGACGGTTCACCGCGGGAGGTCTACCTGTACCACGTGGTCGACAACGAGCAGACGTGGAAGGACGACGGCGCCCAAGCGGTCGTCTGGCAGACCGCGATCAATCCCGTGATCGGCCTGGAGCTCCTCGCGAGCGGCACGTGGTCCGGCGCCGGGGTGCTGGGCCCCGAGGCGTTCGACGCCGTGCCGTTCATGGACCTGCTCAACGAGTACGGGAGCCCATGGGGCATGGTCGAGATGAGCCCCGGCGCCGTCTGAGGTCGCGGCGCCGCTACCATCTGCGACATGAGCAGGCGGTACGAACCGAGCGAGATCGAGCCCAAGTGGCAGCAGGCGTGGGCCGACGAGGACCTGTATCGGGCCTCCGACGATCCGGGCGACGAGCGGCCTCGCTTCTACGCGCTCGACATGTACCCCTATCCGTCCGGCGACCTGCACATGGGCCACGCCGAGGCGTTCACCGGAGGCGACGTGGTCGCGCGCTACCGGTGGATGCGTGGCTACAACGTGCTGCATCCGATCGGATGGGATTCCTTCGGGCTCCCGGCCGAGAACGCGGCGATCAAGCGCGGCGCGGACCCGCGGGCCTGGACCGACGCGAACATCGAGCAGCAGGGGCGGTCGTTCCGGCGGATGGGCATGTCGTTCGACTGGACCAGGCGGCTCGCGGTGCACGAGCCCGCGTACTACCGGTGGACCCAGTGGCTGTTCCTGCGGTTCTTCGAGCGAGGGCTCGCCTACCGGAAGGCATCGCCGGTCAACTGGTGTCCGAACGACCAGACCGTGCTCGCGAACGAGCAAGTGATCCAGGGGGCATGCGAGCGCTGCGGCGCGACCGTGGAACGCCGGAACCTGACGCAGTGGTTCTTCAAGATCACCGAGTACGCGCAGCGGCTGCTCGACGACATCGACACGCTCGACGAGTGGCCGGAGCGCGTGTTGACGATGCAGCGCAACTGGATCGGCCGAAGCGAGGGTGCGAGCGTCGCGTTCTCGATCGAGGAGACCGGCGAGGAGATCGAGGTCTTCACGACCCGCCCCGACACGCTGTGGGGCGTGACGTTCTTCGTGTTCTCGGTCGAGCACCCCTCGGTCGAGCGACTCGCGAAGCTGGGCGGCACGTGGGACGACGTCGAACCGCTCGTCGAGCGGGCCCGGCGCACGTCCACCGCCGAGCGCGAGGCTGTCGACACGAAGGAGGGCGCTTCCCTCGGCGTGCACGCCGTGAACCCTGTGAACGGCGAGCGCGTGCCAGTGTACGCCGCGCCCTACGTGCTGATGGAGTACGGCACCGGCGCGATCATGGCCGTGCCCGCGCACGACGAGCGCGACTTCGCGTTCGCACGGCAGCACGGGCTGCCGGTGCGGGTGGTGATCCAACCTGAGGGATCCGATCCTGTCGACCCCGACTCGATGACCGAGGCGATGCCTCACGACGGGGTCATGGTCAACAGCGGTCCCTTCGACGGAGAGCCGTCGCCTGCGTCGATCGCGAAGGTCACGGCCTGGCTCGAGCAGGAGGGGCGCGGCGAGGCGACCGTGAACTTCCGCCTGCGCGACTGGCTGCTCTCGCGTCAGCGGTACTGGGGCGCTCCGATCCCGATCGTGCATTGCCCCACGTGCGGGGAGGTGCCGGTGCCCGACGACGAGCTTCCCGTGCTGCTGCCCGACGACGCCGACTTCCGGCTGGGCGGGGAGAGCCCGCTCGCGCGCCATCCCACGTGGAAGCACGTGCGGTGCCCGTCGTGCGGCGGCGAGGCGACGCGCGACACCGACACGATGGACACCTTCGTGGATTCGAGCTGGTACCTCTTCCGGTACTGCTCGCCCGGCTACGAGGGCGGCCCGTTCCGCCGCGAGGACGTCGATCGATGGATGCCCGTCGGCCAGTACACGGGCGGGGTCGAGCATGCGATCCTGCACCTGCTCTACACGCGGTTCTTCACCAAGGTGCTCTACGACCTCGGCATGGTCGGGTTCACCGAGCCGTTCCCGCGGCTCATGAACCAGGGCCAGGTGATCTTCGACGGCGCCTCGATGAGCAAGTCCAAGGGCAACATCGTCGAGCCGATGCCGCTGGTGGAACGCTGGGGCGCCGACTCGATGCGCCTGATCATGCTCTTCGCGGGCCCGTTCGAGGACGACATCGACTGGAAGCTGATCGCCGGGGACGACCCCGACCGGCGTCCCGGCGTGCACTCGTGGCTCGGACGGGTCTTCGCCGCGGTGGGCGAGGCCGTGGAGCGTGGGGCCTCGTCCCCGGAGCCGGAGTCGCTCGTGCGGCTCACGCACAAGACGATCCGTGGCGTGACCGACGATCTCGACCGCTTCCGCTTCAACATCGCGATCTCGAAGCTGCAGGTGCTGACGAACGAGATGCGCGCGGCGATCGACGCCGGCGGGGGAGCGCTCGACGCCGCCCGCGCGCTCGTGCAGATGCTCGCGCCGTTCGCGCCCTTCGCTGCGGAGGAGCTCTGGCGTGTCGACCTTGGCGAGCCGGCATCGGTCCACGCGTCGCCGTGGCCGTCTTTCGACCCGGCCCTGACCGTCGAGGACACCGTCACGATGGTGTTCCAGGTCGACGGGAAGCTCCGCGACAAGGCGGAGGTGCCCGCCGATATCGACGACGACGGCGCGCTGGAGCTCGCCCGTGCGAGCCGGAAGGTTCAGGCGGCGATCGACGGCCGCGAGGTCGTGAAGGAAGTCGTGCGTGCCCCGAAGCTGGTGAACGTCGTCACGAAGCGCTGATCCGTCGGGGTCGATCGGTCACGGTCACGCGCACGCGGTGCACCGCGTTGTTCGCGTAGCCGCCGAGGTTCGGCTCGGCCTCCAGCGGCTGGGTCACGCCGTCGGCGTCGGTGGCCCTGCACGCCACCTCGTGGATCCCGGGGGTCGCGGTCCAGTCGAACGTCCACCGATGCCACGCGGACGGAGAGGGCGCGGGCTCGAGCGCGGCATCGCTCCAGCGTTCGCATCCGTCGACGCTCACCTCGACGCGCTCGATCGGCGCCGTGCCGGACCATGCTCTGCCTTCGAGCGTCGTCGGGCCGGAGGGGACGACGCGCTCGCGCTCGGGAAAGGTCGGGATGCCGGGCGGGGCCATCAACGATCGCACCCGCATCCGCGAGACCGGCTCGCCCCGTTCGTCGGGATCGGTGCGCAGCCGGTAGGCGACCGCGTTCTGGTACCCCTCGTACGGAGCGCTCAGCGCGATGATGCGGGCGAGCCACTTGACGTTCGTCATGCCGTACCAGCCCGGCACGAGCAGGCGGAGAGGACCGCCGTGTTGCGGCGCCAGTGCCCGGCCGTTCATCGCGTAGACCAGCAGCACCTCGTCGCGCATCGCCTCATCGAGTGAGAGCGCCCGCTCGTACGATTGCTCCTCGCCGCCCTCGACGCCGCGATCCACGCCCGTGAACAGCAGCTCGCCGGTGCCTGCCGGCACACCGACGTCGTGGAGCACGCCGGCGAGCGGGGTCCCGGTCCATTCGGCCGTGCCGACCGCTTCGAGCAGCCATGGCTGGCTGAACGGACGCGCGTCGAACAGGGCACGGCCGTTGCCGGCGCACTCGAACGTGACCGGCATGGTCACGGACGGCCGCGATCGCAGCTCGTCGAGGGTCAGGCTGAGTGGCCGATCGAATCCCTCGAGCGAGAGCGCATGTGTCGACTCGTCGAGGAACGGCACGTCATAGTGGATCAACACGTAGTGCAGACCCGCGGGCGTGATGTCGGCTCGGAGCGCCTCCAGCGGCATGCCATGGTTCCTGGTCGCCTGCGCGAGCTCGTCCAGCCCGATCCCGTCCTCTCGGAGTCGCTCCATGTCCGGATGCAACCACGCCCAGGCCGTCGACGCGAACGCGCCGGGATGTGACGAGGGTCACCGACGTCCCGGGTGGAGGTCCCTAGCGTCGGCGCATGGGCATCAGGGAGCGGCTCGAGACGCTGTCGCGCGGTGAGCTGGTCGGTCTCGTCGCAGTCGTGGGGGTCACGATGGCCGGGGCAGGCCTGTGGTACGTGCGATCGCTTCCGAAGCCGGTCCAGATCGCGGCCGAGGCGCAGGGCGAAGCACCCGCGGTCTCGGGCGCCGCCCTCGCGGAAGCCTCTCCTACCGGTCCACCGATCATCGTCGACGTGACCGGGTGGGTGCACCAGCCCGGGGTCTACGAGTTCGCGCAGGGCGATCGGGTCATCGACGCGGTCGAGCGTGCCGGGGGCCCGCGCAAAGGCGCCGACCTCAGCGTTCTGAACCTCGCCGCGCCGCTCACCGACGGCTCACAGGTGATCGTCCCGAAGCAGGGGGCTGCCGGCCCCGCCGCCGCGGTCCCCGGAGCGACGGGATCGGACGCCTCGAGCGGATCGTTGATCAACGTCAACACGGCCAGCGCGACCGAGCTCGAAGCGCTCTCGGGCATCGGCGAGGTGCTCGCCGCGGCGATCGTCGACTACCGCACCGACAATGGGCCGTTCGCGTCGGTCGACGACCTCGAGAGCGTGAGCGGCATCGGCCCCGCGACCCTGGAGGAGATCCGCGACCAGGTCACGGTATGAGCGCGTGGCTGCTGCCGGTCGCGACGGCCGCGTGGTGGGCAGGGTTGCTCGCGGGCTTCGGCCCCGCCCGCTCGTGGGCGACGTGGGTCCCGGGGCTCCTGGGTCTCGCGTCGCTGGCCGCGGCCGCGATCGCCGCTCCGGCGGTCCGCCGACACGATCCAGTCGCGGTCGCAGGTCTCGTGCCCGAGGCGCTTCGCCCCGCCGGCGTCGTCCAGGGGGTGACGCCGCCGATGCGTCGTCCCGGTGGGTCGATCGTGGCCGTGACCGCCCTCGTGCTGGGCGGGGTCTCGGCCACGGGGGTCTGCTGGGCGCTGATCGCCGGGCAGCGGCTCGGATCGTCCCCGCTCGCCGCGATGGCTCCCGACCGCGTCGAGGCCGAGGCCACGCTTCGGGAGGATCCGCGGCCGGGTGCGCTCGGATGGCATGCGTTGGCCGACGTGCGGCTCGTGCGCATGGCCGACGGTTCGGCGAGCTCGCTCCGCGAAACGATCTGGCTCTCCGGAGACGAGGATCCCCCCTCGGCCGTCCGGGGCGACCTCGTCCGGATCGACGGGGCGCTCCAGGTACCCGACGATCCTGAGTTCCTCGACGCGCTCCACGCGAAGGGCGTCGCGGTGACGCTCCGAGCGAGCGAGGTCGAACGCGTCGGGGGCTCACCGGATCCGTTCGTGCGATCGACCCAGGCGGTGCGTGAGACGGTCGGCCAATCGATCGAGGCCATCTTCCCCGCCAGGGAGGCAGGGCTGCTGATGGGTCTCGCGCTCGGCGACGACTCGCACCTCGATCCCAGTGTGGAACGAGACTTCAAGGCGACCGGCCTCACGCACCTGCTCGTCGTCTCGGGCGGCAACGTCGCGATGGTGCTCGGTCCCGTGCTCGCTCTCGTCACGATGATCGGGCTTCCGAGGCCCGCGCAGGTCGCGATCGGACTGGGAACCGTCGCCTTCATCGTCGTGCTGACCGGCGCGGAGCCGTCGGTGATGCGGGCGGGGGCGATGAGCGCGCTCACCCTGATCGGGCTGCTGCTCGGACGTGCTCGATCGACCGCGGTCGTGCTCGCGGGTGCCGTGCTGGCGCTGCTGATCCTGCAGCCGGTGCTCGTGCTG
Source organism: Actinomycetota bacterium (assembly GCA_035249905.1). Taxonomy (GTDB): domain Bacteria; phylum Actinomycetota; class UBA4738; order UBA4738; family HRBIN12; genus JAOUEA01. The sequence continues at coordinate 37,362 of DATFFT010000095.1, read as the reverse complement.
TCGATCGGCTTCCAGCTGTCGGTGCTGGCCACCGCCGGCATGGTGGCGATGGCCGCCCCGCTCGGCGAGCGGTTCGAGCGGGTGATGCCTCGGCCGGTCGCGGCGGCGGCCGGCACGACGCTGGCCGCCCAGCTCGGGGTGACTCCGGTCCTGCTCTTCCACTTCCACGACGTGCCCGGGGTCACGTTGCTGGCCAACGTGCTCGCGGCCCCGACGGTCGCGCCCTCGCTCCTGCTGGGGCTCCTCGCCGCCGGCATGGGCATCGTCTCCGAGCCTCTCGGGCACCTCGTCGGGCTCGCAGCGCAGGTGCCGATGCGCGCGCTCGAGCTCATCGCCAACGTCGCCGGGCGTGCGCCCGTGGCCCACATCACCTCGCGCGGCGGACCGCTCGTGCTGGCCGTGGGTTCCGCCCTCGTGGCCGCCTTCACGGTCGCGCTACGAACCGGGTGGAGGCCGTCACGACGGGTGGTTCTCGTCGGGGCGCTGGCGTTGCCGCTCCTCGTCTGGAACTCGGCCACTTCGGCCGGCCCGCCGTCCTCGCTCACCGTGCGGGTCTTCGATGTCGGCCAGGGCGATGCAGCCCTCGTCACGACCCCAGGCGGTGTGACGGTGCTGATCGACGGCGGCCCCGACGAGGAGCAGGTCGCCACCGAGCTCGCCGCGCTCGGTGTGAAACGCCTCGACGTGGTGGTCGCGAGCCACCCCCATGCCGACCACTTCGTCGGGCTGCCGGCCGTGCTCGCTCGCTTCCAGGTCGGTGTCGTGCTGCGATCGGGATGTCCGACGACCTCGGCGCTGCAGGTGGAGCTCGATCGAGCGATCGCCGACGAGGACATCGACAGCCGCACCCCGTGGGCGGGCGAGTCGTTCGTCGCGGGCGACGTGCGGCTCGACGTGCTCTCGCCGCACGAGTGCTATTCGGGCACCGAGTCCGACACGAACAACGACGCCCTGGTGATCCGGCTCAGCCGTGGCGACGACGTCGTGCTGTTCGCGACGGAGCCGGAGGAGCCCGCCCAGGAATGGTTGCTCGAGCAGCGCGACGAGGCCGGCCTCGACCTCCGCGCCGACGTCTTGAAGGTGCCTCATCATGGGGCGGCGACCTCGGTCGCCGAGTTCTTCGACGCGGTCGGGGCCCCCGTCGCGGTCGTGAGCGTCGGCGAGAACACGTACGGACACCCCGTGCCGAGCACGCTCGACGCGCTGGCCGGGGCCGGGTCGGCCGTGTGGCGCACCGACGAGCGTGGCACCGTGACGATCACCTTCGAGGGCGGCTCGGCGGTCGTGACCGGGCAGCGGTGATCCGGGGCGTCACGGCCTGGCGCTACCATCTCCACATGTCGCCCCGCTCGCCGGCTCCGATCGCGTTGCTGTGGGGGGAAGACGCCTTCCTCCTGCGTGAGGCGGCGCTCGCCCGCCTGGGCGACCTGCGTCCGATCGAGGTCGACGCCGAGGACTGGCAGGGCGGTGAGTTACAGGATCTCGCGACCCCCTCGTTGTTCGGTGAATCACGGGCGCTCTTGATCGCCGGCGCACGCTCGCTCACGAAGGACGCGACCGCCGAGCTCGCTACCTACCTCGCCTCGCCCGACCCCGACGCGCAGCTCGTGATCTGCGCCCAGGTCGCCGAGCGCGGCAAGGTGCCGGCAGCGCTCGACAAGCTCGTCAAGCCCGTGGGCGACGTCGTCCACATCGAGATCAAGCGGAGGGATCTCGAGCCGTGGCTCGCGCGTCGCGCCGACACGATCGGCCTCGATCTCTCGGTGACCGCGGCTCGTGCGCTCGTCGAGATCCTCGGTGAGGAGCCGGGGCAGCTCGTGGCCGCCCTGCAGCAGCTCGAGGCGGCGTTCCACGGGCAGCGGGTCACCCCCGCGATCGTCGCGCAGCAGTTCCGTGGGTTGGGCGAACAGAAGGTCTGGGACATGTGCGACCGGGCGTTCTCGCGTGATCTGCCCGGCGCGATCCGGTCCTGGCGCTCCCTCGAGGAAGGCGGCGACGACCCGCTCAAGGTGCTGGGCGGCGTCGCGAGCCGGCTCCGTGACCTGATCCGTGTTCGGTCGCTTCCCGACCGCATGCCTCCTGCCGAGCTCGCGAAGCGGGCGGGGCTCCGGTTCGAGTGGCAGGCCAGGCGCTACCAGCAGCAGGCCCGGCGTTACTCCATGACGCAGCTCCTGCGGCTGCACGAGCGCGCCGCCGAGGCCGATCGGGCGCTCAAGTCCGGTGCCTCGGGCTATACCGTGATGCCGACGTTGGTCGTGGCGATCGCTGCCGGCTGATCCAAGCGTCCCTCACCGGTCGTGACACGCGGCCAGGCTCAGCACGAAGATCGTGGGCCAGGCCGGACGGTCGACATCGACGCCGTGCGACACGTCCACCCGTCGCCACGTCTCCCGGGTGCCGTCACCTGATATCCCCGTCCACGCGACCTGGGGGAACGGTCCAGCGCGCACGATCGCGCGGTCGCCCCGGCCTGTGACGTACCCCTGCGATCGGAGCGTCGCGACGACGACGCCGGCATCGGTCGTGGTGCCGAGCGTCGTGCGCGAGGTGGGGCAGCAGCCGCGCGCGTCGCAGTAGCGGTGCCGCTCGGAGACTCGAGGACGTCGCAGGACGGTGGGCAGGAAGTCCCGCTCGATCGTGGAACCGAAGCCCCCGATGATCGCCATCTTCGGGGGCGGCCCGGCTGCGGTCTCCCTCTCGGTCGGCGTCTCCCTCCGTGGTGTCGACCTCGAGAGCGCGTTCAGTCCCACGACGACCGCCATGACGACGGCGGCCATCGCGAGGTAGGTCGGCACGGGAGAACGCCCGGACGAGCCCACCATGCGGCAAGCCTACGCCGGAGAGCTCGGAACGGCGGGCGGAGCTGCGTTACTGCCCGGTGGCGTTGGCCGCCTTCGCGAGACGGCTCTTGCGCCGCGCCGCCGTGCGCTTGTGCACGACTCCCTTGCTCGCGGCCTTGTCGAGAGCGCGCGCTGCATCGCGGGCCTGTTCCTGAGCGGCCTCGGCCTCGCCCTCGGCGATCGCGGTCTCGACCTTCTTCTGCGAGGTCTTCAGCGCCGAGCGCACGGCCTTGTTGCGCTCGCGGCGTACCTCGTTCTGCTTGTTCCGCTTGATCTGTGACTTGATGTTCGCCATATCGGCCGACCAGCGTACCAGCGCGTCCCCGCTCTCCCGGCCGCCCGTACCATGGGTGAGCCGTGAGCGTCGAGACCGCACACATCCGCAACTTCTGCATCGTGGCGCACATCGACCACGGCAAGTCGACGCTGGCCGACCGACTGCTCGAGGTGACGCACACGGTCCCCGACCGCGACATGCGCGCCCAGTACCTGGACAAGATGGACCTCGAGCGCGAGCGCGGCATCACGATCAAGGCGCAGTCGGTGCGGCTCCTGCACGACGGGTACGAGCTGAACCTGATCGACACGCCGGGGCACGTGGACTTCACGTACGAGGTCTCCCGGTCCCTGGAAGCGTGCGAAGGCGCGGTGCTGCTCGTCGACGCGGCCCAGGGGCTCGAGGCGCAGACGCTCGCGAACTACCACCTCGCGCGCGACGCCGGCCTGGTCATCGTGCCTGCCTTGAACAAGATCGACCTGCCGGCCGCCGAGCCCGAGCAGCGTGCGAAGGAGCTCGCGAGCCTGCTCGACTGCGACCCGAGCGAGATCCTGCATGTCAGCGCGAAGTCGGGGGAGGGGGTCGACGAGCTGCTGGCGGCCGTGATCGACCGGGTTCCCGCGCCCGTCGGCGGTGCGACGGAGCCGCTGCAGGCGCTGATCTTCGACTCGATGTTCGACCCGTACCGCGGGGTGATCACCTACGTGCGGGTGCAGCAGGGGGTGCTGCCTTCGCAGGCCCGCATCAAGATGTTCGCGACCGGGGTCGAGAGCGAGGCCGAGGAGACCGGCGTGAACGCGCCCGAACCGACGCCGGTCCCGGAGCTGGGACCGGGCGAGGTCGGCTACCTCGTCACCGGGCTGAAGGACGTGCATCAGGCCAAGGTCGGCGACACGATCACGCTCGCGGGCAAGCGAGGCGCTCCCGAACCGCTGCCGGGGTACCGCGAGCCCAGGCCGATGGTGTGGTCGGGGCTCTTCCCTGCCGACGGAAGCGACTACTCCGACCTGCGCGACGCGCTCGACCGCCTGAAGCTGAGCGACGCCGCGCTGCACTTCGAACCGGAGACGTCCCAGGCGCTCGGGTTCGGGTTCCGGTGCGGCTTCCTCGGCCTGCTGCACATGGACATCGTGAAGGAACGACTGGAGCGCGAGTTCGACCTGGAGCTGATCGCGACCGCGCCCAACGTGGAGTTCCACGTCTTCCGCGGCGACGAGATGACGATCGTGCACAACCCCGCCGAGATGCCGCCGGGGGGCGACCACGACAGGGCCGAGGAGCCCGTCGTGTACGCCACGATCATCACGCCCGCCGACTACCTCGGCGCCGTGCTCGGCCTGAGCCAGGAACGCCGGGGCGAGCTCGTCGACATGAGCTACCTCACGCCGGAGCGCGTCGAGGTGCACTACGTGTTGCCGATGGCCGAGATCGTCTTCGACTTCTTCGATCAGCTGAAGTCGGGGACGCGCGGCTATGCGAGCCTCGACTACGAGCCCTGGGGGTACCGGGAGGCGAACCTCGTGCGCGTCGACGTGTTGCTGCACGGCGAGCCCGTCGACGCGTTCAGCACGATCGTGCACCGCGACAAGGCCTACGCCTACGGCAAGCAGATGACCGAACGGCTGAAGGAGCTGATCCCGCGCCAGCTCTTCGACGTCGCGGTGCAGGCCGCGATCGGCTCGAAGATCATCGCCCGCGAGACCGTGAAGGCCAAGCGTAAGGACGTGCTCGCCAAGTGCTACGGCGGCGACATCACGCGCAAGCGCAAGCTCCTCGAGACGCAGAAGAAGGGGAAGGAGCGCATGCGCCGTGTCGGTCGCGTCGACGTCCCTCAGGAGGCGTTCATCCAGGCGCTCCGCGTCGACGACGGGGGTTCGGCCAAGGTGAAGAAGTGAGCTCGACCGCGGGCATCTACGTCCACGTGCCGTTCTGCCTCACCCGCTGCGGGTACTGCGACTTCAACGCCTACGCCGGCCTCGACGAGCTGAAGCCTCGGTACCTGCGGGCGCTCGAGCGCGAGGCCCGACTCGCCGCGCCGTCGTGGGACGGCGCCGAGATCGCGAGCGTCTTCCTCGGGGGCGGAACGCCGACGACGATGGACCCGGAGGACCTCGGGGCGCTGCTTCAGACGCTGCGGACGTCGTTCGACGTGGCCGCCGACGCCGAGATCACCACCGAGGCGAACCCCGACACCGTCGACGAGGCGTCCCTCGGCGGTCTGCTGCAGGCCGGATACACCCGCTTGTCGATGGGCGCGCAGTCGTTCGATCCCGCGGTGCTGCGGGCTCTCGAGCGCGTGCACGCGCCCGAGAGCGTGCGGCGGGCGTTCCACGCCGCGCGCGCCGCCGGCTACTCGAACGTGAACCTCGACCTGATCTACGGCGCGCACGGCGAGACGCTCGAGTCGTGGGAACGCACGCTCGGCGAGACGATCGCCCTGGCACCCGAGCACGTGAGTGCATACTCGCTCACGATCGAACCGGCCACGCCGCTCGGGCGGGCGGTCGCGCGCGGCGATGTGCCGGCGCCCGACCCCGACGTGCAGGCGGACATGTTCCAGCTCGCGTGCTCGATGTTGCGCGGCGCCGGCTACGGGCACTACGAGATCTCGAACTGGGCGCGTCCGGGCTACGAGTGCAGGCACAACCTCGGGTACTGGCGCCGAGAGCCCTACGTCGGTCTCGGCGCCGGCGCGCACTCCTACCGCGACGATCGCCGCTGGTGGAACGTGCGCCCGCCCGAGGAGTACCTGACGATGGTCGAGCGCGGCCAGCTGCCCATCGGGGGAGAAGAGACCCTGGATCCGGCCGACGCGTACCTCGAGGAAGTCTTCCTTCGGCTGCGGATCCTCGAGGGAGTGCCGTCGAGCTGGATCGAAAACGGGAGAGCCGATCCCTACGTCGCGGGCGGCCTGCTGCTCGACGACGACGGGTCGCTCGTGCCGACGGAACGAGGCATGTTGTTGCTGAACGAGCTCGTACTGGGCCTTGCTGCCGGGGGCGCTGCGCGAACACCTCTCTAGTTCATCCGTGTTCCTCGATGAAGGGACGAGAGGGACCCGCGGTATCGCTTCGATCGCGGAACCGCGAGGGACCGGGCTCGAGCGCTCCGCGTTAGAGTCTCGCCATGCCGTCGGTGCGCTGTCCGAGCTGCGACACGGCCCAGCACGTCGAGGCCGGATCCGACGGCTACACGTGCTCGTCGTGCGGCGCATCGTGGGCGTTCGTGAGGTGCCGGAACTGCGGTGCGCGCTTCCATGCCAAGCCCGAGGCGACCAGCTGGACGTGCCCGCGATGTGGTCTGCTGCAGGACTCCTCGGCCGAGCCGCCCCCGGCCCCGACGGAGACCACCGCCGCAGCGCCGAAGCCGATCACGATCACCGACGCCGATCTCGACACGAAGCCGGAGCCGCCGGCCTCGGCGTTCCCGCCGGGGCTCGGCCTCGGTGACGACGACGAGGGGCCCGAGGACGCGTTCGCGATGCCGATCCGCGAATCGACCGGCCGACCCCCGTGGATCTGGGTGCTGGTCGGAGTGGGCGCCGTGATCGTGGGGGTGCTCCTGTTCATCACGATCTTCGGGGGCGACGACGCGCCGGACGACGGCGGTGGGGTGAGCGCTGAGGAAGCGACCGCGACGATGTGCGGGCACGTCCAGCAGATCCAGGTCTTCCGCGACGACGCCCTCGGAGCCGCGGCCGAGCAGCTGATGGAGGACCGATCCGTGCTGCGGCAAGCCGGGGAGCGACAGACGGCCCGGCAGGTGAGGCAGCTGATCGTCGCGATCGGCGTCGCGCGAGAAGCGCTCGCGGAACAACGACCGACGGCCGGGCCGTTCGCCGACCTCGAGGAAGCCATCGCCGCGCTTCCTTGCTAGGTCCGAGGCCGGCACATCCTTAGCACTCCCTCGGTCAGAGTGCTACGTATGATGGCTTCCATGGCTGAGGGAGAGCGCTCCGAGCTCGGCGAGCGGAAGTCCGCGGTGCTTCGCGCCGTCGTGAGCCAGTACGTGCGGACCGGCGAGCCGGTGAGCAGCGAGTCGATCGCGGAGCGCGCCGGGCTCGGCGTCTCGAGCGCGACGATCCGCAACGAGATGGCCGCGCTCGAGGAGCTCGGCTACCTCATGCATCCTCACACGAGCGCCGGCCGTATCCCGACCGACACCGGATACCGGCACTTCGTCGATTCCTTGCCAGCCGGCGGCCGCCTGCGCGATGCGCAACGTCGGCTGATCGCCGGGTACTTCGCTGAAGCGATCGTCGACCTCGAAGAGGTGCTCAAGGGCAGCGTGCAGCTGCTCTCGCGGTTGACCCAGTATGCGGGGCTCGCGGTGCCACCCAGCGCGGTCGAGGAACCGATCGTCCGCATCGAGCTGGTCGACATGGGACCCACGCTGATGATCCTGGCGATCGGTCAGCACGGACGCGTCGACAAGCAGGTGATCGACAAGCCCGACCTGGTCGACCAGGCGGTCCTGCGCAACACCGATCGGCGACTCCAGGGACTGCACGGGCTCACCTACCTCGAGGCCCAGGCGCGGCTGCTCCAGCTCGCGGCGGAAGGGCACGAGGCCGAGCGCGAACTCGTGCTGCACGTCGCCGAGACGTTGCGGGTCGCCACCAAGGGCGAAGGTTCCGCTCACATGGTGTTCGGCGGCGTGGCGAACCTCGCCGACGAGGCGCAGCAGATGCGCCGCGAAACGCTCCGCCGGCTGTTCGAGACGCTCGAACGGGAACAAGAGATGCTGGGGGTCCTCGCCGACATCGGATCGTCGGCCGGCGATCTGAGCGTGACGATCGGCGCCGAGCATCCATCCACGGGTGAGTGGGAGGCCTCGCTCATCACGGCCCCGTTCAGGACCGGGGAGACGGCGCTCGGCACGATCGGCGTGGTCGGCCCCACACGCATGGACTACCTGTCCGCGATGGCCTCGGTACGCGCGGTGGCCAAGCGACTCTCGGAGCTGGCGACGGAGCTCGATCACTAGATGGCCACCGTCCGCGACCTGTACGAGGTGCTCGGCGTCACGAGGGACGCGACCGACGACGACATCAAGAAGGCATACCGGCGGCTGGCTCGGGAGCTGCACCCCGATGTGAACGCCGACGGGGCCGCCGAGGAGCGATTCAAGGAGGTCGCGGGCGCGTACGAGATCCTCTCCGACCCCGACAAGCGCCAGCGCTACGACGCGTTCGGAACGACCGGCGGCCCCGGGGGCGCAGGGTTCACCGATATCCAGGACATCTTCGACATGTTCTTCGGCCAGGGCGGGTTCGGGGTCGGGTCGAGTCGCCGGCGGGGCCCCAGGTCGCGGACGCAGCATGGTGAGGACCTCGGGGTGCGGATCGTGCTCGGCTTCCGCGACGCCGTGTTCGGCACGCGCCGCGACCTCGAGATCGAACGACTCGTCGTCTGTGAGCGCTGTCAGGGCAACGGCGCCGAGCCGGGCACGGCCCCTGTGTCGTGCCGCACGTGCGGAGGCGCGGGGCAGGTGCAGGCGGTGCGGCGCAGCGTCTTCGGTACGGTGATGACCGCCTCGCCGTGCACCGCCTGCAGGGGGACCGGGCAGGAGGTGCTGGACCCCTGCGAGGCGTGCTTCGGGGAAGGCCGCCGTCGGGAACGAGCGACGGTTACGGTCGACATCCCGCCCGGTGTGTCCGATGGCATGGAGCTGCGTGTCGCGGGCAACGGGCATGCGGGCGTCGCGGCCGGCCCCGCAGGGGACCTGTACGTCGGCATCTCGGTGGAGCCCGCCGAGGAGTTCGACCGCCGGGGCCAGGACCTGTTCACGGTGCTCGACGTCTCGATGACCCAAGCGACCCTGGGTGGTGAGCTCGAGATCCAGGCGCTGGACGGCCCCGAACGCATCACCATCGAACCAGGCACGGAGTCGGGCACGGTGGTTCGGATCAAGGGTGGTGGTGTGCCGAACGTGAACCGTCGGGGCCGCGGGGATCTCTACATCACGCTCCACGTGCTCACCCCGGAACGGCTCTCTCGCGAGGAACGGAAGCTGTGGGAGCGACTCGCGGAGCTGCGGGGCGAGGGGTCGTCGAAACGAGAGCCGGCGTCGGGGCAGCTGCGCCGGCCGGAGTTCTGAGGCATCGCGGCCGGGGTAGGCTGGAGCGCGATGGACAGCGCCTGCCTCTTCTGTCGCATCGCGGCCCGGGAGATCCCGGCCGAGATCGTTCGGGAATCCGACCGGATCGTTGCGTTCCGCGATGTGGATCCCAAGGCCCCGACCCACGTGCTCCTGATCCCGAAGGAGCACATCGCCTCCGTCGCCGAGCTCGGCGACGACCACGGCGATGTGCTCGTCGACATCGTGCAGGCCGCGAGTCAGCTCGCGCGCGCCGATGGCATCGCCGAGAGCGGCTGGCGATTGGTCACCAACGTGGGCCCCGATGCCGGTCAGTCGGTCTTCCACCTGCACTTCCACCTGCTCGGAGGGCGGGAGATGGGCTGGCCTCCGGGCTAGGTTCGGCTACAGTGTGGATGTGGCCGCCGTCGAGGCGGCCATCGCCGACAGAGCTGCCGATCCAGGAGGGAACGGGGCCACCGCCCCGAGAGACGAGACACGTGGCGAGCGCCACCACCCAAGTCAAGATCCTCGTGCCGGGCAACCAACCGATGGTCGCCCTCCTCGGCCAGCGCGACGTCTTCCTGAAGTTGATCGAGTCGGCCTTCGACTGCCGCATCCTCGTGCGCGGGAACGAGATCACGGTGACCGGCAGGGAGCAGGAGGCGGAGCGCGTTGCGCGCATCTTCGAGGAGCTGCTCGTGCTGCTCGAACAGGGTCATGAGCTCACCGACTCCGCCGTCGGGCAGACGATCGCACTCGTGAAGGGCGACCGCGCCGCGAACGGGGACGGCGTGGAGCTGCGGCCGTCCGAGGTCCTCGGAGATCGGTTGCTCACCGCCAGGGGCAAGGCGATCACGCCGAAGACGATGGGGCAGAAGCGCTTCGTCGATGCGATGCGCGCCAACACCGTCACGTTCGCGATCGGGCCCGCGGGCACCGGCAAGACGTACCTCGCCGTGGCCACAGCCGTGCGGGCCCTGCACGACCGACAGGTCTCGCGACTGATCCTCACCCGCCCCGCCGTCGAGGCCGGGGAGCGGCTGGGCTACCTGCCGGGAACCCTGTACGAGAAGATCGACCCATACATGCGCCCGCTCTACGACGCCCTGTTCGAGATGACCGGCGCCGAGACCTTGCCGCGGTTGATGGAGCGAGGCACCGTCGAGGTCGCGCCGCTCGCGTACATGCGAGGCCGAACCCTGAACGACGCCTTCGTGATCCTCGACGAGGCTCAGAACACCACCCCCGAGCAGATGAAGATGTTCCTGACCCGGATCGGGTTCGGGTCGAAGGCGGTGATCAACGGCGATGCCACCCAGGTGGACCTCGAGCACGGACGGAAGAGCGGGCTCGCCGTTGTCGAAGACATCCTCGACGAGGTCGGCGACATCGCGTTCTGCCACCTCGGTGGTCGCGACGTCGTCCGCCACAAGATCGTGCAGGACATCGTGGAGGCCTACGATCGGTTCGGGCAGCAGAGTCCGCAGGTGCAACCATGAACGCGAGGGCGACGAACGACGACGACGGCGGCGGGTATCCGAGGGTCCTGGTCTCGAACCGCATGACCGACGCGCCTGGGTCGATGCTCGATGAGCCCGCGCTCGCCGACCTCGCGCGCGCCACGCTCGTCAAAGAGGGGCACGTCGACGTCGAGCTGTCGCTGGCGTTCGTCGATGACGAGGAGATCGCCGAACTGCACGAGCGCTACATGCACGAAGCCGGTCCCACCGACGTGCTCACGTTCCCGCTCGATGACGAGCACGATGTCGATGAGCTCGGCGTTCGGGTCCTGGGTGACGTGGTGATCGCGCCGCAGGTGGCCGTCCGGAACAACCCGGACGATCCGGGCTCGGAGCTGCGGCTGCTGGTCGTGCACGGCGTCCTCCACGCGCTCGGTTACGACCACGAGGAGGACGAAGAGCGTCTCGAGATGTGGGCGCGGCAGGAGCGCTACAGCGGGGTGCCCGTGCCGTGACCTGGATGTGGGTGCTCGTCGTCGTGCTGGTCCTGCTCGGATCGCTGCTCGCGCTGGCCGAGTCCTCGCTCACCCGCATGACGCGCGTGAAGGCGCTCGCTCTCGAAGAGGAGGGCCGCCGGAACGCCGCGCTGCTCGTGCGGCTCGAGACCGACCCGCCCCGCTACCTGAACTCGGTCTACCTCGCGGTGATGATCGTGCAGAACGGTTCGGCGATCCTGGTCGCGATCCTCGCGGAACGCGAATTCGGCGGCCTGGGCATCTCCATCGCGTCGCTCGTGTTCACCCTGCTCTACTTCGTCTTCGTCGAGGCGATGTCGAAGACGTTCGGCGTGCTGCATTCGGACCGCGTGGCGCTCGTGCTCGCGCCGCTCGTCTGGTTCCTCGGGCGGTTGTTGGCCTGGCCGACGCGCGGGCTCATCGGCCTCGCCAACGTGCTGCTGCCCGGGAGGGGCATCAAGGCCGGGCCGTTCGTGAGCGAAGAAGAGATCCGCTCGATGGTGCAGGTCGGCACCGAGGAAGGGTCGATCGACGAAGGCGAGCGAGCGCTGATCCATTCGATCTTCGAGTTCGGCGACACGATCGCTCGTGAGGTGATGGTGCCGCGGCCGGACATCATCGCGATCGAGGACGACAAGGCGCTCCGCGACGTCCAGGCGCTCGTGCTCACCCACGGCACGTCGCGCATCCCGGTGTACGACGCCGACGAGGACCTCGACTCGGTGATCGGCATCGTGTTCGCCAAGGACGTGCTGAAGGCGCTCCATCAGGGCAAACACGACATGCCGCTCGCCGACATCGTCCGCGAAGCGCGCTGGGTACCCGAGTCGAAGAAGGCGGCCGACCTGCTGAAGGAGATGCAGCGAGAGAAGTTCCACATGGCGCTCGTGACCGACGAGTACGGGTCGGTGACCGGCCTCGTCTCACTCGAGGACCTGCTCGAGGAGCTGGTCGGCGAGATCACCGACGAGTACGACCGGGAAGAGGCCGAGTTCGAGCAGGTGGCCGACAGCGTCTACCGCACGAGCGGCAAGACCTCGATCGACGACCTCAACGAGCTGCTCGACGTGGACCTGCCCGACGAGGACTGGGACACCGTGGCGGGCTTGGTCCTCGATCTCCTCGGTCACATCCCGGACGAGGGCGAGGAGTGCCGGATCGACGGGCTCACGTTCACCGCCGAGGAGGTCAAGGGCAGACGTATCGAGAGCGTCTTGATCACCCGGGACCCCGACGTGGAACCGTCGCTCGTCGAGGAGCCCGCGACGTGACGTCGATCGACACCGAGACGTTGGATCACCTGATCGCGGCGGCCCGCGAGATCCGGGGCAAGGCGTACGCTCCGTACAGCGGGTTCCACGTCGGCGCGGCGCTGCTTGCGGGAGACGAGGTCTTCGCCGCCGTCAACGTCGAGAACGCGAGCTACCCGGTCTCGGTCTGTGCCGAGCGCAACGCCGTGGCGATGGCCGTCGCCGCCGGCGCCGCGTCGAACGCGCGGGCCGTGGCCGTGGTGACCGATGCCGACGACCCGACACCCCCGTGCGGCGGGTGCCGGCAGGTGCTGTTCGAGTTCGGCGGGCCCGGCCTGGCCGTGATCGCGGAGTCGGCCGACGGCTCGCAACGGCGGTCCTGGTCGCTCGACCAGTTGCTGCCCCACGCGTTCGGCCCCGGCCACCTCGACCGGTGATCGGAGGCTTCCGCTCGGGCGTCGTCGCCGTCGTCGGCCGTCCCAACGTCGGGAAGTCGACGCTCGTGAACGCTCTGGTGGGCGAGCGGGTCGCGATCGTCTCGGACAAGCCCCAGACGACCAGACGCGACATCCGGGCGATCCGAACGGCCGACGAGGTCCAGATCGTGTTCACCGACACCCCAGGCTTCCACAAGCCCCGCACGGCCCTCGGCGTGCGCCTGAACGACCTGGTCAGCGATGCCGTCGAGGGTGTCGATGCGGTGGTGCAGGTCGTCGACGCGGCCGCCGGCGTGGGGCGCGGCGACGCGTACGTGTACGAACACCAGGTCGCATCGGCCGACACGCCGACCCGGATCTGTGTCGTGAACAAGATCGATCGGATCCGCCATCACGAGGTCGTGCCGCAGCTCGCGGCCGCCGCAGACCTCGGCGACTGGGACGAGATCGTGCCGGTCTCGGCGGTGGGCGGCATCGGCGTCGACACCCTGCTCGGGCTCCTCGAGGCCCGGATGCCCGAAGGGCCGGCGCTGTTCCCCGACGGCGAGGTGACCGATCTGCCGACCGAAGTGCGCATCGCCGAGCTCGTGCGCGAGCAGGCATTGGCGGTCACCCGCGAGGAGGTGCCGCACTCGGTGGCCGTGGTCGTCGACGAGATCGAGCGGGAGGACCGGATCGCGCGCATCTACGCCTCGATCGTCGTCGAGCGCGACTCCCAGAAGGGCATCCTGATCGGCGCGGGAGGGCAGACCCTCAGAACGATCGGCTCTCGGGCCCGGGAGCGGATCGAACCTCTCGTGGGAGACCGGGTCTTCCTCGATCTTCGCGTCAAGGTCATGAAGGAGTGGCAGCGTGACCCGAAGGCGCTCGACCGGCTCGGCTTCTAGATCGAGGATCGTTCACCGGGAGCCGTACTGTACGAACGTCCCCACGATGGCCCCGTACAGCACGTGTGCGACGAGCCCGACCAGCGGCGTGGCCCGGCCGTAGTTCCGCATCATGAACCCTGGCTCCTCCAGGAGCGTGTGCTCCTTCGATGAGCTGAACCCCGATCCCATCCTCGGATGCACGATCGGCAGCAACACGTTGACGAGGGCGGTCCCGGCGAACGCCGCCTGCGCGACGCCCAGCGCGGCGCCGAGGAGGGGGCCGCTCGCCTGCAGCGTCACGAACAGCACGAAGTATCCGAGGGCGAACAGGATCCCGAACGAGAAATGCACCACGTACCCGATCGCCTTCGCGAGCTGTCGTGACGTGGTCAGCGCGGTCCCGAGCAGGAAGGGAAGGTCGATCCGGGTGAGGCGCAGCTCCGTCGCTGCCCTCAGCACCGTCGTCAGCACGAGCGTGCCCGCCAGGCCTCCGACGACCGCCGACCAGACGTTCACGGCGAGGAGACTTCCTCGAGGGCCACGGCCGCGCCGATGAGCGCGAGATGCGAGAGCGCCTGGGGGAAGTTCCCGAGGAACTCGCCGTCGGAGGCATCGATCTCTTCCGAGTACAGTCCCACGTCGTTCGATCGAGAGACGAGCTCCTCCATCAGCGATGATGCCTCGGACCGCCGGCCGGATCGGGCGAGGGCCTCCACGAGCCAGAACGAACATGCGAGGAAGGCACCCTCGGACCCTCGCATGCCGTCGATGCCCCGGTAACGGTCGAGGAAGGGGCCGCGGCCGAGATCGCTCCGGATCGCATCGATCGTGCAGGTCATCCGCGGATCGTGAGGATCGCGGTACCCGAGCAGCGCCCCGAGCAGGACCGAGGCGTCCAGCTCGCTGCTTCCCGCGGAGCGCACGTAGCTCCCGCGTGACTCGGACCAACACCGCGATTCGACGAAGGAACCGATCGCCTGCCGCTGAGCGCACCATCGGTCGACCGACCCGTGGATGTGCCCCCGGCCCGCGAGTCCGATCGCTCGGTCCAGGGCGACCCAGCACATCATCTTGGAATGGGTGAAGTGTCGGGGCTCGCTGCGAACCTCCCAGATGCCGGAATCGGGCTCTCGCCAGATGTCGCAGACGAGGTCGGCGGTGCGGGCCAACCGTCGCGCGACCTCGTCGTCGATCGGCCTCCCCGCCTCCGTGTAGACCCAGGCCGCCTGCATGAGCGACCCGTAGATGTCGAGCTGCACCTGCCCGACCGCGGCGTTGCCGACGCGCACCGGGGCCGATCCTCGGTACCCGGCGAGCGGCAGCTCGGTCTCGGTGGCGCCGACGCCTCCGTCGAGCCCGTACAGGACCCGCAACCGCGGGTGGGTCAGCTGGGACGCGTGCATCAACCACCAGAAGAACGCGTCGGCTTCGGCGACATATCCGAGGCGCAGGAACGAGGACACGGTGAACGCTGAGTCGCGGAGCCAGCAGAACCGATAGTCCCAGTTCCGCTCACCCCCCATGTCCTCCGGCAGCGAGGTCGTCGCGGCGGCCGCCACCGCCCCGGAGGGGGCGAACACCAGCAGCTTGAGCGCCAAGGCGCTCCGCTCGACGGCGTCTCGCCAAGTTCCGTCGTAGGCGCACGTATGTGCCCATGTTCGCCAGAACCCGGCGGTGTCCTTCATGCGGCGCTCGACGTCGTCGCGGCTGGGGAACACGAGCGGCTCCTGGGACGCCACCGAGATCGCGATCGTCGCGTCGCCCCGTGCGACGAAGCGGCCCTCGATCGATGCCGGGCCGAGCCGAGGGGATCCCGCATCCCATGTGTTGACGGCCAACGCCACGTTCCCCGCCGATGCGACGGGGATGCCGTGCCGCAGGGCGATCGTGGTCCGATCCCTCCCGTATCCGAATCTCGGCGTGACCGACCATCGCATGGGGACCTCGCCCGCGATGCGCTCGACCGTGCGAGCGAGCTCTCGGAAGGGAGCGAGATCGTTGCCGGGAAGCGTCATCCCGTCGGTCACTCGAACAGCGCCCGTCGGCGTCGTGAACTCCGTCACCAGGACGTTCGTGCCCTCGACGTACCGGTGGGTCGACTCGAACGGGAGGTCGGGGGCGAGCGTGAACGCGCCTCCCGATCCGGCGTCGAGGAGGGAGCCGAACACGCTGGGGGAGTCCAGATCCGGCAGGCAGAGCCAGTCGATCGATCCGTCGAGCCCGACGAGGGCGATCGTCCGACCGTCGCCGATCGCCGCGTGGTCGCGGATCGGCGTGTACCTGTCGATATCCATCCCTCCCCAGCGGTTCGGTTCCGGCCGGGCGTTCCGTCAGGTCCGATCGTGACGCCTCGCGAGCCCGGTGGCCAGTCGGGCGAGCGCCAGCGCGGCCAGGGCCAGCCCGAAGTCGCGAAGGGCGACGTCGTAGAAGCGGGGAGGATCGGCCGTGAGCAGGTTCACGACGATGCCCCCGAGCCAGGCGGCCACGAGGTAGCCGCCGAAGACCGGTCGCACCGCCACGACGATGCCGGCGACGATCTCGATCGCTCCGACCACGTACATGAACTCCTGTGCGGTGCCGGGCACGAGGCGGTCGAGCCACGGGGCCAGGTAATTCGGCCAATCGAACATGACGTTGAAGAACTTGTCCAGGCCGAACAGGATCGGCGCGACGGTGAACCCCGATCGCAGGATCCAGAACGCCTGCTCGACGGGGTCGGCCGTCAACACCGACGTTCCTGTGCGGGCGTTCCCGGTGGTGTGGATCGTTGCCATGTCTCTGCCTCCTTCGTGTCGGTTCGGGTGGCGTGAGCCACGCGTGACTCAGGCGAACTTGCCGGGGAACTGCTTGATGACGCCGCGGCTGAGCATGTCTGCCATGTGAAGGATCGCGCCGTGCACGGCGTCGTAGGCAGCGATGTCCTTCTCGAACTCACCGGCGAGCCGATGGGCGGCCTCGGCGAGCGTGAGGTCGAGGTGCTCGCGCATCATGCGTCGCATCTCCCGAAGCCCCCAGTTGTCGGGGTTCGCCTCGTGCAGGAAGCGCGCGATCTGACGACCGTTGCGGTACCAGACGTCCGAAGCATCCTGGAAGGCGTCGTCGTCGCCCGCCTTCGCGGCCACGAGCACGTCGACCGCCACCGTGATGTGCTCGGTCAGCAGCGCCGTCAAGCGATGAGCGGCGGCCTTGCCGTAGAACGGCGTGAACGCGTCGCCGATGTCCACCTGGTTCTGCAGCAGGCGTTCGGTCGTCGGACCGAGGTCGGGGAGATCGGCGGCGAAGCTCACGATGACCAGTCGGGTCCACGTGATGTGGTCCTCCCAGAGCTTCCGCATGTCGTCGCGGAAGGCTCGTTTCGCGAACGCCGTCCGCTCGTGCTCGTGCTCGTGCCCGGCGACGGCGCTTCCACCACCTGCGCGTTCGTCCTGCCCGACCGCGAACGCGGTGAGGCCGGAGACGGCGAGCGTCGCGACCAGCACGAACGCGAGGCCGGCTCCGGCAAGGGTCTGGACCTTCCTTCCCTGGATCATGGGTGCCTCCTCTCTGTTGTAACACCCACTTCTGTTGGTCTTAGATGAAGACCTACACCCCCATGAGCCTTCCGTCAAGGCTATTCTGCTAAGAGACCCAGGAGTTAGGTGAAGGGCCCCTCCCGCTGCCCTGGATTCCTCCAATGAACGTTGGTGTAAGGTTCTCATCATGCTGACCAGACTCGAACGAGACGTCGGCCCGATCAGTGCCCTCGACGACGACCTCAGGCGGCAGATGTATCTGTTCATCCGTGAGCACGGACGACCCGCATCCCGCGAGGAGGTCGCCTCGGCGGTCGGCGTCTCCCGCAAGCTGGCCGCGTTCCACCTCGACAAGCTCGTCGAACGGGGGCTCCTGGTCGCGACGTACGCGCGTCCCCCTGGCCGGTCGGGTCGTGGGGCGGGTCGCAGCGCCAAGTACTACGGGCTGTCCGACCGCGAGATCGACGTCTCGATCCCTGAACGCAACTACGACGTGATCGGGTCGATCCTGCTCGGGGCGATCGCTCGCCAGGAACCGGGCGAGCGTGCCGCCGAGACCGCTCGGCGGGTGGCCCACGACACGGGAGAGGAGATCGGCCGCCACGAGCGTGAGCGGCTGCGCCTGCCAGCGCCCGGAGCGGAGCGGACGATGAGCGTCGTCGGCGACGTGCTCGCCCGCTGCGGGTACGAGCCCACGGTCGAGGACGACGGATCGATGTGCCTTCGGAACTGTCCGTTCCATGCGCTCGTCCAGCAGGACCGTGACGTCGTCTGCGGTCTGAACCGTGAGCTCGTCGACGGCGTGGTCTCCGGACTCGGCAACGAGACCGTCGGCGTCGAGCTCGCGCCGGCCCCCGGCAGGTGCTGCGTGCAGCTCCGTCCCCCGTGGGCATCCGAAGGCGCGGCAGCCGATCGCGGTGGCCACCGACGCTGATCGGCTCGACGCACGGCCTTTCGAAGGCCCCGGCCGGTCCCGGGATGGGTCGGTCCGACGGGGATCGCGGCCCGATCGGAACGGGCTTCCCGCCCTGCGGAACGGCGCCTATGATTCGAAGCGTGTCCGAGCGGAGCCCACGCACCGTAGAGAGCGTCGATCGAGCGCTCCGGTTGTTGCAGGAGCTCGCCGAGCACGGCTCGGGCGTCACGCTCAGCGACCTCGCCTCGTCGACCGGCTTGCCGAAGAGCTCGCTGCATCGAACGTTGGGGGCTCTTCGTGAACGAGGCTTCGCGATGCAGCGTGACGACGGTCAGTACCTCCTCGGGGCAGAGTCGCTCCGGCTCGCGTTCGAGTTCCACGATCGGCTCGACCTGCGGGTCTTGCTTCGACCGGCGCTCGAACGGCTGAGAGGGAGCGTGAACGAGACGGTGCATGTCGGGGTGCTCGACGGCCCGAGCGTCGTCTACGTGGACAAGCTCGAACCTTCGCGGCCCCTCTCGCTCACGTCGACGATCGGCGGCAGGAACCCCGCCCACGCGACCGCGGTGGGCAAGGCGCTGCTCGCCTGGACCTATCCGACGGAGAACGCCGTCGCCGGATGGATCGACCGCCATGGACCATTGGTTCGACGGACGCCGAGAACGATCGTCGAGCCCAGGGGGCTCGTTCGGGAGCTGGCTCGGATCCGCACCGAAGGGTTCGCCAAGGACCTCGAGGAGAGCGAGCCGGGGGTGCGCTGCATCGCGGCCGCCGTGTTCTACGGCGGGGTGAGCCCGATCGCCGCGATCTCGATCTCCGCTCCGAAGGAGCGACTGCCGAACGGCACGATGCCCGAGGTGGCCGCCCTCCTGGTCCGAGAGACGTCGAGCGTGGCTGTTCCGTGACGCGGGTGACCGGCGCCGACGATCAGGTCCGGCCGATGCCCGGTCCCTCGACGAGCCGCCGTGCGTTTTCCCCGGAGATCCTGCGGAGCACGTCGTCGGGGAGGTCGAGTCCGCTGATCGCCCAGCGCCCCTCGGGCGGCGGCTCGTCGGCGGAGTACGCGAAATGCTCGTCAGCGGTCTCGAGGAACCTGAAGTGGATCTCGTACGTCTGCCTCGCCGGCGGGAAGAGGTCGGTTCCGAAGAGGATCCGATCAGGGTGCTCGAGGAAGAGTCGGCGCGCGGCCCGCGGCTGCCGACCCAGCTCCGGCAGTCGCGCGGCGATGTCCGCGTAGAGGTTGGGGTAGCTGCCGAGCATCCGAGAGACCCACGCGAGATCTTCCGCGAAGCACGCGACGTGGGCGCCGATGAACGTGGTGGCCGGATGGTTCGCCACCAGGGCCTCGAACGAATCGATGATGCGCGCGAACGGAGGGAATCGCGCGCGGTCCCCGAATCGCCAGTCGGGGTTCGCGAGCAGCTCCTCCAGCCGTTCGTTCGTTTCGTCGAGGGGCTCGAAGAAGGCCACTGGGTCGGCCACATGGATCGTGACGGGAACGGCGAGGCTCGCCGCCGTCTCCCACACGGCGTCGAGCCGAGGATCGTCGGGCATCAGGATCGTTCCGCGTTCGTCGCGGATACGGAGACCGAGTTGCTTCCACACCTTCAGCCCGCGCGCTCCCTGCCGGACACAACGTTCGAGCTGCGCGGCGAGGCGTTCGCCGAACCCGGCCTCGGAGGTGACGCCCCAGTCGAGCTGGCAGAACGTGACGAACCGGCCGGGGTACGCGCGATCGTACCGATCGAGGTTCGCCTGGAGCTCGTCGCCCCACATCCCGTCGAGGTTCACGATCGAAGCGACGTTGCATGCGTCCATCACCTCGAGGACCTCCTCGGTGTGAGGCGCGGACCAGGACCCGTCGGCCGTCAGCCATCGACCGAGGTGGTTGTGCGCGTCCACGACGGGGAACCGTGCCCGCGGCACATGGTGGACGGGCAGGCGGAGCATCGAACGGGGCCGGAACGCTCGGAGCGGGAGATCGAGGAGCGGATCGGCATCCATATCGGGCACGGTACGAGCTTCGGAACCGCTCCGGCGTCGAGGAGCGCACCCGCTTGACTCCGGTCGATGGCCATCGCTATGGTCGAGTCCGATTGCAGAACGACTTTCCGTACAACGGAACAGCCCAGGGTCTCACGCGGAGGTCGACACCCGGGTCCATGAGCGATCGCATCGATCAGATCGATACCCCGGCTCTGCTCTTCGATCTCGATCAGGTGGAACGCAACGTCGCCGCGATGGCCGACGTGGCGCGAGAGGCCGGCGTCACCCTGCGACCGCACGTGAAGACGCACAAGTCGCCGGAGATCGCCCGGATGCAGGTCGAGGCCGGCGCTCGAGGCCTCACGGTCGCGAAGCTCGGTGAGGCGGAGGTCATGGCCGGCGCCGGATTCGACGACCTGTTGATCGCCTATCCGATCGTCGGAGAGATCAAGCTCGGGCGGCTCGCGAGCTTGCTGGCTCGGGCGGAGATCCGTGTGAGTCTCGATACGCTCGAGGTGGCAGAAGGGCTGGGCCGCCTCGGCGCTCGGCTGGGTCGCGACGTCCCCGTGCTGGTCGAGGTCGACAGCGGGCTCCACCGGATGGGTCGATCGCCGGGCGAGCCGTCGGCGTCGCTCGCTCGCGACGTCGCTGGCGTCCCGGGCATCGAGGTCGTCGGGCTCCTCACGCACGCCGGCCACGCCTATCGGGCGTCGGATGCCCGCGAGCTGAGGAGCATCGCGGAGCGAGAGGCGTCCGCGTTGCTGGAGACCGCTGAGCTGTGTGCTCGCACCGGATTGGAGATCCGCGAGATCAGCGTCGGATCCACTCCGACCGCGCGTATCACGGCGACGGTGCCGGGCGTGACGGAGATCCGGCCGGGGACCTACGTCTTCAACGATGTCCAGCAGCTCCGCCTCGGCGTCGCCACGACGGAGGCGTGTGCGGCGCGCGTGCTCGTGACCGTCGTCGCGAGGCCGACCGCCGAACGCTTCCTCGTCGACGGCGGCACCAAGTCGTTCAGCTCCGACGGTGGCGACGGACCACCGTCCCCCGGACGGGGTCTCGTCATCGGCCGGCCCGACCTGTCCCTGGACTTCATGACGGAGGAACACGGCGTCGGACACATCGACGGCGGCGGCGAGGTCTCGATCGGTGAGCGGCTCCAGGTGGTGCCGCTGCACGTGTGCAGCTGCGTGAACCTGTTCGACGTCGCGTTCGGCATCCGCGGGGGCCGGGTCGATCACGAGATCGCGATCGAGGCACGAGGGTGCGTGCGCTGAATGCGGGGGCTGGTCGGGAAGGGCGTGCTGGTGACGGGAGGCTCGAGCGGGATCGGGCTCGCGACGGCGCGCCGGTTCCTGGACGAAGGAGCCCGGGTGTTCCTGACGGGGCTCGACGAACGGGAGGTCGCCGATGCGGTCGCGGAGCTCCGAGACCTCGGCGGGATCGGCGGCGCCCACGGGGATGTGAGCGGCGAGCCGGACGTCGAGAGGATCGTCGAGGACGCGACGCGATCCCTCGGGCGGATCGACGTGTTGATCAACAATGCCGGGATCGCTCGGAAGGCGCCGTTCCTCGAGACCGAGCCGGAGTCGTGGGACCGCATCATCGCCGTGAACCTCCGTGGGATGTTCCTCGTTGCCCGCGCCGTCGCTCGGGCCATGGTCGCCCACGGGGACGGCGGCGTGATCGCCAACATGGCCTCGACCAACGCCCTCGGCGGCGAGGCCGACTTCACCGCGTACAACGTCTCCAAGGGAGGCGTGTTGCAGCTCTCGAGGTCGATGGCGGTCGAGCTCGGAGCGCACGGCATCAGGGTCAACTGCGTGTGCCCGGGATTCGTCGACACACCGCTCAACCGCGAGCTCGCGAGCGAGCAGGAGTTCCGGGCCTACGAGCGTGAGCACATCCCGCTCGGTCGCCGAGGCACCCCCGAGGAGGTCGCGGCCGCATACGCGTTCCTCGCCTCGGACGATGCCTCGTTCGTGCACGGCGCGGCGATCGTGGTCGACGGCGGTCAGACGGCGGTGATGTGATGGGGGAACGGAAAGGCGCGATCGCATGATGTCGCCGCTCGACCGGCTGCGGCAGGCGCGCACGGGCCATGGGGTCGTGGCGCTGACCTGGCTCGGGCAGGCCGGGTTCGCGATCTCGGCCGGGGGACGGACCGCGCTCGTCGACCCGTTCCTGTCGGCGCACGAGGATCGCCTGTACGAGGCGACCCTGGCGCCGACGTCGGCCAGCGGGGTCGACGTCGTGTTGTGCACCCACGAACACATCGATCACTTCGACGCCGAGACCGCGCCCGCGATCGCGGCCGCGTCGCCGGGCGCCGTCTTCGTGGTCCCGACACCGATCATGGATCAGGTCACCGAGGCCGGCGTCGCCGCCGACCGGGTGCTGGGGGTGCAGCCGGGGGAGCGGCACGAGGTCGCGGGGTTCACCGTCGAGGCCGTGCCCGCGTGCCACGGCGTCACGATGGACGACGCCTACGGATTCGGGGAGGAGATCTCAGGGGGCGAGGTCAGGTTCCTCGGCTACGTGGTCGACGCCGACGGCGTGCGTCTCTACCACGCCGGCGACACGATCCTCTACGAGGGCATGGAGGCCGCGGTGCGACGGCTCGATCCGGACGTGGCGCTGCTGCCGGTCAACGGGCGATCTGCGGAGCGGGAGGCCCGGGGGATCGTGGGCAACCTGAACGAGCGAGAGGCGCCTCGACTCGCGGCCGATATCGGCGCCGACACGCTCGTCCCCATGCATCACGACATGATCCGCGGGAACCTCGGGTCGACCCCGAAGGTCGTGGAGGCAGCGGAGCAGGAAGCGCGCCATGTCGCCGTGCTCGTTCCTTCTCGAGACGAGCCGTTCGTCGTGGCGGCGCGCGGGCAGCGGCCATGAAGGCGCTCGTCTACCTCGGGCCGCGGCGGATGGAGCTCCAGGATCTGCCCGAGCCGTCTCCCGCGCCGGGGGAGGTGCGCGTTCGCATGCGGGCGAGTGCCATCTGCGGCTCCGACCTGCACGGGTTCCGAGAGGCGAGCCCTCGGCGTGTGCCGCCGCTGGTCATGGGTCACGAGGCCGTCGGCGACATCGACGCGGTGGGAGACGAGGTCGACACGGCCGTCCTCGGATCCCGTGTCGTCGCGATGCCGGTCGTGCCCTGCGGCGTGTGCCCGCGCTGCCTCGAGGGCCGGCCCAACCTGTGCCCGCAGCGGCGCCTGATGGGCATGAGCTTCCCCGGCGCCTTCGCCGAGGCGTTCACGATCCCTGGGACGCAGGTGGTGGCGATGCCCGACCGCCTCGCCGATGAGTCCGGCGCCCTCATCGAGCCCCTGGCCAATGCGGTCCATGCGGTGGAGCGCTCGGTGGGTCCCGGCCACGACGTCCTCGTGATCGGGGCCGGCGCGATCGGCCTGTTCGCGGCCCGCGTGGCCCTGTTGGACGGCGCCCGGCGAGCCTTCGTGGTCGACAAGCTGGCGCAGCGGCTCACGCTGGCCGCAACGCTGGGTGCGGAACCGCTCGCGCCCGAGGAAGCGACGGCGGCGCTCGCAGAGGCGACGTCGGGGACAGGTGTCGATGTCGTGATCGATGCCGCCGGCCTGCCCTCGACCTGGGAGCTCGCGCTGACGGCGGTGCGCTTCGGCGGCAGGATCGAAGCCCTCGGCCTCGGGGCGTTGGAGGGGCCGCTCGCCTATCAGACCCTGATCTCCAAGGGGGCGACCGTCACGGGCTCGTACGCGTGCCTGCCGGCCGACTTCGCGCGCGCCCGGCAGCTGCTCGCGTCCGGCGACGTCGACGCGGGGTCCTGGATCACGCGGCTCCCGATGAGCGAGGGGCAGTCGGCATTCGAGGACCTGGCCGACGGTGCCGCCTACACGAAGGTGGTGCTCGTGCCGTGAGACCCACGAGAACGCGGTGGGAACGAAGGACCGCGACATGACGGACGGACCCCGGATCGTGATCGTCGGTGCGGGCGGGTGGGTCTTCCCGCTCGAGCTCACCCGCGACATCCTGTCGTTCCCGGCGCTCGGCGGATCGACGCTCGTGCTCTACGACATCGACATCGGGGCGGCCGAACGCACCGCCGAGGCGGCGCGAGCCTTGATCGGCATCGCCGGCACGCGAGCGCGGGTCGAGGTGCCGGGCGACCTGAGGACGGCTCTCGGCGGTGCCGACGTCGTGATCACGGTGTTCCAGGTGGGCGGTCTCGAGGCCTACGCATCCGACATCGAGATCCCTCGGGAGTACGGCATCGATCAGACGGTGGGCGACACGCTCGGACCGGGTGGCGTGTTCCGAGGGCTGCGCACCGTCGAGGCCCTGCGCGAGGTGGCCGAGACGATGCTGGAGATCTGCCCGGCCGCGTGGCTCCTCAACTACGCGAACCCGATGTCGGTGAACTGCTGGGCGACGGAGCTGACCGGCGTGAAGATCGTTGGACTGTGCCACAGCGTGCAGGGCACGTCCGAACAGCTCGCGGACGAGCTCGGTGCCCCGTACGAGGACGTCACGTTCGAGTGCGCGGGCGTGAACCACACGGCGTGGTTCACGACCTACCGCCGCGGCGACGAGGATCTGATCCCCCGGATCCGAAAGGTGATGCGGGCCCGGCACGTCGACGGCACCGAGCCCCTGCTGCCGCGATCAGACGACCCGTACGAAAGCATCGAGCGGGTTCGCACGGAGCTGATGCTCCTCACGGGCTACTTCCACACGGAATCGAGCCATCATGCGAGCGAGTACTGGGCCTGGTTCCGCACGACGCCGGAGCTGGTGGCCCACTACCTCGATCGCCGGTGGGACTATCTGACGGTCTGCCGATCGTCCGACGCCGCCGGCCACGACGACGAGATCATCGATGAATCGCGCCGCGACGGCATCCACCACGGCGGCGAGTTCGCGGCGCCGATCGTCGACAGCCTCGTGACCGGCATGCCTCGGGTGGTGTACGGGAACGTCCGCAACGCCGGCTCGATCGAGAACCTGTCGGCTGAGGCGTGCGTCGAGGTGGCGTGCGCCGTCGACGGCAACGGCGTGCGGCCGATGCGGTACGGGACCTTGCCCCCGGCGTGCGCCGCCCTGAACCAGACGCAGATCGCGGTGCAGGGGCTCACGGTCGAAGCCGCCCTGACCGGCGATCGAGATCTGGTGCACGCAGCGGTCGCCCTCGATCCGCTGACCAGCGCGATGCAGACGCTGCCGAACATCCACGAGATGACCGATCGCATGCTGGAGGCCGAGGCGCGGTGGCTGCCTCGGTTCGGTCCGAAACCGAACGCGCGATGAGCGACGCGGCGGAACGAGCGATCGATGCCGCGCTCGACGCACTCGGTGTGCCGGCGCGCGAGCCGGCCGACGTCCCGGGATCGGCCGGCCGGTTCCCCGACGGTGTCGCGTTCCGGATCGAGATCCCGAGCGTCGAGGGGCCGGCATGTCTCGAGGCCGTGCTCGAGGAGGCCGCTGCGCTCGACGTCCCGGTTCGCCGCGTGTCGCAGGGAAGCGGAGTATGGATGCTCACCGACGCCGAGCTGGATCGCATGGCTCGGGTGGCCGCCGATGCAGGCGTCGAGGTCAGCCTCTTCGCGCGACCCGGTGCGTCGTGGGGTCCATCGGCGAGCGCTCGTTCACCGGCGGGCGGTGCCCTGGGTGCGGCGGCGTGGGGCCACGATCAGCTCCGCGCCTGCCTCGACGATGCGATGCGAGCTGCCGAGCACGGGTTCCGCAGCGTGTTGATCGCCGACATCGGTGTCCTCGCGTCGTTCGAGGAGCTCCGGCGCACCGGAGGCCTTCCCCACGACATGCAGGCCAAGGTCTCGGTGATGGCCGCGATCGGCAACCCGGCGACGGCCCGCGTCGTTGCGGGGCTCGGAGCGGACACCCTGAACGTGCCCGGCGACCTCGGCCCCGCTCAACTCGCGGCGATGCGCGCAGCGGTCGACGTGCCCCTCGATGTGTACGTCGAGTCGCCCGACGACCTCGGAGGGTTCGTGCGCGAGCACGAGGTGCTCGAGCTGATCCGGGTGGCGGCGCCCCTGTACGTCAAGTTCGGGTTACGGAACGCGCCGGCGCTCTATCCGTGGGGCCGGCACCTCGAGGGGGTCGGCGTCGCCATGGCCCGCGAGCGCGTCCGTCGGGCGAGGCTCGTGATGGAACGGCTCGAGCGATCCGGCGCGGGCCTGGCGACGTCGGCGCCGGGCGCCGACGGATTGGCGGTCCCGCAGCCGTGACGGCGGGGGCGCGGATCGCCGTGCGACCGGTCAGACCATCGTGACGGTCACGCCTGCATCGCGCATCGGTTCGATCGCCGACCGGGCGGCAGCGACGTCGGTGATCAGCTCGTCGACGGCGCCGAGCGGACAGATGCGAGCGAACGTCGCGATCCCCAGCTTGGAGCTGTCGGCCACCGCCACCACCGTGCGGGATCGCTCGAGCAGCATCCGGTTCGTGGCCGCTTCGACCTCGTGGTGGGTGGTGAGCCCGTCCTCGAGCGCGACGCCGTCGGCCCCCACGACCGCGATGTCGAGGCGCATCTCCCCGAGCGACCGCTCGGCCACGGGCCCGACCAGCTCGTACGACTCTGGCCGCGCGGTTCCGCCCGTCACCACGAGCTTCAGGTCGGACCGGAGCGCGAGCTCGCCCGCGATGTTGAGCGCGTTCGTGACCACGGTGAGGCCGGTTCGGTCGAGCATCGCGCGGGCGACCTCGGTCGTCGTCGTGCCACCCGTGAGCCCGACGACCGCGCCGTCGACGACGCGACGCGCCGCCTCACGCGCGATGCGGATCTTCTCGGGATGGCGGCGCGCCGCCTTGTACCGCAGCGGCAGCTCGTACATCACGTCGTTCGCGATCGCGCCGCCGTGGGTGCGGGCGAGCATGCGCTGCTCCTCCAACAGCTGGAGGTCCCGGCGCGCCGTGGCTTCGGACACCCCGAGCCGATCGGCGAGCGACCCGACGTCGACCGCGCCCTCGGCCGCCAGGATCGCGAGGATCTCGCTCAGTCGTCCTGAACGCCGCACCGCGCGAATATACGCGCCGGGGCATGGTGCGCGCCACATGCTCGACTGGATTGACCTCGTGCGTGAACATGCTCTAGATTGCGCCGGAGTGAGCGAAACCGAGCAGGAGATCGCTTCGCAGCCCGATCGATGGAGACGGGCGGCAGACCTGGCCCACGAGGCCTCGGCCGTACTTCCCGCTCGTGGAGAGCGCGTCGCGATCGTCGGATGCGGGACCTCGCTCTATATGGGCCGGGCGTTCGCGTCGCTCCGTGAGCGGCGTGGGCACGGCGAGACCGACGCGTTCCCCGCTTCGGAGTTCCCGGCCGGCCGCTCCTACGACCACGTGCTCGCGATCAGCCGGAGCGGCACGACATCGGAGGTCGTGAGCCTGCTCGAGCGTCTGACCGACGAGCGGACGACCGTGATCACGGGTGTGCCGGGGTCGCCCGCGGCCATGCTCGCGTCCGGGCGCGTGACGATGGGATTCGCCGACGAGCGTTCCGTCGTGCAGACGCGATTCGCGACCGCGACGCTCGCCTTGCTGCGCGCCCACCTCGGCGAGGACCTGGAGCCGGTGATCGCAGAAGGGGAACGGGCACTCGCCGAGCCGATCGCGGCCGGGGATCTTGACTTCGAGCATTTCGTCTTCCTGGGTCACGGATGGAGCGTCGGCATCGCGGAGGAAGCCGCGCTCAAGCTCCGGGAAGCCACCCGCTCGTACACCGAGGCATATCCCGCGATGGAGTACCGACACGGCCCGATCAGCATCGCCGGCACCCGGACGCTCGTCTGGGTGATCGGCACCCCCGACCCGTCGATCGGCGACGACGTTCGCTCGGTGGGCGCCTCGGTTCGAGCGGCGACCTCCGATCCGATGGCGGAGCTGGTCCGTGTGCACAGCCTGATGCTCGCGCTCGCCGAGCAGCGGGGCCTCGACCCCGATCATCCGCAGCATCTGACCCGTTCCGTGGTGCTGTCCGCGAAAGGAGCGAACACATGAAGCGTCGGTTCACGCGATGGCTCGTGGCCGGGGTGGCGCTGACGCTGCTCGTGGCGGCGTGCACGTTCGGTGCCGAGGACACCGGGAACGGCGGGGAGACGGCCGCGCCCGACGAGCCCGTGACGCTGCGCGTGTGGTCCCTGCAGAGCCCGTCGTACAAGCGGGCCTTCAAGGATCTCGAGGCCGGCTTCGAAGACGCCAATCCCAACGTGGACGTCGAGGTCGAGTTCTTCGACTACGACACCTACATCCAGACGCTCCAGACCTCGTTGCCCTCGGGAAGCGGCGCCGACGTGGTCCAGCTGTTCGGCACGTGGGTGTGCAGCTACGCCGACACCCTCACCCCTGTCCCCGCCGACCTGATGTCGCTCGAGGATGCTCGAGCGGACTTCTACGAGGCGCCGATCGATGGCTTCACGTGCGACGAGCAGCTCTACGGGTTCCCGCAGGAGTTCAACATCGAGTACGGGGCAACGCTCGTGAATACGGAGATCGCTGCTGGGGCGGGCGTCGATCCGACCGCGGGCTGGGCGACGTGGGACGAGTTCAGAGCCGATGCCAAGGCGATGACCGAGACGAAGGACGGCACCATCACCCGATCGGGCTACCACTTCACCGCGGGCGACGGCCTGCCGTTCACGTTCTACTCGTTGATCCTGCAGGCGGGCGGGCAGTTCCTGGCCGACGACGGCCAGTCGTTCACGATCGACACACCGGAGGCCCGGGAGGCGATCGCATTGATGCAGTCGATCGTCGACGAGGGCATCACCGACCCCACGTTGTTCAACGACACGGAGAACTGGGTCGGGGACTGCTACTTCGAGGAGCTGTGCGCGATGGGTCTGGTCGGCCCGTGGGTCATCACCGACTACGAGGCTGACTTCCCCGACGTCGCGGCGGCCACGGAGTACGTTCCCCTGCCGACGCTCGGCGACACCCCGGAGTTCGTGGCCGACTCGGGCTGGGGTCTCACGGTCTCGGCGGACAGCCAGGCCTCCAACGTCGCCTGGGACTTCGTCGAGTACGCCACGCTCGACCCGGAGGTCGCCGCTGAGTGGAACGTCGCCACCGGCACCCTGCCGGGCCTGCGAGCCAACGGGGAAGGCGCCGTGCAGCAGGAGCTGATCGATGCGTTCCCGCACTTCGCACCCTGGTTCGAGCTGCTTCCGTTCGGTCACTTCCTGGGGAACATCCCCGACCGTGACTTGCTCTGGTACGAGATCACGGGCCCGCACCTGCTGAAGGTGCTCCAGGGCAGCGAGAGCGTCGACGACGCGCTCGCGGCGATGGAATCCGAAGCCAACGGGATGTTCCGCTAGCGGGGCTCGTCATGGCGAGCGCGACCATCGAGCGGCCACGGGGACCACGACGGTGGCTCGGCGGGCGCGAAGGTGCCCAGCGTCGGTTCGTGGCGCTGGTCCTCTCGCCTGCGCTCGTGTACATGGGTATCTTCCTGTTGCTCCCGATCGCCTGGGCGATCCTGCTCGCGTTCTTCGACTTCAGCCCGCGGCGCACAGGCAGTCCGTTCCTCGGGCTCGGGCTCGACAACCCGTACGTCGGCGTCGAGCACTTCCGGCGCATGCTGGACTTCTCGAACACCGCGCCGCTCGAGGTGCGGCAGTTCCACACCGCGCTCAAGGTCACGCTGCTGTTCGCGTTCCTCGTGCTGCCGTTGAACCTCGCGATCACCTTGCCGCTCGCGGCCATGATCGAGTCTGTGCGCGACCGATGGAAGGTGCTCTATCGCACCATATTCTTCCTTCCCGTGCTCACGTCGGCCGTCGGCGTGGCGATCATCTGGGGGTTCGTGCTCCACCCCCAGCGCGGCCTGCTGAACGGAACGATCACGCGCCTCACGGGCAGGTTCACGTCGATCGCGTGGACGACCGACCCCGACCTCGTGTTCGGCGGCCTCCCCGTCGCGCTGATCGCGATCATCGTGGCCTATCTCTGGCAGGACATCGGCTACAACCTCGTGATCTTCATCGCCGCGCTGCAGTCGATCCCCGACTCGGTCAAGAACGCCGCGAGGGTCGACGGCGCGAGCGCGCTGCAGACGTTCCGCTACATCACGCTCCCGTTGTTGAAACCGACGATCCTGCTCGCGTCGGTGCTGACGATGATCTCGTCGTTCCAGGTCTTCGACCTGTTCCAGGTGATGACGATGGGCGGCCCTGACGACCAGACGCGCGCTCTCTCGCTCGACATCTACGAGAGCGCGTTCCGCTACCAACGCATGGGCTGGGCGGCCGCGGTCTCCGTCGTGCTCTTCGCGCTGGTGCTCACGATCTCGCTCGTGCAGTCCCGGTTCCTGAAGGCGAACTGGGAGTACTGAGTGGCGACCACGATCGAGCGACCGGCGGCGAGCGGGTCAGCCGACGCGGCGACACGGGACCGGAGGCTGCCCGGTCAGCGCCGTCACGAGCTCAGCCGCGTCGCCCTCTACACGTTGCTGTCGATCCTCGGGGTGATCGCGGCCGTCCCGTTCGTCTGGATGATCCTCGGTTCGTTCAAGACCGGTGCAGAGCTGCGGCAGACGCCGCCGACGTTCTGGCCGCACGAACCGACCCTCGGGAACTACGAGACGATCTTGAGCGACCCCGATCTGCCGCTCGCGCTCTTCTACCGGAACTCCCTGTTCGTGGCGGTCACGGTCGTGATCGCGACCCTGTTCACGAGCTCCCTGCTCGGCTACGTCTTCGCGAAGTACGAGTTCCGGGGTCGCCAGCCGCTCTTCTGGTTCGTGCTCGCGACGATGATGATCCCGGCGCAGGTCACGATGATCCCCGGGTACCTGATCCTGGTGCAGCTCGGCTTGCTGAACAACCTGTGGGGTCTGGTGCTGCCGTCGTTCGTCGACGCGTTCGGCATCTTCTTGATGCGCCAGTTCATGCTGTCGATCCCCGACGACGAGATCTGGTCGGCGCGCGTCGACGGCGCGTCGGAGTGGCGCATCTACCGCTCGGTCGTGCTGCCCCAACTCAAGCCCGCGCTCGCGACGCTCGGCATGCTGACCTTCATGTTCCACTGGAACGCGTACCTGTGGCCGCTGATCGTGCTGACCGAACAGGACAAGCGCACGCTGCCGATCATCCTCACCTGGTACTCGACCCAGCACACCGCCCAGCTCAACCTCGTGATGGCGGCCTCGGTGCTGATGGTGATCCCCGTGTTGATCATCTTCGCGCTGTCTCAGCGGTGGATCGTGCGCGGTCTGACCTTGACGGGCACGAAATGACGACGATCACCTTGATCGGGGCCGGCAGCGCCGAGTTCGCAGCCGAGCTCGTGACCGACTTCCTCAGCGTCGACGCGTTGCCCGAGGGAGAGTTCCGACTGGTCGACATCGACCCGGTTCGGCTCGACCTCGCGTGCCGTTTCGCCGAGCACCTGATCGAGCGCACCGGCAAGGGGTGGACCGTGCGAGCAGACGTCGACCGGACAGCGCTGCTGCCCGGCAGCGACGTCGTGATCAACACGATCGAGGTCGCCGGCATGCGGAACGTGCGTCACGACTACGACATCCCGATGCGCTACGGGGTCGACCAGTGCATCGGCGACACGATCGGACCGGGGGGTCTGTTCAAGGCGTTCCGCACGATCCCGGCGTGGCTCGAGATCCTGCGCGACATCGAACGACTCTGTCCCCGGGCGCTGGTGCTGAACCACACGAACCCGATGTCGATGATGGTGCTGGCCGCCTCACGCACCTCGTCGATCTCCGTGTACGGCATGTGCCACTCGGTCCACTACACGATCGAGCAGCTCGCCGAGTACCTCGAGGTCGACCTCGCCCGCCTGACGTTCCGCGCCGCCGGCGTGAACCACCTCGCATGGATCACCGAGCTCTGGCTCGACGGCGAGGACGCGTACCCGATGCTGCGCGAGCGGGGACGCGTGCCCGAGATCTGGGAGCGCGATCCGGTCCGGTTCGAGCTGATGTTCCACCTCGGCCGGTTCCCGACCGAGTCGAGCGGGCACGTGAGCGAGTACGTGCCGTACTTCCGTTCGCGGCCCGAGACGCTCGCCCGATACGCGCGCCCCGAGTACCGGGGCGAGTCCGGCTTCTACGCGAACAACTGGCCCATGTGGCGCGCGGAGAGCGACGAGCGGCTCGCCCGGGTGCTCGCCGGGGACGAGGAGTACCCGATGGAGCGAGGCGGCGAGTATCCGTCGCGGATCGTCGAGGCCATGACGACCGGTGAGCCGGCGCACGTGTACGTGAACATCCCGAACGACGGCTTCATCGACGGCCTTCCCCGGGGCAGCGTGATCGAGGTCGAGGCGATCGTCGATGCCTCGGGCATCCACCCGCAACCCTTCGGGGAGCTGCCGCCGCAGCTCGCGTCGCTCGACCGTCGTCACCTGGAGATCCACGACCTCGCGGTGACCTCGTTGCTCCAACGGGACCGTGAGCTCGCCGTGCAGGCGCTGATGCTCGATCCGTTGACGTCGGCGGTCTGTCCACCGGCCGACATCCGGGCCATGTTCGATGAGATGGTGGAAGCTGAACGTGCCGACGTCCCGGCCTTCCTCGCGTGATGGCGGCGTCGTCGTGAGCGTCTGGGTCATCGTCGCGGTGGCCGTCGCGCTGCTCGGTCTCGGGGCGGTGACGGGGTGGGCGCTCGTCACCCGCGTCGACGGTCCGCCTGCCGTGGCCGGCAGGGCGCTCTTCGTGGCGAGCGACGGCGACGACGCGAACCCCGGCACCGAAGCCGCGCCGTTCGGATCGATCCAGTGGGCGGTCGATCACGCCGATCCGGGGACGACGATCTTCATCCGAGGTGGCACCTACCGCGAACGCGTGGACATCACCGTTTCGGGTTCCGAGGATGCCGGCAGGATCGTGCTGCGGAACCAGCCGGGCGAGACGCCGATCCTCGACGGGCGCGGCCTGACCGTGCCGGCCGGCTTCAGCGGCATGATCTCGATCGAGTCACGACATCACGTGACGCTCCAAGGCCTCGATGTGCGCGGGTATCGCTCCTCCGAACCCGGACACGTGCCGGTCGGCGTCTGGGTGAACGGCAGATCGAGCGACATCAGCGTCCTCGACATGCGGATCCACGACCTCGGCACCGACGTGCATCGTCGCACGGGCGCAGACGCGCACGGCATCGCCGTCTACGGGACGGACGCCGCGAGTCCGATCCGCGACGTCGTGATCGACGGCAACGAGGTCTTCGACCTCAACCTCGGTTCCAGTGAATCGGTCGTCGTGAACGGGAACGTGCAGGGGTTCGAGATCACAGGGAACCAGGTGCACGACAACGACAACATCGGGATCGATGTGATCGGGTTCGAGGGCAAGGCCGGAGACCCCTCGGTCGACCAGGCGCGGAGCGGTCTCGTCGCCGGCAACCTCGTCTACAACATCGACTCGTTCGGCAATCCCGCCTACGGAGAGAGCCGCAGCGCCGACGGCATCTACGTCGACGGCGGCCGTGACGTGATCGTCGAGCGCAACGTCATCCACGACGTCAACATCGGGATCGAGCTCGCGAGCGAGCATGCGGGCAGATCGACCAGCGGCATCACCGTGCGGAACAACCTCGTGTACGACGCCAGCGTGATCAGTCTCGCGATCGGGGGCTACGACCGACGCCGCGGATCGACGGAGGACTGCGTGATCGTGAACAACACGTTCGTGGGGAGCGAGGGCGTGGAGCTCCTGGTCCAGTTCGACACCCGCAACAACATCATCCAGAACAACGTCGTCGTGGCCGCCGAGCCGGGCAACTTCTTGGAGAACGCCTACGCCGAGAACGTCGGCAATCTCGTGGACAGCAACCTCTACTACACGTCCTCTGGCGCGGGAACCTGGGAGTGGAAGGGTCGGACGTACCCGAGCTTCGAGGCCTACCAGCGGGGCGCCGACAACGATGCCGCGTCGATCGTGGCCGACCCGGTCTTCGTCGACGCCGCGGTTCACGACTACCGACTGACCGAGGGATCCCCGGCGGTGGACGCCGGCGCCTACTTGCCGATGGCCGGCCATCTGGACCTGGCCGGGTCCGCACGGCTCGACGACGGCCGGCCCGATCTCGGAGCGTTCGAGCGTCCGATGGCGCCGCCCTCACCGACGCCCACGATCGCGACCCCGACCTACGTGAGCGATATGTCGTGGCGCTCGGAGTCCAACGGGTGGGGGCCGGCGGAGCGTGACCTGAGCAATGGCGAGAAGGCCGAGGGCGACGGCGGCCCATTGACGATCGGCGGCGTGGTCATCGATAAGGGCATCGGTGTGCACGCGCCGTCGCGCATCGTGATCGACGTCGACGGCAGGTGCAGCGTGTTCGCGGCCGACGTCGGGCTCGACGACGAGACCGGTACGCAGGGCTCGGTCAGCTTCGAGGTGTGGGGCGACGGTTCGCGGCTCGCCGAGAGCGGTCTCGTCGACGGTGCGCAGCCGGCCAGGCCCCTCGTCGCCGACATCGCCGGGGTGGGGATCCTCGAGCTGCGCGTCCGGCCCGTGGACGGGGTCGACTTCGATCATGCCGATTGGGGCGATGCGAGGATCGACTGTGGCTGAGCTCCGTGGGATCCGAGGCCTCGCTCGGCTCGTGGCAGCGACCACGCTCGGGGGTCTCATGCTGGTGGGGTGCGGCGGAGCCGAGGCCCCCGAGTGCGAGGACCCGGTCATGGGGTCCATCGTCACGATGGCCGACTTCTCCTATCAGCCGAGCTGCATCGAAGCTGCCGCCGGCGATGAGCTCGAGATCCTGAACGACGGCAGCGCGCCGCACACGTTCACGGTCGAGAGCGACGGCGCCGTCGCGGAGGCCGACGTGCCGGCGGGCGAACGTGCCACCTTGACCGTGCCGGCGATCTCCGAGGGCACCTACCCGGTCTCCTGCACCTATCACCCCCAGATGGAGGCGGCGCTCCGCATCGCGGGGTAGCGCGCACCGAAGGAGAGAGACGTCATGGCCGACATCGCGATCGAGGACGCCACGAAGGTCTATCCCGATGGCACCGAAGCGCTCTCGAACCTGAGCCTCGAGATCCGTGACGGCGAGTTCGTCGTGCTCGTGGGCCCGTCGGGGTGCGGCAAGACGACGGGTCTGCACATGGTCGCCGGCCTCGAGGAGATCACGAGCGGCACCGTGCGCATCGGCGAGCGCATCGTGAACGACCTTCCGCCGAAGGACCGCGACGTGGCGATGGTCTTCCAGAACTATGCGCTCTATCCGCACATGTCCGTGTACGAGAACATGGCCTTCGCCCTGAAGCTCCGGAAGATGAGCAAGGACGAGATCTCGCGCCGCGTGCACGATGCGGCGGACATCCTCGGCCTCACGGAGTACCTGCAGCGCAAGCCGAAGGCCTTGTCGGGCGGCCAGCGCCAGCGCGTGGCGATGGGGCGAGCGATCGTCCGTGAGCCGCAGGCGTTCCTGATGGACGAGCCGCTGTCGAACCTCGACGCGAAGCTCCGCGTGCAGATGCGGGCGGAGATCGCGAAGCTGCAGCAGAACCTGGGCGTCACGACGATCTACGTCACGCACGACCAGACCGAAGCGATGACCATGGGCGACCGGGTCGCCGTGCTGAAGCAGGGGCATCTGCAGCAGGTCGACGCGCCACAGGCGCTCTACGACCGCCCGGCGAACCTGTTCGTCGCCGCGTTCATCGGATCGCCGGCCATGAA
Source organism: Actinomycetota bacterium (assembly GCA_035249905.1). GTDB lineage: Bacteria > Actinomycetota > UBA4738 > UBA4738 > HRBIN12 > JAOUEA01. The sequence continues at coordinate 1,573 of DATFFT010000095.1, read as the reverse complement.
CCTCGTCGAGGCGTCGCTGCACCGCGAGGGCGACCGTCTGCTGGTCACCTTCGGATCGACGACGTTGGGGCTCCACGACGCGGTGCTCGACCGGCGGCCGGCGCTGCGGGGGTACGAGGGGCGCCGCGTCGTGGTGGGGATCAGACCCGAGGACATCGAGGACGCCGCCCTGGTCGCCGATGCCGGGGCGGCACGGCGCATGACCAGTCGCGTCGACCTGCTGGAAGCTCTCGGTGCCGAGGTGCTCGCGCATCTCACGGTCGATGTGCCGCCGGTCGTGACCGACGACACCAAGGAGCTGGTCCGCGACCTCGGCGGTACCGTGCAACTCGAGGACGGCGTCGGCGAGGGCACGTCGACCTTCGTTGCGCGGCTCGATCCTCGAACCTCGGCGAGGCGAGGTGGGCCGCTCGAGATGGTCGTCGACGTCGAACGCATGCACTTCTTCGACCCCGACGACGGCCGAAGCATCTTCGACGCCTGAATCCGGGTCCGCTCGCTACGATGGTGGGCGTGTCCCAGGCAGCCGAGCTCTCACCGCGCCAACCCCTCGAACCCGTCGCGACCGCCTCGGAAGCCGCTCGCATCGTGGCTCGGGCGACGGCGGTCGACGCGGTCGGCCTCGAGGGGCGGGCGGCGGCGCTCGCGACCCGCTCGATCAAGCGCGACTCGAAGGTCTGGGCCCTCGAGCTCGCGATCCGGTGCATGGACCTGACCACCCTCGAGGGCAGCGACACCACCGGCAAGATCGTGGCGATGTGCGCGAAGGCGGTTCGGCCCGACCCGCTCCGTCCCGAGGTGCCCGGCGTGGCGGCGGTCTGCCTGTACCCCCAGCTCGTGCCGGTCGCGGTAGAACAGCTCGCCGGCACAGAGGTCGCCGTGGCGAGCGTCGCGGGCGGGTTCCCGTCGGGGCTCGGGCCACTCGACGCCCGCCTGCGCGAGATCGCCGACGTGGCAGCCGCCGGGGCCGACGAGATCGACATCGTGCTGAACCGCTCGCTGTTCCTCGGGGGCCGCTACGCGGAGGCGTTCGAGGAGCTCGTGGCGGCGCGCGAGGCCGCGGGCTCGACACACCTCAAGGTGATCCTCGAGGCGGGGGAGCTCGGCTCGTACGACCGCGTCCGACAGGCCTCGATGCTCGCGATGGCGGCCGGCGCCGACTTCATCAAGACCTCCACGGGCAAGATCGGCGTGAACGCGACCTTGTCCAACGCCCTCTGCATGATGGAAGCCGCGCGCGACTTCCATGCGCAGACGGGACGGGCGGTGGGCGTGAAGATCGCCGGCGGCGTGCGCCGGTCGAAGCAGGCGATCCAGTTCCTGGTGGTGCTGCACGAGACGCTCGGCATGGACTGGATGACGCCGGAGCGCTTCCGCATCGGGGCCTCGAGCCTGCTGAACGACGTGCTGATGCAGCTCGAGAAGGAACGCACCGGTCGCTACGCTGGACCGGACTACTTCACGATCGACTGAGGGCGAGGCAGACCAGGTGAGCGAGGCGATCGAGCGACCCGGCCAGGTGCCGCCGTGGGAGTACGCGAGCGCGCCCGAATCCACCGACGTCGTGCGGCTC
>DATFFT010000094.1:0-8456 GCA_035249905.1 Actinomycetota bacterium | reverse complement strand
GGGCAGCTGATCGGCTCGCCGAACGTGAAGGAGGACGAGCACTTCGACCGGGCGGACCACCCCCTGTACGACATCGCGATCGACCACTACGCCGGGTTCATGTTCGTGAACATGACGACCGGTGGCCCGAAGCGGTCGCTGCTCGAGTCGCTCACCGACGGCGCCGAGACGATCACCGCCTTCGAACGCTTCAAGATGGACGAGCTGCGCATCGGCGTGCGGCTCGTCTACGAGGTGAAGGCCAACTGGAAGATCGTCGTCGAGAACTACAACGAGTGCCTGCACTGCCCGCAGATCCATCCCGAGCTCGTACAGGTGATCCCGCTCTTCCGGTTCGGGGAGGTCTGGGACGAGGAGATCCCCGACGACGGCAACCGCATGGTCGAGGGCGCTACGTCGTTCACCCAGACCGGGGAGAGCCCGCTGCCGAAGTTCCCGGGTCTCGAGCCCGGGGACTACGAGATGTACTACGGCACCTACCAGTTCCCGAACCTGATGCTGAACCTGCACCCCGACAGCGCGATGTACTACATCGGCTATCCGAAGGGGCCGAACCACACGACGGTCGTGAGCGAGTTCATGTTCCGCCCCGAGACGATCGCCGACCCCGAGCTGTTCAAGCCCGAGGCCACGGTCGAGCTCTGGGACATGATCTCCAAGCAGGACTGGGAGGTCTGCGAGCGCGCGCAGACCGGCGTGAGCTCACGCGCGTTCACCCGTGGTGTGTACCCGCGGCAGGACCGCTTCCTGTACTGGTTCAACGAGGAGTGGCGTCGCGCGATGGGACGGCCGACGCTCGGCTGAGCGCGCGGCCGAAGGTCAGCGACGCCGGCCGACGCCGAGGAACGTCACCAACGCGAGCACCGTGAGTACGACCGAGGCCACGAGCAGCGGCAGCGCCGAGCTGCCGACCGAGAGCTCCGACGACAGACGCGCACCGAGGGCGTCGTAGACCTCGTCGAGCTCCCCGGCCGTCTCGGCCGTCGACAGGGAGCCCCCCGAGCCGCTCGAGATCGCCTGCAGCAGCTCGGTGTCCCCGCTCTCGTCCTGCCCGCCCACGATCGCCACCGTGAAGACGGGAACCGCCATCTCGTGCGCCCGGGTCGTGGCCTCGTCGGGAGGCACGGCGCTGCCGGTGTCGTCGCCGTCGGAGAGCAGCACCACGGCCGCAGGAAGGTCGGGATCGGCGTCGCGCTCGGTCTGCACGAGGTCGAGCGCCGATGAGAGACCGTCACCGATCACGGTTCCCCGACTCGCGGACAGGCTCCGGATCGCCTCGGCGGTCGCGGCGCGACGGTCGCCCGGGTCGGCGACCATGGTGGCATCGCCGGAGAACGTCACCACGCCGACCCGGAAGCCGCGCGGCACCTCGTCGAGGAACGAGATGGCAGCGTCCTTGGCTGCGGTGAAGCGATCGGGTTCCACGTCGGTCGAGAGCATCGAGTTGCTCACGTCGATCGCGAGCACCACGGTGGCCGCCGTCTCCCGCTGGTCCAGTCGGATCTGGGCGAACAGCAGCAACAGGCACGTGGAGGCGCCGAACAGCAGCGCGTACGGGGCGGTCTTGCGGACGGCTCCCGAGACGTCCGTTCGCACCGCGTTCCCGTATCGGCGACGGAGGCGGATCTTCCGCGCGATGACGCGAACGACGACGGCCATCGCGATCAGCGCCCAGAGCGCCAGCCATGCTCCGAGGAGCAGCTCCCTTCGCATGGTTGGTGCATCGGTCGGCCGGGGGTGGTCCTCAAGCGCCGCGGCGTAGGATTCCGCGCGTGACGATCCCCGAGCATCTGGCCAACCGCGACATCGATCTCTCGGCGCTCGTGCCGACCACAAAGCTCCCGCAACGGGCCCGCGTCGTGATCGTGGGCGGCGGCATCGTCGGATCGTCGATCGCCTACCACCTCACCCGCGAGGGCGAGACCGACGTGGCCGTGATCGAGCGGGGCCTGCTCACGAACGGCACGACGTGGCACGCCGCGGGCCTCGTTTCGCAGGTCCGCGGCTCGCATGCCCTGACCGCTCTGTCGCGGATCAACGCGGAGACGTACGAACGGCTGCCGGCCGAGACCGGCGTCGAGACCGGCCTTCGGCGGATCGGCGCCGTCACTGTGGCTCGCACCCCGGCGCGCATGCAGGAGAGCCTCTACGCCGTCTCGATGGCGCGAGACATCAGCGTCGACGTCCAGATCCTCGAGCCCACCGCGGTGAAGGACCTCTGGCCCGGCGCCGTCGTCGACGACCTGGTCGGTGCGGTGCTGTTCCCCACCGACGGCACGGTGAACCCCGGCGACGCGGCTCTCGCCTTCATGAAGGGCGCGGCCGACCGAGGGGCGAGGTACGTGCCCGAGACCGAGGTCACCGGCTTCCGGTTCGAGGGGGGTCGGGTCTCGGGACTCCACACGTCGCGCGGACCGATCGAGGCGGAAACCGTTGTGCTCGCCGCCGGCCTGTGGACGAGCGAGCTCGCGCGGTTGGCGGGAGCCAGCATCGCCCTGTATCCCGCCGAGCACGTGTGGGTGATGACCGACGAGGCGCAGGGCGCCCGAGAGGACTCGCCGTTCCTGCGCGATCTCGACGCCTACCTCTACATCCGGCACTACCGGGGCCGGTACTTGATCGGCGCTTTCGAACCGAACGGCAAGCCGAAGCCCCCCGATGAGATCGCCACCGACGGCTTCGTGGAGCTCGGGCCCGACTGGGATCACTTCGCTCCCGTGCTCGCGGGGGCGCGCGAGCGGGTCCCCGAGATCGAGGCGATCGGCTTTGCGCACTACCTGAGGGCGCCCGAGAGTTTCACGCCCGATTCGAACTTCCACCTCGGATACGTGCCCGAGGTCCCCGGGCTGTTCGTTGCGGCGGGGTTCAACTCCCAAGGCATCATCTACGGTCCGGGCGCCGGCATGGCCGCTGCCCAATGGATCGTGGCGGGACACCCGACGATGGATCTCGCCGAGGTCGACGTGGCGCGCACGGACCGGTGGGCGAACCAACGCGCCTTCCTGCGCGAGCGCACCGTGGAATCCCTCGGCGGCCTCTATGAGATGCACTGGCCCGGGAAGCAGCCCCGCACCGCTCGGGGGGTCCGGCGGGGGCCGCTCTACGGTGCGCTGCGGGAGGCCGGGGCGGCCTTCGGCCAGGCCGCCGGATGGGAACGCGCGAACCATTTCGAGCCAGGCACGGTCGATCCCGCGGTCGAGCATTCGTTCGATGTTCCGTCGTGGTTCCCGTCGGTGGGCGAGGAGGTCCGCGCCACCAGGGACGCAGTGGCGCTCTACGATCTCTCGACCTACGCGAAGTTCCTCGTGCAGGGACCGGGGGCGCTCGACGGGCTGCAGCGGCTCGCGACGTCGGACCTCGATGTGGCGCCGGGCGCCATCGCCTACACGTTGTGGTGCAACGAACGCGGCGGCATCGAGATGGACCCGACCGTGACGCGGCTGGCCGAGGACCGGTTCCTCGTGCTCGCGCCGACGTTGGCGCAGCGCCGCACCGAGGCGCTGTTGCGGTCCGGCTTGCCTGCCGATGCGACCGTCGCCGACGTGACGAGCGCGTGGGCGACGCTGCATCTCGCCGGGCCGTCGTCCCGCGAGCTGCTGGCCCGCCTCAGCGACGAGGACCTGGGCAACGACGCGTGGCCGTTCCTCACGGCGCGCGAGATCGAGGTTGGACGCGCGAGAGCCTGGGCGCTCCGCCTGTCCTTCACGGGTGAGCTCGGATGGGAGCTCGTCGTCCCGACGGAGTTCGCGGCCGACCTCTACGAACACGTGGTGGACGCCGGTGCGTCGCTCGGGCTGCGCCATGCCGGCGCGTTCGCCTTCGATGCCGCGCGCATCGAGCGCGGGTTCCGCTCCTGGGGACACGACATCGGCCCGCTCGACGACCCGTTCTCGGCGGGGCTCGGCTTCGCGGTCTCGAAGAACAAGCGCGCGGACTTCGTCGGTCGAGCGGCGATCGAGGAGCGTCGGAGCGAGGTGCGGGAGCGCCGCCTGGTCTCGGTGCATGCGCCCGACGCCGTGCTCTGGCACGGCGAGTCGGTCGTGCGTGGCGACGAGCGCCTCGGCCACGTCTCCAGTGGCTCGATCGCTCCGACGTTGGGTGGGTCCGCCGGGCTCGCGTGGATCCACGGTGAGCCCGAGGGTGACGGATGGGGCGTGGAGATCAGGGGCGAGGTCGTGCCGGCCGCCGTGCGAGCCGAGCCGTTCTACGACCCGCGCGGGAAGCGGCTCCGTTCGTGAGCGACACCGTGCTGTTCGGCGTGCCGATCGATCGCGTCGGCGAACCGGTGGGCACGACCCGCACAACGCTCTCGACGACGAAGGGAAGTTGGTCGTGCTCGGGGGGTGTTGCACGCTGCAGGTCGGTGCGAGGGCCGGGATGCGCGATCGCTATCCCGACGCGGGGCTGGTGTTCGTCGACGGGCGCATGGACCTCTACGACGGCGTGGGCTCGCCCGGCGGCGAAGCCGCCGACATGCCGTTGGCGGTCCTGCTCGGCCGCGGACCGTCGGCATGGGGCGCCGTGGTCGATGCGCCCGTGCTGGACCCCGCCGACATCGCGCTCGTCGGGTTCCGCGATCTCGAGGAAGCGCTGCAGGCAGCGGGCGACGCGGGACTCGCGGGCATGTGGTTGCATCTCGACGTGGACGTGCTCGACATGGACGTCTTCCCGGCGACCGACTACCTCGACCCCGGGGGAATGACGTGGAACGAACTCGATGAGGTCTCGAGCCGATCGGCCGTGCGCAGGGGCTGCGAGGCATGTCGTTGGGCTGCTTCAATCCGGAGAAGGATCCGGACGGGTCCTACGGCGCGAGGCTCGCCGACCTGCTCGTCGACCTGCTCGCAGCGTGATCTCGACCACGGTCGGTACGCACCCCTAGGAAGGATGCGGGCGGGTCAGCGCATCGCGGCGTCGATCGCTTCGCGAGCGGGCATGCCCTCCCGAGCGCCGACGACCGTGACCGACACGGCGGCGGCGGTCACGGCGCGGCCGAGCGCTTCGGCGAGGCCGAGACCCTCGAGCAGCCCGACCGCGAGCACGCCGTTCAGGGTGTCTCCGGCGCCGGTGGCGTCGACCGCACGGACCTTCGGCGCCGCCGCCTTGATCTCGCCATCGGGACCGAAGGCGATGGCTCCGTCGGCCCCGAGCGAGACGACGACGGTGAGGTCCTGGTAGCCGGTCGCCAGCCGTTTCGCGCCTCCGCGCGGCTCCTCGGCCTGCGCGGCGAGGATGGCGAGCTCGCCGGCATTCGGTGTGGCGACCCGTGTGAAGGGCAGCAGGTCGTGCGCCTCGGGGCGCGCCGGCGCCGGGTTGAGCACGAACGGAAGGCTCCGATCGTCCGCCCATCGGGCCGCGGCTTCCACGGCCTGTAGCGGTACCTCGAGGCTCGCGAGCACGGCGCCGACGTCCACGCCGAGCGACTCGAGCGCGCCCACGACCGATGCCGGTGACATGCCGGCGTTCGCGCCGGGTGCCACCGTGATCTGGTTCTCGCCCTTCGCATCGACCGCGATCAGCGCGACGCCCGTGGCTGCGGCTCGGTCGAGCGTGACGTGGGCGACGTCGACCCCTTCGAGTGCCAGCAGTTCGCGGGCCGGTTCTCCGAACGTGTCGGGACCGACGGCGCCGATCATCGCGACACGCCCGTGGTCGCCGAGGGCTCGGGCGGCTGCGACCGCCTGGTTCCCGCCCTTCCCGCCCTGGTGCTGGGAGAACTCTCCGCCCACCACGGTCTCGCCGACAGCCGGAAGCCGGAAGCCACGCACCACGAGATCGACGTTGATCGCCCCGACCACGACGAGCGTGTCGCCGCCGGTCGAGCTCACGCCTGCGCCTCGACGAGCGACCGCAGCCGGTCGCAGAACCTCGTGAGGAAGCCGTCGACGTCGACGTCGAGGGCGACGCGGGCGTTGTCCTGCGGTTCCCATCCGACAGGCCACGGGCTGTGCCGGACACCGCGCAGATCGGCCACGGTCATGCCGCGGGTCCACAGGCCCTCGGTCTCGACCTCGAGGCGCGTCGTCTCGAACGTGCCGAGGCACTCGTCGATCGCGAACGCGAGCGCCAAGGGGTCGTGCATCGCGGCCCCGCCGGGCACACCGTACCGCTCGTAGAACTCGATGTAGTAGGGCACGGCTCCTTGAAGGAACCGCGCCACCGACGTCGCGGGCCCCGGCGCGCATATGCCGTCGAGCGCGTCGCGCGACAGCTGCACCCGGTCCGTCACGTCGAGCCCTGCGCAGAGCGGGAGCCGCTCGTGCGCTTGCCCTGAGAAGCCCCGGAACACCGCTTGGGCGGCGTCGGGGTCGACCCAGATGTTCGCCTCGGCGGCGGGGGTCGCATTCCCCCCACGAGCGAACGAGCCTCCCATGATCGCGAAGCCACCGAGCAGTTCGGGCAGCCGCGGCTCCTCGGCGAGGGCGAGCGCCACGTTCGTCAGGGGTCCGGTCGCCACGAGCAGCACCTCGCCGGGTCGTTCACGGACGGCGTCCACGAGCAGTTGGGCGCCCGAGCGCGAGGAAGGCTTCTTCGACGCCGCGGGCAGTTCGGCTCGCCCGAGCCCGCGCTCGCCGTGCACGACCGGGAACGGCTCGTGGTTGCGAACGAGTGGCCGAGCCGCTCCCGGCGCGACCTCGACGTGCTCGAGCCCGACGAGCTCGAGCACGGCGAGGGTGTTCTCGGTCGCGTTCTCGAGCGTGACGTTCCCCATCACGCTGGTCGCTGCGATCAGCTCGACCTCGGGCGAAGCAGCGGCGTAGAGGAGAGCCATCGCGTCGTCGACGCCGGTGTCGACGTCGAGGATCAACGGGCGTGTGGTCATGAGCGAAGACTACCGACCGTAGACTTCCGTCAGAGCTGAGACTGGAGAGAGAGAGCGCTCGATGGACCGGCCCGAGCATGGGTTCAGACGCCAGGATCTCGACTTCCTGCACTGGTGGGGGGTGCCGACGCTCTTCCGATGCCCGCACGTCCCCGATCCCTCCGACTGTGACATCGCGCTCGTCGGCGTGCCGCACAGCTCGGGCAACGGAACGACGTGGCGCGACCAGCACCTGGGGCCGCGCTCGGTGCGCGACGTGTCGATGGCCTACCGACGCTTCCATCTGAAGTGGCAGCTCGATCCGTGGAGCGCGTGTCGGATCCACGACCTCGGCGACGTGCCGATCTACGAGTCCCTCGTGAACGACCGGGCGGTGCGCGAGATCGAGATGTTCTACGGGGCGATCGACCGCGCTGGCGCTCGCCCGGTGTCGATCGGCGGCGACCATTCGATCTCGCTGGCTATCCTGCGCGCGATCGGCGGCCCAGACTCCCGGCACCGACAGCCCGCCGCCGTCGTGCATTTCGACGCCCACTACGACACCTTCGACGACTTCCCGAATTGGTACGGCGCCTACGACAGCGCCGGGCACTGGGCGTCGAGGTCGGTGCACGAGCATCACGTCGACGCGAGCCACAGCGTGCAGATCGGGATCCGCGGCCACGACGTCTGGATGGATCCCGGCAAGACGAGCCGCGAGCTCGGCTACCGCATAGTGACGAAGGACGAGTTCGACGACGAGCTCGGCATCGACGGCACGATCGAGCTGATCCGCGACCGTGTCGGCGACCTGCCCGTGTACGTCTCGTTCGACCTCGACGCGCTCGACACGACGATCGCGCCGGCCGTGTCGAACCCCGAGCCCGGCGAGGAAGGCCTCACGATGAAGGAGGCGATCCGCGTGCTGCAGGGCATGCGCGGCATGAACCTGATCGGCGCCGACGTCGTGGAGCTGATGCCGTCGCTCGATTCTGCGAACTCGATGACGGCGCAGAACGCCACGCGCATCGCCTTCGAGCTGATCTGTCTGCTCGCCGACCGCGTCGGCGATGGCAGGCCCCAGATCTAGGCGCTCGTCGCCGGTTCCAGCTCGAAATCGATCAGGCTCGCGGCGACCTCTCGACACATGCGCTGCATGTGCTCCGGATTGACCTGCGTGTCGTTCATGAGCACCTGGATCGCGAGGCCGTCGATCAAGGCGCCGAGCTTCATGCCGATCTCGTCGGCATCCTCACCCACGTCGAACTCGCCGGTCGAGCGTCCCGAGCGCACGATGTCGGCGATCGACTGCCGCCAGCGGCGGTCGAGTACCTCGCGCTCCTTGGCGAGCGCCGGATCCCGCAGGGCGCGCACCCAGATCTCGATCCACAGCGCCCATTCCTCGAGGCGCTCGAACTCGGGCAGCAGTCCCGGCACCGACAGGTCGATCAGGCGCCACAGTTGCTCACGCGCCGAATCGAGCCGGCGCAAGTCGCGGGCCTGGGCGAGGTAATACTTGTCGTTCGCGTAGGTGAGCGCCTCGACGAGCAGACGGTCCTTCGACTCGAAGTAGTAGAGGATCAGGCCCGGCGAGACGCCGCAGCGCTCGGCGATGTCCTGGATGCGAGTCTCGGCGAGCCCGCGATCGGTGATC
>DATFFT010000093.1:0-2546 GCA_035249905.1 Actinomycetota bacterium | reverse complement strand
CCGCTCGAGCACCGGGCCCTGCTCCACGTGCAGCTCGACGAACCGCCCTGGCAGTCGCCCGCCGGCGACCGCCGCGAGGCTCCCGTTGCAGCCGCGCTCCTCGTCGCGGAACGCGACGACGCCGAGCGTTCGCTCCGCACGCCCGACCGCGACGACCGCCTCGATCGCCGCGACGACGCCGAGCGCGCCGTCGTAGCGGCCGCCGTCCGGCACGCTGTCCAGGTGTGACCCGGTCCAGACCTCGGGCAGCTCGGGCCGCGAGCCGCGGAGGCGCCCCACGACGTTGCCGAACGCGTCGCGCTCGACCTCCAGGCCGGCCTCCTCCAGCCACTCGCTCACGAGCTCGCACGCCCGAGTCTCCGCGTCGCCGCCCGCGATCCGGTTCGCGCCGGCACCGCCGCCGAGCCGGTAGAGCAGGTCGAGCCGTTCGTCGAGCGCACCCACGGGCGCTGCCAGCCTATGCCGCGGACGTTTGCCGTCGCCCCGGGCGCGGGATCCTTGCGCCGATGGCCGCGGTCCTCCTGATCCTCGTCGCGATCGTCCTCGCCGTCGTGCTCGGCATCGCGCTCGTCGGGCTCGCGTTGAAGCTGCTCTGGTGGGCGCTGATCGGCCTCGTGATCGGGGCGCTCGCGAGGCTGGTCCTTCCGGGCACTCAGGCGATCGGTTGGCTCTGGACGATCCTCGCCGGCGTCGCCGGCGCACTGCTCGGAGGCGTGATCGCGGACGCGCTCGACGTCGGGTCGATCCTCCAGTTCCTGATCGCGATCGCCGTGGCGGCCATCTTGATCCTGCTCTTCGCCGGCAGGCGCCGGACCGCACTCCCGCGCTAGCCGACGATCGAGCCGTCCTCGACCTCCCGGTCGGGACGCACGAGCACCGCGCCTTTCGCGTGCGAGTGGGCGACGACGACGAGCAACTCGTCCCCGCCGGGGACGCAGACGACCTGCGTCCCCTCGAGGTCGCTCGGCTCGTAGCCTGCGCGCGGCATGGTCGCCTCGCGCTGCCCCTGCGGCCCGAGGTCGACGGTGAGCAGGTACGACGGGGCGCGCGCCCCCGGGTGGTCGGCGACGGCAACGATCCGACCGACGGTCAGCCCGAGCTCCTGCACATCCATGTCGACTGGTTCGTATCAGCTCGCGGCCGCGTTTCGTGGAAGGAGACGAACGGGTTAGCATCGCCCGGTTCCGTAGGCGACGGCGAAGGAGAGCGGCATGACGAGTTTCGCGGAGACGTTCGAGCGCTCGGCGTTCGGGAAGCGCTTCCGGTTCGCGCAGCACCGCACGACCCCCGCGCGCGACACGGTCGCGGGCATCACGACGTTCATCGTCATGTCGTACATCATCTTCGTGAACCCGGCGATCCTCGGGTTCGCGGGCGTCGAGGGGCTCGAGGAAGCCGGTCTGCCGTTCGACGCCGTCCTCACCTCGACCTGTCTCGTCGCCGGCGTGATGACGATCCTGATGGGCCTCTACACGAACCGCGCGTACGCGATCGCGCCCGGGCTCGGCCTGAACGCCGTCGTCGCCTTCACGCTCGTCGCGAACGAGGGCCTCAGCTTCCCCGAGGCGATGGGCCTGATCGTCGTCGAGGGGCTCGCGATCACGATCCTCGTGCTGCTCGGGCTGCGCGAGTCGATCATGCGCGCGATCCCGCTCGAGCTGAAGAAGGCGATCGCGATCGGGATCGGCCTCTTCATCGCCTTCATCGGGCTGTTCAACTCCGGCCTCGTCGTGCGTGGGGCCGCGACGCCGGTCGACCTCGCCGACTTCACCACGTGGACGGTGCTGATCACGATCTTCGGGCTGATCCTCACGATCGGCCTGCGCGCGGTCGGCTTCCCGGGCGACCTGCTCGTCGGGATCGTGCTCACGACCGCGTTCGCCACGATCGTCAACTACGCCGCGGACGTCTACCCGGAGGGCCTCGGGTACGCGCGCTGGCCCGACGACATCGTGAGCACGCCGGACTTCAGCCTCGTCGGCGAGTTCAGCTTCGGCGCGTTCACGACCCTGCCCTTCCTCGCCGCGGTGACGTTCGCGTTCACGCTCTTCCTCGCCGACTTCTTCGACACGATGGGCACGCTCGTCGGCGTCGGGCGCCAGGCGGGGTACCTCGACGCCAGGGGCGAGATGCCGGACGTCCAGAAGCCGCTGCTCGTCGACTCGCTCGCCGCCGCCGCCGGCGGTGCGGCCTCCGCCTCTTCGGCGACCACGTACATCGAGTCGGCCTCCGGCGTCGGCGTCGGCGGCAGGACGGGCTGGGTCAGCGTCGTCACCGGCGCGCTCTTCTTCCCGTTCATGTTCCTCGCGCCGCTGATCGGGATGGTGCCGCCGCAGGCGACGGCGCCCGCGCTGATCATCGTCGGCTGGCTGATGATCAGCGTCCTGACGGAGGTCGAGGAGGAGGCCGAGCTCGAGTCGGGCGACCCGCTGCGCCACGACCCGACGACGGCGACGGAGCCGGCCGTCGCCCGACGTCCGACGACTCCCGAGCGCAGGCTCGCCGGCATCGACTTCCACGACATCGCCGTCGGCCTCTCCGCAGCG
>DATFFT010000092.1:0-8563 GCA_035249905.1 Actinomycetota bacterium | reverse complement strand
GAACAGATGAGCGCAGCCATCAGCACCGTCACCTCGAAGGACGGCACCACGATCGCCTTCGATCGGATCGGCGGCGGACCGCCCCTGATCCTCGTCGTTGGCGCCTTCAACGATCGATCGGCGGGCGCCCCGCTTGCCGACGTTCTGGCGTCGGACTTCACCGCTATCACCTACGACCGCCGCGGTCGGGGGGCGAGCGGCGACACCGAGCCCTACGCGATCGAGCGCGAGGTCGAGGATCTCGAGGCCCTCATCGATGCGGTCGGCGGCAAGGCGGTGGTCTTTGGCTACTCCTCGGGCGCGGCCCTTGCCCTGAAGGCCGTCACCGTCGGCAGCGCCGTCACCAAGCTGGCACTGTACGACCTACCTCCGGTGGTCGAGGACGGCAGCCCTCGGGATCCGATCGACCACGCCGCGCGACTCGCCGACCTGATCGCCGAGGATCGTCGCGGAGACGCGGTCGAATACTTCCAGTCCAAGCTCGTCGGCATCCCCGAAGAGATCGTCGCCCAGCTACGTCAGGCCCCGTTCCGAGCCTCGCTCGAGGCCATGGCACACACCCTCGTCTACGAGGCGATGATCGTCGGCGAGCGATGGGGGCCGAAGGACCTCGCGTCCTCGGTCACAGTTCCCACGCTCGCCGTGGCCGCCGGGGCGGCCTCGCCTTTGCTCCCCGCCGCGGCCGATGCCCTGGCGGCTGCCGTTTCGAGTGCCCGCGCCGTCACCCTCGACGGCCAGACGCACGACATCGACCCCATGGTGCTGGGTCCTCTGCTGAAGGAGTTCCTCGTCGGTTGAGCGGCACGTTGCCGGAGCATCGTCTGATGGGCTCCGTCTCCTCCCCACGGAGCTCCTCCCGCCGAAGCGTCGCGTGACGGGCGCTCAGAGACAGCACGTGCCCATCTATCTGCGGACGCTTCTTCGAGGACTGTCCAGCCGAGGGCCGCGACCGACCGTACGATTGGGCGATGACCGATCCCCGACAGATGGGTGCGCCGTCGGGGTTCCACGACGATCGCCCCCTCGAGCGCGACGACCTCCTTCCCGATCCGATCGAGCAGTTCCGTCGATGGCTCGCCGATGCCGAGGCCGCCGGCGTCGCCCTGCCGAACGCGATGGCGGTCGCGACCGCCGACGCGAACGGACGGCCGTCGGTGCGCCACGTGCTGCTGCGAGGCATCGACGAGCGAGGGTTCCAGTTCTTCACGAACCGCCGGAGCCGGAAGGGTCGCCAGCTGGCGGAGAACCCGTGGGCAGGGCTGGTGTTCCTCTGGAAGGAGCTCGACCGGCAGGTGAGCGTCACCGGGCCGGTCGAGACCTTGCCCGACCTCGAGTCCGATGCGTACTTCGCCGGGCGCCCGCGAGACGCTCAGCTCGGCGCCTGGGCCTCGGAGCAGAGCTCGGTGATCGAGGGACGCGAGGTCCTCGACGACGCCGCCGCGCAGGCCGACGCTCGGTTCCCCGGGGAGGTGCCTCGCCCGCCACACTGGGGCGGCTACGTGCTCGCGCCGCACACGATCGAGTTCTGGCAGGGCCGCCGCCACCGACTGCACGACCGGTTCGCGTTCACGGCGGAGCCGGACGGGTGGCGCATCGATCGCCTGGCGCCCTGAGGTCCGTACCGGCCCTGGGCCCGGGGGTCGTTCGCCCCTAGAGCACCGCCCCGCCGGCGGCAACGATGCCCGTCATGGACACCGACGTGCAGCGGCCGCGCGCGGGCCTGCGTCGCCGCCGGACCGTGGACGGCAACGAGGCGGTCGCCGCCGTGGCGCACCGCCTGAGCGAGGTCGTCGCGATCTACCCGATCACTCCGTCGTCGCCGATGGGCGAGCTCGCGGACGCCTGGTCGGCGGTCGGCCGGTCCAACCTCTGGGGGGCGGTGCCCGACGTCGTCGAGATGCAGAGCGAGGGAGGCGCCGCGGGCGCCCTGCACGGCGCCCTGCAGACCGGAGCCCTCGCCACCACGTTCACGGCGTCGCAGGGGTTGCTGCTCATGGTGCCCAACATGTTCAAGATCGCCGGTGAGCTGACCCCGTTCGTGATGCACGTCGCAGCGCGCACCGTGGCCACCCATGCGCTCTCGATCTTCGGCGATCACTCCGACGTGATGGCGGCCCGCACGACCGGGTTCGCGATGCTCTGCAGCTCGTCAGTGCAGGAGGCGCAGGATCTCGCGCTCATCGCGCACGCCGCCACGCTCGAGACCCGGGTCCCCTTCCTGCACTTCTTCGACGGGTTCCGCACATCGCACGAGGTGGCGAAGATCGATGACCTCGACGACGCCGACCTGCGAGCGCTGATCGACGATCGGCTCGTTCGCGCGCATCGGGCCCGTGCGCTCTCGCCCGAGCACCCGGTGCTCCGAGGCTCCGCACAGAACCCCGACGTGTTCTTCCAGGCTCGTGAGGCGGCCAACCCCTTCCACCTCGCGGTGCCCGACGAGGTGCAGGCATCGATGGACCGGCTCGCCGACCGCACCGGACGCCGCTATCACCTGTTCGACTACGTGGGACACCCGCAGGCCGAGCGCGTGGTCGTGCTCATGGGGTCGGGATGCGGCGCCGCGGAGGAAGCCGTCGAGTCGCTCGCGGAGGGCGGCGAACGAGTGGGGCTCGTGAAGGTACGGCTCTATCGGCCCTTCTCCCCCGGCGCCTTGCTCGCCGCGCTGCCGGAGACCACGCGGGCCGTGATGGTGCTCGACCGCACCAAGGAACCGGGCGCTCCGGGCGAGCCGCTCTACCAGGACGTCGTGACGGCACTGGTCGAAGAGGTCTCGGCCGGACGGGCTCGGCTGCAGGGCGGCATGCCCCGTGTGCGCGGGGGTCGCTACGGACTGTCGTCGAAGGAGTTCACGCCGGCGATGGCCAAGGCGGCCCTCGACGCGCTCGACGATCCCGGCGCTCCCCCACACAGCACGATCGGCATCGTCGACGACGTGACCCACGCGAGCCTCCCGGTCGATCCGGGGTTCGAGACCGAACACGAGGACACCGTCCGCGCCGTCTTCTACGGCCTGGGCAGCGACGGAACGGTGAGTGCGAACAAGAACTCGATCAAGATCATCGGGGAGCACACGGACCTGCACGCCCAGGGCTACTTCGTCTACGACTCGAAGAAGGCGGGGGCCGTCACGGTCTCACATCTGCGGTTCGGTCCGCGGCCGATCCGTTCGACCTATCTGATCCGCCGGGCGAGCTTCGTGGCGTGCCATCAGTTCGAGCGGCTGGAACGGACCGACGTCTTGGCGCTCGCCGCCCCCGGCGCGACGTTCCTGCTGAACAGCCCGTACGGGCCCGATGAGGTCTGGGACCACCTGCCGCTCGAGACGCGACGGCGCATCGCCGAACTCGACATCCGCCTGTTCGTCGTCGACGGCTACGCCGTGGCGAAGGAAGCGGGCTTGGGCACCCGGGTCAACACCGTGCTCCAGACGTGCTTCTTCGCACTCGCGAACGTCATGCCGATCGACGAGGCGATCGCCGCGATCAAGGACGCGATCGTGGCAACGTACGGCCGCCGGGGCGAGACCGTGCTGACCAGGAACTTCGCTGCCGTCGACGCGGCACTGGCGGCGATGCACGAGGTGGCCGTGCCCACCGACGTCGGCGACCACGGTCCGACGATGCTGCCCGCAGTGCCCGAAGCCGCACCCGAGTTCGTGCAGCGGGTGACCGCCCGCATGATCGCCGGCGAGGGCGACCTGCTGCCCGTGAGCGCCCTTCCCGTCGACGGCACGTTCCCGACCGACACCGCACGCTGGGAGCGGCGCTCGATCGCCCGTGAGATCCCGATCTGGGATCCGTCGATCTGCATCGACTGCGCGAAGTGCGCGCTGGTGTGTCCCCACGCCTCGATCCGGATGAAGGTCTTCGAGCCGGGCGAGGTCGAGGGCGCCCCCGTGACGTTCCTGCACAAGGAGTGGAAGGACCGCGAGCGCCCGGGGCGCCGCATGACGATCCAGGTCGCTCCCGACGACTGCACCGGATGCGGCATCTGCGTCGACGTCTGCCCTGCCCGCAGCAAGGAAGAGGTGAAACACAAGGCGATCGACATGCGGCCGAAGCTCGATCACCTCGAGACCGAACGAGCCAACTGGGAGTTCTTCGGCTCGATCCCGGACCCGGACCCCTCGAGCGTACGAGCGGAGACCGTGAAGGGATCGCAGCAGTTGCCACCGCTCTTCGAGTTCTCCGGCGCGTGCGCGGGCTGCGGTGAGACCCCCTACCTGAAGCTGCTGACCCAGCAGGTGGGCAACCAGATGATCGTCGCCAACGCGACCGGATGCTCATCGATCTACGGTGGCAACCTCCCCACGACACCGTGGACGGTCGACGCCGAGGGGCGAGGCCCCGCCTGGTCCAACTCGCTGTTCGAGGACAACGCGGAGTTCGGGCTCGGCATGCGCCTGGGGCTCGATGCGCAGCGCACGCTCGCCCTGGAGTTGCTCGAAGAGCTGGAAGACGACATCGGGGCATCGACCGTGCGACACCTGGCCGAGGGCGCGGGGGCACGCAACCGTCAAGGGATCGATCGCCAGCGCGTTCGCATCGACGAGCTCCGGTCGCGGCTGGCCCACGTCCATCGCTCCGAGGCGCGGGACCTCGAGGCGATCGCCGACTCGCTGGCGCACACGAGCGTGTGGATCGTCGGGGGTGACGGCTGGGCGTACGACATCGGCTTCGGCGGCCTCGATCACGTGCTCGCCAGCGGGAGGAACGTGAACGTGCTCGTCTTGGACACCGAGGTCTACTCGAATACGGGGGGGCAGGCGTCGAAGTCGACCCCGCGGGCCGCGGTGGCGAAGTTCGCCGCGGCCGGGAAGGCTCAGGGCAAGAAGGATCTCGGCATGATCGCAACCGCCTACGGCGATGTCTACGTCGGGCAGATCGCGATGGGCGCCGACATGCCGCACACCGTCAAGGTGCTCGCCGAGGCCGAAGCACATCGGGGGCCCTCGCTCGTGATCGCCTACAGCCACTGCATCGCGCACGGGATCGACATGTCGACGGCGATGACCCACCAACGCGACGCCGTTGCCAGCGGGTACTGGCCGCTGTGGCGCTACGAACCCGAAGCGGTGCCGCGCGGCGAACACCCCTTCCACCTTGACTCGAAACGCCCGTCGATCCCGCTCTCGGCGTTCGCTCAAGAGGAAGCCCGCTACGCGATGCTCTCGCGCACCGACCCGGTCCGGGCCGCGGAGCTGGGGCGGCTCGCCCAGAACGACGTCGACGCTCGGTGGCGGCTCTACGAGCAGCTCGCCGAGGTCGACCGAGGACGACCCGAGGACGATCCCGTCGAGGTGACCGAGCCCGGCGGGCAGGAGGAGGTGGATCCGTGAGCGCCGATCTCCGCACCACGTATCTGGGCCTCGAGCTCGCGAATCCGCTCGTCCCCAGCGCGTCGCCGCTGGGCCAGCGCATCGAGACCCTGCGCGCCCTCCAGGACGCCGGCGCCGCGGCGGTGGTCCTGCCCTCGCTGTTCGAGGAGCAGATCGAGCACGACGAGATCCAGCTCGCCGGGGCGATGGAGGTCGGCGCCGAGAGCTTCGCCGAGGCCCTCACCTATCTCCCCGAGCTCGCCGACTACACGACCGGCACCGACGCCTACCTCCGGCACCTGGAGGCGACCGTGCGCGAGCTGGAGATCCCGGTGATCGGGAGCCTGAACGGCATCTCGATGGGCGGATGGCTCGAACACGCACGCCGCATCGAGGACGCCGGCGCGGCCGCTCTGGAGCTCAACGTCTACTTCATCGCCGCCGACCCGGACGAGACGGGAGCCAGGGTCGAGCTTCGATACGTCGAACTCGTGGAAGCGGTGCGCGCCCGGTGCTCGATCCCCCTCGCCGTGAAGATCGGTCCGTTCTTCAGCTCCGTGGGCGACATCGCACGTCGCCTCGTGTGGGCCGGAGCCGACGGGCTCGTGCTGTTCAACCGGTTCATGCAGCCGGACATCGATCTCGACACGCTGACCGTCGATCCCACCCTGCGCCTGTCCGATCCCAGCGAGCTGAGCCTGCCCTTGCGGTGGATCGCGATCCTGCACGGCCGGGTCGACTGCTCGATCGCCGCCACGACGGGTGTGCACGCTTCCTCCGATGTCCTCAAGGTGCTCCTCGCAGGGGCCGACGTCGCGATGATGGCGAGCGCGCTGCTGCGGGAAGGTCCGCAGCGCCTGCGAACGGTTCTCCGAGACTTGGAAGGGTGGCTCGACGAACGCGGCTACGACAGCGTCGCCCAGTTGCGCGGCGCCATGAGCCAGCAGAACATCCCCAACCCGGTCGCGTTCGCGCGATCGAACTATGCGCAGCTGGTGACCAGCTTCGTCAGCCCGTACGACTGGCGCATGGCCGAACCGCAGGGTGAGCTCCGCGCATAGGCGCGAGCGTGGAAGCCCTGCCCTGCCCCGACGGTAGGCTCGGGCCGATGGATACGGACTCCCTGCGCCGCGCAATCGCGGACGACATGCCCCGCACCGTGGCGGAGCTGGATCGACTGGTTCGCATCCCGTCGATCGGTCACCCCGGATACGACCCGGCTCACGTGCGCGAGAGCGCCGAGGTCACCGCAGCGATCCTGCGTTCCGCCGGCGTCGAGGACGCTCGGTTGCTCGAGCTCGACGGTGGCCACCCGGCGGTCGTCGGAGAGATCCCCGGGCCGGCGGGCGCCCCGGCCGCGCTGCTGTACGCCCACCACGACGTACAGCCCGAGGGCCCGGCCGAGGAGTGGCAGACCGCGCCGTTCGAGCCCGTCGTCCGCGGGGGCCGCTTGTACGGCCGGGGATCGGCCGACGACAAGAGCGGCATCGTGGTCCACGCGGCCGCTCTGCGGGCGCTCGGCGCGCCCGGCGGGGCCGAGCTCCCGGCCACGGTCCGCATCCTCGTCGAAGGTGAGGAAGAATGCTCGACCGAGCACCTTCCCGAGCTCGTCGTGGAGAACGCGGACCTGTTGCGCGCCGACGTGGCGGTCGTCGCCGACGGAGGGAACGATCGCACCGGCGTGCCGACGATCGGCACCAGCGTCCGCGGCGTGGCGGACTGTCGCATCACCGTGCGAGTGCTGGAGATCGCCCAGCACAGCGGGGCCTTCGGCGGGCCGCTCCCCGATGCGATCACGGCGCTCTGCCGCATCGTCGCCACGCTCCACGACGACCGGGGCGACGTCGCGATCGAGGGGCTCCATCGCTTCGACTGGACCGGCGCGCCGGTCGCCGAACGGACGTTGCGCGCCGACGCTCGCGCGCTCGACTCGGTCGAGCTGATCGGCACGGGCACGATCGCCGATCGGCTCTTCGCCAGGCCCGCCGTTGCCGTGCTGGGCTTCGACGCGCCTCGGGTGGCCGGGTCGTCGAACCAGATCGTGCCCGAGGCCACGGCCCGCGTCTCGCTGAGGCTCGCCCCGGGCGACGACGCGGAGCGAGCCCGTCGTGCCCTCGTCGATCATCTGCGCCGGGCGGCGCCCTGGGGCGTCGAGGTCGAGATCGAGTCCGACGAGGCGGGCGCCGGGTACCTGGTCGACACCTCGACCCCGGCGTTCCGTGCGGCCAAGGCCGCACTCACCGAGACCTTCGGCCACGACGTCATCGAGATGGGCAGCGGCGGCTCCGTCCCCATCGTGCCGATGCTCGCGGCGACCTTCCCGGGCATGGCGGTCTTGATCTGGGGGGCAGGCGACGAACGATCCAACTACCACTCGGTCGACGAGAGCGTGGACCTCGATGATCTCCAGCGACTCGTGCTCGCCGAGGCCCTGTTCCTGCGGAACCTCGCCACGCACTGAGCCCGGCACGACGGGGGCCCGCCCACACCCGGGCCACGCTGCTAGGTTGGTCGGCATGAGCGACGATCCCACCCGAACGAACGTCGAGCAGCAGGTCGTCGAGGCGGTGCCCGTCGAGAGCGAGGCTCCCGCCCCGTCCGAGGCCGATGCTGCATCGGCCTCGGGAGAGGCGATCACGGAGCCGGCGAAGCTGCTCCGGATCGCGAGCATGGTGCGCGAGCTGCTCGACGAGACCCGCCAGGCCTCGATCGACGAAGCTGGACGCTCGCGCCTCGCCGACGTGTACCAACGGGCCGTCGCCGAGCTCCGCGAGGTCCTCTCGGCCGACCTGCAGGAGGAGCTGGCGGGTCTGGCGCCGCCGCTGGAAGGGGTGCCGACCGAGTCCGAGATCCGCGTTGCCCAGGCCCAGCTCGTCGGGTGGCTCGAGGGGCTCTTCCACGGCATCCAGGCGGCGATGTTCGCCCAGCAGGCGGCCGCTCGTCAGCAGTTCGAGGAGCTGCGGCGGCGTGGACTGCTGAGCCAGAACCCGCAGGCCCCCGACGCTCAAGGCGACCGGGGATCGCCTCGCGGCCAGTACCTGTAGCTACTCGGCGGGGATCGCGGCCCGGGGCCGCACCGATGCTCCGCCCGCCCCCATGCCGGTGCCGGCATCGTCGGCGCTGCGGGCCAGCATCTGGGCCAGCAGCACCGGCACGATCGTCACCGTGACGGCGATGAGCGCGACGACGTTCGTCAACGGCCGGTTCCTGGGGCGGAAGAGCTGTTGGAAGATCCAGATCGGC
>DATFFT010000091.1:0-2560 GCA_035249905.1 Actinomycetota bacterium | reverse complement strand
GGCTGGGCGAACGCCGCGACCCCGAAGATCGACGCCAGCCCGATCTGTCCGAACACCGACGAGAGGAACCCCCACCTCGCGCGCTTCGGCGACACGTGCTCGGTCAACACGAAGAGCGCGGTCATCCCGATCAAGCCGACGGCCGCGCCGGCGATGCTCGCGATCACGTGGCTCGCGAGGAACGTCGACGACGTGACGTAGTCCGCGTACGCGGCGAAATCGGTCCGATAGTCGGGTTGCTGGGTGATGGTGCCCGCCGCCAGCAGCACGCCGTACACCGGGAGTCCCCAGACAGCCGTCCGCGCCCAGGTCCCGAGTCCATCGTTCATCGGATCCACCTCCCTCCGGGATCCCACCGATCCCGATGGGTCGGACGGTAGGGAGCCGGGTGGGCCGAGTCGTCGGCCGTGGGCTCGATTTGAGCTCATCCCGGAAGCCGACATCACGGTCGTCCTCGAGGAGGACGCGCGGCGAGGCGCATCGGAGTACGGTCGGCGCATGCAGCGGCTCGGGGTGTTCGCGAAGACGTACGGGATCGACGTGGTGATCGTGGTCCTGATCCTCGTCGGGATGCTAGAAACGGCGCTCGGATGGAACACGGCCGACACGTCCGGTACGTCGCTGTGGTTCGCGTTGCCGGCGATGGCCGCCCTGGGGATCGTGATCGTGGCGCGTCGCCGGTTCCCGTTCGCGGGTCCGGCCGCCTACTGGATCCTCGCGACGGGCATCGCCTTCGTCGATCCGCTCCTGATCACGTCCGCCGAGAGCTTCTTCGTCGTCGGGTTCGTGACGGCGTTCCTGCTCGGGAGCCTGCCCGACGCTCGCAAGGCCCGCATCGGCCTCGCCATCATCGTGGTGAGCACCGCGTTCCTGGTGGACAGGATCCCAGGACGCGCGACGGCCGAGGTCATCCTCATCCCGCTCGACTTCGCGATCTGCTGGTTCGCGGGGTTCATGCTCCGTGACACAGCCGACCAGGCGCACGCCGCGGAGTCGCGGGCGATCGTCGCCGAGCGCGACCGGGAGGCCGACGCGCTGCGCGCCGTCGTCGAGGAACGCACGCGGATCGCCCGCGAGCTGCACGACGTCGTCGGGCACAGCGTCAGCGTGATGACGGTGCAGACGTCCGGTGTGCGTCGGCTGCTCCGTCCCGAGCAGGAGCAGGAGCGCGAGGCACTCCTCGCCGTGGAACGGACCGGACGCGAGGCGCTCGCCGAGATGCGCCGGGTGGTCGGGGCACTCCGGGATCCGGACGGTGGCCCGGTGCTGGCGCCGCAGCCGAGCCTGAGCCGGGTCGACGCCCTCGTCGCCCATGCTCGTGAGACCGGCCTCCCCGTGGACCTCGAGATCGAGGGAGAACCGGTGTCGCTCCCGGCCGGCGTCGATCTAACCGCGTACCGCCTCGTGCAGGAAGGCCTGACGAACGCGATCAAGCACGCGGCCGCGCGGCGCGCCGAGGTGCACGTCCGCTACGACGATGGCCACGTCGAGATCGAGGTGACGGACGACGGGCGTGGAACGGGCAGCGACGCGCCGTCGAACGGCGGCGGTCACGGCCTGGTCGGGATGCGCGAGCGCGTGTCGATCTACGGCGGTGAGCTCGACGCTGGTCCACGCCCCGAAGGTGGGTTCCGGCTCCGAGCGCGGCTCCCGGTGGACGCATGAGCCTCGGCATCCTGATCGCGGACGACCAGGCGCTGATGCGTGCCGGGTTCCGCATGATCCTCGAGGCAGAGCCGGATCTCGAGGTCGTCGGAGAGGCCACGAACGGCGAGGAGGCGGTGTCGGAGGCGGGTCGCCTGCGGCCCGACGTCGTGCTGATGGACGTCCGGATGCCGGAGATGGACGGGATCGAGGCGACGCGACGGCTCCTCGACGGGAACGGCGACACGAAGGTCGTGATGCTCACGACGTTCGACATGGACGAGTACGTCTACGAGGCGTTCCGCGCCGGCGCGAGCGGGTTCCTCGTGAAGGACGTGCCGCCCGAGCAGTTGATCGCCGGGATCCGCTCTGTGGCGTCGGGGGAGGCCCTGCTCTCGCCGTCCGTGACCCGGCGCCTGATCGAGGAGTACGTGCAGCGCCCTCCGAACGGCCTCCGCCCGCTGCAACCCCAGCTCGATCGTCTGACGGCTCGGGAGGTCGAGGTCCTGCGGATGATGGCCCGCGGCCTGTCGAACGGCGAGATCGCCGCCGAACTCTTCGTCAGTGAGACGACGGTCAAGACCCACGTCGCACACGTGCTCGCCAAGCTGGGAGTCCGCGATCGGGTGCAAGCGGTGGTGTACGCCTACGAGTCGGGCGTGGTGTTGCCCGGCGACCCGGCCTGACCGCCTGATCCGACAACCGTAGATCGGATCAACGACCTTCGAGGAGCTCCTTCAACCGCTCGAGGTCGTTCGTGTTCTCGCGCCGCATGGCCTTCGTCATCACGGACGCCAGCATCTTCGCGAAGCCGGACGGCTCTCCTCGGTTGCGGAGTCCCACGCGGGTGCCACCATTTGGAGTGTCCTCGAACGTGTACGTCGTCTCCATCGAGAACGGTCCGTCGGAGGTCCCC
>DATFFT010000090.1:0-7601 GCA_035249905.1 Actinomycetota bacterium | reverse complement strand
GTTCGCGAGCGCGTTCTACGGGCCGTTCCGGGAAGCCGCCGAAGGCGCGCCGAGGTTCGGCGACCGGACGGGCTATCAGCAGGACCCGGCGAACGCCGACGAAGCGCTCCGCGAGATCCGCGCCGACATCGACGAGGGCGCCGACATCGTCATGGTGAAGCCGGCGCTTCCCTACCTCGACGTCGTGTCGCGTGCGAAGCGGGAGACCGGCTTCCCGGTGGCCGCGTACAACGTCAGCGGCGAGTATGCGATGTTGAAGGCCGCCGCCGCGAACGGATGGCTCGACGAGCGGCGCACCGTGCTGGAGACCCTCACGTCGATCCGCCGCGCCGGCGCCGACACGATCCTCACGTACCACGCGAGGGATGCAGCCTCCTGGCTCGCTTCCCCCTGAGCAACTCCATCCCGTCGCCGCCGCTCCTCCTGGGCCACTCATGTCGGCCGGGGTCCGTGTGCTTTGCTGTGTGCTATCTTGTGTGTCATGCGGCTCCACGTCTACCTCGACGACGAGCTCGTGCGTGAGCTCGACGAGCTCGTCGGCGATCGGGGCCGCAGCGCGTTCATCGAGGAAGCCGTGGCCCGGCGCCTCGACGCCGAGCGCCGCCGGAAGCAGATCTGGTCCGCCGTCGGCTCGATCTCCGACGAGGGGCACGCGTGGGATCCGGACCCCGGTGCCTGGGTGCGCGAGACGCGTCGTCGCGAGACGGAGGCTCGAGAGCGTCGTCTGCGAGATGCGATGCAGGACTGACCTCCATGGGTCGCGTCGTCCTCGACAGCACCGTCGTGATCGACCTGCTCCGCGGCAGGCAGGAAGCGCGGGAGAGGCTCCGGCGCCTGTACCTCGCCGACGACGAGCCGTACATCAACGCGGTGGTCGCGCTCGAGGTCTCCGAGGGGCTTCGACCGAGGGAGCGTGATGCAGCCGCCGGACTGTTCGAAGGCCTCGGGACCGCACCGCTCGGGATCGGCGAGGGGCGACTGGCGGGGTGGTGGCGCCAGCGATACCTGCGGCGGGGACGCACGCTGCAGCACGGAGATTGCCTGATCGGAGCGTCGGCGGTCTCGCTCGGGGCGCGCCTCGCCACGGGCAATCCGAAGGACTTCCCGATGGAGGGGCTCGTCGTCGAGCATTGGCCGGTCGGTGCGTGAGCGTCGGACGCGGCACCCGGTAGCATCGCCGTCGGTGGTCCGTTCCGAGGAACTGTTCGAGCGCGCACGGACCGTGATCCCAGGCGGGGTCGACTCCCCAGTGCGCGCGTTCGGGTCGGTCGGCGGCATCCCGCGCTTCATCGACCACGGCGAGGGCGCCTACCTCGTCGACGTCGACGGACACCGTTCGGTCGACCTCGTGCAGTCGTGGGGAGCGTTGCTGTTCGGGCACGCGCACCCGGCGATCGTCGAGGCGGCAACGGCCGCGGCAGCCGAAGGCACGTCGTTCGGTGCACCGACGCAGGGCGAGGTCGAGCTCGCCGAGCGCATCGTCGCCGCCGTGCCGGGCATCGACCGGGCGCGGCTCGTGAACAGCGGTACCGAAGCCGCGATGAGCGCGACCCGGCTCGCGCGCGGTGCCACCGGACGCGACCTGATCGTGAAGTTCGAGGGCTGCTACCACGGACACTCCGACTCCCTGCTCGCCAAGGGCGCCGGCAGTGGCCTGGCCACCCTCGGCATCCCGTCGTCGCCCGGCGTGACCGAGGGCTCAGCCCGAGACACGCTCACCGCACCGTTCAACGAACTCGACTCGGTCCGCACGATCTTCGACGAGCGAGGGCACGACGTGGCGGCGGTCGTGGTGGAGCCCGTGGCGGCGAACATGGGCGTGGTGCCGCCCGAGCTCGGCTTCCTCGAGGGCCTCCGCGGGCTCTGTGACGAACACGGGGCGCTCCTGTTCTTCGACGAGGTGATCACCGGGTTCCGCATCGCCTACGGCGGCGCGCAGTCCTTCTACGGCGTCACCCCCGATCTCACGGCGCTGGGCAAGATCATGGGCGGTGGGTTCCCGTGCGCCGCGTTCGGCGGCCGTGCCGACCTGATGGATCTGCTCGCTCCCGACGGCCCGGTGTACCAAGCGGGCACGCTGAGCGGGAACCCGGTGGCGGTCGCCGCCGGCATCGCCGCGCTCGACCTGGCGAGCACGACCGACCCCTACCTCGGGCTCGAGACCACCGCCGACGTGCTCACCGGTGGCATCGAGTCATCGTTCGAGGCGGCGGGGATCCCGGCGACGATCAACCGGGCGGGCTCGCTCTTCAGCGTGTTCTTCACCGAGGGAGCGGTGCGCGACTTCGACGGTGCACGTGCCGCCGATCACGAGCGGTACGGGCGGTTCTTCCACCACATGCTCGAGAACGGCGTATCGCTGCCCCCGTCGGGCTACGAGTTATGGACCCTGAGCACGACGCACGGCCCCGAGGAGACGGAGAAGATCCTCGGGGCCGTGGCGTCGTTCCGGGACTGACACGGCAGGCAGGCCGATCCCGGTTCGTCTCCGGCGCCGGACGGGCGGTCGGACGCGGGAGACGGTTCGCCTACGCGACCGCAGCCGTGGAGACCTCCCTAAGGTCCACCAGCTGCACCTCGGTCGCCAGGCAGAAGGTGCCGATCACGCGGTCGAGCGCATCATGGGTCGGCGCGACCCTGCAGCGGACCGTCGCGCGCGCCCCCTCGAGCGTGAACGACGCGGTCTCACCGTTCAGGGCGGCCACATGCGCATCGAGGAGCGCCAGGTTCGGCCCTTCCATGCCGAAGACAGCGATCAGGTCGCGGCCCTCGACCTTCGATCGCGACAGCCCGATGGCCTCGGTCGCCGCGCCGGTCACCGTGCGCACCCGCAACGCGGTGTCGGTGCTCCAGAAGAACACGGGACGCCCCTCCCCGACCGCCCCGATCGACTGCGCGTTCACGAATCGAGAGCGCGGAGGCGGTGGTGCCTGGGGCAACGGCACCGTGTCGGTGATGCCGATCAACTCCCACTGTCGCATGACGTCTCACCCTCCCGAGGTTCGGGGACGCTTCGTTACCTGTTTTCGGGTATCGGGCGGCACTTCCGGATAGGACCTTCGGCGGTTCTTCCCGCATCGGCCGAAAGGCCTAGGTGACCATCAGGGCCGATCGGAACCGGATCGACCCGAGCCCCGTTCCTCCCAGTCGACCCAGGGGGTGCCGGACGCGGCGAGGTACCCATCGACGGCGGTTCCGATCGTGGGGAAGAACCGCTCGTCGCCGACGCGCTCGTAGAGCCCGTAGTCCCGCAGGCGATCCTTGACCGGTCCCTTCATCTCCGCGAAGGCGAGGGAGATGCCGCTCGACTCGAGCTCGTCGAGGAGCTCTCCAAGCATGTCTGCCGCGGTCGTGTCCACATCGGTGACCGGTTCGGCCGCGACGACGACCCATGCCACGGCCTCCTCCGCCGCCGCGATGTGGTTGCGAACCTCGCGACGGAAGAAGGGCGCGTTCGCGAAGAACAACGGCGCATCGAACCGGTAGATCACCAGTCCGGGGATCGACCGTCCCTCGGGATGCCGTTCCTGGTCGTGGTATCCCTTCAGCTCGTCGACGCGCACCAGCGTCGCGTCGTGCGGTCGCCATGCGCGCCGCACGAAGTCGACGAGCGAGAGCACGATCGCGACGAACACGCCGGGAAGCACACCGAGCAGCGCGACCCCGAGGAACGCGGCCGCCCACAGCGCGAACTCCACGCGCCGCATGCGCCACAGCCGCCGGATCTCGTGAAGGTCTACGAGGCTGACCGCCGCGACGACGACGACCGCTCCGAGCACCGCATCGGGCAGGTCGCGCAACAGGCCTGGAGTCACGATCAGCATCACGGCGACGAGCGTCGCCCCGACCAGGGGCGTGAGCTGGGATCGCGCACCAGCAGCCATCGCCACCGGGGTCCTCGACGCACTGCTCGAGATCGGGAACCCTTGGAAGAAGCCGGTCGCGGCGTTCGCCACACCCAGCGCAACGAGCTCACGGTCGGCGTCCACCTCGTCCTTGAGCTTCGAGGCGAGCGACTGCGACAAGACGCTGGTATCGGCGGTCGCCACGAGGGCGACCGCGAACGCCGCCGCGATCATCTCGGGCAGGATATCCGCGGGCACCGCGGGCACGCTGAACCCCGGTAGGCCTCGTGGAAGGATGCCGACGGTGTCCACGGCGAGATCGAGCCACGCCACCGCTGCGATGCCGCCCACGACCGCGACCAGCGCCCCCGGGATGCGCGGCGCCCATCTGCCGAGCACGAGCAACGCGACGAGTGCAGCGGCGCCGATCGCGAACGTCGTCGGATCGACCTCGCCCTGCCTCACGGCATCGAGGACCTCACGCGACTGACGCACCAGGTCGTCGGACCCGACCGAGAACCCGAGCATCTTCGGGATCTGACCCACCACGATCGTGACGGCGATGCCCGCGAGATAGCCGAGGCGGGCGGGCCTGGAGAGCAGCTCGGTGACGAAGCCAAGCCTCAACAGGCCGGCAGCGGCGATCGAGACACCTGTGACGATCGCAAGCATGCCGGCGACGTCGACGGCCATCGTGGATCCGCCGGAGACCCCGACGATCACCGCGGCGATCACGGGCGCGAGCGACGAGTCCGGACCGAGCACGAGCACGCCGGACGGGCCGAAGATCGCGTACGCGACCAGCGGGACGATCGTGGCGTAGAGCCCGGTGATCGGGGGAAGGCTCGCCGCCTCCGCATACCCCATGCCCACGGGCACCATGAACGCGGCGAGCACGACGCCCGCCGTCAGGTCGTGCGGCAACCACCTCCGGTCGTAGCGGCGGAGCCCGGCCAGCCCCGGAACCCAGGACCAGAGCCCGGCGACCCTCCCAGTCTGCACGCGCGAACGCTACCCCTCGGCGCCGGCGGACGCATCGGGTCGGGACTTCCGGCAGCGATACCGTCGAGGCTGCTCGAGCCGATACGCTGGTCGCGTCCGAAGATCGCGGCCGGGAGGGTGGTGGTCGCCTCAGATGGAAGCTCTGCCAAGTGGTCTGCGCCGATCGCTAGGCGCTCACTCGAGGCTGCGACCCCCGATGGCACCATCGTTGTCGGGCTCGACGGCTCGGCCAACTCAGCCACGGCCCTTCGTTGGGCGATCGACAACGCCCTGCTGGCGGGCAGCGACATCTGCGTCGTCCATGCCTTGGAGCCCCTCATGCCGACCACGAGCCCCGGCATCCCCCGAGACGTGCTGAGCGAGGCGCGCACGGCGCTGCACGAGAGGGCGACGGAGGACCTCGAGGAGTGGATCCGCCCACTCCACGATGCCGGGACCCCGTATCGGACGCGCGTGACCGACGGTTCGGCGGCAGACGCGATCCTGCGGGTCGCGGACGACGAGCGAGCCCGGATGATCGTCGTCGGGAGACGTGGTCAAGGCACGTTCGCGAGGCTGCTGTTGGGGAGCGTCAGCCATCGTCTGGCTCAACAGTCGCCGATCCCGGTGGTCGTCGTGCCGGCCCCCGACGAAGAGCAGGGGTGACCGCCGGTCTGAGGAACCGGCCAACCAGGGGGGCGCCGACGTGATCGCGGCTCTCGCGGCGCTCGCGCTCACCGGCCTCGTCTTGATCGCTTGCGGTGCCCGACTCGGCCGACGCGCCTTCCTGGTCGGCGCCGTGCCGCTGGCCGCCGCGACGACGTACGTCGCGCTCCAGCTCCCCCTCGTCACGAGCGGGCAGCAGGTGACGGAGCGGGCCGGCTGGGCCGCAGACCTCGGACTGACGATCGAGCTCCGTCTCGACGGGCTCGCCGCCACCATGTCCTTGATCATCGGCGCCGTCGGTGTGTGCGTGCTCTTCTATGCGGCCCGGTACTTCGCACCGGACGCTCGAGACCTCGGCCGGCTCGCCGGCCTGCTGGTGCTGTTCGCGGGCGCGATGCTCGGGATCGTCCTGGCCGACCAGCTGCTGGTGCTGTACGCGTGCTGGGAGCTGACGTCGGTCACGTCCTTCCTGCTGATCGGCAATCGGCACACCGAGTCGAGAGCTCGGGCGGCGGCGCTGCATGCGCTCTTGGTCACCAGCGCGGGCGGCCTCGCGCTCCTCGCGGGGCTCGTCATCCTGGGCGACGCGGCGGGCTCCTACCGACTGAGCGAGATCCTCCAGGACCCGCCCGCCGCCGGCACGGCGGTGACGGCGGCGATGATCCTCATGCTCCTGGGCGCGTTCACGAAGTCGGCCCAGTACCCGTTCCACGCGTGGCTACCCGGCGCGATGGCCGCTCCGACCCCGGTCAGCGCCTACCTCCATTCCGCGACGATGGTCAAGGCGGGCGTGTTCCTCGTCGCGGTCCTGGCCCCGACGTTCGCGACCGCCGATCTGTGGCGCCCGCTGGTGCTCACCGTCGGATGCGCCACGTTGATCTTCGGGGGGCTGCGGGCCCTGCGGCAGCACGATCTGAAGCTGCTCCTCGCGTTCGGCACCGTCAGCCAGCTGGGCCTGCTCATGATCCTGTTCGGGGCCGGCACCAGGGGGACCGCGATCGCGGGGTGGATGCTGCTCGTCGCGCACGCCTCGTTCAAGGGCGCGCTGTTCATGGTCGTCGGGATGATCGACCACCACACGGGGACGCGGGACATCCGCGACATCCCTCCCCTGCTGGGAACGTGGCGGCCCGTGCGGCTCGTGACGCTCCTCGCCGCGGGATCGATGGCGGGCGTTCCGCTCGGAGCCGGGTTCGTCGCCAAGGAATACATCTACGAGTCGCTCGACGTGGCGTCGTTCCCGGGGGTCGCCCTCGTGTTCGCCATCGTGGTCGTCGGGTCGATGCTGACCGTGGCCTACTCATGGCGCTTCTACAGGGGCGCGTTCGTGGCACCGCGACGCCGACCGTCCGGGGATCGCGCACCGATCGGGGCACCGTCGGTCTCGTTCCTCGCTCCGGCGGCGGCGCTCGCGCTCGTCGGGCTGGTGCTCGGCGTCGCACCGTGGATCGGGGACGGGCTGGCCAACGCGTCGATCGCCGCGTACGGCGGCATCGGCGAGATCCATCTGTCGTTGTGGCACGGGTTCGGCATCCCGCTCGCGCTCTCCGTGCTGGCCCTCGTGGGCGGGGCGGCACTGGCGCTCGGCGACCGTCGGATACAGCCGCTCCTCGCACGCGGTGGCTCGATCCCGAGCGGTGCCGAGGTGTACGTCGCCGCCTTGCGGGCACTCGGCATCGCGGCCGCACGGGTGACGGGCTTCGTGCAGAGCGGGTCGTTGCCCGTCTACGCGGGCGTCATCATGGCGACGGCCGCGCTCCTGCCGGCCGGTGCCTTGCTGCTGGGATGGGAGTGGCACGGCTGGCCCGGCTTCGGACGCCTGTCCGAGGCCCCGGTGACGGCCGTGCTCCTCCTGGCGGCACTCGGCGCGGCGATCATCCGGCGTCGGTTCTCGGCAGCCGTGTTCCTCGGCGTGGCCGGCTACGCGATGGCGGGTCTGTTCGTGCTGTCGGGGGCACCCGATCTGGCGCTCACGCAGGTCGCGGTCGAGACGCTGTTCACCGTCGTGTTCGTGCTCGTGCTGCGCCGGCTCCCGGAGGAGTTCGAGCGCCAGTCCTCATCGCGCCGGCGGGTGATCCGGCTCGCGATCGCCGCTTCGGTCGGGATCAC
>DATFFT010000089.1:0-7060 GCA_035249905.1 Actinomycetota bacterium | reverse complement strand
CCGCGGCGATGCCTCGGGCGATCCGCTGGGCGAGGGGTCGAGTTGAGAACGATCTCTCGGACCCGTGACCGCCATCAGGGTGGAAGCGCGGCCTTCGCGGCCCGTCTTGTGAGGCCCAGTCTTCCCAGCTCCAACGAGGCGAGCGCGGCGTGCCGTCCCGATCGCAGGTCCCCCCAGGGATCGGTCGTGACCCTCGAGATCCTCGTGTACGGGAAGCGCGTCGCCGCCCGCAACGCCAGGTAACCCTCGAGCTCTGCATCGCCGGCGTCGAGCGCGCGGCCGAGGGCGCGCCGTTCCCGGGCGAGCGGCGCCCTGATCACCAGCCACACCGCGATCAGTGGGAGCGTCGGCCCCAGGGCGATCACGAGGCCGATCAGGATCGAGACGTTGAAGATCGCGTCCTTGCTCGCCTCGCCCTTCTGCACGGTCCCCTGTCCGACCGCGTCGATGCGGTCGGCGATCTCCCCGATGCCGCCACCGATCAATGGGACGTCGGAAAACCCGTCGAGGGCGCTCGCCGCGTCTGAGACGCCCTGGCCCGCTCCGATCACGCCGTCGCTCAGACCGCTCAGCTCGTTCACGGTGCGCCCGAGCGCGTATCCGATCAGGCACCAGAGCAGGAGCCAGAGCAGCAGGACGATGTCGATCGTTCGCGACGTGCGATGCGACACGGCTTCCTCCCGCGACATATCGAGGTCTGACCCGCGAATCGTAGGCCGGGCGAGCGGGCGTCGCGACGGGCCCGCGCAGAAGGCTCAGGCGAGACCGGCGGCGATCGCGCTGCGGAGCTCGGCGCGGCGGACTAGCGACGACTCGGCGTCGACGACCACCTCCACGACCTGCAGGCCACCCGACCCGATCGCCGCGAGCACCGCGGGCGTGAGCTCGTCGGCACGCTCGACGAGGGTGTGGCCCGCTCCCGCCGCTCGTGTCAGCGCACCGAGGTCCGTGCCGTGCGGCGTGACGAACAGCTCGTTGTGCTCCGGGAGCTCGCGCTGGGGCAACAGCGAGAAGACCTCGCCGCCCCCGTTGTTCACGATCACGAGGGTCGCCCCGACGCCGCGGCGGGCGTTCCAGACGATCGTTCCGACGTCGTACAGGTAGGAGAGGTCGCCGAGCAGGGCCACGGTCGGCCCCCGGCCGGCGGCGGCGACGCCGAGCGCCGTCGAGACGAGCCCGTCGACGCCGCTCGCACCTCGGTTCGCGACCACGCGCAACCCGGCACGGGGAGCCATCGTGAGGTCGAGATCGCGCACGGGCGTGGAGTTGCCGACGAAGAGCGCGCTGCCGCCGGGCACGCACTCCGCGACGTCTCGGGCGATCCGCGGCTCGAAGGGCTCGTCGATGGCGTCGAGGAACCCGTCGAGCGCGGTGCGGACCTTTCCGTCGGCGTCGGCCCACGACGACGTCCAGTCGTCGGGCGCGGCCAGAACGTGGACCGGTCGCCCCTGCAGCGCACCGGTCAGCACCTCGGCGTCGACGGCGAGCCGCCACGTCGCGGCGCGCTCGGGGTCGGGGTCGAGGTGCCAGCGGTCCGCGACGACCAGCCGCTCGGCCGATGCGACGAACGCCTGGGTCGCGCGCGTCGTCGGCGCGGCGCCGAGCTGGATCACGAGGTCCGGGCGGTGGGCCGCCGACCAGGCCCCGTCGGCGATCAGTCCTTGTCCCGCGAGCAGGGCCGTGCCGGGCATGCGCGTGTTGGACGTGGGTTCGGCTAGCACCGGCCATCCGAACGTGCCGGACCACGAGGCGGCCACGTCGGTGACGTCGTCGGGCGTCCCGCCGAGCACGACCGCGCCTCGGGCGCCCGAGACGAGCTCGGCCAGGCGATCCGACTCCTCGGCGGTGAGGTCGGCCTCGGGCCGCGGTGGCAGCGACAGGGCCTCGCCGCTCGGGTCCGGGAGCTCGACGTCGAGCGATGGGCTCAGGGGCTCCTCGAACGGGCAGTTCACGTGCACGGGGCCGACCGGGTCTCCGAAGGCGGCCTCGAGCGCTTCCCGCGCGGCCTGGCGCCACCAGGCCTCCTGCCCGGCCGCCTCGGGCACCGGCAGGTCGAGGTCCTCTCGCGCGTACGCGCCGTAGAGGCCGACCTGGTCGATCGTCTGGTTGGCGCCGGTGCCGCGGAGACGCGGGGGCCGGTCGGCCGTCAGCACGAGCAGCGGAAGCCTCGATTGCGACGCCTCGACCACGGACGGCATGAGCTCGGCGGTCGCTGTGCCGCTCGTGCATGCGATCGCGACCGGTTCGCGCGAGGCGCGCGCGAGCCCGACCGCGAAGAACCCGGCGGAGCGCTCGTCGAGGTGGACGTGCACGGCGATCGAGGGGTGCCGCGCGAGGGCGAGCGCGAGGGGTGTCGAGCGGGACCCCGGGGACAGGCATGCATGCCGAACGCCGCCGCCGACCAGACCGTCGACGAGTGCCCACGCGCAGGCGAGGTTGAGGTCGCCGCCGTCCATCACGGAAGGAACGTCGTCACGGCGGCGGGCGTGACGTCGTAGAGGCTCTGGTCGGCGTTCCCGAGCACGAGCCCGAGTGCGATCAACAGTCCGTACGCGGCGTGGGTGGCGGCCGTGCCCGTGAGCACCGGGATCAGGTCGCGCCCGACGGCCGAACCAGCGGCTTCCATCGGCCGGATCGCGAAGACCCACGCCGCGAGCCCGAACAGCGCCCACTGCGGCAGGCCGGCGCCTTCGTCGGCGAGGTCGACCAGCACGCCGATCACGAGGGTGGCGAACGCGAGCACGACGGTCGCCCGGTAGAGGCGCCGGGCCGATCGGTCGCCCAGGCGAACGGCGAGCGTCCGTTTCCCGCTCGCCTCGTCGGTCGGGATGTCTCGCAGGTTGTTCGCCTCGAGGATCGCCACGGCCAGGAAGCCGATCGCCGCCCCCGCCCACCACGCCGCGGCCGGCACCGTCTCCACCATCACGAAGGCGGTGCCGCACGTGGCCATCAGCCCGAAGAACAGGAACACCATCAGCTCGCCGAGGCCCAGACCGGCGTAGGGGCGCGGGCCGCCGCTGTAGAGCACGGCCGCGACCAGCGCGAGGGCGCCGACGAACAGGATCAGCTCGGGCTCGGTGACGAGCGCCAGCGCGAGCCCGGCGACTGCGGCGATCCCGAGCGCGGCCAGCGCGGCGACGAGCACCGACCTCGGCGAGGCGGCGCCGGTCGCCGTCAGCCGGGGAGGGCCGAGGCGCTCATGCGTGTCGACACCTCGCACCCCGTCGAAGTAGTCGTTGGCGTAGTTGACCCCGATCTGCAGGGCGGCCGCGACCACCAGGGCGGCAGCGAACCGCCACCAGACGACCTCGCCCGCCGCTGCGGTTCCGAGCACGACCGGCACGAGTCCCGCACCGAGCGTGCGGGGGCGCGCGCCGTGCCACCAGACCGACTGCGAGCTCGGGCGCGAGGCCGTCGAGGTCACGGGCGCTTCGGGAAGCGCGAGAAGTCGGGCCGGCGCTTCTCCTTGAAGGCGTCGCGGCCTTCCTGCGCTTCTTCGCTCATGTAATAGAGGAGCGTCGCGTCGCCGGCCAGCTGCTGCACCCCGGTGAGGCCGTCGGTGCCCGCGTTCGAGCCGGCCTTCAGCAGCCGGAGCGCGAGCGGCGACAGGGCGAGCATCTCCCGGCACCACTCGACCGTCTCCCGCTCGAGGTCTTCGACCGGAACGACCGCGTTCACGAGGCCCCAGTCGAGCGCCGTCTCGGCGTCGTATCGACGACAGAGGAACCAGACCTCCTTCGCCCGCTTCTCGCCGATCTGACGCGCGAGCAGGTTGATGCCGTAGCCGCCGTCGAACGACCCGACCCGCGGGCCGGTCTGGCCGAAGCGGGCGTTGTCGGCGGCGATCGTGAGGTCACAGCAGAGGTGCAGCACGTGCCCGCCCCCGACCGCGTACCCGGCGACCATGGCGACCACGGGCTTCGGGAGTCGTCGGATCTGGATCTGCAGGTCGAGCACGTTCAGCCGGCCGACGCCGTGCTCGTCGACGTAGCCGTCGTCACCCCGGATGCCCTGGTCCCCGCCGGAGCTGAACGCGAGCGACCCCTCGCCCGTGAGGATCACGACCCCGATCGAGGGGTCGTCGCGGGCGAGGTCGAACGCGCGGATCAGCTCCCTCGTCGTCTTCGGCCGGAACGCGTTGCGCACCTCGGGCCGGTCGATCGTGATCTTCGCGATGCCCTCGGCGGTCTCGTAGCGGACGTCGGTCCAGTCGCCTTCGGGGATCCAATCCAGAGCGGTCTCGATCGTCCTGGCGGGTCGTGCGGCGATATCGTCCATATGACCGTTCACTCCGAGAGTCGGCACTCACAGGGTCGAGCAGAGGCTAGCGGAACCGCGAGGCTATCGAACCCGCCGCGCCCGGCGCCAGGCCCGACGCGTCGTCCTCGGTAGGCTCGCCACCATGGCGAGCGCGTTCGACATCGCCCGAGGCGAGCTGCTCGCGGTCGACGTGCCGGCCGGGCCGGCGTGGGTCCCGCTGCTGCACCGGCTGTGGTCGGAACACGTGAGCTTCCTGCCGCTCGACGAGCGCTTGACCGCATCGGAGCGAGAGCGGCTGCTCGACCTCGCACGACCCGCGGCCGTGCTCGGCACCGGCGGCGCGCTCACCGTCTACGCGGGCGCCGCGCCGGTCGACGAGGACCTCGCGGTCGTGATGGCCACTTCGGGCACCGGCGGCCGAGCCCGGCTGGTGGAGCTCTCTCGCGCGTCGGTGGTCGCGGCCGTGGCCGGATCCCTCTCGGCGCTGGAGACGGTCGGCCACGGCATCGGAGCGCCGCTCCTGTGCTGCCTCACCCCGGCGCACGTCGGCGGGCTGCTGGTCCTCCTGCGGAGCGAGATCGCCGAGGTGCCCGTCGTCGTGCACGAGCGGTTCGACGTCGACCGGCTGATGCGTGAGGCCCCCGCAGGAGCGATCGTCTCGCTCGTGCCCGCGATGGTCTCGCGGCTCGTGCGCGCCCGGGCGGATCTGTCCCGGCTGGGCACGATGCTCGTCGGCGGCGCGCCGCTCGATCGCGACCTGCGCGAGGAAGCCGGATCGCTCGGCGCGACGATCGTCGAGACCTACGGGCTCACCGAGGCGTGCGGCGGTGTGGTCTATGACGGCATGCCGTTCGACGGCACCGAGG
This sequence comes from Actinomycetota bacterium, assembly GCA_035249905.1. Taxonomy (GTDB): domain Bacteria; phylum Actinomycetota; class UBA4738; order UBA4738; family HRBIN12; genus JAOUEA01. Next base: position 1,934 of record DATFFT010000089.1, on the reverse strand, counting down.
TCCGGATCGTCGACGACGGTCGCATCGAGCTGCGTGGGCCCACGGTGATGCGCGGCTACCGCCACGACCCGGCGGCCACCGGGACCGCCTTCGATGTGCGTGGCTGGCTCCGAACGAGCGATGCGGGCAGGCTCGACGACGATGGCCGCTTGCAGGTCACCGGACGGCTCGACGAGGCGATCCGCACGGGCGCCGAGACGGTGTGGCCGACCGAGGTCGAGCGCGCGATCGCGACGCACCCGAAGGTGGCCGAGGTCGGCGTCGCGGGCCGGCCCCACCCGGAGTGGGGCCAGCAGGTGGTCGCGTTCGTCGTTCCACGCACGATCGACGATCCCCCGTCGCTCGAGGAGCTCCGCGACCACGCGAGCGAGGTCATCGGCCGGCACAAGGCTCCCCGCGAGCTCGTGCTCGTTCCCGAGCTCCCTCGCACGCCCGGCGGCAAGGTCAGGCGGTCACATCTGGCCTGAGGTTCGTACCCGGCTCAGTGGCGGGGCTTCAGCCCCGAGACGAGGATGTCGCAGATGTCGGCCTCGACGCCGACGCGCCGCTGATGCGTGACGTCGACGAAGAGCAGCGTGCGTTCGTCGAGCGTGCCGCGGCTGAGCACGCGACCCCCGTACCAGATGAGATCGGGCGTCCGCGTACTGGTGCCGGGATCGAGCGCGATGCCCGAGGACCCGAGCTGGACGACGGTGGCCGTGCCGTCGCGGTGGTAGACGATCGTCGTCCGCTCGCTGATCTCGAAGCTCTCGGTCGCGTCGGTGGCGAGGTTGCGCAGCTCGACGGTCGAGGTGCCTGTGATCGTGCGGGAGACGATCCTGCCCGCGCGGTCGTACCTCGTGGTGAGGGTGCGCCCTCCCCGGTCCGTGTACGCGACGGGGAACTCACAGACGTTCTCGATCAGGTACGCGTCGGCCGCCGGGAGCGGTTCCACCTTCGTGGAGCCTCCGGCAGCCTGAACCGGGGAGACGGTGCCCACGCCGAGCACCACGGAGCCGACGAGCAGGAGCAGGATCGTGGTGCGCCGCATGGGGGGTTCCTTCCTTCACTCGGGGGGACCGGGCCGCGCGCCCGGTGGGGATCGAGCCCGGGCGGATACTCGCACGAGAACGGGGTCCCCAGCCACCCCCCTGACGTGGAAAAGGGCCCGAGTCCGGGAGGGGTGGACTCGGGCCCTTCGCTCTGTGGCGGACCACCGAGGGGGCGGTGGCTCGCGTTCTGCCCCAGTCATCGGCTCCGAGGAGGTCGTCGCTGCATGCTCGGGCAGCGGTAAACCTGCGTACCGAGGACCGGGTAGGGACTCCGCCGGGGGAGCGGGCTGGAGCCGGGAACCGTCAGACCGTGATGGCGCCGTACTTCACGGCGAACGCCACGGCCTCGAGCTTGGAGTGCACGCGCAGCTTCCCGAGGATGTTCCGCACGTGGGTCTGCACGGTCTGCGGGCTGATGTAGAGCTTCGCGGCGATGTCGTCGTTGCGCATGCCCTCGGCGAGCAATTGCAGGATCTCGCGCTCGCGCTCGGTGAGGTCGTCGAGCAGCATCGTCGCTTCCCGTTGGATCTCGCGCTCGCGTGCCACCTGCGCCAGTAGCCGGGTGAGCGTGGACGGGTCGATCAAGACCTCGCCGTCGGCTGCGGCCTTCGCCGCCGACAGCAGCTCCTGGGCGGCCTCGTCCTTGCCCAGGAAGCCCGACGCTCCGGCCTCCACCGCCTCGACCAACAGCCGGTCGTCGTCGTGCGCGGTCATGATCACGACCTTGGTGCTGGGCGAGACCTCCTTGATCTTGCGGGTCGCGTCGATGCCGGAGAGCCCGCCGCCCTTGAACACGATGTCCATCAGCACGACGTCGGGCAGATGTTCGCTCGAGACCTCGATCGCCGTCTGTGGGTCGTGCACCGGGTCGGCCACCATCGTGAGGGTGCCGTCGAGCCCCAC
>DATFFT010000088.1:0-2914 GCA_035249905.1 Actinomycetota bacterium | reverse complement strand
CCGCGAAGATCCCCGCCCCGACCATCGCGCCGAGTCCGATGACGACGGCATCGAACGTGCCGAGGCGCCGGGCGAGCCTGGTCGGCGGATCGGGCTCTGCCTGGCTCGCGTGACCCTCCGACATCGAACGTCGAGCCTACGCCGCGACGCCACGGACGCGTAGCGTCGCCCTGCCGAGGGAACATCGGGGGAGGGTCACCGACCAAGGAGGACGTCGTGAGCGACGAGTTCGATGTGATCGTGATCGGGGCGGGCCCGCCCGGGGAGAACGCGGCCGGGCGCTGTGCCGACGCCGGTCTCGATGTGGCGATCGTGGAATCGCGCCTCGTCGGCGGCGAATGCACGTTCTACGGGTGCATCCCGAGTAAGACCCTGCTGCGCCCCGGCGACGCGGTCGCGGCCGCGAAGCGCGTGCCGGGCGCCGCCGAGGCAGTCACCGGTCGCATCGATCAGGCTGCCGCGTTCGCGCAGCGCGACTACATGACGAGCTCCTGGAGCGACCGGACCCAGACGCCGTGGCTCGACTCCATGGGCATCGAGCTCGTGCGGGGCTACGGACGCCTCGCCGGGCAACGCGCCGTCGAGGTCGAGACCGACGACGGGCCGCGGCGTCTGAGCGCGTCGAAGGCCGTCGTGCTCGCGAACGGGACGACGCCGATCGTGCCCCCGGTCGAGGGACTCGACGGCGTCGGGGCTTGGGACAACCGCGACGCGACGTCGACGAGCAGCGTGCCGCGACGATTCCTCGTGCTGGGGGGCGGGCCGATCGGGGCCGAGCTCGCGCAGGCGTTCCGGCGGCTCGGCTCCGAGGAGGTCACGGTGATCGAGGGCGGGCCCCGTCTGCTCGGGCGTGAGGAGCCGTTCGCCGGCGACCAGGTCCGGCAGGGCTTCGAGGCCGACGGCATCGACGTGCGCACCGGCGTGAGCGCGACCGCGGCCGCACGCGACGACGACGGCGTTCGGCTGACGCTGGCCGACGGCTCCACCGTCGAGGGCGACGAGCTGCTGGTTGCGGTCGGGCGTCGCGCGAACACCGGCGACGTGGGGCTCGACACCGTCGGGCTCGATCCGAGCGAGCGCCTGCGCGTCGACGAGCGGCTGCGCGTCCGCGGCGTCGAGGGGGAGTGGCTCTACGCGGTCGGCGACGTGGCCGGGCTCGCGCAGCTCACCCACATGGGCAAGTACCAGGGCAGGCTCGCGGGCGACGCGATCTCGGGGCGCGACGTCGCCGACGAGGCCGACCATCGGGCGGTGCCGCGCGTCACGTTCACCGATCCACAGGTGGCGGCGGTCGGCCCCACCGAGGCCGAGGCCCGTGACGCCGGCATCGATGTCCGTGTCGTGACCACCGACACGGGCGGGGTGGCGGGTGCCTACGTCCGCGGCAACGACATCGTCGGCACGAGCCAGCTCGTGGTCGACGGGTCCCGCCGAACCGTGGTGGGCGCGACGTTCACCGGTCCCGACGTGCAGGAGCTGCTGCACGCCGCGACGATCGCGATCGTGGCGGAGGTACCGCTCGAGCGGCTGTGGCACGCGGTGCCCGCGTTCCCGACCGTGAGCGAGGTCTGGCTCCGGCTCCTGGAGGCCGACGGCCTGTAGCCTGCGACCCGTGTCTGCTACCCGCATCGCGATCGGCATGGCGTTCGTGGCCGGACTGGCCGGCGCCGCGCAGGCGGCGGTGGCCGGCACCCTCGGCAAGCGCATCGGAAGCGTGCAGGCGGCGGCGTTCGGCGCGGTCGTGGTCGGGATCATCCTGGTGGGCATCGCCGTCGCGACCGGGCGCGGAGGCGGCATCGTCGACGCGCTCCGTCAGCCCGCGTGGCTGTGGTTCACGGGCTTCCTCGGCGCGCTGATCCTGTTCACGATCACGTTCGCGCCGCCCCGCATCGGCACGTTCGCCACCGTGGCGCTGATGATCGCGGGTCAGCTCATCGCCGGCGCGACGATCGACGCCCTCGGGTGGCTCGGCACCGAGCGCATCCCCGTGACCCTCACCCGGGTCGCGGGGCTCGTGCTGCTCACCGCCGGGGCGGCGCTCACCCTGAAGCGCTGACCGGCCGCACGACCGGTGCGGCGTCGAGCCTTGCGAGACCCTGTAGCTCGCGCGCGAGCTCGGCCGTCGTCGGCGACGGCGACACCTGCAGCTCCCGCTCGAGACGGCCCTCGAGGGCTCGGTAGAGCTGCAGCGCACTCGCCTCGTTGCCCTCGGCCGTGTACGCGTGCATCAACGCGACGCACGACGACTCCCGGAGCGGGTCGGCCTGCAGCGCCAGCAGCCCGGCTTCCGCGGCCTCCGCGTGGGCGCCCAGCTCGCTGAGCCGCCCGCACAAGCGCTCGAGCGCGCGCACGCGCAGATCGCGGAAGCGTTCACGGTCGAACTCGAGCCACTCGTCCTCCCAGTCGGGCAGCAGGTCGTGACTGAGCGAGCCGGCCGCGCGACGGGCGTCGACGAGGGGCATCGCCTCCTGCAGGATGCGGTGCGCCAGAACCTCGCTCTCACGCAGGTCGATCCTGACGTCGGGAGCGATCGTCAGCGTCGTGCCGAGCGTTCGGACGAGCCCCGGGTGCAGGTTCCGCAGCCTCCACAGTGCGGTCCGAAGGTTCGACAACGCGTGGTCGTGCTCGACCTCGGGCCACAGGATGCCCGACGCGCGGGGTCGTCCGACGGGCTCGTCGCGCACGGCGAGGAAGGCGGCCAGGCGCTGGGCCGGAACGGGAACCGATGCAGCCGTGCGGCGGTCGGCGATCTCGAAGCGGCCGAGCAGCCCGAGACTGATCTCGTCCGCCTGCTCCACCCCCGGATCCGACCTTTCCACAAGCATCGCCATACACCGTGTTCCTCCGGGGGGAAGCCCGGCAGCTGCGGGCTGCGATCGGCTGGACCTTCGATCGCGCGCAACCGGGTTGGCTC
>DATFFT010000087.1:0-29473 GCA_035249905.1 Actinomycetota bacterium | reverse complement strand
CGATCGACGTCATCCGCTCCGCGACCTCCGTCGCACCGTCCAGATCGCCTTCCTTCAGCAGGATGTCCACGAGGAGGTCGAGGAACGGCGCAGCCAGCACCGAGTCCCCGCGGGTCCGGTTCAGACGCCGGTGGATCAGCGCGGCTGCGACGGCCGTCTCGTGCCTGGCGAGGTGCAGCGAGGCGAGGGCGTGCGCGGCTTCCGGCAGTTCCTCGTAGCCGGCGAGCAGCTGCTCGGCTTCCTCGAGGCGACCCTGCACGAGACGCAGCTGGGCGAGCTTGGCGGCCGGATGCACGCACCGGGCCCGGTGCTCGGTCGCGCGCAGCGTCGTGAGGGCTTCCGTCAGCATGCCCTCGGCCTCGGCCCACTGCCCCGAGGCGAGGAACATCTCCGCGCAGCAGGCGTAGCAGAACCCGAGCACGGGCACGTGGTCGTGCCGGCGGATCCACGCCTCGACGACCTGACCCCAGCGTTCGATCCGCTGCCAGTCGGCCGCGAGCTCGAATGCCGCGATCGCCGTGCACGTGACGTCGCCGATGGTTTCCAGCCGGGCGACCTCGCCGCCGGTAGCGGCGGCCATCGACTCGTCGAGCTTCGCCGTGCCGTCGCCGACGTCACCGGCGGCGATCTCCGCGTACCCGAGCCTGGCGAGCGCCTCGCACTCGAGGTCGGGGTCCCCGAGCTCCCGTGCGATGTCCAGTGCCTGCCGCGCGTCGGCGGCGATGCCGTCGGGGCTCTCGGCGCGCTCGGAGCGCGCGAGGGCGAGCCACCCGGCCTCGACGCATCGACCCTCATCGCGAAGGAGCCCCTCCGCCCTCGCGTACCAGCCGGCGCTGGCGGGCTCGTTCCCGTGGGCCGCGGCGTACTCGCGCGAGAGCCACAGCGCCGCGCCGGCGGCGGCGCGCCGGTCGCCACGGGCGCGGAACCCGGCGTACGCCTGCTCGACCTCGACCACGGCCGCATCGACCTCGTGCTGCCACCAGAGCGCTCGTCCGAGCCCCAGATGCGCCTCGGGGTCGTCCAAGTCCCTCAGCCGTGACTCGAACGCCGCCCGGGCCTCGGCGAACGCGCCCGACGATAACGCGGCGTTCCCCGAGGGAACCGGGTCGACGTGGGTCTCCACGCCGACATCGTGCCCCTCGTCGCGTGGGGATGGAACCCCTACGGTCAGATCGTGGCCTCGCGGACCCCGGTCGCGATCAGGCCGAGCACGAGGCCGGCCACCGCGAGGCGGTAGAGCATGAAGACCTTGAAGTCGTGACGCTTGAGGTACTTCAGGAGCCCCCAGATCACGAGGAAGCCGCTCACCGCCGAGGAGACGAAGCCCCAGAAGAACTCCGCCCCGTAGCCCTGGAATCCGGTCTCCACGAGATCGAGGCCCTTGTACAGCCCGGCGCCGGCGATGATGGGCAACGAGAGCAGGAACGAGAAGCGGGCCGCGGTCTCGCGATCGAGCCCGATCGCCCGGGCGGCCGTCATCGTGACCCCCGACCGCGAGACCCCGGGCTGCAGCGCGAGAGCCTGTGCCACGCCGAGGTAGAGGCCGGTGCGCACCCCGATCGAGTCGAGGCCACGGTCGCTGGGCATGCGCTTGTCGACGAGGTACAGGATCACGCCGAAGACCGCGAGCATCACCGCGATGAGCGCCGGCGCGCCCAGGTTCTCCTGGATCACTCCCTCGAACACGGCGCCGACGATCGCTCCGGGGATCGTCCCGATCACGAGCGCCCACGCCAGCCGTTCGTCGGACGTCTCGATCGCTCGCCGACGCAGGGTCGTCAGCCAGGCGACCAAGTACCGCCACAGGTCGCGGCGGAAGTAGATGACCGCGCCCAGCAGGGTCCCCATGTGGAGCGCGACGTCGAAGGACTTGGCGAAGCCGACGTCGTCGCCGATCGGCTGCCATCCGAAGAGCCACGGCACCAGGATCAGGTGCCCCGAGCTCGACACCGGCGCGTATTCCGTGGCCCCCTGCACGAATCCCAGCACGATCGCCTGCCAGACGGTCATCGGCTGGGACTCACGGACGGAGGCTCACGGGTGCTCGGGTTCCTTCGGACGTCGGCGGCGGGAAGCCGCCCCATGCTAGCGGTCGTCGGTCTCGGCGAACGTATCGGTCGTCGGCGCCGGATCGTCGCCCACGATCGCGATCGAGAGCAGGCCGAGGCTCGCCGCGCGGGCCAGCCGCTCGACCGTGGACGGGTCGGCGAGCACGACGATCGGGGGCCCGGCCGACGGTGCTCCGGGCCCGCTCGCGATGGCCACCGCGCCGTCGGCATCGACCACGTCGAGCACCTCGAGCGCCGGCGCCACGGTCTCGGTGTACGGACGCCCGGCGTTCGCACCGTACGTCGCGAGCACGTCGACCTCGTCTCCGGGCCGGATGGTTCCCGCGGGCGGTCCGGACGGCAGCACGAAGGCTCGAAGCCCGGGCGGCACGAGGGCGGCGATCGGACCGGCCGTTGCACCTCCGAGCCGCGACTCGGTCAGCGCCTCGCCCTCGGCGATGTCGGCCACGAGCACCCGCCCGGCGACCTGCTCGAGGGCGGTGAGCGAGCCGGGCGGCACGAGGGTGGAGGGCACGTCGACCACTCGGAACGAATCCGGGACCAGCGCAGATCCTCGCGTGAGATCGGCCGCGGCCACGACGACCGGCGTCGGCGGACCGACGTCGGGTCGCGTCGCCTCGAGGGTCGCGACATGGGCTCGCACCGCGAGCATCGCCCCGGCGGCTGCGAGTGCGGCGCCCCCGAACCACGCGATCGCGGACCTCGGCAGGCGCCGGCTCAACGGACCGATCATGCCCGGACCCTACGGGTGGGCCGCCGATCGCTCCGTGACCGGCGTCACGTCCGCACGGATCCACGCCTCCTACTCGTCGGACCCTTTCGGCTTCCGCGTGAGCGGAAGCACGCGGACCCGGAACTCCTCGAGCGATTCCCGTCCCACGATCAGGGCGACGGCCTCGCGCACGCGATCGGCCAGCGCGTGCGGATCGTCCTCGGTCCGGAACGTGAGCTCCACCCTGGCCAGCACCGGCTCGCCCGACATCGCTCAGACCTCGAAGCGCGCGCCGGAGAGGGCGGACGCGCAGACGCAGTCGCGCGCGGAGGGCAACGCCGGGATCACGCCGAACAGCAGATCGCGGAGCCGCTCGTTGTTCTCGGTGAACACCCGGACGACCTCCTCGTGTGTCACGGGCGGCACGCCTTCCACGCCGACGTCGTAGTCGGTGATCAGCGAGATGTTCGCGTAGCAGAGCTCCAGCTCGCGGGCGAGCAGAGCCTCGGGGTACTGGGTCATGTTGATGACCTCCCAGCCGGCACCGGCGAACCACGCCGACTCGGCGCGGGTCGAGAACCGCGGTCCCTCGATCACGACGACCGTGCCGCGGTCGTGGAGCGGGATCTCGAGGCGCCGGCCTTCCTCGACGATCGTCGAACGCATCACGTCGCAGTACGGGTCGGCGAACGAGATGTGGGTCGTGACCGGCCCGTCGTAGAACGTGTTCGGACGGTCGCGCGTGCGATCGACGAGCTGGTCGCAGATCACGAACTCGCCGGGCTTCACGTGGGCCTGCAACGACCCGCATGCGTTCGGGCCGAGCACGCGCCCGACGCCGAGCTCCTTCATCGCCCATAGGTTCGCCTTGTAGGGGATGCGATGCGGTGGGAACTCATGCCGTGAGCCGTGCCGGGGCAGGAACGCGACACGCCGTCCCCCGACCTCGCCGATCGTCACGGCGGCGCTCGGCGACCCGTAGGGCGTCTCGACCTCGACCGTCTCGGTGTCGTCCAGGAACGAATAGAAGCCGGAGCCGCCGAAGACACCGATGTCGGCCGTGGTCACGATCCGCCGCCTTCCGAGGATCCGCCCGTCGAGCTCGACGAACCCGATGAGCTCGATGCGCCCGAGGAGGACCCTTCCTTCGAGGCCGCGGTGCTCTTCGATCCGTCCTTGGCGCCGTCTTCCTTCCCCGCGCCCTTCCCCACCTTCTCGCCCTTCTCGCCCTGCTCGGACTTCTCGCCGGAGGGCTTCTTCGGCCCCTTCTTCCCGTGGTCCGTGGCGTAGAACCCCGACCCCTTGAACGAGATCGCCGGCGGCGCGAAGACCTTCCGGAGCTCGCCACCGCACTCGGGGCACTCGCGCAGCGGATCGTCGCGCATCGACTGCACGATCTCGAAGAGATGCCCGCAGCTCTTGCAGACGTACTCGTAGGTGGGCATGGCCCGCCGAGTGTACCGGCGGGCGGGGCCGGGTTTGGCCCCCCACCGACGGCGGGAACGTCCGGGTCGAACGGACTACCCACATCGGACGACTTCCCTGTGCCGTTGCTCGGCGCGTACACTTCGGCTCCCGCATGAGGAGGGGCGCCCCGTGAAGGTCAGGAAAGCGGTCATCCCAGCCGCAGGGCTCGGCACGAGGTTCCTGCCGGCCACCAAAGCCGTGCCCAAGGAGATGCTGCCGCTCATCGACACGCCCTCGATCCAGCTCGTGGTCGAGGAGGCGGTCCGTGCCGGCCTCACCGACATCCTGATCGTCACGGCGCGAGGCAAAGGGGCGATCGAGGACCACTTCGACCGGGCGCCCGAGCTCGAGGCCGTGCTGGAAGCCCGCGGCAAGTACGACGAGCTGAAGGAGATCCGCGCGCTGGTCGAGCTCGGGCAGATCCACACCGTGCGCCAGCACGAAGCGCTCGGGCTCGGACACGCGGTGCGTGTCGCGGAAGCTCACGTCGACGGCGAGCCGTTCGCCGTGCTGCTCGGCGACGACCTGATCCATCCGTCCCAGCCGCTGTTGCCCGAGATGCTGCGCGTTCACGAGCGGTACGGACGATCGGTGCTGGCCACGCAGGAGGTCGCCCGCAGCGAGATCTCCTCCTACGGCGCGATCACCCCCGAGACGGTCGAGGAGAACCTCGCCAAGGTGCGCTCGGTCGTCGAGAAGCCGTCGCCCGAGGAGGCGCCTTCCAACCTGGCCGTGATCGGGCGCTACGTCTTCACGCCGGAGATCTTCGACATGCTGCGCCATACGAAGCCCGGCCACGGTGGCGAGATCCAGCTCACCGACGCCATCAACGCGCTCGCCCAGGAACAGGCCGTCTACGCCTACACGTTCGACCAGGGCCGGTACGACGCCGGGAACAAGCTCGACTACCTGAAGGCCACCGTGGAGCTCGCGATCGAGCGCGACGACCTCGGCCCCGACTTCCGCGACTGGCTCGCGGACTTCGTGCAGCGGCGGAAGCTGCTCTAACGGCTCGCTGCAGCCCCGGCCAGCTCCGTCACGTCGGTGACCTCGCCCGGCGCGGGCACCTCGAGCTCGACGTCGTTCCCGTACTCGGTGATGTCCACCGTCATCTCGATCGAGAACGGTACGTCGACCGCGCCACCCTCCGACCCCATTCGGAAGACCATGCGCCGCACGAGCCCGTCACCGTCGATCCAGACCTCGAACGGCATCGTCGTCATGCCGAAGCCCGTGCGGAACTGCTTGAGGGCCAGCCGCATCTCGTCGCGCAGGTCGGCGGGGACATCCTTCGCGGCCTCGGCCAGGTCGACCGTCACCTCGTAATGGGTCGTCTCCACGCCGTCGATCGTCTCCGGCCCGAGCTCCTCGGCTTCCTCGGCACCCTGCAGGTAGCCGAACGCGTTCGACGGGTCGTTCTGGCCGGCGCCGAACGCCGCCAGGTCGTCGTAGCCAGGCACCGTCTCAGACACGTCCATCGAGATCCACTCGGTCGCGAACCCGCCGAGGTCCTGCAACTGCGGCACTCGCATGTACACGGTTGGCCCGTCCATGATCATCTCCATCTCGAGCCCGTCGGGCATGCCGGGGAACGATTCGTACCGGAACACCATGTGTTGGCGGATCTCGTCGCCGAAGGCCACGTCGGCCTGACCCGATCCGCGAAGCTCCTGACCGGCCCCGGCGAGGACCATCTCGAACGTCATGTGCATCGATTCCGCGTCGATCGCCCGGTCCGAGGCCGCGACGACCCGCGCGAGCGGCGCCGCCTGGTCGGTGACGGGCGGTCCCGCGGCCGCGCTCCGCTGGTTCGGTCCGCCCGACGAGCAGGCGCCCGCGACGAGCGCAACGGCGAGGAACGCGAGCAGGGAACGGCGGGGTCGACGGATGGCTTCCATGCCTTCAGGTATCGGCCGCGAGCGATCCGAACGTGAGTCCGGGTCCCGGCGGGCGGGGGAGGGCGTCGATACACTGGCCCCCATGGCCGACCGTCCTTTCCCGCTGCACGACCACGATGCCGGCGACGGCCTGATCCCGGTCGACGACGCTCGAGCCCGCGTTCTGGAGGCGATCGCACCGCTCGCGCCGTTGCAACTCGCGCTCACCGAGGCGCACGGGTGCGTCTCGGCCGAGGACGTGATCGCGACCCACAGTCTGCCTTCCTTCCCGTCGTCGGCGATGGACGGGTTCGCGGTGCGCTCGTCCGACGTGGCCGAGGCCACGCCTGAGCGGCCCGCGGAGCTGAAGGTCGTCGGGCGGGCGATGATCGGACACCGGCCCGAGCAGGTCGTGGGCGGCGGCGAGGCGATCGCGATCGCGACGGGCGCGCCGATCCCCGCCGGGGCCGACACGATCGTGCCGATCGAGAACGCGCAGGTCCACGGCGAGGGGGTGCGGCTGCTCGAGTCCGCGGCCGCCGGGCGACACGTTCGGCCCGTCGGCGAGGACGTCACCGAGGGCACCGTGCTCGTCGAGCAGGGGAAGCGCCTGGGCGCGCCGGAGCTGGGCCTGCTCGCGAACGCCGGACACGCGACGCCGCTGGTGCACCCGCGCCCCCGCGTCGTCGTGCTCTCGACGGGCGACGAGCTGATCACGCCGACCGAGTCGCCCGAGTACGGGCAGGTGCGCGACTCGAACGCGTACACGATCTTCGGCGCGCTTCGCGAAGCGGGCGCGATGCCCGTGCTCGCGGGCATCGTGCGCGACGACGCGGAGTCGCTGAAGCAGACCGTGCTCGACTTCCTGATCCAAGCCGATGCGTTCATCTCGTCGGGCGGCGTCTCGGTGGGTGAGCGCGACGTCGTGAAGGCGGCGTTCTTCCGTCGCGGCGACATCGACTTCTACAGGGTTGCGATGCAGCCAGGCATGCCGCAAGGGTTCGGCCAGATCGAAGGGAAGCCGTACTTCGGCCTGCCGGGCAACCCGGTGAGCGTGTTCGTGAGCCTCGAGCTCTTCGTGCGACCGGCGATGCTGAAGATGATGGGCCGCACCCAGATCGACCGCCCGCAGGTGAGCGCCACGCTCACCGCCGACGTCGCCGGTCCGGTGGGGAAGATGCAGTACGCCCGCGTCGTGATCGAGCGCGGCGACGACGGATGGATCGCGACGCCGACGGGCGGGCGGGGATCGAACCTGATCTCGACCGTCGCCCGAGCGAACGGCCTCGCGATGGTCCCGCCCGGCACCCAGACGGCGCCCGCCGGCTCGCGCGTGCAGGTGATGGTCTTCCGCACCGGGGAAGACTGAGGCGATGAGCGATCAGGCCGGTGCGGACGGCGTCACGCGCATGGTCGAGGTCGGCGCCAAGCCCGAGACCGATCGCACCGCGACCGCCGAGTGCTGGGTGATCACGACCCCCGAGGCGGTGGGGCACCTCATCGCCGGCACGAAGAAGGGCGATCCGATCCAGACCGCGAAGATCGCCGGGGTGATCGGCGTGAAGCAGACGCCGGCCCTGCTGCCGCACTGCCACCCGATCCGCGTGACGGGTGCCGACGTCGTGATCGAACCCGGCGGGGCCGACGGGCGGCTCCGCATCGAGACGACCGTTCGAGCGACCGACCGCACCGGTGTCGAGATGGAGGCCCTCACCGCCGCCGCGGTGGCCGCGCTCTCCCTGTACGACACCGCGAAGGCGTTCGACCGGGCCGCCCGCATCGACGGGTTGCGGCTGCTGACGAAGACCGGCGGCAAGAGCGGCGACTACGTCGCCGACGCCTGAAGGGGCACGTCGCCGTAGCCCGGATCGGGGACCGCCCCCATCCTCCGATCCGCATACAGCGCGATCCGACCTGAACGGTTTGGGTCCGGAGGCGGCTTGTGAAAAAGTTCCGCGAATCACACCGATGTGATCGCTTCCCCCTATATCTGGTGCTAGCGTCCGCTTCCAGCCTAGATGTGGTAGCGCCAACGGTCACCGACCCCACGGGAGGCTGGGCGTGGAGTGGTTGCCCCTCGCGGTCTTGGGCATCATGTGGGCGGCGTTCTTGCTGCCGACGAAGAGCAAGGCGTCGACCCCGAGGGGGTCTGTCGGGGACTTCGAACGCAGGATGGAGCTGTTGGCGCAGGCCGAGGCACACGGCACGGAGGGCCGCTGGATCGTCACCCCCCGCAAGGGCGTGCGGTTCATGGGACCCACCGAACGGAACCGGGCACGCGCCCGGCAGCGCCGGCGTCAGGTCTTCACCTTCCTGCTCGAGGCGATCGCGATCACCTTCCTGATCGGTCTCGTGCCGCCGCTCCGGGTGGCGTGGACGGTCACGGGCGGGCTGGCGGCGCTGCTGGCGCTCTACGTCTGGCTGCTGCTCACGATGAAGCACCGCGAGGCGACGTACCGCACCTCGCCGCACCGCCACCCGAAGGTGCACGCCGCTCCATCTCGCCCTGCGCCATCGCCGCGGTACGTGGCGGAAGGCCGCAGCACGTGGGCACGCCCGAGCTTCAACGGGCTCGGCACGCTCGACGAGGGCGATCGCGTTCACGTCGTCGTGCGCACCGGCGAGGCCGTCGCCCGCGCCTGAGCGGCCCGGCGTGACGCTCGACGATCTCACCCGCGACCTGCACTCCCGCTTCGACGCGAAGGTCGCCGCACGCGAGCAGGCGTTGCCCGCAGCGCGACGGTCGATCCGTGCGAGCGCGAACGCGATCAGGGCGGTGCATCGCGGTGAGCTCGACCGAGCCGACGAGCTGATCGGCGAGTCGAGGGCCGCGCTCGACGAGGGCCTGGCCGCGGTGGCCTCGCATCCCGACGTGCGGTTCGCCGGGTACCTGCAGGACGCTCAGAAGGAGTACGCGGAGGCACGCGTCACGCGTGCCCTCGTCGCCGGCGCTCCGCTGCCCGGTCCCGACGATCTCGGCGTCGAGGACGCTCCCTATCTGAACGGCGTCGCCGAGGCGATCGGGGAAGGCCGCCGGCACATCCTCGACCTGCTCCGAGCGGGCGAGGTGGAGCGCGCCCAGAGCATGCTCGACGTGTTGGAGGACCTCTACGGCGTGCTCGTCACGATGGACTACCCCGATGCGATCACGCTGAACCTGCGGCGATCGACCGACGTCGCGCGTTCGCTGATCGAGAAGACCCGAGGCGACCTGGCGATCGCGGCCATGCAGCGGGGCATCGAACGTGCGCTCGACGAGCACGCGCGGCGCCTCGAGGACGGCCCCTGAACCTCTCTGCCGCGACGGACCCCTTTGCTACGCTGGTCGCCCCGGGGGGTGTAGCTCAGCCCGGTAGAGCGCTGCCTTCGCACGGCAGAGGTCGACGGTTCGAATCCGTTCACCTCCACCCAGGTGTCGTCGTTGCGGAAAACCGCAGGTCAGCGGGTGGTTGCTAGACTGCCCCCGATCCTCAATGAGCACGACTCGAGACGATCCGACACGGGGTGAAGAGGGGACGACGGCGAAGCCGCATCGGCTTCCTCGTCCCCGAGATCTCTTGGCGGCCGTCGACGGCTCGGTCCACTTCGGGCACGCGGTGGGCTACTACGACGAGACCCGCGGGCTCTCGCCCGAGGTCCAGGCCGAGACGGCTCGCTTGCTCGCGGCGGAGCTTCCGGGCGCCGCCAGTGTGCTCGAGGTGGGCGCGGGCACCGGCCTCGTGACGGTTCCCTTGGCCGAGGTGGGCATCCCGATGACCGGCATCGATCTCGCAGACGGCATGCTCGGATCCCTCCGGAACAAGGCGGCGGCTGCCGGGGTGTCCGTTCCCATCGCCGTCGCGGACGCGGTGCGGCTCCCCTTCGGGGACGACGTCTTCGACGGCCTGGTGATGCGCCACGTGTTGCACCTCGTCGCCGGCTGGCACGCCGCCCTCGACGAGGTCGTGCGCGTCGTACGGCCCGGCGGCACGTTCCTGGTGAGCATCACGGACTACACGGGCCTCTATCACACGTTGCAGGAGCGGTTCCTGACGGCGGCAGGCGGGCTGCCGATCGCGGTCGGTCTGCGGCCCGACGACCCCAAGCGCCTCGAGCAGGCGATGGCCGCTCACGGTGCGACCGGCCACGTGCTGCCGGTCGTCCGCGGAGAGCGCACGCTCACGATCTCCGGGTTCCTTCGGAACATGGAGCGCGGCCTCTACACGTGGACCTGGGCCGCGCCGCCGAGGACCCGCCGGCACGCGGTCCGCGAGGTCCGTCGCTGGGCGCGCCGGAACATCGGCAAGCTCGATCGCCCGGTCGAGCCGGAATTCGAGATCGAGTGGCGAGCGTTCCGGCTGGCGATCTGAGGATTGAGGAACGCTCTCGGCTATCGGCGCGGCAGGCCCGTGATCATCGTCTCGTCGAGCAACCAGCCGGTTCCCGCGAACCATGCGGTCGGCGCGGAAGCACCGAGCCCACCAGCGGCCGTTAGCCTGTGTCGATGGCGGCGACGACGACGAGTGAGCGAACGTGGTGGGCGAGGCCCGGTCTCGAGGTGCGCGACGGCCGGCTGTCGATCGCCGGGCGCGATGCCGAACGAACCGCACGTGAGCACGGCACGCCCCTGTTCGTCTACGACCTCGAACGCGCTCGAGAACAAGCGGAAGCGCTCCGCGATGCCTTCGAGGCCGCCGGCGTGCGCGGGGTGGTGCGGTACGCCCTGAAGGCCCAGCGTGAGCCCGGCTTCCTTCGGTTCCTGCGCGAGCAGGCACCGTTCGTCGGCCTCGACGTCTGTTCGCCGGGCGAGCTCGATCGGGCGCTCGAGCACGGATGGGCACCGGAACAGATCAGCTACACGGGCACGAATCTGTCGGATCGCGACCTGGCCCGCATCCTGCCGGCCGGGTGTCACCTCAACGTCGACCTCCTCTCGCAGCTCGACCGGGTGGGCCGCATGGCGCCCGGGCAGGCGATCGGACTCCGGGTCAACCCCCGGGCGGGCGCCACGCACGCCGGCGGAAGCGAGAGCGCGTACGCGGGCTCGAAGCCGACGAAGTTCGGCATCTATCCGGAGCGGCTGCCAGAAGCCCTCGAGATCGCGCGGCGACACGACCTCACGATCGACACGGTGCACGTGCACTCGGGCTACCTCTACTTCGACGACTCCCTCGACGTGATCGACGAGGTGATGCGCCGTGTCGCCGAGGCGACCTCGAGGCTGCTCGACGCCGGGTGCCCGATCATGGAGGTGAACACGGGCGGGGGTCTCGGTGTGCCGTTCCGCCCCGGCGACGAGCCGCTCGACCTCGCCGCCTGGGCGGGCGTCATGGCGCGCCGATTCGGACCTCTCGGGGTGGCGGTCGCCACCGAGCCGGGGGAGTTCATCGCGAAGCAGTCCGGCGTGCACCTCGCCGAGGTCGTGACCGTCGAGGATCGTGAGGGCACGGTGTTCGTCGGCCTCGACACGGGATGGAACGTGCTGAACGAGCACTTCGTCTACCGCATCCCGTTCTTCCCGATCCTGTGTCGCGCCGCAGACGAGGCTCCCGTGCACGAGGTGACGTTCTCCGGTCACATCAACGAGGGGCCGGACCTGTTCGCCGAGCAGCACCCGTTCCCCGAGGTGCACGAGGGCGACATCGTGGCGTTGCCGAACGTCGGGGCGTACAACGCATCGATGACCTCGGCGCACTGCCTGCGTGAGCCGGCTCCTGCGGTGCTGTTCGAGGATCGGGTGTGACGGGCGGCGCCGCGCTGCCGGCCGCCGATCGGTGGTGGCGATCGCACGACTCCGGTGACGGGGTCACGTTGCTCGTCGAGGCCCACATCACGCCGATGCTCGAGTCCAACGTGTGGCACGTGCGAGGACGCGACGCCGACCTGGTCGTCGACACCGCGAACGGCATCGGAAGGCTCCGCCCGGTGCTCGACGAGCTCGTGGGCGGGCGCCCGGTGATCGCCGTCGCGACCCACGGGCACTTCGATCACGTCGGCGGTCTCGCGGAGTTCGAGGACCGTCGATGCCACCAGGCCGATGCGGACGAGGTGCGCGATCCGTTCCCGGTGCGGATCGACCGCGACGCCCAGCCCGACGGCGTCGAGGAGATGTTCGCGTACTACGGCTTCGAGGTGCCCGAGCGCACGATCGCGGCATCGCCGCACGACGGCTTCGACGTGGCCGCATGGGTCGGGCCAGGCGCCGAGCCCACCTCGTTCGTTGCGGACGGCGACGTGATCGACCTGGGAGACCGGCGCCTCGAGGTGCTGCATCTGCCCGGGCACACGGCCGGCTCGATCGCGCTCTGGGAGCCCGACGCCCGGCTGCTCTTCAGCGGCGACACGGTCTACGTCGACGCCCGCCTCGGGTTCGACGACCTCGACGCCGCGGAAGCGTCGCTCGCCCGGTTGGCGGCGCTGCCGGTGCGACGGGTGCACGCCGGGCACGACCGCAGCTTCGACGGAGACGAGCTGGGCTTGCTCCTCGACGGCCTGCTCCACGGCGGCCTGGCCGCGTTCTAGTCCCTCTCAGGGGGATGGGTTCTCCGGCCGTCCCTGGAAGGCCACGACGAATCTGGCGTCCGCGTCTTCCCACCCGGGGGCGGAGAAGCGGAACGTGATCGAACGGCACGTGCCCGCCCAGTCCCGGGGGGCGCGCCACTTCGTCAGAAGCAGGTTTCGGCGCGTGGACACCTGCACGTCGGCGGGGGTGTCCGGGCCGAGGGCCGTCGCGGGATCGGCGCAGTCGACCGGCCGGCTCACCGGGTAGCCCGGGGTCACCACGTCGGAGGCATGCTTCGGCGCCGGCTTCCCGAGGCCGAGCTCGAGCGTCGCCCAGTGACCGGCGCGAGAGGACCCCTCGGCGATCGACCCTTCCACGCTCGTGAAGGCCAGGTAGGAGGTCGAGGCCGATGCCGTGTTCCCGGCGCCGTCGCTCGCCGTCACATCGAACCGATGTGCCCCCGGGGCGGTGTCGACCGGTGCGCCGAGCGGCACGGTGCCGTCGCACGTGGCAAGCCCCGAGCCTCCCTCGTCCTCACACGCGAAGTCGGCCATGAGCGGCGAGCCGGAGATGGCGATCGACCCCTCGGACGGCGCGTCGATGCGGATCGTCGGGGCCGTCGTGTCGTCGGGGGCCGCGGGAAGGGTGAGCCGCCCGATCGCGTGCGTGTTCCCCTCCGTGAACCAGACCGCATCGTCGGGCCCGCCCGCGATCGAGAACGGTGAGGAGCTCACCGTCGGAAGCGGGAACTCGGTGATCGAGCCGTCGAGGGTCACCCGGCCGATCAGGTCGGTGTCGGGGCCGGTGAACCACATCGCCCCGTCCCACCCGGTCGCGATCGCCGTGGGGTCCGACCCAGGGGTCGGCACGGGCCAGGTCCTGATCTGACCGTCGAGGGTGATGCGCCCGATCTCGTTCGCGGCGCGCAGCGTGAACCACAGGGCGCCGTCGGGGCCCGCCGCGATCCCCGAGGGAAGGCTTCCTGCGGCCGGCAGGGACCACTCCGTGACGTCGCCGTCGACCGTGATGCGGCCGATCCGGTTCCCCCGCTGTTCGGTGAACCACATCGCCCCGTCGGGTCCGGCCGTGATGCCCATGGGGCCGGGGAACGCCGAGGGGATCGGGAACTCCGAGATCGTGCCGTCGGGCGCCACCCTTCCGATGCGGTGGCCGTTACGTTCGGTGAACCACATCGCCCCGTCGGGTCCGGCGACGATTCCGGCGGGGACGGCGTTGTCCGAGGGCACCGGGTACTCGGTCACGGCACCCCCCGGCTCGAGCCTGGCGATCGCGTTCACGCCCTGCTCGGTGAACCAGACGGCGCCGTCGGGGCCCGACGCGATGGCGGTCGGGTCGGCGCCCGGCGTCAAGGTCGTCCAGGGGCCGAGCGTGCCGTCGGCGGCGATGCGACCCACCGAATCGGTTCCTCGCTCGGTGAACCACAGGGCGCCGTCGGGGCCGAGGGCGATGCCGAAGGGCAACGCCCCGTCGGCCAGCGGGAACTCGGCGATCTGCGGCGGTTCTGCGGCGAGGGCGCCGGGTACGACGGCGGCGACGGTCGCCGCGGAGAGGACCGCCGCCACCACGCGCGCGAGGACCGCAGTGCCCGTGCGTCGTCTGCCTGCCATGTTCGGGGTATCGGCAGCACTCGGCGCTTCGCCCACGGTCCAAGGTCGGCCCCGAGTGCGACCTTCGGACACCCCGGGCCGGGGGACGCGTGTGGTCCGGAGGCTATCCTCCGGAACATGAGCGAGCGCCTGGTCCTGACGCCCGATCGCATCATCGACACCGTGCAGGGGGAGGTGCTCACCGGCCGTTCGGTGATCATCGAGGGCGATCGCATCGCCGAGGTGGTGGCGACCGGCGACGCGCCCGAGGGCGTGCGCAGCGTCGACCTCGCCGGGCACACGCTGCTTCCGGGCCTGATCGATGCCCACGCTCATCTGGTGGGCGAGGAGGACACGGGGCAGGGCTATGCCGCCCTCGTGATGCGCTCGGGAGCCCAGGAGGCGATCGCCGGCGTCCGCAACGCTCGGGCCACCCTCGAGGCCGGCTTCACCACGGTGCGTGACATCGGCACGTTCCGGGCGTTCGTCGATCTGGCGCTCCGCGACGGCATCGACGCCGGGTGGTTCCCCGGACCGCGCATGCTCTGCGCGGGCGCCTACGTGACGACCCCCGGCGGCGCGGGCGACGTGACCGGCCTGGCGGTCGACGTCGACGAGGTGGTCCCCCGCGAGCTGCGGTTCGGGGTGACGAGCGGCGTGGACCAGATGCGGTCGACCGTTCGCCAGGTGCTGCGCTACGGCGCCGACTTCATCAAGGTGCTCGCGACCGGCGCGGTGCTCACGAGCGGCACGAACCCGGGCATGCCGGAATTCACCGAGGACGAGCTGCGCGCCGCCGTCGAGGAAGCCGAGGGCGCCGGCACGTTCGTCGCGGCCCACGCGCACGGGGCCGAGGGCATCAAGCGGGCGGTCCGTGCCGGGGTCCGTTCGGTCGAACATGGCTCGCTGATGGACGACGAGGCGATCGAGCTGATGGCCGAGCACGGCACGTACCTCGTGGCCGACATGTACGACGGTGACTACATCCTCGAGGTCGGACCCTCGATCGGCTACGGCGAGGAGGCGATCCGCAAGACGATCCTGACCAACGACGCCCAGCGCGAGGGTTTCACGAAGTGTGTGAAGGCGGGGGTGCCGATCGCGTTCGGCACCGACTCCGGCGTGATCCCGCACGGCACGGAGGCGCGCCAGTTCGCCCACTACGTGCGGTTCGGCCTCACCCCGATCCAGGCGATCCAGAGCGCCACCCGCTGGGCGGCCGAGCTGCTTCGATGGCGGGATCGGGTCGGCACGGTCGCCCCGGGCATGCTCGCCGACCTGATCGCGGTACCCGGGAACCCCGCGGACGACGTGACCCTGATGGAGCACGTTTCCTTCGTGATGAAGAGCGGCACGGTGATCAAGGACTCCCGACCGTCTGGTTGACAGTCGACAATCGGGCCGGATAGCGTCCGGGGCGATGAGCCGGGGCACCTATGACGCCGTCATCGTGGGCGGAGGTCACAACGGCCTCGTCGCCGGCTTCTACCTCTCGCGCGCCGGACTCCGAACCCTCGTGCTCGAGCGCCGTCCGTTCGTGGGCGGTGCCTGCAACACCGAGGAGTTCGCGCCCGGCTTCCGCGCCTCGACCGGCGCGTACGTGCTCTCGATGCTGCGCGAGGCGATCTGGCGCGACATGCGACTCGTGCAACGGGGCATCGTCGTCGACCCCGCCGGTCCCACGCTCAACCTCTACCCCGACGGCGCCGGCTACTACCTCGGTGACGACATGGCCGAGAACGTCGAGGCGACCGAGCGGTTCTCCATGGCCGACGCCCGTGCGCTGCCGCGGTTCGAGGGCGACCTGAGCGAGCTCGTGCAGGCGGTGCTCCCGGCGTTCGACTGGACGGCCCCGGACCCACGCGTGCGCTCGCTCTCGGACCTGCGGGCGTTGGCGCGGTGGGGTCGGATCGGCCTGCGGCAGCGCAAGCGACTGGCCGACCTGGCCTTCCTGTTCTCGACGAGCGCGACCCAGCTGCTGTCTGAGCGATTCGAGAGCGAGCACGTGAAGGCGGCGCTCGGCTGGCACGCGATCAACGACAGCGTGGCCGGCCCGTCGACCCCGGGCACGGCCTACGTGCTGCTGCACGACCACGCGAGCGAGGAGGTCGACGGCGGCGTTCGACAGTGGGGGTTCGTGCGCGGCGGCATGGGCGTGCTCACCGCGACGATGGCCGACGCGGCGCGGGAGGCCGGGTGCGAGATCCGCTGCGACACCGAGGTGGAGCGTGTGCTCACTCGAGGCGGCTGGGCCGTGGGCGTGCGCTTGGCCGGCGGCGAGGAGATCCACGCCTCGCGCGTGCTGTCCAACGCGGACCCCAAGCGCACGTTCCTGTCGCTGTGCGATCGCGAGGACCTTCCGGGTGAGTTCGTCTCGCGCATCGAGGCGTATCGTTGCATGGGCACGAGCATCAAGATCAACCTGGGACTGAGCGAGCTTCCCTTCGTGAAGGGCATGCCGGAGGGCGGGGTGCAGCCCTACCACACCGGCATCATGGAGTTGAACCCGTTCATCCCCGACATGGACTTCCAGCAGGCCCAGGCGGTGCAGGGCATCGCAGCCGACCCCGCCCACATCGAGATCTGCTTCCCGACGGTGCACGACCCCTCGCTCGCCCCCGAGGGACGCCACATCATGACGATCGACGTGAACTCCCAGCCGTACACGCTGCGCGACGCCGATTGGGACGACATCAAGGACGATCGCGCCGATCGGGCGATCGCGACGATCGCCGAGCACCTCCCGAAGCTGCCCGACCTGATCGAGCACCGGCAGGTCGTGACGCCGCTCGACATGGAACGGCTGATGGCGCTCACCGGCGGCCACGCCCTGCACGGCGACATGGCCCCCGATCAGCTGCTGTTCCTGCGGCCGGTACGCGGCTGGGCCGACTACCGCACGCCGATCCGCGGGCTGTACCTGTGCGGTGCGGGAACCCACCCGGGCGGCGGGGTCACCGGCGCGAACGGACGAAACGCGGCCCGTGAGGTGCTGCGCGACGCCAAGGCGTCTCGCCGCTCCTAGAACGCGGCGGCACTCAATCGATCACCCGGATCAGCCGGGGTACGTGTGGCACGAACGATCGTCCGCCCCGCCCTTGTTTCGGGACGAGCTCGTTCGCGAAGATCCAGCGATCCTGGGGCATCGGGGCGAGCGCAGTGACCCGCAGGAAGGACTGGGGCCCGGGAAGGTCGTCATCCTCGTCCTCTCCTTCGTCATCCTCCTCCTCCTCGTCCTCGGGCGGGGGCGGCGTAGGCACGGGCCCGGGCTCGCCGCGCTCCTCGACCCACGTCGGGGGCAGACCGGCCGGCCACTGGTCACCCGGTGCATGGGCGACGCGACCGGCGAACACGGCGCTCCACGTCGCCGCGGGCACCTCGGCGTCGCCGGCCTCCGTCGCGATCACCAGCACGCGGCCGCCGCGCGGTGCGTCGTCGAGGTCGCCGGGCCCGCCCGCGGGAAGCACCACCGACCCTTCCGCCTCGAGCACGGCCGCGCCAGCCTCGAGGTGACGCAGGGGCATGGCGAGGACCAACGCCCGGTCCTGGTCGATATCGCTCACGCGCTCCTCCTCGGCGCTCGATGGGCCATCGTACGGGGGCTTGACCTGGATGACGGTCATTCCGTAGATTGTCGACAGTCCACAGCTTGGCGGCTCATCCGGCCCACCGAAGACCGGATGATGCGCGGCGGCGAAGGGGGGAAGCGAAGATGCAGACCGGCGACCCGGATCTCGCGGTCCGAGCGGACGGAGTTGGCAGACGGGGTGACGTGGACCGCCGGAGCTTCATCCGCATGGGTGTGCTCGGCACCGCGATGGCGAGCGCCATGCTGATGGAACGCGATCGCGAGGCGGGCGCCGCGATGATCGCGCAGAACACCTCCACGGTTCAGCCGAGGGGCGTGGGCCTGGTCGCGGCCGGTCCCGAGCTGGCCCTGCCGCCGGGCTTCGAGTACAAGACGTTCGGCTGGTTCGGATCGGCGATGACCGACGGGTTCATCACGCCGCCCATCCACGACGGCATGGCCGTGTTCGACGTCGGTGGGGGGAAGCTGCGCATCGTCCGCAACCACGAGCTCGGCGAGGGGAACGATATCCCCGCCGGCACGGTGATCGGCGATCCGAAGACCGCGTGGGATCGCAGGGCGCCCGGAGGCACGGTGACGCTCGAGGTCAACGCCGGCAACGCCAACTTGCAGTCGCACTGGATCAGCCTGAACGGCACCGACACGAACTGCGCCGGGATCCCGACGCCCTGGGACACGTGGCTCACGTGCGAGGAGACCACCGCGGGCGTGAAGTCAGGCAGGCGCAAGCCGCACGGCTTCGTCTTCGAGGTGGACCCGACCGACGACAGCCCGAGGCTCACCAGGCCGTATCGCAAGCTCGGCCGGTTCCTGCACGAGGCCGGCGCCGTCGATCCGGCGACCGGCGTGATCTACATGACCGAGGACGAGGGCCCCGACGGGTTCTACCGCTTCATCCCCGACACGCCCGGCAACCTGCGCAAAGGCGAGCTGCAGATGCTGCGCGTCAAGGGACGGCCGAAGTACAACACGGTCGTCGGACAGACGGTCGGCGAGGTGCTCGAGTGCAACTGGGTCAAGATCGACGACCCCAACCCGGCCAACGCCGAGGACGACGCATCGGCGGTCTTCAAGCAGGGGCGCGCCAAGGGGGGCGCGAAGTTCCTGGGCGGTGAGGGCTGCACCTATCGGGACGGATCGATCGTCTTCGGCTCGAGCGAGGGCGGCGACAAGGGCCTCGGCCAGGTCTGGTCGTACACCCCCACGAACAACGCGGGGGAGCTGAACGAGAAGGGCACGCTCGAGCTGCTCTTCGAATCACAGGGGAAGAAGCAGCTCGACGGCCCCGACAACATGACCACGAGCCCGGGCGGCGCGATCGTGATCGCCGAGGACGGGAACCTGAAGAGCAATTTCGTCAAGGCGCTGCTTCCGAACGGCACGATGATCGACGTGGTCGAGAACCTCGTCGGGGTGCAGAAGCACTACCTCGACGCCTCGGGCAAGCTCTGGGATCCGACCGTTCCCGACGACGGCAAGTCGGCCGGCGACGGGATCGGGTTCTCGGAGTTCGCGGGCCCCTGCTTCAGCCCGGACGGCACGTGGCTCTTCGTGAACATCCAGGTGCCCGGCATCACGTGCGCGATCACGGGCGACTGGGCTAGCCTCGGGCTCTGATCGTCGCAGGACGAGGGGAGAGCGGAACCGGCGTGGGGAGCGACGAGAAACCTTCCGGTGTGCCGCACATCGTCGCGACCCCGCCGGGGCCGCGCACCCGGGAGATCCTGGAGCGCCAGGGCAAGGTCCTGTACCGGGGCACGGCGGGTGACGTCGGTCCGTTCGTGATCTGCCGCAAGTCGGGCTACGAGGTCGAAGACGTCGACGGCAACGTCTACCTCGATTGCATCAGCGCGATGGCTTCGGTGCCCGTGGGGGCGGTTCGCGCCGACATCACCGAGGCGGCCGTCGAGGCCCTGCGCCGCTACGGCAACGAGGACACCCATTACTACCCGCACGAGTACGTGCTTCCGCTCGCCGAGCGGTTGTTGGCGATCGCGCCGGGATCGCTCACCCGCGTCGACATCGCCCTGAACGGCACCGAGGCGGTCGAGACGGCCGTGCGGTTCATGCGCCGCGCCACCGGCCGCCCGATCGTGATCGGGTTCATGGGCGGTTACCACGGGGAAGCCGGCACCCCCGGGGCGATCGGCGCCGAGTCGAGCGATCTCTCCTATGGGTACCGGGCGCTGATGCCGGGGTTCGCGCACGTGCCGTTCCCGAACCCCTACCGCACGCCGTTCACGGCTCGCCCGGGCGGCACCGGCGACGGAACCGTCGACTACCTGCGAGACCATGTGCTGCATCATTCCGTCGACCCTCGTGAGGTCGCGGGCTTCGTGATCGAGCCGGTGATGGGCTCGGGGGGCTGCGTGGCGCCACCGGCGTCGTTCTGGCCGGCCCTCGCCGACCTCTGTCGTGAGTTCGACTTCCTGCTCTGTGCCGACGAGGTGAAGACGGGCTTCGGCCGCGCCGGCACGATGTTCGCCGTGGAACGGTTCGGCGTGCAGCCCGACCTCATGTGTCTCGGCAAGTCGATGGGGGGCGGCGTGATGCCGATCGGGGCGGTGCTGGGCACCGAGCGGTCGATGGACTTCGACGACGTCTCGACCGGCTCGACCTGGTCGTGGCTGCCGGCGGCGTGCGCGGCGGCGCTGACGACGCTCGACGTGTTCGAGGCCGAGCCGGTGCTCGAGAACGTGATGGCGCTGGAGGCCGCCGGCCTCGAGGGACTCGAGGGACTGCGCGAGCGCTATCCGTCGATCGGCGACGTGCGCGCGGTGGGGTGCTTCATGGCGATCGAGTTCGTGCAGGACCGCGAGACGAAGGAGCGCGACCTCGACCTGCAGGAGCGGGTCGCCGACGCGTGCGTGCGGCGAGGGCTGCTGATCGACCCGTCGACCACCTCGCTGAACATCCAGCCCTCGCTGACGATGCCGGTCGATGTGATGAGCACGGTCTTGGGCATCCTCGACGAGGCGATCGCCGAGGCGCTCGCGGCTTCCGCATGAACGACGCGGAGGCTCATGCGTGGGCCGGCCGGGAGCTCCTCGACCTGGTCGCGATCCACTCACCGTCGGGGAAGGAGCACGACGCCGTCGACCACCTCGAGGCTCGCTCCACCGCGTGGGGCCTGCCGGTCTCGCGGATACCGGTCGAGGGCGCGGCCGACGACCTGCTGATCGGGTGGCCGCCGCGTCCCTCCCTGCTGCTCACCGCGCACATCGACACCGTCACGCCGACCTGGGCGTGGGAGGCCGGGCTCGAGGACGGAGTGGTTCGGGGCCTCGGCGCGGGCGACTGCAAGGCATCGGTGATCGCGTTCGCCCTGGGCATGCTGCTCGCCCGTGAACGCGGCCTCGATCTCGAGGCTCTGCCGGTCGCGCTCGGCGTGTGCGTCGACGAGGAGGACCTGGGCCGCGGTTCCATCGTGATGGCGAACGAGCTCCGCCCCTGCTGGGTCGTGGCGGGGGAGCCCAGCCGACTCGACGTGGGTGTCGCCGAGGCGGGGTTCGTCGACACGATCTGCGTCGTGCGTGGACGGTCGGTCCACGGCTCGTTCCCCGAACGCGGCGACAACGCGATCGAGAAGGCCGCGCGGCTCCTGCTCGCGGTGCACGACGAGGCGTTCACGACCGCCGAACATCCGCTGCTCGGTCGCAACGTGCCCGGCGCGCTGTGGATCGAGGGGGGAGGGGAGCTGCATGTCGTGCCCGACCGTGCCCGGGTGCGTATCGAGATCCGTGTGGTGCCCGGCGGCCCGACGGCCGCGGAGATCGAGTCTCGGCTGCGCGAGCTGGCGGCAGAACACGACGCCCACCTCGAGCTCGTCGAGGAGAGCGTGGAGCCCTTCGAGGCCCACCCCGGCGGTCCGCTCGCGGCCGCGCTGGTCTCGGCCGCCGAGCGGGTCGACGGCGAGCCCCCGCGCACGATCGGGGTGCCCGCGTGGACCGATGCGCACAACTTCGTCGACCTGGCCGGATCGCAGGCGGTCGTCTGGGGTCCGGGGGACTTCGAGCTCGCGCACGATCCCGAGGAAGCCGTCGACGTCGCCGAGGTCGTCACGGCGGCTCGCGTCGTCGAGGAGCTGCTGGCCGGCGCCGAGAGGTGGGTGACGTGATCCCGCTCGATGCCTTCGACGAGCTCGCCTCGGGTCTCAACCACCCGGAAGGGGTGGCCTGGAACCCGGTCGACGGCCGGGTGTACGCGGGCGGCGAGGCCGGAGAGATCTACGCCGTCACGCTCGACGGCGAGGTCCGTCAGGTCGGCTCGAGCGGCGGATCGATGCTCGGGATCGCCGTCGACGGCCGGGGGCGCGTGTACGCCTGCGACGCAGGGAAAGGCGAGGTCGCGCGGTGGGACCCCTCGGCGAACGAGGTCTCCACCTACGCTCGGGGCACGGGGGGGGAGGACATGGACGCTCCCAACGTCGCCGCGTTCGGCCCCGACGGCTCCCTCTACGTGACGTGCTCGGGCGAGGCCGGGCGACCCGAGATCCTCCGGATCGCGCCGGGCGGCGGCGATGTGGAACGGTGGACCGCGGCCGTACCGGGCTACCCCAACGGCGCCCTGGTCACGCCCGGAGGCGATGCGCTGGTCGTGGTCGAGGCTCACGAGCAGCGGCTCGTGCGCGTGCCGATCGGATCCGACGGCGCCGCGGGGACGCCCGAGGTGGTCGCCGAGCTCCCCGACACCGACGCCGATGGCGTCGCGCTCGCTGCCGACGGGTCACTGTGGGTCACGCTCTACCGGCCCGACGGGCTCGTGCGCGTCACCCCGTCGGGCATGGTCGAGACGATGGTCGACGATCACCTCGCGTCGACGTTCGACGCGCCGACCAACATCGCGTGGATCGGGGAGGGGCTCGACCGTGTGGCGATCGCGAACGTCGGGGACCGGTTCCTGTCCGTCGGCGACGTCGGCGTCACCGGGCAGCCGATGCATCTCCCGCTCGTGGATTGAATCGCTCGAAGTCCGGCCGAGGCGCCTCTACGCTCCGTACCGATCATGGATGCGGCCGACCGGCACGAGCACATCGCGAACCTGCACGTGCGCGACGTCTTCGCCCACGCCGTCCGCCTCTACCTGCACGAGCCGGGCCGCGTCGCCGGCGCTGCCCTCGCGCTCATGGTCCCCCCGGTGGTCGTGGGCATCGGGGCCGGGCACCTGATCGAGGCCTGGGACCCCGACGTGCTCGACGGCGGGGTGATCGCGGTGGGCCTGATCGTGGTCCTGGCCGGCGTGTTGGCCAGCGCGGGCACGATCGTGTATGCGGGCGTGCTCGACGAGCTGGTCGGATCGGTGGTGCGCGGTCGCCCGCGGCCCTCGGTCACCGACGCCGTCCGGTCCTTGCCGATCGGGAGGTTGATCGGGGCCGACGTCCTGGCCGTGGCGCTCGTGGGCGCAGGGCTGGCACTCGGCGTGCTGCCCGGGCTCGTGCTGGCGACGATGGTTGCGATCGTCGGGCCGGTCGTGACGATCGAACGGGCCTCACCGCTCCGCGCCGTGGCCCGCTCCGCGCGCCTCACCGCACGCCATCTCGGCCTGACGATGATGACCGTCGGTCCGCTCCTGGTGGTCGAGGGCGTCGTGCACCACTGGGTCCTGGACGTCCGTGATCAGGTCGGTGCGCTCGCGGAGGCCGCGGTCGCGGTGCCGTCGATCCTCACGATCGGTGCGTTCATCGGCCTCGTCGAGGTCGAGCTCGCTTACGCCCTGCTCGCACGAGACGCCGGATCGTCGACGGCCGCGATGGTGGCCGCGACGGCGGGTTCAGCCGGGGTGGATGACGGCACGGCGCTCCCGGAGTGACATGCTGCACCCTGCCCGGTGAGAGGGGGAGCAGCGTGAACGAGTCGAACGAGCGCGAGACGGTGACCTGCCCGAGATGCGGGCGTGAGGAAGCTGACCCGACGGTCGCGTTCTGTCCCACGTGCGGCTCGCCGCTTCGCGGCGAGCCGCGCAGGCTGAAGCTCCGGCGGCGGCTGACCGCGCTGCTGGTCGTGCTGACCGTGATCTCACTCGTGACGACCGTCGTCGCCGTCTGGGCCCGGGCCGTCGCGCTCGACACCGATCGATTCGTGGACACCGTCGCCCCCGTGATCGAGGAGCCGTCCGTTCAGACGGCGCTCAGCGTTCGGCTGACCGACTCGATCATGTCGTCGCTGCAGATCGAGGACAGGGTCGCTTCCGCCCTGGCGAACGTCGGCGACGGCGAGCTCCCGGTCTCCCCCGCCCTGCTCGCCGGTCCGATCACCCGGGGCATCGAGGACGCATTGCTGAAGCGGACGCGCCAGCTCATCGCGAGCGACGCCGTCGCCGCCATCTGGGTCGAGGCCCTCCGCACGGCGCACAGCCGGTCGGTCGCGTTGCTGCGCGGCGACGCCACCAACGCGACGATCGAGGGCGACGCCGTCTACATCGACCTGCTGCCGGTCGTGAACAACGTGCTGGCCCAGCTCGAGCAGCCGCTCTCGGACATCTTCGGCCGCACGATCGACATCCCCACGGTGACCGAGGCCAACGCCGAGCAGGTCGTGACGCTGCTCGAGCAGCGGTTCGGTGTCTCCCTGCCGGCTGACTTCGGCCGCGTGAAGGTCTTCGAGTCCGATGCGCTGCCGGCGGCGCAGGCGGCGGTGGTCACGGTGGATCGCGTGGTCTTCCTGCTGGTGGCCCTGACCATCGTGCTCGCGATCGCATCCATCGTGCTGTCGACCCGGCGGCTGCGGACCGTGCTGTGGCTCGGCTTCGGCGCCGCGCTCGGGTTGATCGTCGTACGGAGGGTCGCGCTGCGGCTCGACGACATGATCGCTGCTCGAGTCACCGGCGAGACCAACCGCGACGCCGTCCAGACGGTCACCTCGGACGTGTTCGGGAACCTGCGCGCCTTCACGACGCTGCTGCTCGTCGCCGCGCTCGTGATCGGCGTCGCGGCCTACCTCGCCGGGCGGCCGGCCTGGCTCACCCATGCTCTGGAACGCGCGTCCGACGGAACGCTGATCCGACGAGAGTCGCCGACGCTGCGATGGGTCGGCGATCACGCGGTGGTCATGCGGGCCGTGCTCGTCGCGCTGGGCGCGGCGGCGTTGCTGTTCATCGACCTGAGCTGGGCCTCGTTCCTCGTCGTGCTCGTGCTGCTGGCCGGAGGGTGGTTCTTGCTGACCTATCTGCGTGACCGCGTCGCCGGCGAGGCGGGCGTCGACATCGTGTGACCTCGTCGGGCCCGCACCGGCATCGGTCGCTGGACCATCGCCCTATGGACCCGCTCGGGCAGGGTCGATAGGATTCCGCGTCCCGAGCCGAGAGGTCCCCCCGTCCGTGTCGAACACCGAGCTCGCCGCAGTGATCGTCTCCCTGGCCGTGATCGTGCTGTCCGCACATCTGCTCGGCTACCTCTTCGAACGGATGCACCAACCTCGGCTCGTCGGCGAGATCCTCGCCGGGGTGCTCGTCGGGCCCTTCGTGCTCGGACGGGTCGCGCCGGAGATGTCGGAGGCCCTGCTGGGCACCGACGGCAGCGTCACCGCGTCCGTGCTCGGCTTCACGTACTGGCTGGGACTGTTGCTGCTGATGTTCATCTCGGGCAGCGAGGTTCGTCGTGTGCTCGGCCAGGAGAATCGGAAGGCCACGACGTGGCTGCTCGCGGTCGGCACGCCGCTGCCGTTCTTCATCGCTCTGGGGATCGGGTTCTTCCTGCCGCTCGATCGGTTGACCGGCCCGGCGGGCGACGAGACCTCGGTGCTCCTGGTGCTGGCGATCGCGGCGGCCGTGACGTCGATCCCCGTGATCTCCAGGATCTTCTACGACCTGCGCATCCTGCACACGCGGTTCGCGAGCATCGTGCTGGGCACCGCCCTGCTCGAGGACATCGCCCTGTGGGCGGTGCTCGCCGTCGCGACCGCGATGGCGACGACGACCGAGATGGGGCGCGATCTCGCCAATTCGGTCACCGAGCATGTGGGCGTCACCCTGGTGTACATGGGCGTCGGCCTGGTGATCGCCCCGCACCTGCTCCGTCGGTTGCACCGAGCGAGATGGAACGTGGTCGCGCACGCCTCGCCGGTCGCGTACGCGATCCTCATCCTCCTCGCCTACGCGGCGGTGGCGGCGCTGCTCGAGGTCAACCTCGTTTTCGCGGCGTTCCTCTCGGGGTTCGGGCTCGTGGGCGGCCGCAGCGGATCGGAGCGACGGCGCTTCGCGGAGCCGCTCGACGCGATCCAGAAGGTCGCCACGGCGGTGTTCATCCCGATGTACTTCGCGATCGTCGGGTCCCAGCTCGACTTCGGCGAGGGCTTCTCGCTGATCATGCTGCTCGCGTTCCTGATCGGCTCGTCGGTCCTGTGCCTGGCCTCGATCGCGTTGGCGACACGGCTGGCCGGCTTCCGCGGGCTCGAGATCGTGAACCTCTCGATCGCGTCGAACGCCCGAGGCGGTCCCGGCATCGTGCTCGCGAGCGTTGCCTTCGAGGCCGGCATCATCAACGGGGCGTTCTTCACGACGCTGGTGCTGACCGCCGTGTTCACGTCGCAGTTCGCAGGCTGGTGGCTCGGCTACGTGCTGCGACGAGGCTGGCCGCTGCTCCGTGACGACGTCGGCGACGTCGTGCCCCCGGATGCTGCCCTGGAAGCCGGATCGACCCGTGACGACGTGGAAGCCGCGTACGAGCGGGAAGGGTCGAGACCGCCCGTCTGAGATCGCTTCCCCGCTCTGCCAGTCCGCTTGCCGGTCGATCCGCGGCGGCCGTTTCTCAATTGTAGATCGTTGACAGATTGCAGCGAACGGTGGAGTGTGACCGGATCTTGGGGGAGGCCAACCACATGCGCCGATCGCTCGTGATGTTCCTCACCGTCGTCGCGCTCATCGGGGCGGCATGTTCCGACGGTGGAGACGAGCCGGACTCGGGCGCAGGAGGGTCCGCCCCGGCCGGTGAGCCCACCGGCACCGTCACGCTCTTCGGGTACGAGGACAACTTCGTGCCCGAGGTGATCGACCCGTTCCTGGCGCAGTATCCCGATCTCGACGTGCAGACGGCGGTGTTCGCCAGTAACGACGAGGCCGTCACGAAGCTCCAGAGCGGCTTCCAGGCCGACGTGATCAACGTGTGCACGGAGGAGACCGGGCGCATGGTGGCCCTCGGGCTGCTGCAGTCGATCGACACCTCGCGCATCGAGGCGTGGGACACGCTGTTCCCCGCGCTGAAGGATCAGCCCGGCGTCGTGCACGACGGCGAGGTCTACATGATCCCCAACGTCGGGGGAACGTCGGGCGTGATCTACAACCCCGAGGAGGTGCCGCAGGGCATCGACTCCTACCGGGACCTCTTCGAGGATCCCGATCTCGCCGGCAGGGTCACGCTCGAGGACAGCGCGGCGACCGTGATCGCGATCGCTGCCATGGCCCTCGGTCACGCCGACCCTTACGCGCTGACCTCGGACGACATCGCGGAGATCCGTGACTACCTGATCGAGCACAAGTCGCAGATCCGCTCGCTGTTCAAGGGCGACGCCGATTTCCTGAACCTGTACCGCACCGGCGAGATCGTCGCCGGTTTCGGGTACCACGACTATCGCGCGG
The DNA here is from genome assembly GCA_035249905.1 of Actinomycetota bacterium. Lineage (GTDB taxonomy): Bacteria > Actinomycetota > UBA4738 > UBA4738 > HRBIN12 > JAOUEA01. Next base: position 2,101 of record DATFFT010000087.1, on the reverse strand, counting down.
CGATGGCCCGGGAGGACATCCCCGTGGAGTTCGTGCCGGCGGAAGGCTCGTTGGCCTGGATCTGCGGGGTGGGGCTCTCCTCGCAGGCGCAGAACGTCGACGCCGCGTACGCCGCGATGAACTACTACGTGTCTCCGACGCCGCAATCGTTCTACGCGGAGTCCTACACGTACATCGTCTCCGACCAGCGGACGATCGACGAGCTCGACCCGGCGCTCGTGCAGGAGCTCGGCCTCGACGACCCCGCTCAGCTCGAGAACGCCATCGCGTTGCAGCTTCCCGAGAACTACGACGAGTGGCTGGACGCGTTCCGCGACTTCAAAGCCGCGTGAACCGAGCCTTCTCAGACGCATCGTCCTGGGGTAGACTGTCGACACTTGGAATCCACGCTCGCTGATCTCGAGATCGCGACGTTCGCGGTCGACGAGGTCGTCGAGGGGACCCAGACAGGGTGGAGCGACGGGCGGCTGACGCTCGCGCTACCGCAGCTCGCGGTCGGGGCCGGAGATCCGGCGCTGGCGGAGGCCACGGTCGAGGTCGTCCGTCCCGACGACTCCGTCCGCATCTCGAACGTCCTTGATGTCGCGCTGCCGAGCGCGCGCGTCGAGCGAGCGCTGCCGAGCGCTCGCATGGGAGAGGTGCGCCTGAACCGGCTGGCCGGCGTTGCGGTGCTCACCGTGTGCGATTGGGCCGGCGCCGGCTACGACGGGGCCGAGGAGCTTCCCGACTCCCTGGTGGACATGGCCGGTCCCGGCGCCGATCGGAGTCCGTGGGGCGTGACCACGAACGTCGTCGTCCGGTGCGTGCCGTCGCCGGGCGTCGCGGTGGCCGAGGCCGACCGCGCCGTGCGGGGCGCGGCGACCTCGGTCGCCACCACGATCGCCGAGGCAACCGCGGGTGCGAAGCCTGACGACGTGCGATCGGTCGGCCCGCTGCCTCCGGCGGATGCGAGCCTGCCGGCGGTCGCGGTGATCCTGCAGGTCGCGAGCGAGGGGCCGCTCGTGGACACGTTCCTCGACGATGAACCGCTCGGCGAGTTCGCGCCGCGCGTGATCGACGAGCGACTGCTGTACGAGGGACGGCTCACGAACGGCGCCTACGACTGGCCGGGTGTGCGCAACGTGACCGCCGCGTATCAGGACCTCGCGCTGCTCCGGGAGCTCCGCGCGGCGCATGGTGAGCGATCGTGGTACGCCGGGCTGATCCTCGCGCCCGGATATCTCGACGGCGCGGACCAGAAGCGGCGGGCCGCGAAGGCGTCGGCGGAGCTCGCCGAGAGCCTCGGGGCCGACGGCGTGGTGTGCACCACGTTCTCGAGCGGGAACTCCCACACCGACACGATGCTCACGGTGCAGGCGTGCGAGCGCAGCGGCATCGGCACCGTGGCGCTCGTCTGCGAGACCAACGGCGGACTGACCGACCACGTCCCCGAGGCCGACTGCCTCGTCAGCACGGGGAACGAGGACGAGCTCGTCGACGCATGGATCCCCGAACGGGTGGTGGGGGGGGACGACCGGGCGCGCGTCGGCGAGCGTGTGCCGGCCGTGCACTACCTCGGGGGCCTGGCGGAGACCGGCGACGCGCGATGGACGGCGGTGCCGGCATGACGAGCCGAGGCGCTGACCCGCCGATCGGAGGTACCCGTTCGTGAGCACCGTCGTCCACTACCTCAACCAATTCTTCGCCGGCCTCGGCGGCGAGGAGGCCGCCGATCACGAGCCCGTGCGCCTCGACGGCCCGCAGGGGCCCGGTCGCGGCCTCGCCGGAGCCGGCCTCACGGTCGACGTCACGCTCGCCTGTGGCGACGACTTCTTCGGCGAGCACGAGGAGCACGCGCTGGCGACCCTGCTCGGCTGGATCGAGGAGCTCGAGGCCCACGTGCTCGTCTGCGGCCCGTCGTTCGGATCGGGGCGATACGGCTACGCATGCGGGGTGCTCGCGCGCGAGGCCGGCCGCTGCGGCATCCCGGTGGTCGCCGCCATGACGCCCGACTCGCCCGGCGTGCTCGCCGCGGAGGGCGCCGCCCACATCGTCCCGACCGGCTCCAACGTCGCCGGCATGCGCGAGGCGCTCCCGGTGATCGCCTCGATCGCGACCAGGC
>DATFFT010000086.1:0-40322 GCA_035249905.1 Actinomycetota bacterium | reverse complement strand
CACGGGTGACTGCCCACATCGACGACGGTCGCGCCTTCCTCGAGCGCACCGATCGGACCTACGACCTGATCCTCTTCGCCTTGCCGGATTCGCTGACGCTCGTGAGCGGTCAGGGGTCGCTGCGGCTCGAGAGCTACCTGTTCACCCGCGAGGCGATGGAGACCGTGCGCGACCACCTCGCTCCGGGCGGGGCGTTCGCCATGTACAACTACTACCGGGACGACGTGTTCCGGCGCTACGCCGAGACCATGTCGGAGGTCTTCGGGCACGATCCGTGCTTCGACGATGTCGATGCCCGGTCGGGACCTCGCCGGCAGGCGGTGCTCACGGTGAGCAGGGACGCATCGGGGCTCGAGTGCGAGACGATGTTCGCTTCCGAGGCCGACGCGCCGGCGTCGTCGACAGACGACCATCCCTTCCCCTACGTGCAGGGTCGAACGATCCCCCCGTTCTACATCGGCTGGCTCGGCGGCGTCCTGCTCGCGTCCCTGCTCATCGTCCGCGTCGCCTCCGGTGCTCCCCTGGGCCGGATGCGCCCCTACATCGACCTGTTCTTCATGGGCGCTGCCTTCCTGCTCTTGGAGACGAAGAGCGTGGTGCAGTTCGCCCTGTTGTTCGGCACGACGTGGTTCGTCAACTCGCTCGTCTTCGCGGGGATCCTGCTGTCCGTGCTCGCGGCGATCGAGGTCGCACGACGGATCCGGCCGCCGCACCCCTTCCTCATGTACGGCGCCCTGCTCGCGTGTCTCGCCGTGGCATGGATCGTGCCGCCCGCATCGTTGTTGGCCCTGGCACCGGTGCCTCGGTTCGGTGTGAGCGCGCTCGTGGCGTTCGCGCCCGTGTTCGTCGCGAACCTGATCTTCGCGCAACGGTTCCGGGGGGTCGGCGCGTCGACGGTGGCCTTCGGCGCGAACCTGCTCGGCGCCATGCTGGGAGGCGTCCTGGAGTACCTCGCGATCGTCACCGGCTACCGCATGTTGCTCGTGGCGGTCGCGCTGCTGTACGGGGCCGCGTTCATCACGGGACGACGGCACCTGTCGTCGATGGGCTCGACGCGTCGAGTTGCTTCGTCCAGCGCGTGAAGCTCGACCGGACCCGCATCCCGACGTGTTCGTACAACCCGAGCGCGCCGGTCCGCGAGTCCGTCGACAGGCCGCACCGTCGGTACCCGACGGCGTGGAAGCGTCGGAAGGTCTCCTGCAACAGCGCCCTCCCGAGGCCCCGGCCCCGGTACGCCTTGTCGACGGCCAGCTGCTGGGTCCAGCCTTCCACGTCGTCGTTCAGCCCGTAGTGGAGGTTGAGCGCGACGCCGACGATGCGTTGCCCGTCGACGACCAGCGGCACGAGCCCCGGGTCCACCTCCGGCCGGCGAAGCGTCGACGCCGACCAGTTCTCGAAGCCCTGCGTCTCGCGATCCGACCACTCGTCGAACGCCACGTCGATCACCTCGAAGACCGCCCGATCGTCCTCCCCGGGCCGGAGATCGCGGAAGGCCAGTCCGTCGGGCAGGTCCGGCGCTGCCGGCGGCTCGTCGTCGAGGTCGATCCGCAGCGCCCACGATGTGTGGCCGACATCGTATCCGTGCGCCCGGAACAGCTCGGCGGCATCGGTGCGGCGGTCGGAGACGGTCTGGCCCACCGAGCCCCGGCCGTCGGCCTTCGCCACCTGCCACGTCCAGGGAAGCAGGGCGGCGCCGAGCCCGCGGCCCCGGTGCTCCGGAGCAACGTCGACGTCCGCCCGCCCCATGAAGACGTCGCCGCTCGCCACCAGGTCGTCGCCGTGCCACACGGTGATCGACATGGTCTCGGCGTCGAAGTCCGGCCGGTCCCAGTCGGCCGCGATGTCGCCCAGGGCGATATCGGCCACCCCGTCATCGTGAAGCTCGGAGTCGGCCACGAGCCGGAAGACGGCCTCGAGGTCCTCACGCCACGCCGGCCTGGCGGAGTATCCATCGGGTAGCACGATCGCATGCATGCCGATCAGGCGACGGTCCAGCCGGGGCACCGTGGCGGCGAGACGGCGCCGGGAAGTCGCTCGCCGTTCTCGAGCCACCGCCGCACGTCGTCGAAGTCCCGCCAGGGCACGAACGGCACCCCGTCGCGTTCGCAGTGCGCGATCAGATCGAGCTTCGCGAAGGTCACGTCGGCGTACAAGGCCCCGTAGCGGTCGCTCGAGCCCTCGCCCACGAACGCGACCGGGCCGTTGGGCCCGCTGTCCAGCACCGCCTTCATCTTGCACGTGCCGCATCCCACGCAGTCCGGGTGCCCGTTGGGGAACCGAAGATCCGCCGGCCGGTCACCGTTCCACAACTGCTCGTTCGAGACCACCCGGATCGACGGCACGCCCGATGCTGCGAGCAGCGGTTCGATGTAGAAGCCGAAGCCGTCGGAGGCCACGACCACGTCGATGCCGTGATCGCCGGCCCACGAGACGAACGGACCGAACGTGGGGTCCATCGGGCAGTGCCCGAGCGCGTGGTGGAGCAGGGTGGCCCGGTCGGCGTCGAGCATCGCGCTCTGCCCGGCAACGACGGTCCGCGATCCGCGCTCACCCCGTTCCCACGCGCGGTCGAGGGCCTCCCAGTCGCCGTTCGCGAACGTGCCGAGCAGGTGCTCGGCGACGTCGTGCAGGCACGCGGTACCGTCGAAGTCCACGATCACGGTTCCCACCTTCATGTGAGCGAGACTACCCATGGCCATCACCGGTCGCAGTCGCCTGGGCATCGGGGGTGTCGGGAGCCGCGCGTATACTGCCCCTGGCCGTGCTAGGCGGGGAGCTAGCGGTGCCCTGTACCCGCGATCCGCTTCAGCGGGGCTGAATCCCCGCCCGAGGCCCGGAAGGTCCGGGGCAGCCCTCGGAACGGAGCGTTGAAGGTCGGGTCCTGCGTGACATCGGCCCGCGAACCCGGTCAGGTCCGGAAGGAAGCAGCCGTAAGCGGAAGCCGGTGGGTGCCGTAGGAGCGCCTGGCTGGAGCTGCCGTTCCAGGTAGCGACCGAGTCATCCGCGGTCGACGGTGGGTGCACGGCCACCCTCTCCTTCGAGGGGTGGGCGGAGAGGCGCGCGGCGAGCGGCGGGAGGCACGTGGCGGACGAGCACCAGCACCAGGCCCTGTACCGGCGGTACAGGCCCCAGACGCCTGCCGAGGTGCTCGGACAGGACCACGTCGTTCGGGCACTCACCGGGGCGATCCGCGAGAACCGGTTGCACCACGCCTTCCTCTTCTGCGGTCCTCGCGGCACGGGCAAGACGTCGACGGCTCGCATCCTGGCGAAGATGGTCAACTGCGAGCAGGGGCCGACGGCGGAGCCCTGCGGCACCTGCGATCAGTGCGTCGCGGTGCGGGAGGGCACGCATCTCGACGTCGTCGAGATCGACGCGGCGAGCCACGGTGGCGTCGAAGATGCGCGTGAGCTTCGGGAGAAGGCCCCCACGGCCCCGGTGCAGGGCCGTGAGAAGGTCTACATCATCGACGAGGCCCAGCGTCTGTCGCGTGAGGCCTTCGATGCGCTGTTGAAGGTCTTCGAAGAACCGCCGCAGGGGGTGCGGTTCGTGCTCGCGACCACTGAACCGCACAAGATGCCGGCCACCATCGTCGGGCGGTGTCAGCGGTTCGACTTCCGACGGCTGACCATGGACGACCTCGCGGCGCACCTCGTCAGCGTGGCCCAGGCCGAGGGGCAGACGATCGATCCGACCGCCGCGCACTCGATCGCGCGCCAGGCGGAAGGGTCGGCTCGCGACGCGCTCTCGCTGCTCGATCAGGCCGGCGTGCTCGGTGGCGCCACGATCGACGACGATGTCGTGCGTACCCTGCTCGGCGCCCCTCGCGGCGAGGTTCAACACGACCTTGCAGACGCCGTCGCGATCGGCGACGCCAAGGGTGTGTTCGAGATCGTCGGGCGTCTGGTGCAGGACGGCCAGGACCTCCGCAACGTGACCGCCGAGGCCCTCGCGCACTTTCGGGACCTGCTGTTGGTCAAGGCAGCTCCCGGTCAGCCCGACCTGGTCGACGTGCCCGACGATGCTTACGAGGCGCTGCGCATCCAAGCGGAGAAGTTCAGCCCGGGCGAGCTCGCACGTGTGCTGGCGCTGCTGCTCGCGGCGCAGAACGACATGCGGTGGACGACGTCCCCCCGGCTCTCGCTCGAACTCGCACTCGTGCGGTCGACGATGCCCGAGACCGACGACGACCCGGCCGCGCTGTTGACCCGTCTCGAGCGCCTCGAGCGTCTGGCCAACCTCGATCCCGGCGCCGTGGTGCCCACCGCCGCCGACGTGGCGCACGCCGCAGGCCCTTCCAACCCTGTCGACGATGTCGAGCCTGCCGCGCCGGTCGAGCCGCCCGGCTCAGTCGAGGTGCCCGGCTCAGTCGAGGTGCCCGCGCCGGTCGAGCCGCCCGCGCCGGTCGAGCCGCCCGCTGAACCGCAGACGGCCAAAGCGGAGGATCGGTATCCACCCACCACGTCCGACGATCGGGAGGCCGAGCGGTCCGAGTCCGAGCAGCAGATGCCGGTGCCCCGTGCCGCAGATGCCGGCAGCGTCGACGTCGCGCTCCTTCGGCGGTCGTGGCAGAGCCTGCTCGAACATCTCTCGGCCAGCCGCGAGATGATCCTCGCAGCGATCCTCGAGTCCGCCACCGTTGCGAGCTACGACGGCTCGACGCTCGAGCTGGCTTTCCCGCCCGATCGCAAGGTCGGACCGCAGAAGGTCGACGGGAAGAAGGCTGAGCTCCAGGCCGCGCTCGGCGATCTGTTCGGCATCAAGCCCGACATCGTCTGCGTCGTGCGCGAGGTGCGCGACACCGGCGGCCCGGCGGCCGTCGAGCTCGTCGAGGAAGACGAGGTCGTCGACGAGGCCGAGGCGCTCAAGCGGGTGCAGGAGATGCTCGGCGCGCAGGTCGCGGCCGAGTCGGAGCCGGCGGACTAGCGTGATGTACGAGGGCCCGATCCAAGAGCTGATCGACGAGCTGGCGCGGCTTCCCGGGGTGGGTCCGAAGTCGGCACAGCGACTCGCGTTCTGGCTCGTGAAGGCCGACCCTGCCGACGCCAAGCGCCTGGCCGCCGCGATCGTGCAGGCCAAGGATCGCATCGCGTTCTGCCGCGAGTGCGGCAACGTCGCCGAGGGCGATCTCTGCCGCATCTGCCGCGACGAATCGCGCGACCGCTCGATCCTGTGCGTCGTCGAGGAGCCGAAGGACGCCGCCACGATCGAGAAGACCGCGCTGATCAAGGGGCGGTTCCACATCCTGGGCGGCGCGATCAGCCCGCTCGACGGCGTCGGGCCAGACGACCTGCGCGTGCAGGAGCTGCTCGACCGGGTCGAGCGCGACCACGTGACCGAGGTGATCCTCGCCACGAACCCGAACCTCGAAGGCAACGCGACCGCGATGTACGTCGCGGCGCTGCTGAAGCCCCTCGGCGTGCGCGTGACCCGGCTCGCGAGCGGGCTGCCCGTCGGGGGCGATCTCGAGTACGCCGACGAGGTCACGCTCTCCCAAGCGCTCGACGGCCGCCGCGAGATGTGATCGCTCGGCGATACCGACCGGCGTGAAGGACGCCGCGGCCAGACCTTCGGCAACCGAGGTGAGCGACCGTGCGCTCGTGCTCTACGCGTTCGTGAGGCGAGGCATGATCGAGTTCGTCGTGAGCGAGACCGGCGGCGATCCGATCCGCGTGCAACAGGCGGAAGTGGCTCGTCGTGAGACCGACGACTGGCTCGAGCGCGAACAGGTCTGGCCTGCCGTGACCGACGAGGAGCGCCGTCTGCTCGAGGCCCCCTCGGCCTCGTGGCCACGTGAGGCCGTGGCCGACGCGATGTGGCGGAAGGAGTCGTTCGGCACGCTGCTCTGGGCCCTCGAGCACCTGGAAGAGATGCCCCCGTACGGACTGGAGTTCGAGCAGCAGCTTCTCGACGGGGCGGTCACCCGGTACGGCTCCGTGTCGGCCTTTCGAGCCGCGGGCCGCCTGCGTCCGCAGGACCAGGTCGAGGCGGCCTGGCTCGAGGCCGACGCGTGGCTCGGCGCCACCGAGGGGCGGGCGGGTGACGACTCGCAGGTCGCGTCGGCGGCCGCGGAGCGGTTCCGCGCGCTCAGCTGGCTACGCGATCGCGGCGCCGCACCAGCCTGATCATTCCGTACACGGCGCCCGCGACCACTGCCACCGGGATCAGGTAACCGAGCCCGACCACGATCGCGCCGATCACCCGCAGGAAGCCTTGCACGCCGAGCTCGAACGAGTCCGTGAGGCTCGGGTTCTCGGGGTCGGTCCCGGCTTCCTCGCCCGGAGCGTGCCGCTCCCGGACCTCGACCTCGATCGTGGCCTCTGCCACCTGGTCCTTGAGGAAGTTCAGCCGTCCCTGGATGTTCTCGATCTCGAGTTGCGTGTTCTCGATCAGACCCGACAGCCGCAAGATCTCGTTCGACGTCGTGGCGTCGTTCTGGAGGCTCCGGAGCAGGGATCGGCGCTGCTTCAGGATGTCGAGCCGTGCACCCAGGTCGACGAACTCCGCCGTGACGTCCTCTCCTGTGATGTTCTGCGAGTCGACGCGGCCGTCGAGCTCGCCGGCGAGCCCGCGCAGGGCCAGCATCGTGTCGTCGAACCGCTTGGCGGGGATGCGCAGGGTGAGCGTGCCGGTGCGCTCGTCGCGGGAGCTCGAGGAGAGCACGAACCCGCCGTTGCGGCGCGCGATCACGGTCACGCGCGAGACTCCCTTCGAGAAGGAGCCGTCGGCGATCACGATGCCGATACGGCCATCGCGGACGATCTTGGTGAGGTCGCCCTGCTGAGCGGGGACGGCGCCGACGTCTGGCCCGGTGCCGGCGGTGTCTCGCGTGGCCCACGACTCGGCCGACGCGTCGGAGACGCTCGGTGCCTGGAGCGCGTTCCCGGACATCTGCTCGTCGACGCCCTCGTCGGTGGCGGCCTTCTCCTCCGGCGCGGGCGCGGGCGTCCCCGTCTGAGCTCCGCCGCCGGCCCCGAGCTCGACAGTCTGGGGTTCGTCCGACACGGCGCGCCTGAGAGGGGAGGTGCCTTGTGTGAGGAAGCCGATGCCGCCCGCGAGCACGAGCACCGCAGCGACCGCCGCAGCCACCCCCGCCCAGCTGTGACCGCCGCCCCCGCCTCGTCCGCGCCGAGGAAGGCGGCGCGGTCCGCCGGGGCCGCCGTCGCCGAAGGCCTGCTCTACCGAGGCGAGCCGGTCGCGCTCGCGCGCTGCCACAGCATCGAGATCGCGCTCCAGCAGCTGCAGCGAGCGGATGTCCGTGTTCATGCCTCCACCTCCGTGGTGAGCTGCATCCCGCGCTCCTGCAGCAGCAGCGCGATCTTCCTCAGGCCGCGGCTCACCCGCTGCCGCGCGTTCTGCTCGGTGCAGCGGAGCCGCTGCGCGACCTCCGCGTAGCCGAGCCCGTCGATCACTCGCAGGCGCATCGCCTCACGCTGATCGTCGCTCAGGGTGTCGAGCGCCTCGACCAGGGCTTCCCGGATCGGCGCGAAGTCGATCAGGTCCTCGATGCGTTCGTAGTCCTCGGGCGGAAGCTCGCGCTCGGGCATGCCGAGCTTCCGCCGGGCGGCTGCGTCGACGCGACCGGCGCGGAAGAACCGACCCAGCCGGTGCCGTGCGATGCCGTAGAGCCATGCCACGCCGTTCACCCCTTGCTGGTCGCGGTAGTTCGCCCGCGAGGCGAACGCTTCGGCGAACGTCTCGGCGGTGAGCTCCGCCGCCGTCTCGGGGTCGAGCGTGCGGCGGGCGAAGTAACGCAGCAGATCCTCTGCGTGCCGCCGATACAGCTCGGTGAACGCCTCGGGCTCGGCGCGCGAGGCGATCAACAGCTCGGAATCGGTGCGCTCTTCGGCCACGGCCCCTGCCTCCGTGTCGGTCCGGGGACCCGGGCGACTACCTACCGGTACGTTCGGGTCATGCCGGGAAGGTTCGTGTGTGTGACACCGATGGGACGGATCGAGCGCCTGGAGCGGTTCCCCGAGGGCCCGTGTAGCGTCGAGCCATGGCCCGTGTCGTGGGATGGCTGCTCGTGCCGGTCGGGTGGATCGTGTTCGTTCTCGGCACCTTCCTCGCGTGGTCGACCTGGGATGCGGTCGCATGGGGCGTCGACTCGTTCTCGCCGCTCGCCGCCGGCGCGGCCGGCCTCGGCACGATCGCGACCGTCGTCGGTCTCGGGGCGCTCCTCGGGCGGCCCCGATCCCTCTGCGTGGCGACGGCGGCCCTCGGTCTGATGGCCGTCGTACTCGCGATCGACCTGGTCGCCCGTGGCGCCGGGGGGTCCTTGCTGGGCGACCTCGACGGGTGGCAGGGGAGCGACGCCGGGGGCATCTCGTCGCTCGCCCCGGCGTGGGCCGTGCTCGTGGAGGGGATCGTGCTGGTGGCCGTCGGGGTCGCGCTCGGAGCGCGCCGGGGGGTCTCCCGGCGCGCACGCGACATCGTGCCGAGCTGACCGCTGCCGATGGTACGGTCGAGCGGCCTTCCGGACTTGGGGTCACCGACGGGAGCATGGCGATGAGCGACGCGACGATCGATCGGCTGCAGGAAGGGCGTGTCGTCGAGGGTGGCGCCGTTCGACGCGGCGACTCCGTGACGAAGGTGTGAGCTCGTCCGTGGGCGATCCGTTCCCACGCCAGGCGGCACGGACCCGTCATTTCAACCTGGGTCTGCCTCGCGCCTTCCGCATCGCCGACGACGGCTCGCGCGTGTCGTTCCTGCGCACGCGGTCGGGCGACGACCCGGTGGCGGGGCTGTGGGTGCTCGGCGTCGCCGACGGCGAGGAGCATGAGGTGTACCACCCGGCCTCGATCGAGGAGCAGGTCACGCGGGAGGAGCTCGATCGACGGGAGCGGGCTCGTGAGCCGCAGTCGGGCGTGACCTCGTACGAGGCCGACCCCGCGCTCCGGCGAGCGGCGATGGCGGAAGGCGGCTCCGTGCGACTCGCGGACCTCGCGACCGGGGGGACGCGGGAGGTGCCGACCGCCGGCCCTCCCTTCGACGCGCGAATCGACCCCACGTCGAGACGGATCGCGTACGCGACGGGCGGCGCCCTCCGCATGCACGACCTGGAGACCGGCGACGATGCGCTCCTCGCCGACGATCCCGATCCCGACGTCCGGTGGGGCGTCGCGGAGTTCATCGCCGCCGAGGAGATGGAGCGGCTCCGCGGCTACTGGTGGGCGCCCGACGGCTCGCGGATGCTCGCCTGCCGGGTCGACGACCGGCCGGTGCAGACGTGGCACATCGCCTCGCCGATCGACCCGGCGGTCCCTCCCCGTGCCGTGCGCTACCCGCAGGCGGGCACGCCGAACGCGATCGTGACCCTGCACGCGCTGGGCCCGGACGGGGTCCGGGTCGACGTCGGGTGGGACCGTGACGCGTTCGAGTACCTCGTCGCCGTCTCGTGGACCGACGAGGGCCCCCCGCTCGTGCTGGTGCAGTCGCGTGACCAACGTGACGTGCAGGTGCTCGCGATCGACCCCCATCATGGGGACACCGAGGTCGTCTGGGCCGATCACGACGACCGCTGGACCCACATCACGGTGGGTGTGCCGGCTTGGCTGCCCGGGGGACGCCTGCTCACCGTCGGCCACCGCGACGACTCCCGCTCGCTCCTGATCGACGGGGAGCCCGTGACGCCGCCGGGGCTGCAGGTCGAGTCGGTGCTCGAAGCCGGCGCCGACGTTTGGTTCCGAGCGACACGCGAGCCGACCGAGATGCACGTCTGGAGGCTCGGGGCCGACGGCTCGCTCATACAGGTGTCCGAGGGGGAAGGCCACCACACCGCCGTTGCGAACCGCGATCTCGCGGTGGTCGTGACCGAGACCGACGACGCGCCCCTGCCGACGGCCCGGCTGGTTCGCCACGACGAGGTGCTGCACACGTTCGGTCGGGTCGCCGAGACCCCGTCGATCGTGGGGAGGCCCACGTTCCTCTCCGCCGGGCCGAAGGAGCTTCGCGTCGCGATGTTCACGCCGGCGGGACGGGAGCTGAGGCGGCCGATGCCGGTGCTCCTCGACCCGTACGGGGGGCCGCACGTCGGCAAGGTGGTGCGCGCCCAGCGACCGCTCCTGGAATCGCAGTGGTTCGCGGACCAGGGTTTCGCCGTCCTCGTGATCGACGGGCGGGGCACGCCCTTCCGCGGCATCGAGTGGGAACAGGCCGTGCACCGCTCCTACGTCGACGTCGCGCTCGAGGACCAGGTCGAAGGCCTGCACGCGGCGGCGGCTCGCTTCCGGTTCCTCGACCTCTCACGCGTGGCGATCCGAGGTTGGTCCTACGGCGGCTACCTCACCCTGGCCGCACTGCTGCGCCGGCCCGACGTCTTCCGAGCCGGCATCTCCGGGGCGCCGGTCACCGACATGCGTCTGTACGACACCCATTACACGGAGCGCTACCTGGGCATGCCCGACGGCGATGCGCCGGCCTACGCCAACGCCGATCTGATCCCCGACGCGCACAGGCTCGAGGGCGAGCTCCTGTTGATCCACGGTCTGGTCGATGACAACGTCTACGTCGCGCACTCGTTGCGCATGTCCAGGGCGCTCATGGAAGCCGGCCGACGCCACGCGATGATCCCGTTGAGCGGCATCACCCATCGCCCGGTCGAGCCGGCCGCCGCCGAGGCGATGCTGCAGATCGAGGTCGACTTCCTGCGCCGGTCGCTCGACATCGATCCCTCCCCGGAGGGCGGCGGATGAGCGGTCCGGTCGAGGAGACGTCGCTCGCTTCCTCGGGGCTCGGCGTCAGCGCGATCGACGTCACCGAGGGGCGGCAGGCGACGATCGGCCGCCTCGGCGTGGTTCGGGTCCTGCCCGGCAAGGCGCGAAGGGCGATCGGTCCGTGGTGCTTCGTCGATCTGATGAGCCCGGGCGACGTGAGCGATCCGCCGCCGATCGAGATCGGGCCGCACCCTCACATCGGACTCGCGACGGCGACCTGGCTGTTCGAGGGTTCGGCCTTGCACAGCGATTCGCTCGGCACCGAGCAGCTGATCCGTCCAGGCCAGCTCAACCTGATGACGGCCGGTCACGGCATCGCCCACGCCGAGCTGGGGGTCGACACCGTGTCGGCGGTCGAAACGAACGGCGTCATGGGTGCGCAGATGTGGCTCGCGCAGCCGGAGGAGACACGCCACGGGGGGTCCCGCTTCCAGCATCTGTCGGAGCTCCCGAGGGCCGAGCTGTCCGGGGGCGCGGCGCAGGTCCTCGTGGGATCCATCGCCGGCTCGTCGTCGAGCGCTGCGGTCGATCACCCGACCGTCGGCATCGACGTGGTCGTCGAGACCGCCCTCGAGTTGCCCGTGGACACGCGCTTCGAGCACGCCGTGGTGCCGATCGACCGCACGGTGAAGGTCGACGACGCGATCGTGGAGCCCGGTTCGCTCGCGTACGTGCCTCCGGGCGACGACCTACTGCGGCTCCGGACCCGCGGCGGCTCGGCGCGCCTCCTGGTGCTCGGCGGCGAGCCGCTCGGCGTCCGTCTCAAGATGTGGTGGAACTTCGTGGCGCGGACCGAGGACGAGATCACGGCGGCGTGGCGCGACTGGCGCGACGGCAACGACGATCGGTTCGGGCCGGTGCCCTCCACGCTCGCCCGGATCGAGGCGCCCAGGCCTCCCTGGCTCCGGGGCGATCGGGGCTCGCTGCACGAGCGGCGATGGGGCGGCCGATAGACTCGACCGCGTTCTCCGAACCGCGGCGCAGGAGCCTCGATGCCCATCATCGTGCAGAAGTACGGCGGCACCTCCGTCGAGTCGGTCGAGCGCCTCCAGGCGGTGGCCGATCGGGTCGTGGGGGCGCGCGAGGACGGCAACGACGTGGTGGTCGTGGTCTCTGCGATGGGGCACACCACCGACGAGCTGCTCGCGATGGCCAACGAGATCGCCTCGCCGCCCGACCCTCGCGAGCTCGACATGTTGTTGACGGCCGGCGAGCGCATCGCGATGTCGTTACTCGGCATCGCGATCAACGCCAGGGGCTGCAGGGCGGCGAGCTACACCGGGTCGCAAGCGGGCATCATGACCGACCACCGGCACGGGCAGGCGAGGATCGTGGAGATCCGACCGAAGCGCATCATCGAGTCGCTCCGAGCGGGCAACGTCGTGGTGCTGGCCGGCTTCCAGGGGCTGAGCTTGAGCGGATTCGAGATCACGACGCTCGGGCGAGGGGGCTCCGACCTCACAGCGGTCGCGATGGCGGCGGCGGTCGGGGCCGAGATCTGTGAACTCTACACCGACGTCGCGGGCGTCTACACGACCGATCCTCGTATCGAGCCCAACGCTCGCAAGCTCCCGGTGGTGAGCTACGACGACATGCTCGAGCTGGCCGCATCGGGGGCAGCCGTGCTGCAATCACGTTCGGTGGAGTACGCGCGTCGCACCGGTGTGCGCCTGTACGTCGCGTCGTCGTTCGAGGACGAACCGGGTACCTGGATCGGAGAGGTGGAGCAACCCATGGAAGGCGTGATGATCTCGGGGATCGCCCTCGACACCGCCGAGGCGAAGGTCACGCTCGAGCGCGTGCCCGATCGCCCGGGGGTTGCCGCCACCGTGTTCCGGGCGATCGCCGACGAGGCGATCTCGATCGACATGATCGTGCAGAACGTCTCGCACGCGGGTGCGACCGACCTGTCGTTCACGGCGCCGCGGGTCGAGCTCCCCCGCGTGCACGGCGTGATGGAGCGTCTGGTGAAGGAAGTCGGCGCCGATTCCTACACGGTCGACGACGACATCGCGAAGCTCTCGCTCGTGGGGGCGGGCATGAAGAGCCATCCGGGCGTCGCCGCCGACATGTTCGACTCGCTCGCCGGTGAGGGCGTCAACATCGAGATGATCTCGACGTCGCCGATCCGCATCTCCTGCGTGATCCGCGAGGCAGACGGCGAGCGGGCGGTGCGGGCCGTTCACGAGCGATTCAACCTGGACGAGACCGGCTCGACCCCCGAGCTCCCCACGGGCTGACGTCATGTCGCTGGACGACCTGGGCGAGGCAGCGCTGGAGGGGGCCGTGGAGGGTCCTGCGCGATCCATCCCGCTCCCACCGGACAGTGTCGGCGGGCCGCCGCTGCCGCCACCGCCAGGGGGAGGCGATGACGGCGAGGTCGAAGACGATGCGGGGCCGGCCCAGCCGGAGCGCCGGGCGACCGTTCCGGTGGCGCTGGCGCTGGCTTTGACCGTGCTGGTCGGCGTGAGCGCCTTCGCCCTCGTCTCGTGGGCCGGCGGCGGTTCGTCGTGCGAGGACGGTGACTTCGAGTCCGTCCGATTCGGCTACTGCGTGAGAGCGCCGTCGGGATGGGTCGCAGAGGCGGCCGAGGTCGACGCCGCGTCGCACGACCTTTTCCTGCTGCCGTCGGGCGCCGCGACGATCACGGTGACGGCCGTGCCGCTCACCAAGGGGCAGGACCTGGCTCGGTTCGAGCAGTTCGTTCGCGGGTACGACGAGGATGCCGGGGGAAGCGCCGGATCGACGACGTCGCTGGAGGTCGACGGCGCCGAGGCCGTCGCGTTCGACGTCACGGTGGACGCCCCCGATGGAGTCGTGCGCTCGAGGGAGGTGCTGTTCACACGGAACGGCATCGCGTGGAGGGTCACACTCGCCGACGACGAGATCGGCTTCGGTTCGAGCGTCCGCCGCCTCGACGAGCTACTGGGTTCCTGGCGTTTCACCTAGCGCCTGAGAACCCCCGGCCCTGCGACGGCCAGGTCCTAAGACCTTTGGGTCCTTGTGCCGTCCCTTGCCCCACACCTAGATTTCGAGATGTCCTTGCCCGGGGCACCGTACGTCGGTGCGTTCGGGCCGAGCGAAGGCGGCCCGGCGGCGGTCGCCGAGACAACTGGGAGGTCTCGTATGAAACCCCGCTTCAGGACGACGATGCTGGCCGCGGCTCTGGTGGTGACCCTCGGGGCGAGCGCGGCGATCGCCCTGGACCAGACGAACGGATCTGGCCTCACGAACGAGGGCGCCAGCCTCGGATTCAACGCCAAGGCGAACCTCAAGGGAAACATCACCTACATCTCGCACGACGGAACGCATTTCAAGGTCTTCTGCCGTGACGGGCTCACCGCGTACCGCAATCAGCAGCCGACGGGGCAGGGACACCTGCGCACGCGGGTCACGGCCACGTGCAAGGACCAGGACGGGAAGACGATCTACGCGGAGATCTACTTCGTCGACCGGGGCGAGCCGGGGAAGCGTGATGTGGAGCGGATCTTCTTCACGTACGACGACGCCTTCGCGCTCGACGCGAACGGCGATCCGGACGTCTGGCTCACGACGTGCAACTCGGGCGTGTCCATCACCGAGGCGTGCCACGATGTGGGGATCATCTCGAAGGGCAACGTGCAGATCCACAAAGGCAAGTCCGCCGCGCAGAAGTGGACGAGGGTGACGCGGCGCTGACGCCAGCTCCTCGGGGCGCGGCCCCGATGCATGGAGACACCGGGCGGGCCGGGGGCGTGGACCCCGGCCCGCCCGCATGACTCCGAGGCTCGGTGCGTCGGTGAGATCGAGGTCGCTGGTACGGTGACCCGACGATGAAGGTCGCCGTGATCGGAGCCACCGGGGCCGTCGGTCGTGAGATGGTTCGCATCCTCGAGGAGCGGGCATTCCCGGTCGACGAGCTCGTGCCGCTCGCGAGCGCGCGCAGCGCCGGCCGGCTCGTCACGTTCGGCGGGGCGGAGCACGAGGTGCGGGAGCTGACCGTCGAGGCGGCGCACGGGGTGGACGTCGCCTTCGCCTCCGCCGGAGGAACCATCTCGAAGGAGTTCCTGCCGAACATCGCGGCTTCTGGAACGGTGTGCATCGACAATTCCAGCGCCTTCCGCATGGATCCCGGCGTGCCGCTCTCGGTTCCCGAGGTGAATCCCGAGGCGCTCGAAGGCTGGCCGCGCCCGGGCATCATCGCGGTGCCCAACTGCACGACGATCACGGCGGTGCTGCCGCTCGGGCCGCTCCATCGGATCGCGCGGTGCACGTCGCTCGTGCTCTCCAGCTACCAGGCGGTGAGTGGCGCGGGGTGGAAGGGAGCCCAGGAGCTTGCCGAGCAGGTGGAGAAGCTCGGCGGCGACGTCGAGTCGCTCGTTCGCCCCGACCCGGACACGTTGCCCCACGGCGACGTGTTCTCCAAGCCGATCGCGTTCAACGTGGTCGCGAAGGTGGGCGAGTTCGAGGCCGGCGGGTTCACGGGCGAGGAAGCGAAGATGATGGCGGAACCTCGCAAGATCCTCGACTCACCGGAGCTGCCGGTGGTGGCGACGTCGGTTCGGGTGCCGGTCGTCGCCGGGCATTCGGTGTCGATGCTCGCCGAGTTCGAGCGCTCGATCTCCGTCGAGGAAGCCCGCGAGGTGCTCGATGCGTCCCCGGGCGTTCGCTTGATGGACGATCCGCACGCCGACGTCTTCCCGTCGCCGCTCGATGCGGCCGGAGGCGACGAGGCGCTCGTGGGGCGGATCCGACAGGTGCCGGGCCGCGCCGACGCGCTCGCGCTGTTCAGCTGCGCCGACAACCTTCGCATGGGCGCGGCGCTCGATGCGATCCACATCGCCGAGCACCTGTTCACGCGGGTCTGACATGGACATCGGCTCCCTGCGTGCGATCCCGCTGTTCGCCGGGGTCGACGAAGACGGCCTGGGCGGGATCGCCGAGCTGGCGACCGAGTTCACCGCCCCAGCCGGCCAGGTGCTGGCGGAGGTGGGGCAGCCGGGCACCGGCCTGTTCGTCATCGAAGAGGGAACCGTCGAGGTCGATCTGCCCAACGGGGCGACGGTCGAGCTCGGCCCGGCTGAGTTCTTCGGCGAGGCGGCGCTGCTGACCGATTCGCCTCGGAACGCTCGGGTGCGTGCTCGCAGCGACGTTCGATGCTTGGCGATCGAGCGACTCGCGTTCAGCCGGCTGCTCGAGGAGCAGCCGTCGATCGCGGTGGCGATGCTTCCCATCGTCGCGCGCCGGCTCGCCGCCGATCGTGAGCCCTGACGGTCGGCGCCCGTCAGTTGTCGTCGGCCGGTCGGCCTCCGGGTGTCACGTCGTCGGCGAGGGGCTTCACGAACCACGCGCCGTACTGCTGCCAGCCCTCGCGGCGATAGAAGCCGATCGTCGGCTCCCTCCAAGCGGCGGTGACGAGTGCCATGCGGAAGCACCCACGCATCCTGGCGAGCTCCTCCGCACGACGCAGCAGGGCCGTGCCGACCCCGGCGCCGCGTACGCCCTCGCTCACGACGATGTCGTTCACGCGCGCCTGGGGGCGATGGTCGCCCAGGCGTTGGTGGTACTCCATGTCGACGACCCCGACGACCGCCGAGTCGCCGAGATGCGCCACCAGCGTGACGTTCCCGAGGTTCCGGATGTGGCCGGCGAAGGCCTGGCGGTGGGTGGGATCGTGGGCGGTGCCCTCGGCCACCCCGCGGCCGAGCTCCACCAGCAGGCCGGCGACGGCCTCCCAATCCTCGGGTGTCGCCAAGCGGACGATGAGGTCGCTCACGACGGGCCTACTCGGTCGAGAACGGACGCCGCGCCGCCCGGGTCGAGCAGACGCTCACGGGAACGGGCATCGGCACGGCGCGACGCCGCAGCGGGGGCACGTCTCCGCGTACCGGGCGACCGCTGCCCCGAGGTCGATGTGTTCGAGGTTCGCGAGGGAGGCGAGCCAGGCCAGCACGTCGCCGAATTCGTGCTCGAGGTTGGCTCGGTCGCCCGTCCGCATCGCCTTCGCGAGTTCCCCGACCTCCTCAGCGAGCCATCGGAACGTGGCGTCGCTCCCGCGCCGGGCGTCGCGCTCGAGATAGAGATGTGCCATCGACGCCTGCAGTTCCTCGATCTCCATACGGGTGAGGAGTGTAGCCGCGGGCATTCCGTGATCGGATCCAAGAACCTTCGCCTGCGGGGTCAAGTTCGGGGCGCCACGCGGCCGAAGCTTCGCAGAGAGAACCTGCGATCCGGGAGGGATCATGGCTGACGACACCCTGCGACATGCGGACGCCGAGCTCGACGGCGCCATCCAGCGGTTCGAGCGGGCCGAGTCCGAGCTCGAGGAGAACGAGGAACGGCGTCGCCGGCTGGCAGAGGAGGCCAAGCGCGCGGCCTCCGAGCTCGAGGCGACCCTCGACCAGGGGATCCGGAACGCGATCGAGAAGCGCGACCGCATCGAGGAGGAGCTCGCGGCGGTCCTCGACCATCTCGCCCGGCTCGAGGCGATCCGCGCCCGGTCGTCGGGGCGGACGGCCCGTGGCGCTGCCGAGCCCGCGCCGCCGGTCGATCTCGAACCAGCGGCGTCGGAACCCTCGTCGACGGGCGAGGGCGGTGCCGAGGCGTACGAGGACAAGTGGTACGAGATGATGAAGTCGCGCGACAAGGACAGCGCGTTCACCCAGTGATCTGACGCCATTTGTCTACCGACCGGTAGAACGCGCATAATCTGCCGTGTGGTAGAGACCCGGCAGCCGGCATCCTCCTCGATCGTCGAGGCCCTTTCGGGCAAGACGATGCTGCTGACCGGGGTCACCGGCTTCCTCGCTCAAGTGGTTTTCGAGCGGCTGCTGGCCGACTTCCCCGAGACGCGCGTGCTGCTGCTGGTGCGCAGCCAGAGCGGTGCCACGAGCCGTGAGCGCGTGGAGTACATGTTCCGCAAGCCGGCGTTCGACACGCTGCGCGAACGCGTCGGTGAGCAGGGGTTGCGTCGCATGCTCGACGAGCGTGTCGATGTCATCGACGGCGACTTCGGCATCGGCCGGCCCGACGTGCCCGCCGGTGTCGACGTCGCGATGCACTCCGCGGCGACGGTGAGCTTCGACCCGCCGATCGACGAAGGGTTCATGACGAACCTGCAGGGCGCCATGAACCTCTACGGCGGCGTGGTGGCCGGTGGCTCGACGCCCGCCCTGGTCCACGTCTCGACGGCCTACGTGGCGGGGGTGCAGAAGGGGGTGATCCCCGAGGGGCCGCTCGAACACCGCGTCGACTACCGGCTCGAGCTCGAGCTCGCGATGCAGGCGCGTCACGACGTCGAGGCGGCGAGTCGCAAGCCCGAGATGCTCAACGCGTTCATGGCGCTCGCACGCGACGAGCATTCCCGCGCGGGTCCCACGACGGTCGCGGAGGATGCCGAGGAGCGTCGTCAGTCGTGGGTGAGCAAGCGGCTCGTGGAGTACGGGCGCACGCGTGCACGATCGCTCGGGTGGCCGGACGTGTACACGTTCACCAAGGCGATGGGAGAGCGGGCGGTCGAGGAGCTCGCGGCGGAGTCGAACCTTCCGCTCTCGATCGTACGGCCGTCGATCATCGAGTCGGCGTACACGCACCCGTTCCCGGGGTGGATCGATGGATTCAAGATGGCCGACCCGATCATCCGCGCCTACGGGCTCGGGCAGATCCCGGAGTTCCCGGGCATCCCCGAGGGCATCATCGACATCATCCCCGTCGACTTCGTGGTGAACGCCCTGCTCGCCGTCGCGGCGAACCCGCCGCCCCCCGGTGAGGCCGCTCACTACAACGTGAGCTCCGGGTCGCGGAACCCGCTTCGCTTCTTCGAGCTGTACGAGTGGGTGCGCGCCTACTTCGAGGAGCACCCGCTGCCGGAGCGTGGGCGCGGTGATCACAAGGTGCCGACCTGGGAGTTCCCGGGGAACCTGAAGGTGGAGCGCATGCTCCGCCGAGCCGAGCGACTGACCGACCTGGCCGAGCAGGTCGTCACGCACCTGCCGAAGTCGAAGGCGATGCGCGACGCGGTGCGTCGCCTCGACCGAGATAAGGCTCGGGTCGATTTCGTCAAGCGGTACAGCAACCTCTACGGCATGTACACCGAGACCGAGGTCGTCTACACCGACGATCGCACGCTCGCGCTGTTCGAGTCGCTGAGCACCGAGGACAAGGCGAACTTCCCGTTCGACGCCGCGATGGTCGACTGGAAGTACTACCTGCAGGACGTGCATTCGCCCGCGGTCACCCGGTCGCTCCGCGAGCTCTCGAAACGAGACCGGGAGCGTCCCACCGTCTCGATCCGCGAGCGCGAGGAGCCGGTGCTGGCGCTGTTCGACATGGAAGGCACGATCATCTCCTCGAACGTCGTCGAGAGCTACGTCTGGGCCCGCATGGCCGATCTCACCCCGGAGGAGTGGCCGCGTGAGCTCATGAGCGTCTTCGGGCGCATCCCCGGGTACCTGCAGGTCGACCGGCGCGATCGTGGCGACTTCCTGCGCACGTTCTTCCGAAGGTACGAGGGCGCGAGCGTCGAGGGCATCGACCGGCTCATCGCGAACCATGTCGCGGAGTTCATGCTGCAGAAGGCGAGCGCGGCGGCGATCCGGCGCATCCGTGAACACCGCGCTGCCGGCCACCGCACGTTCCTGATCACGGCGGCGGCAGAGGCCTTCGTCCGCCCGCTCTCCCCCCTGTTCGACGTGGTGATCGGAGCCGAGCTCGAGGAGCGAGACGGCCGCTACACCGGTTTCATGTCGGCGCCTCCCCTGGTCGGCGAGGCCCGCTCGGCGTGGCTGCGCCGATACGCCCTGCTCGAGGGCATCGACCTGCGTCATTCCTACGCCTACGCCGACTCCTACTCGGACCTGCCGCTGCTCCGGGCGGTCGGGAACCCCGTGGCGGTCTCGCCAGACTCGTCGTTGTATCGGTACGCTCGTCGCAGGCGCTGGCCGATCGAGGAATGGGGCATGACCAAGGGCATGCCGCGCGTCCGCTTCCCGAGACCGGCGGTGCGCACATGAGGGTGCGGTGATGGCACTCGCGCTCGAATACTTCCGGTCGATGCCTCGGTACGTGGGCGCACGGGTCGCGGGCCGCAAGGTGCCCGGCCTGGTGGCGGGCGGGCCGCTCGCCCCGCTGCGCCTGGTGACGCAGGCCGACCCCGAGGTCCGCGGCGAGGGATGGGCCCGGCTGAAGCCGACGATGGCGGGCATCTGCGGCAGCGACCTCTCGACGATCGCCGGCGAGTCCTCGTTCTACTTCTCGCCGCTGGTCTCGGTGCCGTTCGTGCCCGGCCACGAGGTCGTCGGCGAGCTGCTCGACGACTGTGGCGACCACGGGGCCGGGCAGCGCGTCACGCTCTCGTCGGTGCTCGGCTGTGCCGCGCGCGACCAGGCCGATCTCTGCGAGCACTGCGCGGCCGGGGAGTACGGTCGGTGCGATCGCGTCACGGTCGGATCGCTCGAGCCCGGCCTGCAGACGGGGTTCTGCGCGAGCACCGGGGGCGGGTGGAGCCGGATGATGCTCGCGCATCGGTCGCAACTGTGGGCCGTGCCGGACGGCATCGACGACCGCACGGCCGTGCTGATCGAGCCGCTGGCAACGGCGATCCACTCGGTCTTCCGGGCCGCGATCCCCGAGGGCGCCGACGTGCTCGTGATCGGATCGGGCACCGTCGGGCTGCTGACGCAGGTGGCGATCCGGCGATTCGCGCAGCCCGGCAGGGTGATCGTCGCGGCCAAACACACGGCGCAACGCGCCGCCGCGAAGATGGCCGGCGCCGACGAGGTCGTGCGCCCGGAGCACGCGCTGAAGGCCGTGCGTCGGGCGGGCCATGCCGTCAAGCTCACGCCCGAACGAGGACAGGAGTTCCTGCTCGGGGGCGCTGACGTCGTGTTCGAGTGCACGGGATCGAAGCGCGCCCTCGACATGGCCCTGCGCACGACGAAAGCCGGCGGCCGCGTCGTCGTGAGCGGGATCCCAGCGGCCGGCGCCGACCTCACTCCGCTGTGGTTCCGCGAGCTGGAGCTCGTCGGTGCCTACACGACCGGCATCGAGCGGACCCAACAGGGCCGTCGGCACTCGTTCGCCCTCGCGCTCGAGCTCGCGAACGAGGTCGGCCCCATGCTGGCGCCGATGGTCGGCGCGACGTACCCGCTCCCTCGATGGCGTGACGCGATCGACCATGCGATGTCCGCGGGCCGCCTCGGCACGTTCAAGGTCGCGTTCTCACCCCAGCTGAGCTCCACGGCCTCGCAGCCCTCATCGACCTAGGAGACGACACCGATGCCCAGACCCGGATTCGTGTTGGACGTGGACGAGCGGACGCCCCCGCTGCTCGTGCACGAGGGCGAGGGGTACCGCATGCAGAAGTTCCCGCTCGGCACGCGGGTGGTGTACCCGCCCGATCCGCTTCCAGGCGTCCGCGACGTACCGACGGCCGTGCGGCACGCGCTGCTGAACCCGGTCGGCGACTCGAAGCCGCTGCAGGAGCTGTTGTACGCGGGCATGAAACTCACGATCGCGATCGACGACATCTCGATCCCGTTGCCTCCGATGCGCACGCCCGATGTGCGCCAGCCGATCCTGGAACACGTGATCGAGCTGGCCGCGAGGAGCGGCGTCGAGGACGTCGAGCTGATCGTCGCCACCGCGCTACACCGGCGCATGACCGCGGCCGAGATCCGGCGCTCGGTCGGCGAGCGCGTGTATCGCTCGTTCTACCCGGAGCACCTGAAGAACTTCGATGCGGAAGACCCGCACGGCCTGGTCGAGATCGGGCAGACGAGCGAGCACGAGCTGGTCGAGATCTCCAAGCGGGCAGCCGAGAGCGATCTGATCGTCTACGTGAACATCAACCTGGTCGCGATGGACGGCGGCCACAAGTCGGTCGCGGTCGGCCTCGCCGGCTACCGGAGCCTCAAGCACCACCACAACGTGAACACGATGCTGCACTCGAAGTCGTACATGGATCCTCGTGAGGGGCACAGCGCGATCAACGACTCAGTGAACCGCATGGGCCGCGTGCTCAAGGACGCCGGGGTGAACATCTTCCAGATCGAGACCACGGTGAACGCCGAGACGTTCCCCTCGAACCTCGGGTTCCTGAACGAACGTGAGTGGGAATGGAGCGCCGGCGACCAGGCCCTGATGATGGCCGCGAAGAAGGCGAACGACTTGGCGCCACCGCGGGTGCGCCGCGAGTTCTTCCGTCGGATCGAGGCTCCCTACAAGCTCACGGGGGTCAACGCCGGCGAGGTGGAAGCCGTGCACGAGCGCACGCTCGCGAACCTGCACCGCCAGCAGCTCGTCGAGGTGCAGGGGCAGAGCGATGTTCTGATCATGGGCGTTCCCTACCTGGGGCCGTACAACGTGAACTCGATCCTGAACCCGATCCTGGTGCACTGCCTGGGGTTGGGCTACCTGTTCAACATGTACCGGAACAAGCCCCTCGTGAAGCAAGGCGGGGTGGTGATCCTGTACCACCCGGTGCCGTGGGAGTTCCATTCCATCCATCACCCGAGCTACATCGACTTCTTCGAGGAGGTGCTCGCCGAGAGCACCGACCCGAAGACGATCGAGACGAAGTTCGAGGAGCGCTACGCGACCGACCCCTGGTACGTGCACCTGTACCGCACGAGCCATGCGTATCACGGCGTGCATCCGTTCTACATGTGGTACTGGGGCGCGCACGGGCGCGACCACGCCGGCGACGTGATCTTCGTCGGCGGCAACCCCTCGAGCGTCGCTCGGCTCGGCTACCGCCGGTCCGACTCCCTGCGGGACGCCCTCGAGATGGCGAAGGACTCCGTCGGGTCCTCGCCCTCGATCACCTATTTCCACGCACCGCCCGTGATGATCGCGGACGTGCACTGAGGCGGACATATGGGGATGCGCGACGAGCTGAAGACGATGGCCGAGGGGTTCCGCTGGGGCCGGCGGCCGATGGTGCCGCGCAGCGCCGAGCCGCACACGTCGCCGCGGGAGGATCCGGTCTTCCCCACCGACTGGGCGCGCACCGGCGCGGGCACCGCTGCGCGGCTCGTGATCCTCAACGCGGGGCTCGGACCGCTGCTGCGCAGCCAGGTGGCATTGCGCGTCTACGGCCTCGAGCATCTCCGGGCGGTCGACGGCGGCGTGATCTTCTTCTCGAACCACTCGAGCCATCTCGACGCCACGATCATCATGACGGCCCTGCCGGAACGCTGGCAGGAGAAGACCGCGGTCGGCGCGGCCCGCGACTACTTCTTCGACGTCTGGTGGCGGGCGGCGTTCACCGCGCTCACCTACGGCGCGTTCCCGATCGACCGCTCGCGAGGGGGGCGCCATGCCGTGACGAAGGCGCGCGAGCTGCTCGACGACGGGTGGAGCCTCGTCGTCTTCCCCGAGGGCACGCGCTCGCCCGACGGCCACACGAAGCGGTTCCGTCACGGCACGGCGCGCCTGTGCATCGAGGCCGGGGTCGGTGCGGTTCCGGTCGGCATCCGCGGCGCGTACCAGGCGATGCCCAAGGGGCGGTGGTGGCCGCGCGCCGGCCGTCCGCCGGTGCGCGTCCGGTTCGGTGCTCCGCTGTTCCCCGAGGAGGGTGAGACGCATCAGTCGTTCACGGCACGCATGACCCAGGCGATCGCGGAGCTGCTCGACGAGGATCGCACCACGTGGTGGGAGGCGCTGCGGCGGGCCGAGAGCGGCCAGACCCCGCCGCCGTACGGCCCCAGCGGACCGGAGTGGCTGAAGCGTTGGGAAGGCACGCGCCCGATCGAGAGGCGCGGAAGCCGGAAGACCTGGGAGTAGCGGTGCCTCGCACGGGCGGCGAACAGCGACGCACCACGATCGTGGCGGAGGCGATCCATCAGTTCGGCCGCGACGGGTACAAGGGCGCGAGCCTCGAGAGCATCGCCACGGCTGTCGGGGTGCGCAAGCAGACGCTCCTGTACTACTTCCCGAACAAGGAGGCCCTGCTCGAGGCGTGTCTGCAGGCGGCGGGCGAGCGTCTCGGCACCGAGCTCGCGTCGGCGCTGGAAGGAGCCGAGAGCTACTGGGAGCGCGCGGAGGCGGTGATCCACGGGGTGTTCGGGCTCGCCGCGGAGTGGCCGGAGTTCCCGATGTTCGTCCGGGAAGCCGCGAGGCTCGGACCGGCCGCGTTCGATCGGTTCGCCGACGTGCTCGATCCACTGCGCAAGCGGGCGATCGAGTTCATGCAGGCGGGCATGGACGCGGGTGAGATCCGCGAGCAGGACCCCGCGATGCTGCTGTTCACGCTGTACACGGCGGTCGTGGGCTCCCTCACCGAGGCGAGCGTGCTGAACGCGGTGGTGGGATCGGACAAGGGTCGGGCATCATTGCGGCGCAGGGAGCGTGAGGTGCTCCTGTTCGTGCGAGCCGCGCTGCGACCGGCGGTCGACTGAGCCCCGCCGCCCCGCGACGGCGAGATCGATCCGCCGGGCGGTCTCGTATCCGATTGTCGGTTGCGCTCACGTGCCGCAGGATTCACGGGTGGACGTCCGCGATGAACGACGCGTCGTCACGGCGCTGTTCGCCGATCTGGTCGGATCGACCTCGCTCGGTGAGCGCCTCGAGCCCGAGGAGTTGAAGCTCGTCGTCGGCGAGGCGGTCGCCCGCATCGTGACGGCGGTCGAGGCCTACGGCGGCACCGTGAAGGACCTCGCCGGCGACGGTGTCCTCGCGCTCTTCGGTGCCCCGGTCGCCCACGAGGACGATCCCGAGCGGGCGGTCCGGACGGGGCTGCGCATCGTCGACGACATCGAGGCGTTCGCGCGCGAAGTCTCGGACGCGTGGGGGGTCGACTCGCTGAACGTGCGGGTCGGCGTCAACAGCGGCCCGGTCGTCACCGGCGCCATCGGAGCCGGGGAGCGCGTGGAGTTCGCCGCGATGGGCGACGCGGTGAACGTCGCCGCGCGGCTCCAGTCGGAGGCGTCGCCAGGATCCGTGCTCGTGGGCCAGGCGACCCGGCAGATCGTGGCCGATCGGTTCGCCTGGGACGGTGGTGTGACCCTCCAGCTGAAGGGCAAGGACGACCCGGTGACCGCGTTCACGGTGACCGGCGTCGGCCCTGCCGCTCGCGGGCGCGGGGACGCCGGTTCGGCCACCCGCACGATCGGCAGGGAACGGGAGCTCGCACGGGCGCGTGAGGCGATCGACGCGGTCGCGACGGGCACGGGCGGCGTGGTGTTCGTCACCGGCGAGCCCGGCATCGGCAAGACCCGCATGGTGCAGGAGTTGCGGCTCGCATTCGGGGCGACGACTCCTCAGTACGGCCGTTCGTTGTGGCTCGAAGGACGATGCGTGAGCTACGGGGGGCCGATCCCGTACTGGCCCTTCCGCGATCTGTTCCGCTCGTGGCTCGGAGTGGGTGGCGACGAACCCGAGCTGCGCGTGCGGGTCGCGCTGCGGCGGCAGGTCGACCGGCTCTTCGCCGAGCGCTCCGACGACATCGTGCCGTACCTCGCCGCGCTGCTCGGCCTCACACCGACGGACGCGGAATCCTCGCGCATCGACCAGCTCTCGCCCGAAGCGCTGCAGTACCGCACGTTCGAAGTGGTTCGGCACACGCTCCAGGCCCTCTCGGCGGCAGGACCGGTCGCCGTCGTGCTCGAGGATCTCCACTGGGCGGACGCAACGTCGCTCCAGCTGCTGGAGCGGCTCATCGGCGACACCGAGGATCAGGCGATGGTGGTGGTCTGCACGCTGCGACCGGAGCGCGACCACGCCTCGTGGCGCCTGAAGGAGGACGTGGCCCGCACGCTGCCGCACCGGTTCCGGGAGGTCTCGCTCGAGGCGCTCGGCGGCGATGCGGGGCGCGAGCTGCTCACGGCACTCGTCGGCGAGGGCACGCTGCCCCCCGATCTGGAGGAGCGCATCCTCGCTTCTGCGGAAGGCAATCCGTTCTTCCTCGAGGAGCTCGTTCGCTCGATGGTCGACGCGGGAGCGCTCGTCCGCGAGGGACGGGGATGCCGGTTCGACCACGAGGTCGCGTTACAGGTGCCCCCAACGGTCGAGAAGGTGATCCTGGCCCGCATCGACCGGCTGGATCAGCCTGCCCACGACGCCGTCGTCGCGGCTTCGGTGCTGGGCCGCACGTTCAGCCTGCC
The DNA here is from genome assembly GCA_035249905.1 of Actinomycetota bacterium. GTDB lineage: Bacteria > Actinomycetota > UBA4738 > UBA4738 > HRBIN12 > JAOUEA01. The sequence goes on along the minus strand of DATFFT010000086.1, from coordinate 14,527 downwards.
GTTGCTGCACGCGGTGGCGACCGGCGACGACGTTCGCTCGACCCTCGGGGAGCTCATGCGGGTCGACCTGGTTCGCGAGGGACGTCGATGGCCCGAGCCCGAGTTCCGGTTCACCCACGCCCTGATCCAGGAGACGGCCTATCGCACGCTGGTCGCCGACGACCGGCGGCGGCTGCACGGGAAGGCGGCCGTGTGGTTGGAGCAGCATCACGCCGGCAAGGAGGACGAGGTCGCCGGCCTGCTCGCGCACCATTGGCTGGGCGCCGCGGACGAGGCGAAGGCGATCCGTTACCTGACGACCGCGGGCGACAGAGCCCGCCAGGAGTATGCCCTCGACGAAGCGATCGCGTACTACCGGGAGTTGCTGCCGCTGCTCGACCGGCGAGGCGAGGACCGTGAGATCGCTCTCGTGCTCTTCAAGCTGGCCCTCGCGTTGCACATGTCGCTCCGGTTCGCCGAGGCGAACGAGGCCTATCAGCGCGCGTTCGATCGATGGACGCCGCCGCAGGGTGCGCAGGATGAGCCTGCCGCGACGCTGCGGGTCTCGACGAGCTTCCTGCCCGACGATCCCGACCCTCGCTCCGCGATCGCATGGCCGAACATCCAGCTCTGCATGCAACTGTTCGACCGGCTCGTCGAGCAATGGCCCGAGCGCACGATCGTGCCGTCGCTGGCCGAGCGGTGGGAGATCGCCGACGACGGCCTCCGCTACGTCTTCCACCTGCGGGAAGGACTCACGTGGTCCGACGGCGAGCCGTTGACGGCGCACGACGTGGAGTACGGCATCAAGCGAGTGCTGAACCCCGCGGCGCCGGGCTCCTCGGTCGCGATCTACTTCGTGGTGGAAGGTGGTCAGGCCTTCTACCTGGGCGAGGAGTCCGACCCGTCCACGATCGGGGTCCGGGCGCTCGACGATCTCACCGTGGAGTTCCGGCTCGCTGCCCCCGCCCCGTACTTCATGAGCGTGATGAACCGGCCCGACGGCGGTCCACAGCCCCGGCACGCGATCGAGGCCCTCGGCGATGCCTGGATCGAGCCGGGGAAGCAGGTCGTCTCCGGAGCGTTCTCGGTCGCCGAGCGGTCCGAGGGCGCGCTCCGACTCGAGCGACGCCGGGGTGGCGCACCTCGCGCCGGCAACGTCGCGGCCGTCGAGTACTCACAGGCCCGGATCGGGGAGGCGTTGGCCCCGTACGAACGAGACGAGCTCGATCTCATCGTCGCGCGCTACACACCCAGGCTCGCCGATCTCATGGCCCGCGACCTGCCCGACGCCACGATCGGCCCCGCCGGATGGTCGGGCTACCTGGCCTTCGACCACGCGAGCGAGGTGGGCTCGAACCTCGAGCTACGCAGGGCACTGGCGCACGCGATCGATCGTGATGCGCTGGCGTCGGCGATGCCGGCCAATCTGATCGCGGCAACCGGAGGCATCGTGCCACCCGCGCTCCAGGGCCACACCCCCGACATCACGCTGCGCTTCGATCCCGACACCGCTCGCGAGTGCCTCCGACGTTCGGGCCACCGTGGAGGGCTCGAGGTCGCGTTGCTCGACGACGACCGCCCCGTTGTGGAACCCGTGCTGGCGTCGTGGCGCGAGGTGCTCGGCCTGTCGACGAAGGTCAGATCGTGGTCGTTGGACGAGATCGCGACGATGCGGCCGCCGCCGGAGCAGGCTCCGATCTACCTCACGGGCTGGCTGCCCGGCTACGCCGATCCCGAGTACTTCCTGCGACTCCTCTTCCATTCGAAGAGCCGCACCAACGAAGGCGGGTTCGACCATGCTGCGTTCGACGAGCTGATCGAACGCGCGCGCCAGGAGCGCAGCGACCGCGGGCGGCTGGCGCTGTTCCACGAGGCCGACCGCATGGCGGTGGTCGATCGAATCGCCGTGATCCCCCTCGTGTACGGCCGGAGCCTGGCGGTGGTGAAGCCGCGCGTCCGCGGCTGGTGGGAGTTCGGCAAGACCTCGGTGAACTTCGCCGACCTCGACGTGTCGGTCACCGACTGAGGTCACACCTCGGGGAAGGCGTCGTCGGCGAACGAGCGGAGCACGTGCTCGGCGCCGCCGTCGCGGAGCTGGTCGACCGAGTACTCGCCCGTGGCCACGCCGACCGCGATCGCTCCCGCGCCGTGTGCGGCCTCGACGTCCCGCGGTGTGTCGCCGACCACGAGCACCTGCGACGGATCGATGTCGTGGCCCGAGAGCGCCTCGGCCCGAGCGATCGCTGCGCGCGTGAGGTCGCTGCGCTCCGCAGAGTCGCTGCCATAGCCACCGAACAGGAAGAACCGCTGCAGGCCTGCCCGCGAGATCTTGATGTGCGCGGCGCCCTCGATGTTCCCGGTCACGAGGCCGAGCAGCGTGTCGGCCGCGACCAGCCGCTGGAGCAGCTCGTGCACACCCGGCATCACGCGGTACCCCGACGAGGAGGCAACTTCCTCGGGCAGGCGCAGCACGTACCGCATCATCAGCCGGATCACCTCGTCGGTCGTGGGCTCGCGGCCGAGCGTGCCCGCGAACGTCTGGCGCGCGACGACGGGATCGGTCATGCCGACCTCGCTGAACTTCCTGATGTCGCCGTCGATGCCGAACGCTTGGCGGAACGCGTGCGACCAGCTGCGGCCGCCGGCGCCGCCGGTATCGATCAACGTGCCGTCGACGTCGAAGAGCACCACCTTCCGGTCCGTCACGAGTCGTGCCCGCCTTCCTGCTCGGCTCGCAGGTGCCAGTGGTGCGGCTCGATCAGCTCGTCGGCCTGGGAAGGTCCCCACGTGCCTTGCCGGTAGAAGAACAGCGGCGACGGCCGCTCGAGCACCGGCGCCACGATCTCCCACGCTCGCTCGACCGCATCCTCCCGGTTGAAGAGCGTCTGGTCGCCGTCCATCGCGTCGTGCAGCAACCGCTCGTAGGCCTCGGCGAGCGCGTCGTCGAACGACCGGTCGTAGTCGAAGTCCATTCGCACGGTCTGCAGCTCGTATCCAGGCCCGGGCACCTTCGCTTGGAACGCGAGCGAGATGCCCTCGTCGGGCTGGACGCGGATCGTCAGATGGTTCGTGGGGATGTGTCCGAGATCGAGCTCACGGAACAGCACGTCGGGCGCCTGCCGGAAGTACACGGCGATCTCCGTGTCGCGTTCGGGCAGCCGCTTGCCGTGCCGCAGGAAGATCGGCACCCCGTCCCAGCGCCAGTTGTCGATCCACAGCTTCGCCGCGACGAACGTCTCGGTCTGGCTGCGTGGATCGACGCCGTCTTCGGTGCGGTAGCCGTCGTACTGCGCCCGAACGACGTCGGCGGGATCGATCGGCCGCACCGCGCGCAGCAGCTTCACCTTCTCGTCGCGGAACGCCTCGGCCTCGAGGGCGCGCGGCGGTTCCATCGCGAGGAACGAGAGCGCCTGGAGCATGTGGTTCTGCAGCAGGTCGCGGACCGCGCCCGCTCGCTCGTAGTACGCGGCCCGCCCCTGCACGCCGATCGACTCGGCCACGCTGATCTGGATGTGGTCGACGGCATCGCGGTTCCAGACCCGTTCCCAGATCGAGTTCGCCCACCGGAAGACGACAAGGTTCTGCACCGTCTCCTTGCCCAGGTAGTGATCGATGCGCAGCACGCGCTGCTCGTCGAACGCGGTGTGCACCTCGGTCGTGAGCGCCCTCGCCGACTCGAGCGAGTCCCCGAACGGCTTCTCGATCACGATGCGCGAGATGGGCGTGTTCGCACCGATCGCGGCCAGGCCTCGGACGATCGTCGTGAACGCGGAGGGAGGAACGGCGAGGTAGAACAGGCGGCCCTGCGCGCAGCCCAGGTCGTCGTCGGCGTGGTCGAGCCACTGCTTCAACCGGCCCATGGCCGCGTCGTCGTCGAACGTGCCCGAGATGAACGAGAGCGAGTCGGCGAACGGTCGCCAGACGGCCTCGTCGAGCGGCGTTCGCGAGTGGGCCTCGATCGACTCGCGGGCGTGCCGACGGAACGCCTCGTCGTCCCACGGGTCCATCGAGTATCCGATGATGCAGTAGTGCTCGGGCAGCAGCCCGGAGACCGCGAGGTTGTACAGGGCCGGGATGACCTTCTTGCTCGCCAGATCGCCGCTCGCCCCGAAGACGACGATCGCCTGCGGGTTCGGAGCTCGCAGCGTCATCGCGCCGGCCCTCGAGCCCTACGAGTAGTACTCGACGATGAGTCGCTCCTCGACAGCGACGGGCAGCGGGATCTCGTCTCGCTCGGGCTGGCGCGAGAGCGTGCCCTGCAGTTCTTCCTTGTTGCGGTAGAGGTAAGGGGGCGGGTCGGGGGTGATCTCGACCGCCTCGCGCACGCCGACGAGGTTCTTCGCCTTCGGCGAGATCTCGATCGTCTGCTCGGGCTTCACCCTCGCGCTCGGCACGTTGACGCGCTTGCCGTCGAGCAGCACGTGCCCGTGCGAGACGAGCTGGCGCGCCTGTCGCGTCGTGAGCGCGAACCCGAGGCGCAGCACGACCGTGTCGAGGCGGGTCTCGAGCCGGCGGATCAGCTCCTCGCCCGTGACGCTGCGGCTGCTCGTGGCCTGATCGTAGTACCGGCGCATCTGACTCTCGCTGACGCCGTAGATCGTGCGGAGCTTCTGCTTCTCGACGAGCCGGGTCTGGTACTCCGAGATGCGCTTGCGTCCGCGGCCGTGCTGGCCGGGCGGGTAGGGTCGCTTGTTCGACGGGCAGTTCGGACGGCCGCAGAGCGGCTCGCCGACACGCCGGCACTCACGGTGCTTCGGTCCGATCTTGTTCATGGTCTCCGGGTTCCTCCGGCCCAGGTCGGGTGTTCCCGCTGGTCGGGGCGCGTGGGCCGGATCTGGCCCCCGACCGTGAAGACATCGCCGAGCACGCAGGCGAGCTGCGGGAACTCGTGCCCTCGGTGCCCATCGACGATACCAGCGGACCTGCGAAGATGCCCCGCGTGGACGCCGTCGCGGACCGCATCGTCGGCAGCATCCTCGGCCTCGCGCTCGGCGACGCCCTCGGCGCCCCCTTCGAGTTCCGGCGGGCGCCGGACGTGCCCGATCCGATCCCTGCCTTCGAGCTTCCCTGGATGGGATCGCCGCCCGGCTCGACCACCGACGACACGGCGATGGCACGGAACCTGTGGACGAGCCTGATCGGATCGGGGGGGAGGCTCGACCCCGACGACGTGCTCCGCAGGCACGTCGAGTGGCTCGCGACCTCACCGCCCGACGTGGGGAACCTCACCCGCAGCGTGCTGAGCGCCTGGCGCGACGGGGTGCCCGACGCGGCGCGCGACTACGTCGCGCGCCGCGGACCCGAGGTGAGCGCCGGCAACGGCAGCGTGATGTACTGCGCGCCGCTCGGCGCCGCGTACTTCTCGCGGCCCGATGAGCTCCACGAGGCGGCCCCGTCGCTGAGCGCGATCACCCATTCGGACGATCGCTGCATCACCGCGTGCCTCGCGGTGACGCTGACCGTGGCCGCGCTCGTGCGGGGCGAGGGCGGGGAACCGGCGGTCCGCGACGCGCTCGCGGCGATCGACGGCCGAGCGGGAGCCGAGGAGCTCGAGCACCTGGTAGGCGGGGCCGGCGTCGAGCGGCCGATCGACGGCCCCGACCAGGGGTTCGTCTTCTTCACTACGGGCGTGGCCATGCGAACCGCCGGCGAGTCGCGGCCGTTCGAGGCCGGCCTCCGGGAGGTCGTGGCGCTCGGCGGTGACACCGACACGAACGCCGCGGTCGCGGGTGCGCTGCTCGGCGCACTGCACGGAACGGGCGTGCTTCCGCAGCCCTGGCTCGAACGGCTCGCCGACCGAGAGACGATCGAAGCGGAAGCCGGGTCGCTCGCAGCGATCGCGACGAGGGATCGCGGCGCTCCCGTCAGGCCCCGATGAGGTCGTCCCCGGCCACCGTGTACTCGTCCTCGGACCCTTCGATCAGACGCACCATGCCGTCGCGCACGAGCTGGGTGAGGATGCGGCCGGTGAGTCCGGGCGAGAGGGCGAGCGTGCGAGCCAGGCTCTCGCCGGTCCACACGTCGTAGGGCGCAAGGTTCAGCGCGCGGAGGATCGCCCGCCGCGTTTCGGCCTCGATGTCCCCCGGCTCGGTCGCCGGATCGATATGCGTGCTCATGGTGTCTCCTTCTCGAAGGGGGGTCGCAGCGACCGCCGTCCGCAGAGGTGTCCGACGAGAGTGTCCGACGACGGCACGGGAGAGGGGAGTGACCGGCGGGGAACCTTCCCGCACCGTTCGCCGGACGTTCGCCGGTTCATGCCGTGGGCGAACGCCCACGTGACACCCCGGGTCGAACGTGCGATCGGCTGCATCGATGGCGCGCTACGGTGTGGTTCACCGCTGTGAGGAGGGAACCCGTGGAGCCGGCCGAGATCTTCCAGTTGATCGTGAAGGCAGACGAGAAGCTGAAGTACGCGACCGCCGAGAAGGGCGACGTTCGCCGATCGCAGGCGGCCGACCTGTTGGCCGATGCGCTCCGGGAGGCCGAGGCGATCGGGAACGATCAGCTCGTGCAGCAGGCCAAGGTGCGATTGGCCGATCTCGAGGCAAGCCTCTGAGCGCCGGTCAGCCGGGGAGGTTGGATCAGGTGGGGCGTGTGACCTTCACGACCGGCGTGCCGTAACCGCCCACGCTGCCGATCTGCACCTGTCCACCCGGGCCGGGATTCCGGGCGTGGACCATCATGCCGCCGCCGATGTACAGCGCCACGTGGCTGACCGGAGAGTAAAAGAACAGCAGGTCGCCTGGTTGTGCCGCGCTGTACGGCACCGCCGGGAAGGCAGACGCCTGAGCCGCCGACGAGTGGGGCAGGTACACGCCGGCCTGGGCGTAGGCCCAGCTCGTGAGGCCGGAACAGTCGAACGTGTCGGGGCCTGCGGAGCCCCAGACGTAGGAGGATCCGATCTTGGACTTGGCGGCCGCGATCGCGATCTGCGCCGCGCTGGAGTTAGGCGGAGGGACGAACGTGCCCCCGCCGCTTCCCCCGGTGTCGATGCTTCCCCCGCCGCTGGAGTCCGTATCGCTGACGGCCGCGGATTCAGCGGCTGCGGCGGCCGCAGCCTGGGCCGCCTGAGCGTCGAGGTAGTCCTGATACTCGCGATCGAGCTTGTCGGCGAGGGCCTCCTGCTCCGCGAGCATCCGCTCGATGTCGCCCCGCTTGGCTGCCATCTGGTCGAGCTCGGCCCGCTTCTCCTCGATCGCCTCGCCGTAGCGTTCGGCCGCCCATTCGGCCTGCTGCTGTGCGGTCAGGGCCTCCGTGGCCAGGTCGGCGTCGTTCTGTGCGAGCGCTCCCATGAACTCGAGGCGGTCGGAGAACTCGGAGATGTCAGAGGCTCCCAGCAGCACGTCCATCTGGGAGCCGGCGCCCGTGTAGGCCTCGACAGCACGCTCCTCGAGCTGCCCCATCGCCTTGGCGGCCAGCGCCTCGGACTCCTGCTTCTGGGCGAGCGCCTCCGCGAGCTTGTCCTGCACGCCCTGCAGCCTCACCCGTGCGTCGTTGTACTGCTCGATCGCGACCTCGAGCTCGCGCCCGATCTCGTCGGCCTTGGCCCTGGCGGCCTCGACCTCGGCTCTGGTCGGCGCGGCGACCGACGCCGATCCGACGGCGACGACGATGGTGGGGACGACGATGACGATGGCTGCGGCGAGCCGTGTGAGCCGCTTCGGCGTGCTGCTCATCGTCCTCCGGGGGTCGGGCTTCGGACAAACGAAAGGCTCCGTTCACCGGAGCCAACGGCGACGAGGCTACCGAGCGAAATGGGGGGCGTCAAACTCCCGGCCGATCGAACGGAACCGTTTTTCAGCGCTCGAGCTCAGGCCGGATGGTGGAAACGGCCGAGGACGGGCCTCGCTCGCTGCGCGGCCCGCCCTCGTTCCCTGGTCGGGACGGCGGGATTTGAACCCGCGACCTCAGCGTCCCGAACGCTGCGCGCTACCAAACTGCGCCACGTCCCGCGGGGCATCGAGTCTATCGATTCGCCGCAGCTCCAACACGGTCGCCTCCGGCCTGCAGGCGAACCGGAAGGGGGCGAACTTGCTCGTGCCGAGCCCGGGCGAGGTGTGCAGCACGGCGCCGCCCATGTGCACCAGGCCGGCGGCCAATCTCCGGGGCATCGAGCAGTTGGTGACGATCGCTCCACCGAACGGCACGCAGACCTGGCCTCCGTGCGTGTGCCCCGCGACCATCAGGTCGTAGCCGAGCGCCGCCGACTCCGGCGCGGAGTCCGGGGAATGCATGACGACGATGCCGAAGCGATCGAGCGCTCGGCGGGGAGCGACCGTGAGGTCGTGCTGTCGGATGTGCGCGTCGTCGAGTCCGAGCAGCTCGATTGGCAGCCCGTCGAGCTCGATCTCGCGCCGCACGTTCGTCAGGTCGTGCCACCCGTCTGCCTCGAGCTGCGCGATCAGCTCCGGAGCGCGCCCGGCCCGGGCGCGGCGCGGCTTCCTCTTCGCGCGGAAGTACGCGAAGTAGTTGAGGGGCCGCGGCATGTAGTAGTCGTTCGAGCCGAGCACGAACCACGATGCCAGCCTGCCTCGGACCGGCGCGAGCGCCTCGACGGTCCGTTCGACCGCCTCGGGCTCTCCGAGGAAGTCGCCGGTCACCACGGTGACGTCGGCGCGCGGCAAGCCGGCGAGGAACCGTGCCTTCCTCTCGTCGCCTCGCACGAAGTGCAGGTCGCTGAGGTGCAGAACGGTGAGCGACTCGGGGCCGTCGCCGTCGGCCGGTAGGATGGCGAGGCGGTGCCGCACCAGCCGGTACCAGCGGCGTTCGATCACGACGCCGTAGACGACGCACGCGGCCCCGGCGATCGCCAGCGCGCCGGCGATCTGCAGCGGTCGGGGAAACATCTGGAGGAGTGTAGTGACCGGATCCCCGTTGAAGGGCGAGATCCACCGACGGATGACCGCGGCCATGAAGGCGCGCGACGAGGTCGCCCTGGGCGCCCTGCGCATGCTGATATCGGCGATCCGGTACAGGGAGGACGAGGTCGGTCACGAGCTCTCCGACGACGAGGTCCGTGAGGTCGCCGGCAACCAGGTCAAGAAGCGCGCCGAATCGATCGAGGCGTTCGAACGAGCCGATCGATCGGAGCTCGCGGCCAAGGAGGCCTCCGAGCGAGAGGTGATCGCCGAGTTCGCCCCCGAACAGCTCTCCGACGAGGCGGTCGACGCCCTGATCGACGAGGCGATCGCCGCGATCGGCGCGACCTCGATGCAGCAGATCGGCCAGGTCATGGGCGCGATCATGGGTAGCGCCAAGGGTCGCGTCGACGGCTCGGTCGTACGGTCGAGGGTGCAGGCGCGTCTGGGCGGTTGACCCGCGGGCCGGAGCCGTTCAGCCCGATCGTTCGCCGACCACGATCGTCACCACCGAGCCCTCGGCGGCCTGGGTGCCGGCCGGCGGATCTTGTCGGAGCACCTTCCCGGCGTTGGACTCGTCGTCCACCTGTTGGTAGCTGACCTCCACCTCGAAACCGGCTCCCTCGAGCGCAGCCCTCGCCGCCCCTTCCGGCCGGCCGACCGTGCCGGGCACCGTGGCCTCGGGTTGCCTCCCCGTGCTGACCTCGATCCTGACGGCGATGCCGAGGTCGGCCGTGGTGCCGCCCGCCGGCGATTGGACCGCCACGATCCCCTCCGGCTGGCCCGAGTCGACCTCGACGACCGTCGCGGAGAACCCCGCGGCATCGAGGGCGACGACCGCCTCCTGTTGGGTGAGCCCGACCACGTTCGGCACCGTGCCGGTCGGCGGCGGTGGCGGCTCGGGGAATCCCTCGACCGGCATGCCGCTCACGATCTGGGCCATGTAGTTGCGCCAGATCGGCGCAGCGACCGACCCGCCGAAGACGGACCCGAGCGAGTACGGGTTGCCGTTCGACCCGACCCAGACCGCCGTCGCGAGCTGGCGGGTGTAGCCACAGAACCACACGGCCTTGTTCAGGTCTGACGTGCCCGTCTTGCCCGCAACGGGTCGCGTGCCCCATCCACTGAACGCGCTCGCGGCGGTGCCGCTGGCCGGTACCCGTTGCAGCATCGCGGTGATGAGGTTCGCGATCTCGGGGCTCAACACGCGCTCGCAGTCGGGCTCATGTCGGTAGATCGAGTCCCCGGCGCGAGCGATCGATTCCACCGTGTACGGCGTGCAGTGCACGCCCCCGTTGGCGAGCGTGGCGAACCCGACGGCCATGTCGAGCGGGGAGACCTCGGCCGAGCCGGTCGCGAGCGAGGCCACCGGCGGCAGATCGTTCGTGACCCCCATCTTCGAGGCCACGGGCGGCACGGTCGCCGGTCCGATGTCGAGGATCAACTGGGCGAACACGACGTTGATCGAGTTCTCGGTGGCCGTCCACAGGTCCACCCTGCCCGTGCCGGTGCCTTCCGCGTTCGAGACGCAATGGTCCTCGTCCTGCCAGAGCGGGCTACAGAACGGCGACGTGCTCGAGTAGCTCTGCGACGGAGGCACGCCCTGTTCGAACGCGGCAGCCAGCACGAACGGCTTGAAGGCCGATCCCGTCGGGTGGGGGTCGGTCGCGAGCGCCAGCTCGTCCTCGAGGAACTGCTTCCCCGACAGCATCGTGCGGATCGCGCCCGTCTTCGACGCGACCGTGACGATCGAGGTGTCGGGATTCGCGTTGCCGAGCGACGGCATGGACACCGCGTAGGGAAGGTCCGCCACGCGTTGTGCCGTGGCCTGCCACGCGGGGTCGAGGGTGGTCGTGATCTTCAGGCCCCCTTCGAACAGCGTGCGCTTGCGGGCCTTGACGCTTCGGCCGAGCGCGTCGAACTCGCCGTTCGCGTTCTCGAGGACCTGCCGGATCATGTAGCGGACGAAGAACGGCTGCTTCTTCAGTCGATGCTTCCCGACGTCCTCGGGGAGCCCGAGGGGCTTGGCCTTCGTCCGCTCCTCGCGCCGCTCGGAGATGCCGACCGGTGAGTCCGGCCCGAGCGCACCCATGCGGACGAGAACCTCGTTGCGCCGGACACGCGCGATCTTGGGAGCGTCGATCGGGTCGTAGTACTCGGGCGCCCGGATCATGCCGGCGAGCAGCGCCCCTTCCCGGAGGGTGAGCTTTCGAGCCGGCTTGTGGAAGTAGAACTGGCTCGCGGTGCCGATGCCGTACACGCCGTTCCCGAAATACACCTGGTTGAGATAGAGCTCGAGGATCTCGCTCTTCGTGTACTTCTCCTCGACGCGGATGGCCAGGGCCAGCTCCTGGAACTTGCCCTCGAAGCTCTGGTCGAACAGCTGGTCGCCGCCGAGCGTCGCTCCCACGAGCTGCTGGGTGATCGTCGAGCCCCCCTGCACGACCTCGCCCGCCTGCGCGTTCTCGATCAGTGCCCGAACCAGCGAGCTCCAGTTCAGGGCGCCGTGCTCATAGAACTCCGCGTCCTCGATCGCGAGCACGGCCGCCTGCGCCACGGGACTGACGTCCTTGAGCCGGATCAGCTCTCGGTTGTCGAGGTACACGGTGGCGAGCTCGGTCTGACCGTCGTTCGCATAGATCGTCGAGCGTTCGGGGAAGCGCGGGATGCGGGTGAAGTCCGCGCCGAGCGTCGAGAGCTTCGCGTCGACCCGGATCACGCCGAGCGCGGCGCCCAGGAGCGGGGGCGCGATCAGCAGCGAGAGCAGCCCGCTGGCGAGCGCCATGACGGGCACGAGCAGGAACAACGCCATCGGCTTGAAGGCCGGACGGTCGGAGAGGGGCCGCGTGTCGGGCCGGCGGGGGATCGACGGTTGTGGCATGCGCGTTGCGCCCAGGATACCCCTCACTGCCGCGGGTACGATGGGTGCCATGCGCCTCGCCCTCTCCCGTTCCGCCGTGCGTTCCTTCGTGTTCGTGGCGTTGACGGGCATCGGCGCCGCGACTGCGGGCACCGCTTCGGGTGCCGAGCCCACGCCGGTCGTCGTGCTGCGGATCGAGGGCGCGATCGACCGACCGGTGGTGGGCTACCTCGACGACCGGCTGGCCCAGGCGGAACGTGACGGGGCGATCGTGGTGCTCCAGCTCGATTCGTCGGGCACCCTCGATCAGGACGGCGTCGCGCTCGCGCAGCGGATCGCAACCATGGAGGTTCCGGTGCTCGCGTGGGTCGGGCCCACCCCGGCGAAGGCCGCCGGCGCGGGCATGTTGCTGATGTACGCCTCGTCGCTGGCCGGGGTCGCTCCCGGCTCGCAGACGGGGCCCTTGCACCCCCTCGAGCTCCTGCATCCCGACGACGACCCTCCCGACCTCGAGGCGACGATCCAGGGCTGGCTCGACGACCGAGGCAAGGACACACGGCTCGAACGCCTCGACGAACCACTCCCCGCGGCCGACGCGATCGAGCTCGGTATAGCCTCGGTCGCCGCGACGTCGGTGACGGAGTTTCTCGACGAGATCGACGGACGGACCGTGCGAACGCCCGACGGCCCGGTCACGCTCGAGACGCATATCGCGACGGACCGGACCGAGGCCGAGCAGGGCACCGTCGCCCTGCGCTTCGACAACCTCGGACCCATCCAGCGGGTCGCGCACGCGATCGCCACGCCGTCGATGGTCTACTTCCTTCTGGTGCTCGGCCTCGGGGCGCTCGCGTTCGAGATCACCCAACCGGGGTTCGGATTCGCGGGGTTCGCGGGGGCCGGAATGCTCGCGCTCGCCGGATACGGGCTGTGGGTCGCGCCGCCGTCGATCCTCGGCGCGACGCTGCTGCTCGGCGGCATCGGGCTCATGGTGCTCGACGTCCGCAGGCGCAGCCTCGGCTGGTTGACCGGGGCCGGCCTGGTCGCCTTCGCGGCCGGATCGGTGCTGGCGTGGTCGGGAGTGGCCGATGCGATCCGCATCTCACCCTGGTTGATCGGCGGTGCCGTGGTCGCGTCGTTGCTGTACTACGGCTTCGCCCTCACGGTGGCGATCCAGTCGAGGGACCGCATCGTCAACACGCAGAAGGGCCTGATCGGGCTGATCGGTGAGGCGCGCGGGAAGCTCGCCCCGGAGGGTCCGGTGTTCGTGAAGGGCGCGATGTGGAGGGGTCGCACGGCCGGCGAGCCGATCCCCCCGGGCACGAAGATCCGTGTTCGAGGCGTCGACGGGCTGGTGCTCCGCGTCGAGGAAGAGCCGGGGGCCGAGCCGACGGGGGCTGCCTCGCACGCCGGCTCCGTCTGAAGGCCTCGACCGGTCCTGCTCAGGTCCTTCTCGGGGAACCCCTTGGCGTTTCTGTGGCCGTCGTTCACACATCGTGTGCTCGGCAATCCTGAGCCGGCGCTCGGCCCGAACAACCATGTGAGATGTGGAACGTCGCCGAGGATTGGCAGCACGGGGCCGCGTGTCGAGGCCAGGACGCCGTGTACTTCTTCGCGCCCAGCTATTTCGAGCGTCGCGAGGAGAAGAACGCGCGGGAGGCGGTGGCCAAGTCCTTCTGCGCCAGATGCCCGGTGCGTGAGGAGTGCCTCGAGTACGCGCTCACGTCGCGGGAAGGCCACGGCATCTGGGGGGGCCTGAACGAGATGGAACGCCGTCGGCTGTTGCGCGAGCGGGGAAGAGCCGCGAGCTGACCGGCGCACGTCCGTGCGAGGATGCCCGCATGGACGACACAACGATCCTCACGCGCATGGCCGATCTCGGTCTCGACCTGCCACCGGCTCCGAAGCCCGTCGCCTCGTACATCCCGGTGCGGATCAGCGGGAAGCTCGCCTTCGTGGCCGGACAGGTGCCCATGCTCGACGGTGTGGTGCTGCATGCCGGCAGGCTCGGCGACGCCGCAGGCGAGGTGACGATCGACGACGGGGCGGCCGGCGCTCGCCAAGCAGCGCTGCAAGTTCTCGCAGCTCTCAGGCAGGAGCTCGGCTCGTTCGAGCCGCTGGCCGGCATCGCTCAGGTCACCGTTTACGTGGCGTGTGCGCCCGGATTCACCGATCATCCGGCGGTGGCCAACGGGGCGAGCGATCTGTTCGTCGACGTGTTGGGTGAGGCCGGTCGCCACGCCCGCGCCGCCGTGGGCATGGCGTCGCTCCCGCTCGGAGCATCCGTCGAGGTCGCGGTCACCGCGGAGCTCATCTGAGCGTTCATCGAGGGAACCGCAGGTCGCCGTGGCGGCGGCTGACGCCCGTGCGGTCGAAGTGCTCGAGCAGGGGCAGGGCGTACTTCCGGCTCGTGCCGAGCCCTTCGCGGAACGCGCTCACCGTGATGCCCTCGGCCGCCGCTCTCACGAGGCTCTGCGCCCGGGCCACGACCTCGGGAGTGAACACGAGATCCTTCGAGACCCGGACGGCGTGGCCGGCGGCGACCGCGGCATCGACCACGCCGCGGCTGACGCCCGCCCGCTCGAGCTCGGCGATCGTGGGAGGCGCCGCGCCGTTCTCCCCACCGATCTCCGAGAGCAACCGCTGCACGTCGACATCGTCCGCGTCGAGCGAGACCCTGTGCCCGACCAGCCGGAGCGTGCCCGCTTCCCGCTCGATCGTGCCCGCATCGATCATCGCGCCGATCGCCGCGTCCACGAGCTCGGGCTCGGTCGGCGCGCCGGCGGTGCGGAGCCGCTCGGCGACGACGCCGCGGATCTCGCCGGCG
>DATFFT010000085.1:0-49263 GCA_035249905.1 Actinomycetota bacterium | reverse complement strand
GCCCCCCCGGCCGATCGACGGGTCGTTCGCCCGGACGCCCGTGCCACGGCGCGCTGGGGCGAGCTGGCCGACGTGTATCGAGGCTTGCACCACGATCTCCAGGACCGCATGCATGGTCTCGGCGCGCTCGCGGAGGGAGAGGCCCCCTGAGCGGGCGAACGATGCGTGCGGCGCGGCTGCACGGTCTCGAGGACCTGCGGGTCGAGACCCTCGACGTGCCCGAGGCCGCGCCGGGGGAGCTGCTCGTGCGCATCGAGGCCAACGGCGTGTGCGCCACCGACGCCAGGAAGTACCGCGTCGGCGTGAACGACGGGACGTATCCGTTCAATCCCGGTCACGAGTGGGTGGGCCGCGTCGAGACGGTCGGCGACGGGGTCGTCGACTGGGAACCGGGGCAGCGCCTGTACGGCGACACCTACGGCGGGTACGCCGAGCTCACCACGATCGCGGTCGAGCCGAGCGCATGGTCGTGCGGGCCGACTCACCTCCCCGACGACGTGCCGGTCGAGCGGGCCGTGTTCCTCGAGCCGCTGGCCGACTGCCTGCACGCCGTGCACGACCGCGCCGGCGTCGGCGCCGGCGACCGCGTCGCGATCGTTGCCGCCGGATCGATGG
This sequence comes from Actinomycetota bacterium, assembly GCA_035249905.1. Lineage (GTDB taxonomy): Bacteria > Actinomycetota > UBA4738 > UBA4738 > HRBIN12 > JAOUEA01. Next base: position 48,648 of record DATFFT010000085.1, on the reverse strand, counting down.
GGCTCCAGATGGTCGCTGTGTGCGCGCGAGCGGGAGCCCACGTCATCGCGGTGGAGCCGCAGCCCGAGCGACGCGCGCTCGCGCTGCGATTCGGCGCAGCCGAGGCGATCGAGCCGGACGGGTGGCCCGAGGCCGTGCGTCGGGAAGGCGGAGCCGACGCGGTGATCGTCTGCGCGGGCGATCCCGACCTGATCGCCTCCGCGATCGAGGCGTGCTCGAACGGCGCGCGGGTCGTGCTCTTCGCGGGCTTCGGTGATCGCCCGGTCGTGCCGGTCGACGTGAACGATCTGCATTACCGCGAGATCGCGCTCCTGGGCAGCGAGTGGATCGGGGCGCCGCCGAACCAACGCCGAGAGCGGTACGACGACGCCGCGGCGCTGCTCGCGGCCGGGGGCCTGCCGCTCGAGGAGCTCGTCACCGCACGCTGCTCGTTCGACGACCTCGAGGAGGCGCTCGTGGGGCGATCGACCTTCCGCGTGCTGAAGACCGTCTTCGTGCCGGCCCCCGAGGGGAGCTCGTGATGGGGAACCTCGACGGACGGGCCGCGCTGGTCACCGGCGCGAGCTCGGGCATCGGCCGAGCGACGGCCCTGCTCCTCGCACGACGCGGAGCTCGGGTCATGGCGACCGGGCGGGACGAGGAGCGCCTGAGCGCCCTCGCAGAAGAGGCCGGCGTGCAGGTCGTCGTCGCATCGCTCGACGAGCCCGACGCGTGCGCGAACGTAGTCGCGGCCACGAACGACCGCATCGGTCCGGTCGAGATCCTGGTCTGCAGCGCGGGCCGAGGGGCCGATCCCGACCGGGTCATCTGGGAGCAGTCCTGGGAAGACTGGCGGAGGACGATGGCGATCAACCTCGACGCGCCGTTCCTGCTCGCGAAGGCGTGCGCGCCGCAGATGCGCGATGCGGGATGGGGTCGCATCGTGGTTGTCAGCTCGACGGCGGGGCAGATCGGCGCGCCGGCGATGTCGGCGTACTGCGCCTCCAAGCACGGGGTGATCGGGCTGGTGCGCTCGGTGGCCCACGATGTGGGGTCGTTCGGCGGCACGTGCAACGCGGTGCTGCCCGGGTGGGTTCGCACGGCGATGGCCGACGCCTGGGTGCAGCGCGAGGCCGACGAACGTGGCATCACGCTCGACGATATGTGGCGTGAGCACGACGCCGAGTACCCGCGGAACGCCGTGCCGACGACCGACGAGCTCGCGAAGACGATCGCGTGGCTGGCCTCCGACGAGGCCTCGGCCGTGAACGGGGAAGCGCTCACGGTGGCCGCCGGCGGCCTCTGGTAGCGCGCGGGCGAGCGACCCGCCGACTCAGTGTGCCGTCGTGCCGCCGTCGACGAGCATCGCCGACCCGGTGACGAACGACGCCTCATCGGAGGCGAGGAACGCGATGCAGTTCGCGATCTCGCGCGGGGTGCCCATCCGACCGAGCGGCGCCGTGTTCGCGTAGTCCCGCTCGAGCTGTTCTGCATCGTCGCCCTGCAGGAACGCCCTCGTCAGCGGGGTGTCGATCACCCCCGGGCAGACGCAGTTCGCGCGGATGTTTCGCGGAGCGGTCTCGAGAGCGAGCGCGCGAGTGAACTGCAGCACCGCGCCCTTCGTCGCCGTGTAAGCGGCATCGTCGGGCCAGGCGACGAACGAGTTGATCGAACCGACGGTGACGATCGCACCGCCGTCGGGCATCACGGGCAAGACCGCCCGGCAGACCGCGAACACTCCCCGGGCGTTCACCGCGAAGATGTGGTCCCACTCGTCGTCGGTGGTCGCCTCGACGCTCGGAGCCCGCGGCAGCTCGACCCCTGCGTTCGCGACCAACACGTCGATGCGACCGTGGCGCGCTGCAACGTCGCCGATGACCGAGTCGACTCGGGAGCTGTCGGCGACATCGAGCTCGATCGCCTCGGCGGGCGGGAGTCCGGCGCTCGCCATCTCGTCGCACGTTCCTTCCGCGTGTTCCAGGGTGCGCGAGGTCGCGACGACGGTGGCGCCCTCCTCGGCGAGCCGCACGGCGGTCGCCTTGCCGATTCCGGTGCCGGCCCCCGTGACCAGGACGATCCTTCCCTCGAGCCGGCCGCTCATGGAAACCGCACCAAGACCTTGCCTCGTTTGCCGCGCTCCGCGAGTCGCCCGAACGCCGCCCGCACGTCGCCGATGTCGAAGACGCTGTCGATCGACGGCGCGAGGCGTCCGTCGGCGAGCATCGGCACGACCTCGCGGGCGAACGCCTGCACCGCGGCCGCCTTCTCGTCGAGCGGCCGCGCGCGCAGCACCGTACCGCGGATCGTGGCCCGCCGGACCATGAGCCGGAGCAGGTCGAGCTCGGCGGTCGACCCTCCCGCCACGCTGATGACCACGATGCGTCCGCCGACGGCGAGCACGTCGAGGGCGGTCTTCACGGAAGCGCCGCCGACGAGCTCGACGACGACGTCGACCCCGCGAGGGCCGGCCGCCGAGGCGATCGCCTCCGCACGGTCGTCCACGGGTTCCGCGCCGATCGAGGCGACCGCCTCGGCGCCCTCGGACGACCCGATCGGAGCGATCACTCGAGCGCCGCTCACGCAGGCGATGCCGACCGCCGCCGAGCCGACCGCTCCGGTGGCCCCGTGCACGAGCACCGTCTCGCCCGGGCGGAGCCGGCACTGTCGAAGCGCGTCGTGAGCCGTGATGAACGCCTCGGGCACGGCGGCGGCCTGGTCGGGGCCGAGCAGCTCCGGCACGCGGGTGACGCACCGCTCGTGCACCACGACCCGCGACGCCAGCCCGCCGCCGCCCACCAACCCGAACACCCGGTCCCCCGGCGACCACGACGTGACTCGCTCGCCGGCGGCGAGGACCGATCCGGCGACCTCGAGCCCGGGGACGTCGGGGACGACCCCGCGTGGGGCAGGGTAGCGCCCTTCACGCTGCTCGAGGTCGGCGGGATTCATCCCGGCGACCGTGACGGCGAGGAGCACGTCGTCAGGGCCGACGATCGGATCGGGCCGCTCCACGACCTCGACCACCTCGTTCCCGCCGGCACCGGTGAACGCGACGGCCTTCACGCTGCCGCCTCGTCGAGCATGCCGCGGACGAGCGGCATGCTGGCGGCCAGCCGATCGTGTTGGTCGAGCGCATCGGGGGTGCTATCGAGCCCCTCGATCAACAGGTCGTACGGGCGATCGCCGACGGCGCTCACCAGCGCCTCGATCAGGTCGCGGAGCGGGGCGACGCCCTCACCCGGATAGCGGTAGCGGACATCGAACCCGCGCCGGTGGTACCGGTCGGGCTGGTGCACCGAGCGCAGCTCGTAGTCGCGCACGTGACCGTTCCGTGCGAGGGGGGCGAGCATCTCGATCGCCCGGAACGGATCGTCGAACGTCATGATCGGGTTGATCAGGTCGAGGAACATGCCCACGTGCTCGGTCCCCACGTCTCCCACGATCGCCTCGTACTCCTCCACGAGGAAGTCGGAGTGATTCTCCATCACGAGGCGCACGCCGGCCGCCGCGGCGTCGTCACGAGCCGAGCGCAGCACCTCGGTCACGTACCGGCGCTCGGCCTCGATCAGGTCGGGCCGCGCGGCCAGCTCCGCCCGGTAGAACCCGGAGGCGAGGCGCAGCGTGGGGCTTCCGATCGCCGTCGCTCGCTCGAGCCATGCTCGGATGCGCTCGACGCCCACCGATGGGTCGTCGCCGAGCCTCGGTGACCCGAGGAAGTCGCCCTGGGCGAGCAGCCGCACGCCGAGGTCGCCGGCGAACGCGGCGAGCGCCCGGTGTTCGCCGACCGATCGAGAACGGGAGTGGTGCAGGTTCAGGGCGACGACGGGCGCGCCGAGCGACGCCGCATCACGCAGCGCATCCTCGATCCTGATCAGGCCGGCTTCCAGCGGCATGTGCCAGCACAACGTGTCGATACCCAGCGAGATCGCCACACGCGCCCCTAGAGCTGCTCCTCGCCGAAATCGGCATAGAGCGAGGCGGTCACCGGCCGGATCGGCGAGCCGGCCGTCACGGTCTCGCGAGCGATCGGCTCGGCCGAGCCCCACGATCCGATGCCCCAGACCGCGAGCCCTCGCGGGTCGGGCCCCAGGAGCCCGATGCGATCGATCAACAGGTTGAGGTCGGCCTCGGGATGCGCGGCGCGGCGCTCCTCGTACCACGTACGCACATCGTCGTGACCGGCATCGTCGCGGAGGTCGAACCACTCGGCGTAGTACTTGCCCTTCGTGCCGACGACGGGCTCCATCAGCGGTTCGTAACACCCCGCCGCGTCGATGCGGGCCGCGAGCCGGAAGGGTTCTTCGTAAGTGTCGGCGTCACCCGAGCGGAACACACGCTCCCACTCGTCGAGCCGGTCGACGCTCGCCGTCGGCGTGTACCAGACGCACAGGTATTCGGGTTCCGGCCCGATCCTCCAGGAGCGGCCGAGGTTGAGCACCGCGACGTCCTCCCCGTAGTCACCCGACCACCCGGTCTGGCCTCCGCCGACGACGGTGTGGAACTCGTGGAGCCCGATGCCGGGTCGGCGGCTGATGAACTCCAGATAGACGAGCATGTCGTTCCTCTCGGGTGTCAGGGCCAAGCCGGCGGGCGCGGGGCGCTCACTGCTCTTCCGGCGGTCGCGTGTGGTCATGCACGTAGTGGTGCCGGTCGAGGTCGATCGAGAGATCGATCGGCGTGAACGACGAGTCGACCGCGATGGTTCCCCCCTGCCGGGCCGACCGCCGCGCCGCGTCGATCACCTCCGCGAGGTGCAGGTCCTGGGTCGTGCTCGTCAGTGGGCGGCGGCCCTCGACGATCGAGAGGACCGCCTCGCGAAGCCCGTCCGCCCATGACCACGTCGGGTCGATCGGATCGGAGGAGCGCCAAGCTCCGTCGTCGTTGCGCCAGATCTCGAGGCCGGCCGGGTCCCAGTCGTCCCCGAGGAGGTTCGCGGTTCCCTCGGTCCCGTACAACTCAAGGCCGGGCCGCCGGTACCGCTGGATCGCCTGGCTCGCCACGATCGACGAGATGGCGCCGTCGTCGTGACGCGCGATGAGATGCAGCACGTCGGGGTCCGGGTGCTCGATCGTGTGCCCGTCCACCGTCCTGTTCGGGACCGCCGCCGCCTCGACCGCGGTCACCTCGCGGATCGGGCCGAGCAGGCACGTGAGGCTCTTCAGGTTGTAGATGGCGAGATCACCGATCGGGCCCACCCCGCCCTCGTGGTACCACGCGGACCAGGTGACCCCGGCGTTGCCGTAGAGGCCACGGGCGCTGTGCACCGTGCCGATCTCACCTGCGCGAACGCGGGTCCAGAGCTCCCTGAAGGTGGGGGACAGGTGCACGAACGGGGCGGCAAGCAGGTGCAGGTTCGCGCGATCGGCTTCGGCGACGACCGGCTCGGCCTGGGTCTTCGTCATGCCGAGCGGCTTCTCGACCACGACGTGTTTCCCGCGGCGGAGCGCTTCGAGCGCGAGCTCGGCGTGGGTCCCGGGGGGCGTGATCACAACGACGACCTGCACGTCGGAGGCCCAGACCTCCTCAGCGGTCGCGACGAGTCGCATGCCCGGACGCCGACGCCGCAGGTCGTCCCAGGCGGATGGGTCACGGGCATAGACCGGACCTTCGCACGCGACACCCTTCGGGATCAGCAGATCGAGGACCCGCAGGTAGGCTCCCAGAACGTTGCCGGCGCCGATGAACCCGACCCCCACTCCGGAGGTTCGCGAGGCGTCTCGAGCCGGGTCCGTGGCGCCGCGTGGATCCTCCCTTGCATCCATCGGGCTCGGAGCTTAGCATCACGCCTCGAGCGGTCTCGATACCGGTATCAATCCGGGGGAACCCGGCCGGTAGGCCTCCACAGGCCCGAGACGCGCTGTATCAGAAGGGGGAGAGCATGGCTCGCAGCGCTCGACGCGTCGGCATGGCCCGGCGGGATTTCCTTCGGAGGACGGGCGTGGCCGTCGTCACGATCGGGGCCACCCCGTCGATCCTCGCCGCCTGCGGCGGTGACGACGGCGCGGGCGATGCGCCCTCGCCCACCGGCCCGGCGGCTTCGCCCGAAGCCCCCGATGCCTCCGGCACGCTGAACTTCCTGTCGTGGGAGGGCTACGACATCCCCGTCGACTCGATGGAAGCGTGGCGTGAGGAGCAGGGCATCGAGGTCAACCCCACGTACATCGCGAACCACGACGAGATCCAGGCCAAGATCAAGGGGGGCGGCGCGGCCGCAGGCTACGACCTGATCACCTATTACCAGGGATACATGCCCCTCTACACCGAGCTCGACATCCTCACGCCGCTCGACGAGAACAAGCTTCCCAACCTCAGCGGCCTGTTCCCGTTCTGGGCCTCCGACGAGAACAACTTCTGGATCAACCCAGAAGGACAGCGGATCGGCGTGCCGTGGACGTGGGGATCGATCGGGCTCACCTACAACGCGGCCGAGGTCGACGAGATGAGCTCCTGGTACGACCTGCTCGATCCGAGCCTCAAGGGCAAGGTCGCGACGGTCGACGACCCGGCGGGCAACTTCAACCTCTGCTGCAAGATCCTCGACCTGCGATCGAACGAGGTTCCCAAGGACCGGCTCGGCGACATCGTCGACCTGATGACGCAGTTCGTCGCGCAGGGCCGGGGCGTGTCGCCGTCGTTCGGCGACATGACCACGAAGCTGGTCTCCGGCGACGCGGTCGCGTGCTTCCACGGATGGGCGGCGATGAACACGTTCGCCGCGGACCAGGGCGTCGACACGATCGAGACGAACATCCCCGAGGAAGGCAGCCACAGCTTCTGCGACTCCTACGCGATCCCGCCGACCTCGGAGAACCCCGACGCCGCGCTCGCGTGGATGAACCAAGCCCTCGACCCGGTGGTCAACGCGGAGGCGGCCGAGTACCTCGTCGGTGGGGTCACGGTCGAGGCGTCGGTGGCGAACCTGAACAAGGCGACGAGGGACCTCTACCCCTACGACGACCTCGACGGGCTGCTCGAGCTCGCGCCGCTCGCGATCAACGCACCGACCGAGTCCGACGAGTACGTGACCTTCCCGGAGTGGAACGAGGCCTTCCAGGGGATCAAGGCGGGGGCGTAGCCGGCGGGCGACACCCGATGGCGAGCCTGGCGGAGGCGACCACCCGGAGCGAGGCAGCGGAACGGCGGCGCGTTCGGCCGCTGATCGCGACGCTGCCCGCGGTTGCGTGGCTCCTGGCGTTCTTCGCCACCCCGTTGGTGATCTTCGCCATCTACAGCCTGCTCACGAACCAGCTGTATGCGGTGGGCACGCCGTTCACGCTCGACGCCTACCGCGACGCCCTGACCTCGACGCTGAACAGGACGCTCGCGCGCAACTCCCTCGAGGTCGGCCTGTCGACCGCCGCGGTGACGGTGATCGTCGGGCTCCCGATCGCGTACTGGCTCCGGTTCGTCGCCCAGCGTTCGCGGATCGCGGTGCTCTTCCTGATCGCGGCCTCGATGTTCGCGAGCTACCTCGTGAGGATCTACGCCTGGCGGACCGTGCTCGGCAGCCGCGGGCTCATCAACTCCGCCCTCGATCGAGCCGGGCTGATCGACCAGCCGCTCGGCTTCCTGTTGTACAGCCGGTTCGCCGTCGTCGTGGCGCTCGTGCACATCTTCCTTCCGTACGTGGTGCTGGTGCTCTACGCGGGCATGGGGCCGCTCGGTGACGGGCTGCTCGAGGCGGCGCAGGACCTCGGGGCGAAGTCGTCGCTGCTGTGGCGACGGGTGATCGTCCCGATCATGGCCGCGCCTGCCTTCAGCGCGTTCGTGTTCGTCTTCATCCTCTCGGCGGCGGACTACGTGACGCCTCAGTTCCTCGGCGGGAGAGACGGCGTCACGCTCGGCGTGCAGATCCAGCAGAACTTCATCGGCGTGGGGAACTGGCCCCTGGCGGCGGCCACCTCGTTCCTGATGCTCCTGGCGTTCGTCGCGGTGTTCGCTGTGGGCTCGTTCATCCTGCGACGGCTCAAGCTCAACGACATCAGGTTGTCGAGCTGATGCAGGGACGACGCGCTCCCGTGCCGACGGCGATCACGATCGCGGCGCTGCTGTTCCTGTTCGTGCCCCTGGCGATCGTGGTGCTCTTCTCGTTCAACTCCACCGGGAGCCTGACGTTCCCGTTCGCGGGGTTCTCGACCCGCTGGTACCACCAGATCATCGAGTCCGCGGCGTTCCGCGATGCGGTCGTCAACAGCGCGTTCGTCGGGGGAGTCGTGGCGTTGAGCACGCTCGTGCTCGGCACGCTGGCCGCGTACGGGTTGACACGCGCGTCGACGAGGCTTCGGACCCCCGTCGCCGTGCTGCTGTTCCTGCCCCTCACCCTGCCGGGGCTCTTCCTCGGGCTCTCGCTGCTGGTGCTCTTCTCCAGGGTGGAAGTGAGCCTCTCGCTGGGCACGGTGATGATCGCCCACATGGTCTACGTGCTGCCCTACTACCTGCTGATAGCAGTGGCGGCGCTGCAACGTCTCGATCCCGCCCTCGAGGAGGCCGGGGCCGACCTCGGCGCCAACACCTGGCTGGTGTTCCGGCGGGTGACCCTGCCGCAGGTCTGGCCCGTCCTGCTGGCGGCGGCATTGCTGGCGTTCGCGCTGAGCTTCGACGAGTTCATCATCACGTTCTTCGTGATCGGGGCCGATTCCACCCTGCCGCTGTTCATCTTCTCCACCCTGCGCCGCACGGTGGATCCGTCGGTGAACGCGATCTCGAGCCTGCTGCTCGTGATCACCTTGGCGCTGTTCGCGATCGCGTTCGTGTTGACGCTCCGCGGCTCCAAGACCGCGGGATTGTCGATCGACGCCGAGCCGATCGGAGGGACGGCGCGGTGAGCGATCCGACCTCCGCGGGTCCCCGCGTGCGGCTGCGCGCCGTCGCGAAGCGCTTCGGGGGAGTCATCGCGCTCGATGACGTGACGCTCGACATCGACGACGGGGAGTTCGTCACGCTGCTCGGTCCCTCGGGGTGCGGCAAGACCACGTTGCTTCGGATCGTCGCCGGTTTCGAGCGCCCGTCCGCGGGCGAGGTGCTGCTCGGGGGGGACGACGTGACGAAGGTCCCCCCGCACCGGCGGCCCGTCAACATGGTCTTCCAGCGTCCGACCCTGTTCCCACATCTCGACGTCGCCGCCAACGTGGCGTTCGGGCCGCGGATCGACGGGCTCTCGAAGGCGGAGATCACGCGGCGGGTCGACGAAGCGCTCACGCTCGTGCGCCTCGACGGGTTCCAGCCCAGGCGCAGTCACGAGCTCTCCGGTGGGCAGATGCAGCGGGTGTCCCTCGCCCGGGCGATCGTGAACCGGCCGCAGGTGCTGCTGCTCGACGAGCCGCTCTCGGCGCTCGACCTGAAGATCAGGCTCGAGATGGAGGTCGAGCTCCGCCGCCTGCACCGGGAGATCGGCGGCACGTTCATCTACGTGACCCACGACCAGCGAGAGGCGCTCGCGCTCTCGGACCGCGTGGTCGTCTTCAACCAGGGGCGGATCGAGCAGATCGGCACGCCCAACGAGGTCTACCGGCGGCCGGCCTCCCCGTTCGTCGCCCGGTTCGTCGGTGATGCGAACGTGATCCCGGTCGATGTCGACCGGGTGGACGACGGAGCAGCAGAGGTGACCGTCGGCGGGCACCGCTTCCGCACCCCGGCGTCGGACGTCACAGGGCGGGCGTGGCTGGTCCTGCGACCCGAGGTCGTGGGTGTGTCGGCGCCCTCGGACGATCGCGCCCTGCGCGGGGTCGTGCGCGACCTCTCGTTCCGGGGCACGGGTCACTCCTACCGTGTCGCCGTCGAGGGGCTGGGCGATCCGGTGAAGGCGGAGGTCTCCGGGGGCTCGGTCATCGACCTGGGGTCCACCGTGGACCTCACCTGGGATCCGGAGGCCTGTCGAGTGCTTCCGCGCCACCCGGGCGAGGACTGACGATGGATCTCGGGCTCGCGGGCTCCAGGGTCCTGGTCACCGGTGGGAGCCGCGGGATCGGGGCCGCGATCGCCGAAGCGTTCGTCGCCGAGGGGTCGCACGTGACGATCTGCGCCCGTTCAGCCGACGCGCTGGAGCGAACCAGGCATCGACTGGGGCCCGACAGGGTGCGGGCTGTCGCGGCCGACGTCCGTGACGCCGAGGCGGTGCGAGCGCTCGTGCTCGGCGAGATCGAGGGCGGTGGGCTGGACGTCGTGGTGGCCAACGCCACTGCGAACGCCGAGGGAGCGTCGGAAGCCGAGTACGCGGACTCCTTCGCCGTCGACCTTATGCAGTCGGTTCGCCTGGCGTCGGAGCTCCGAGAGGCACAGCCCGGCCGTTCCTTCACGATGGTGTGTCTGGGCTCGATCGACGCTCTGACGGGCGCGACGCCCCACCACGCGTATTCGGTGATGAAGGCGGCGCTGCTCGCCTGGTCGCAGAACGCCGCGGCCGCGTTCGGGCGCGAGGGCATCAGGGTCAACGCCGTCTGTCCCGGCGCGATCCTCTTCGACGGCGGCTGGTGGGATCGGTTCCGTCACGATGAACCGGAGGAGTTCGCCGCGCACGTCGGTCGCATCCCGGGGGGCCGCATGGGCTCACCCGAGGAGGTCGCCGCCGTGGTGCTGTTCCTGGCCTCCCCACAGGCGTCGTGGGTCAACGGCGCCACGATGCTCGTCGACGGCGGCGAACATGCGGCGGCGGGCTGAGCTCGGATGTCGGTCGTCCTCGCAACGGTGACCGCCCTCGCCTGGGGTCTCGCCGAGCTGCTGATGCTGCAGGGAGCGAGGCGCCTCAGCCCTCTGGCGCTGGCGCGATGGCTGATGGTCGTCGGAACGGTCATGATCCTGCCGATCGCCGTGCTCACCGGGCCGCCGCCGGAGCTCGGTGACGTGCCCTTCGCCGCGCTGCCGGCGCTGTTCGCCCTGGGCGGCACGCTCGCGTACTTCCGTGCGTTGAGGATGGGACAGCTCACGATCGTCTCCCCGACCGTCGCCACCAGCGGCGGGCTCGCCGCGGTGGTGGCGATGCTCGTGTTGGGGGAGCGGTTCTCGGTGCTGGTGCTGCTCGGCCTCGCGCTCGGGGTCGCCGGGGTCGTCTTGGCGACGTTCGTGCGGGGGGGCGGCCGGGCCGAGGGCGTGGGATGGGCGGTGCTCGGGGCGGTGCTGCTCGGCGTGTACACGATCGCGCTCGCGGCCTCGTCGGAGCGCATCGGCCCGGTCTGGTCGGTCGCCGCGTACCGTCTGACCGGCCTGATCGTGCTCTGGGCGATCGCCCCGTTCGCCGGAGGGCCGCTCGGCCTGCCTCGCTCCGAGCTCGGACTCGTGCTCAAGGCCGCCACGATCGAGACGATCGGATTCGCCGCCTTCACCACGGCGCTCGACCTCGGGCCGGTGGCGGTGGTCGCGGTCGTCTCTGCCCAGTTCTCGTCGGTGGCCGTCGTGCTCGGGGCGGTCGTCCTGCACGAGCGGCTGCACCAGCATCAATGGCTCGGCGTCGCGATGATGATCTGCTCGACGACGCTGTTGGTGGCGCTGCAATGAACCCGCCGAGCCTCCGGTCCTCACGCGCCCCAGGCGTCCGCGTCGACGACGACGGCGAGGTCGGGGTGCTCCTGCAGGAACGACGCTGGGACCTCCGCGGTCACGGGCCCGTCGAGCGCCCGGTGGACGATCTCGTGCTTGGTCCGCCCCGACACGACCAGCACCACACGCCGCGTTGCGAGCAACAGGTCGAGTCCCGCCGTGAAAGCCTCGGTGGGCACGGGCTTTCCAGGAACGTAGGCGGCGTTCGAAGCGAGGCTCGCCTCGGTGAGCGGGACCACTCGCGTCCCCGACATCGGGTCCGACGGCGGCTCGTTGAACCCGAGGTGGCCGTTGCGCCCAAGACCGAGCACCGCGAGGTCGAAACCACCCGCCTCGGCGACGGCCCCCTCGTAACGACGGCACTCGGCATCGGGGACGTCGGCCATGGCGTCGAACCAGTACACCGACGCCGGATCGATGCCCAGCGGCTCGACGAAGCTTCGCCGGGTCCACGAAGCCAGGGATCGTGGGTCGCTCCTGGGGATCCCGAGGTACTCGTCGAGCTGGAAGACGCGCAGGTCTCCGGTCGCATCAGGGGAGAGATCCTCGGCCAGCCGTGCGTACGCTCCCATGGGGGTGCGGCCCGTGGCCACGACCACGGCGGCTCGCGGGCATGCCCCGATCGTGGACCCGATCTCGTCGGCAGCTGCCCGGTCGAACCCGTCGGGGCCGTCGGCGACCGTGATGCGGATGCCGGGCATGAGACCAGCATAGAACCAGTTGTTGACATGGCGACGGCGAGGCTCGGAGGATGAGGCCCATGGCGGTATCGCTCACGCTCGCGCTCGATCCCGCCCGCAAGGACATGCCGCTGTACCAGCAGGTGCAGCAGGCGATCGGGGAGCACATCGCCGCCGGACGGCTCGCGCCGGGCCAGCAGCTCCCCTCCGAGCGGCAGCTCTGCGAACGCTTCGAGATCAGCCGGGTGACCGCTCGTCGAGCGCTCGCCGCGCTCGTCGGCGAGGGGCTGATCGAGGCCTCCCCCGGGAGGGGCTGGTTCGTCTCGGACGGGCACCTCAGCGAGCCGGCCGACGCGTTGCAGAGCTTCACGGCCTTGGCGCGAGCGCGTGGCCTCGAGCCGACGGCGAGGGTCCTGCGGCACGAGGTCCGTGACGCAACGATGGACGAGGCCGAAGGACTGCAGGTGGCTCCCGGCGCCCAGGTGCTGGAGCTGGAGCGCGTCCGGCTGCTCGACGGGGTCCCGGTCGCCGTGCATCACTGCCTGATCCCTCTGAACCTGTGTCCGGCGCTCGCCGACGCCGACTACACGGAAGCCTCGGTCTACGAGATCCTGCGAACCAAGGCCCACATCGCCCCGACCCTGGCCGACTGCTCGCTCGAGGCTGCCTCGGCCGGGCCGGTCATCGCGCCGTTGCTCGGGCTCGACGGGACCGAGCCGGTCCTGGTCTCCCGTCAGACGACCTTCGACGAACGCGGTGATCCCATCGAGACCTCACGGGTCGTCTACCGAGGCGACCGGTACCGGTTCCGCACGAAGCTCACGGCCGCATCTCAGAAGCCGCGTTAGAAACCGGTCTTCATACCGGTCTTTTCCGGGAGACTCGAGGTGCGTATACTTGCGGCACATGGCGACCACCGAGCGAGCGGGCCTCGAGGGCGATCTGCAGGCCACGCGTTCCGAGGGGGCGCCGGCGCCCTCGCCTCGCCCCACGTTCGATCACGCGACGCCGATCCCGTACGCGAGCGCGCGGCTCCACCTGTGGGGGAACGATGACGCGGGGCAGGTGCCGGACTGGATCTACGTGTCGAGCGAGAAGATCCATCACCTCGTCTTCGCGCTGCCGCCGGGAGCGAGGTTCACCCACTCCGATGGATTCCGGACGGTGTTCGCAGCCGACGAGCTCCTGTACGTGCTCTCCGGCACGATGGTGATCGCCGATCCCGAGCACGGCGAGGTGCGCCGTGTCGAGCGGGGGGAAGCGGTGTTCTTCCGGCGCGACACGTGGCACCACGCCGTGAGCTTCGGCACCGAGCAGCTCCGGGTGCTCGAGTTCTTCGCGCCTCCGCCGTCGACGGGGGCTTCCAGCGCCTACGCCCGCACGAAGGAGCTCCTGACCGACGTCCGGTACCGGGACGATCGGTTCACGGGGCGGTGGCCGATGGCATCCTCGGAGCGCGAGGCACTCGCCCGGCTGCACGTGCTCGACGATCGACGCCTCCTGGAGCGGTTGGAAGGCATCGACACACTGGTGAGAACGTACGTGAGCACCGAGCACCTCACGGTCGAGCGCGCGGTGCTCCGGCCGGGCGGTCGCACAGACGACCGGCGGCACGGCGGCGACGTCGCGATCCACGTGCTCGAGGGCACGCTCAACGTGCTGCTCACCGAGGAAGCGGATCCCCACGGTCAGCGCTGGTTCGAGCTCCACCCCGACGACGGCTACTTCGTGCCCGAGGGAACCTCCTACGCGTTGCACAACGTCACGGATGCGAGCGTCGAGGCGATGGTCGCGGTTGCGCCGGCCTACGACCCACGATAGTCAGACGGCGGTGCAGCGAACCACCGCATCCAGGGCGATCGGCATCGACGTCGGCGGCTCGAAGATCGCGGCCGGTTTCGTCGACCTCGAGATCGGGTCCGTCGCGAACCGAACGGAGCTGCCCACGCGTGCGGATCGCGAGGGTCGGGAGGTGCTCGACGACGTCGTGGATCTCGCGACGGGCATGGCGGCGGAAGCCGGATCTGCGATCCGGATCGGCGTGGCCGTCTGCGAGCTGGTCACCCCGGAAGGATCGATCACGAGCGCGCAGACGATCGACTGGCGGGACCTCGACATCGTCGGGGCGTTCGCCGAGGTGGGGCCCGCCGCCGTCGCCTCGGATGTCCGTTCCGCGGCGGCCGCCGAGGCGCGGTTCGGCGCGGGCCGCGGCCGGGACCCCTTCTTGTACCTGTCCGTCGGCACCGGTGTGAGCTCGACGCTGGTCCGTTCGGGGGAGCCCTACGCCGGCAGCCACGGATCGGCGCTCGTCGCCGCGAGCGGAACCTTCGCCGCCGTCTGTCCGCACTGCGGCCGAGACATCGAGCTGGTCCCCGAAGGCATCGCGTCCGGGCTCGGCATCGCGTCGCGGTACGAGGCCGTCTCGGGACGATCTGTCGAGGGGGCCGAGGACGTCGTGCGCGCCGCCGGGTCGGGCGACGGCGTCGCGCAGCGCATCGTCGACGAGGGCGGCGCGATGTTGGGAACGATCGGGGCGTGGCTCGTCAACGTGCTCGATCCGGTCGCGATCGTGCTCGGCGGCGGCCTCGGCCTCGCCCGGGGCCCGTATCGGGACCGGTTCCTCGAAAGCCTCCGGGCTCACGTGTGGCCGGCGACGGGCGCGGACCTGCCGGTCGTTGAGGCCGAACTGGGCGCCGACGCGGCGATCGTGGGGGCGGCGATGGCCGTCGCGGGCATCACCGAGGAGCATCGATGAGCGATCGCATCCGGATCGCGATCCTCGGCCCCGGCGACGTCGCCGGCCGCGACTACCTGCCCGAGTTCCATCGGCTCGAGGACCGGGCGGAGATCGTGGCGGTCTGCGGCCGGGGAGAGGAACGCGCCCGGACGGTCGCCGAGGACCTCGGCGTGCCCTGGTTCACCGATCAGTCGCGGATGAACGACGACATCGAGATCGACGCGACCGTGAACCTGACCCCGATCCAAGCACACGAGGCGACGACTCGGACGGCCCTCGAAGCCGGCCACCACGTGTACTCCGAGAAACCGCTCGCGATGTCGATCGCCGCGGCGACGGAGCTGCGCGATCTCGCGCGCGGCCGCGGTCTCGTGCTGGTGGCGGCACCGAGCGTGCTCCTGTTCCCCCAGGTGCGATCGGCCGGTGAGCTGCTGGCATCGGGCGATATCGGACCGGTACATACGGTGCGAGGGCTCGGGTACGGAGGCGTGCCGCCATGGCCGGGATACGACTCGGACCCCACCCCGTTCTTCGTGCCCGGCGCGGGCCCGCTGGTCGACCTCGGCGTCTACCCGCTCCATGCGATCACCGGCCTGCTCGGCCCCGCTCGCCGCGTCTCGGCGATGAGCATCCGCAGCGCCGACGGCTTCGACATCACGGGGGGGCCGTACGCCGGACGCCACGTTCCGATCGAGGTCGACGACGCCTGGACGGTTGCGCTCGAGCTCGGCGACAGGACCCTCGGTACCGTCGAGGCGAACTTCACATCCCACGGCACGCGGGCCGGCGAGCTCGAGCTGATGGGGGAGCGGGGCACGATCTCGCTCGACCTGCTCGACGTGGCCGCGCCACTGCACCTGCTCGATGCGTCCGGCGAGTGGCGGGAGATCCCGGTCGCCGCCGAGCGGCCCGAGGGAGGGCCGGATCACGTCCTCGGCGTCGAGCATCTGCTGGGATGCATCGCCCACGGGGGGACCCCGCTGGCTTCGGCCGACCACGCGATCCACGTCCTCGAGATCCTCGAGGCGGCGGGGGTATCGGCGGTCTCGGGAACATCCGTCCCCATCGGCGGTACCTTCCGGTTCGACCAGGACCGATGGGGGAGGAACCCGTGAGCGACCGTGTCGGCATCGGTGTGGTGGGAGCGGGCATGATCGCTCAGCGGGGGATCCTTCCTCACCTGAGCCAGGACGACGTGCACGACCGGGTCCGCCTGGCGGCGGTCTGCGATCCGGCGCCGGGCCGGGCGGAGGCGTCGGCGGAGCTCTTCGGGATCGCCGCGGCCTACGAGACGCTCGAGCAGTTGCTCGCCGACCCGGCGGTCGACGCGGTGACGATCGCATCGCCCATCGGGTTGCACTTCGATCAGGCGACGGCCGCCCTCCAGGCCGGCAAGCACGTGCACGTCAACAAGACGATGTCCACGACCGTGGCGGAGGCAGATGCCTTGATCGAGCTCGCCGCGGCTCGGGGGTTGCGGCTGGTCGCATCGCCCGGTGAGGTGCTTCGTCCGCAACTCACGGCGATCCGACGGTTGGTCGCCGGCGGCGCGATCGGACGGCTGGCATGGGGCATCTGCGGCTGCTCCCTCGGCCGGTACCACGAGCAGGACGAGGAGGCGGAGCGGACCTCGGTGCCCGGCGGTCTCCCGGCGAACCCGAGCTGGTACTTCCGCGCGCCGGGGGGCGGGCCGATGTACGACGTCGCGGTCTACGCGCTGCATCAGCTCACCAGCGTGCTGGGTCCGGCCGAGCGCGTGACCGGTCTCTCGGGCACGGTCGTGCCGAGCCGCATGTTCCTCGGCGAGGAGATCGTGACGGAGGTCGACGACAACACCGTGCTGGTGGTGGGCTTCGGCGACGGGGTGCAGATCGTCGTCTACGGTGCGGCGGCCGGGACCGTGATCGACGACTTCGGGGCCGGCATCTACTTCGGAACCGAGGGAACGATCTCCGGACTGCTCCTCGACGGCGAGCCGATCGAGTTCGAGGGCCGGGAGCTCACGACCGACGCCCCCACCTGGGACTGGGACGCGCAGATGCGCGTGCTCCCACACGTCGTGGGCCCCCACCGCGAGATCCCCGAGGCCCACGTCTTCGAGGACATCATGCAGCTCGTCGGGCTCGTCGCCGACGGCACACCGACGCCGGTCACCCCCGAGCACGCGCGTCACGTGATCGAGATCGTCGAGGCCGGTTACCGCGCGTCGTCCACCGGCCGGACCCAGGAGCTCCGAACGAGGTTCGAGCTTCCGGAGCCGTAGGACCGCATCGGCGAGCGGGTCCTCGAACCCGACACCGACCGAACGCGCTCGGGGCGTACGCTGGGTCGTCGTGGTCGACATCCGCAAGCTCGAACCCGACGATGTCGAGCTGCTCGACGCCGGCATCCAGGTTCTCAAGGGACGGTCATCGCCGGCGCCCGAGATGTTCCTTCGCGATCCGCATTCGCATGCGTTCGTCGCGGTCGACGACGACGTCGTCGTGGGCTGCGCCTACGGCTACGAGCTCTTCCGTCCCGACGGGTTCTGGATGATCGTGCTCTACGACGTGGGCGCGGTCGAGCCGTACCGGCGAGACGGTCTGGGCCGCGAGCTGCTCGAGGCGTTCGTCTCGTTCGCCCGCGGGAAGGGTCACGAGAAGATGTGGCTGTTCACCGACGCCGGGAACGCCGCGGCCAAACGGCTCTACGACGGCGCCGGCGGCGACCGCGAGGACGGCGCCGTCGGCTACTGGTGGGTGTTCGAGTAGCGCCTGCAGCCAGCTTCGGTTCCGCTATCCCTGACCCTTTCGGGGGAAGCGCACCTCGAGCCGGGCGCCTCCGGTCGACGCGTCGTCGACCGTCACGCTGGCATGGTGCGCATGCGCGATCTCCTGCACGATCGAGAGGCCGAGTCCCGTCCCCCCCGAGTCGCGGTCGCGGGATTCCTCCAATCGCTCGAATCGCTCGAAGACCCGCTTCCGATCGACCGGAGCGATGCCCGGGCCGTCGTCGTCGACGGTGAACACGACCTCCGGCCCGGCCTCCCTGAGGGAGAGCGTCACCGTGGTGTCGGAGTGACGGATCGCGTTGTCGATGAGGTTGCGGACGAGACGCTCGAGATGGGCTGCGTCGCCATGGATGCGGCCGGCCGAGACGGCTCTGCTGTCGATCCGGCGATCGATCTCGGAAGCACGCAGTCGCGACGCCTCCTCGAGCACGATGTCGTCGAGGTCGACCTCCGAGTGGCGCAATGTCAGCGTGCCCTCGTCGATGCGTGTCAAGAGCAAGAGATCGTCCACCATCCGCTGCAGCCGGAGATCCTCCGCGAGCACGACCTCCGCGAGTTCCTCCACGTCCGAATCTGCGGGGTGAGCGAGGGCGACCTCAGCGTACTGACGGATCACCGCGAGCGGTGAGCGCAGCTCGTGGGAGGCGTCGGAGACCAGACGCCGCTGGCGGTCCCGTCCCTCCTCGAGACGGTCGAGCATGACGTTCATCGTCTTCGCGAGATGTGCGATCTCGTCGTCGGCGTTCGGCACGGGCACCCGTCGACTCAGCCGGTCGCCGGAGATGGTCTGCACCTCGCTGCGGATCGACTCCACCGGGGCCAGGGCCCGCCCGACGACGGTCCATGTCACCGCTCCGACCACGACGAGCAACAGCGGGATGCCGACGACGAGGAGCCCTGCCACGGCTCCCGTGGATTCACCCACCGGCTCGAGGGCTCGACCGACCAAGATCTTACGGATGCCCTCGTCCGTCGATGCGGTGACCGCGACCACGAGGAAATCGCCCTCGCCGTCTTCGAAGGGCAGGTCCGCGATCACGATGCTCTCGTCGTCCTCGAGCTCGGCGACCACGGCCCGCCCGCCGAGATTCTCGGTCGTCGACACGACGGCTCCGGCCGCGTCGACGACCTGCACGAACTCGTCGTCCAGATCACCGGTATCGATCACCGGCGGGATCGTGCCCTGCATGATGGTTCCCGCGATGCTCTCGGCCGTGAGGAACGCGGCGTCCTCGATACCGGCGGTGAGCTGGTCCCGGAGCCTCAGCTCCAGGGCCACGGTCGCCAGGACGAGCGCCGTCCCCACCACCAGCACGGCCGTCAAGGTCGTGCGGACGCGAACCCCCGCAGTCACGCGGCGAAGTCGCATCGTGGCCGTCTCCGATCAGCCGTCGTCGGCGAGACGGTACCCCGCCCCACGGATCGTCTGTAGGGTTTCCCGCCCGAACGGGCGGTCGATCTTGTTGCGCAGGTGCCCCACGTACACCTCCACGATGTTGAGGTCGCCCTCGAAGTCGTAGTCCCAGACGTTGGACAGGATCTCGTTCTTCGAGAGAACCGCGTCCTCGTGGCGCATCAGATATTCCAGGATCGAGGCCTCCCTGGCCGTCAGGTCGAGTTCGGTCTCACCTCGGGACGCGCGCCGCGATCCCGGATCGAACCGCAGGTCGCCGACCTCCAAGACAACCGGTCGTGCGGGAGCGCCGCGTCGGATCAACGCCCGCAGATGCGCCAGGAGCACCACGAATGAGAACGGCTTGGTGAGGTAGTCGTCGGCTCCGAGATCGAGCGCCTCGGCCTGGTCGAGATCCCCTTCCTTGGCCGTCAACATGAGGATCGGGGTCCAGTTCTCCTCCTTCCGCAAGGTCGCGCACACCTCGAACCCGTTCATGCCGGGAAGCAAGATGTCCAGCAGGATCGCGTCGTAAGAGTTCTCGCGGGCCATCCAGAGGCCGTCGGTGCCGTTCAGCGCCACGTCGGCCGCGAAGCCCTCGGCCTCGAGCCCGCGCTTGAGGCCCGCGGCCAGGGCCCGTTCGTCTTCCACAACCAGCAGTCTCATGGGTGCAATTATGCCTGTCTTCAGCGAGCCTTCAGCCACGATGTGGGAAGCTGCACCCCGTCACTCGGGCTTCGGCCCGCCCGCGACGTAGGCGTTAGCATGGCCTTCGACCGATCCACCGCAAATAGGCCGAAGGATGTAGGTCTAGGGGTTGCGCTCTCGACACACATGGGCGTACGGTCGGCCCATGTGTTCGTCCGTCGGATCGAGGCCGATGGGTCTACGAGATAGGCGCTGCGGTGCAGACCCTTCAGGATCCCTGCCGATCGATCCTTCCCGGATGACGGATGCAGACCATCCCGGCGCGTCAGTCGCGGACCGGAGCCAATCTCGTCGATGCCGGGGGAACTTCCCGGACCAACTCGCGGAGGTCGCACAGCCATGATGCGGTGGATCGTCGGTTCGAGCATCAAGTTCCGTCGTTTGGTGATCGCCGTGGCCGTCGGGTTGCTGGTCTACGGCGTCCTGCAGCTCGACAACGCCCAGACGGACATCCTGCCCGAATTCCAGAAGCCGACCGTCGAGGTCCAGACGGAGGCGCTCGGTCTGTCCGCCGAAGAGGTGGAGGAGCTGATCACCGTTCCTCTCGAGCAGGACCTGCTCGTGGGGATCGCGTTCCTCGATGAGATCGAGTCGGTCTCGCTGCCGGGGCTCTCCTCGGTGGTCATGACCTTCGAGCCGGGCACCGACGTCCTCGATGCTCGCCAGGTCGTCGCGGAGCGCCTCACCCAGGCGGTCGCGGCAGCGGGTCTCCCGCAGGTCGCGAAGCCGCCGCAGATGATCCAGCCCGTGTCATCGACCTCCCGGGTAGCGATGGTGAAGCTGTCGTCGGACGAGCTCTCGCCGATCGAGATGTCCATCCTGTCCAAATGGGTGATCACCCCGCGGCTGCTCGGCGTCGAAGGTGTGGCGAACGTCTCGACATGGGGCTTCCGTGATCGCCAGCTGCAGGTCCTCGTCGATCCGCAGCGTCTCGCCGACGCGGACGTGACGCTCAACCAGGTGATCAGGACGGCCGGCAACGCCCTGGAAGTGTCACCGCTGTCCTTCCTCGAAGCGTCGTCGCCCGGCACGGGTGGGTTCATCGACACCCTGAACGAGAGGCTCCACATCTTCCACGAACAGGCGATCTCGACACCCGAAGAGCTGGGGCAGGTGCCGATCGAGGATCCGCAGGGCGAGGTCGCAACCGGCGGTTCTGCGCTCGCCCTGGGTGACGTCACCGACGTCGTCGAGGACCACCAGCCGCTGATCGGCGACGCTCTCTGCTCCGACGGCGAGTGCCTGCTGCTCGTGATCGAGAAGTTCCCCGACGCCAACACGCCTCGGGTGGCCGACGGGATCGACGGGGCGCTCGACGAGCTCTCGCCCGGCCTCCCCGGTCTCCAGATGGACACGTCGATCTACCGTCCGGCCGAGTTCATCGACACGTCGTTCGACAACCTCGGACGCGCCGCGCTGATCGGCGCGATACTGCTGCTCCTGGTGCTCGGTGCGCTCTTCTTCGAGTGGCGGAGCGCCCTCGTCGGCGCGGTGGCGATCTTGATGTCGCTCGGCGCCGCCTGGCTCGTCCTGTATATCACCGAGACGACGGTGAACACGATGGTCCTGGCCGGCTTGGTGATGGCCTTGATCGTGTTGATCGACGACGCGGTCATCGACATCGACAACGTGGCGCAGCGGATCCGTCGCCACCATGCGGAGGGCGACGGCACGCCGGCCTGGCAGGTCGTCATCGAGGGGGCGATCCAGATGCGGAGCGCCATCCTCTTCGCGACGCTTATCGTCGCCGCGGTCCTGCTGCCCGCCTTCTTCATGGAGGGCGAGGCCGGAGCATTCCTGCCTGAGATCGCGACCACGTATCTGCTCGCGATCGTGGCGTCCATCGTCGTGGCCGTCACCGTTACGCCGGCGCTCGGCATGATGCTCCTGGGCCATGCGAAACACGAGCCTCGCGAGTCGCTCACGGGGCGTTGGCTCCGCAAGCGCTACGACGGCACGGCCGGCCGCATCGTACCGAAGGTCGGCCCCGCGTTCGCCGTCTTCGGCGTCTTCGTCCTGGCAGGCCTCGTGGCGTTGCCGTTCCTCGACCAGTCGATGCGCCCGGTCCTCCAGGAGCGCGACGTGGTCGTGCGCCTGGATGCCGCCCCAGGGACGTCGCTTCAGCGGATGGACGCGATCACGGCTCAAGCCGTCGACGAGCTCCGGTCATTGCCCGGCATCGAGGACGTGGGGGCGCATGTCGGTCGCGCCGTGCAGTCGGACCAGATCGTGAACGTCAACTCCGCAGAGGTGTGGGTCAGCGTCGACGCCGACGCCGACTACGGCGACACGGTCGGCGCGATCGAGTCCGTAGCCGGCGGTCTTCCCGACGTCACGAACGACGTGCTGACGTACTCCGAGCAGCGGATCACCGACGTGCTGGGCAGGGGGAGCGACGAGATCGTCGTCAGGATCTACGGCCAGGACCAGGCGATCCTGGAAGACAAGGCTCAGGAGGTGCGGGAGGCCATCGCCGGCATCGACGGGGTCGAGAACGCGCGGGCCGACCTTCCCGCAGACGAGCCGACGATCGAGGTCGAGCCCATCATCGAGGAGGCGGAGAGCGTCGGCCTTGCTCCGGGAGATGTTCGCCGCGCGGCGACGACCCTGCTGTCGGGTCTCGTGGTCGGGAACCTCTTCGAGGAGCAGAAGGTGTTCGATGTCGCCGTCTGGGGGGTGCCCGAGATCCGTGAGACCGAGGCCGACGTCGAGAACCTGCTGATCGACACGCCGGCCGACGGCCTCGTGCCGCTCGGCCAGGTCGCCGAGGTTCGGATCGTGCCGAACGAGGCGGTGATCCGTCACGAGTCGGTCGAGTCCTACGTCGACGTTGCCGCCGGTGTCGCCGGACGTGACGTGGGCGCGGTGGCGGCCGACGTCGAGGCTGCCCTCGGTCAGGTCCAGTTCCCCCTCGAGCACCACGCCACGGTTCTGGGTGGTTTCGAGGAGGACGCCGCGGCACGCTCGCGCGTGATCGCGGTCGCCGTCGCGGCGCTGATCGCGGTCTTCCTGCTGCTGCAGGCCGCGTTCGCGAGCTGGCGCCTGGCTCTGCTCGCCTTCCTAGCCTTGCCGATGGCGCTCTCCGGTGGCGCCGTGGCCGCATTGATCGACGGCGGTGAGGTGACCCTCGGATCCGTCGCGGGGTTCGTCGCGGTGATGGGACTCGCGGTTCGCATCGTCGTCGTCCTCATCCGCCACTACCAGCAGCTGCAGCGCGAAGGTGGCGAGTTCGGTGCGGACCTCGTGGTGCGAGGAACGCGCGAACGACTCGTCCCGATCCTGACGACCGTGCTCGCATCGGCCGCCGCGCTCATCCCCTTCGTCGTGAGCGGGGGATCGGCGGGGTTCGAGATCGTCGGGCCGATGGCCGCCGTGATCCTGGGCGGGCTCGTCACGACGGCGCTGCTGAGCCTCGTCGTGGTCCCGGCGGTCTACCTGCGATACGGCGAGATCGCCGAGCTGGATACCTCGGCGGACGACCTGTTCGTCAAGGTCCCCGACGTCGACACCGTCAAGGGGTAGGAGGACCCGATGAAGCGCAGCCTCGTTGGGATCGCCCTCGTTTCATCCGCCGTGCTGATCATGACGGCCTGCGGCGGCTCGGTCTCCGATGAGTACGAGATCGAGGACAAGCCGTACACCCTCGAGCCGGTCGAAGGACAGGACGTGCTGAGGGTCATCTTGGAGGAGGCGGCGGTCGAACGGCTGGGCATCGAGACGGTCCCGGTCGAGCAGCGTGGATCCCGGCTGGTCGTGCCCTACGACGCGGTCTACCTCGACGCGCACGGGGACTTCTGGGTGTACACGAATCCGGAACCGAACGAGTTCCTCAGGGCCCCGATCGACATCGCCCGGGAGTCCTCGACCGAGGCCTTCCTCTCGGAAGGACCGCCCATCGGGACGCAGGTCGTCACGGTAGGTGCCCCGGAACTGTACGGATCCGAGACCGAGTTCGACTCGTAGCGCGATCGCGAGAGGAAGGGACGCAGGATGCTTCGCTGGATCGTAGGGTCGAGCCTCAAGTTCCGATACCTCGTGGTCGCACTCGCCGCCGCGATGATGTTCTTCGGCGTGCAGCAGCTCCGTCACACGGCGATCGACGTGTTCCCCGAGTTCGCGCCTCCGAAGGTCGAGGTCCAGACACCGGCCCTCGGACTGTCGGCGAACCAGGTGGAGCAACTGGTCACGATCCCCCTCGAGCAGACCCTCAACGGGGTTCCCGGCCTCGACGACATCCGCTCGAAGTCGGTCGAGTCGCTCTCGTCGATCGAGATGATCTTCGCCCCCGGGACCGACCTGCTGACCGCTCGGCAGCACGTGCAGGAGCGCATCGCCCAGATCTCGCCTCAGCTGCCCACGTGGGCGAGCCCGCCCTTCATGATCCAGCCGCTGTCGGCCACGAGCCGGGTCGTGAAGATCGGGCTCACGACGACCGACCCCGACCTCGATCTCATCGACCTGTCGATGACGACTTACTGGAAGATCAGGACGCGCCTGATGCGGGTCCCGGGGGTAGCCAACGTTCCGATCTGGGGTGAGCGCATCGAGATGCCGACGATCCAGATCGTGCCCGAGAAGCTCCGCGAGCACAACGTCACGGTCGACGCCGTCTCGACCGCCGTGGCCGACGCGCTGGACGCCGGGCTCCTTCAGTACTCCGACGGGAACTACATCGGACGCGGTGGCTTCATCGACACCCCCACGAACCGCTACCAGGTCCGACACGTCCTTCCCATCGTCGACGCCGACGACCTGGGCGGGGTGCCGGTCCGATCGGCGGACGGCAAGGTGCTCGAGGTACAAGACGTGGCCAACCTCGAGCGAGGGACCTGGCCGCTGGTCGGTGACGCCGTCATCAACGACGGCCCGGGGCTGATGCTCATCGTCGAGAAGCTCCCGTGGGCGAACACCCTCGACGTGACGGAAGGGGTGGAAGCCGCGCTCGAGGAGCTCAAGCCCGGGCTCCCGGGCATCGCGATCGATTCGACGATCTTCCGGCCCGCCACCTTCATCGAGGAGTCGATCAGCAACCTCTCCAAGGCCATCTGGTTCGGCGCGATCCTGATGATCCTCATGCTCTGCCTGTTCCTGTACAGCTGGCGCACCGCCGTGATCAGCGTCGTGGCGATCCCGTTGTCGCTGGTCGCGGCCGGTCTCGTGTTGCACTGGCGGGGCGCCACGATCAACACGATGATCCTGGCCGGCATGGTGATCGCGCTCGGCGACATCGTCGACGATGCCATCATCGACATCGAGAACGTGGTCCGCCGATTGCGGCAGCATCGCCGCGAAGGCAGCGGCGTGTCCACGGCGAGGGTCATCCTCGAGGCGTCGCTCGAGGTGCGCAGCGCGATCGTGTACGCGACGCTGATCGAGATCGTGGCAGTCGCGCCGATCTTCATGCTCGAGGGTCTGTCGGGCTCGTTCTTCCGGCCGCTCGCCACGTCGTACGCCCTCGCCCTGCTCGCGTCGATGGTCGTCGCGTTGACGGTGACGCCGGCGATGAGCCTGATCTTCTTCCGGAAATCCTCGTCGTTGCAGCATCGCGAGTCTCCGGTCGTCCCTGCGCTCCAGCGCGCGTACCACTTCGTGCTCGCCAAGATCGTCTACCGGCCACGCCGCGCTTACGCGGCGGTCGGACTCGCGACCGTGATGGGCGTCGCGGCGCTGCCGTTCCTCGGCCAGTCCCTGCTGCCCTCGTTCAAGGAACGCGACTTCCTGATGCACTGGCTGACCGTGCCCGGCACCGGACAGCCGGAGATGTTCAGGATCTCCGCACGAGCCAACCACGAGCTCTTGGAGATCCCCGGGGTTCGCAACGCCGGATCGCACATCGGGCAGGCCCTGCTGATGGACGAGGTCGTCGGGATCGACTTCGGCGAGAACTGGATCAGCGTCGACCCGTCCGTGGACTACGACGCGACGCTGGCGAAGATCCAGGAGGTGGTCGACGGCTACCCCGGCATCACGCGCGACGTCCTGACCTACCTGAAGGAGCGGATCAGGGAGGTCCTGACGGGCTCGAGCGAGGCCATCACGATCCGGATCTACGGGCAGGATCTCGCTCAGCTCCAGCAGACCGCCGATGAGGTCAACGAGATCGTCGCGGGCGTTCCCGGTGTGACCGAGAACCACGTCGAATCCCTGAAGGACATCCCGCAGGTGAGCGTCGTGGTCGATCTGCCCGCAGCGCAACGTTATGGACTCAAGCCCGGCGACGTCCGCAGGGTCGCCGCCCGGTTGCTCGCGGGCGAGGAGGCCGGCGACATCTTCCGCGACGGCAAGGCGTACGACATCCAGGTGTGGAGCACGCCCGAGACCCGCGACACCTACAGCGACATCGAGAACCTGCTGTTCGACACCCCGAGCGGCGAGTACGTGCGGCTCAAGGACGTCGCGGAAGTGAAGGTGGAACCCGTTCCGAACATCATCTATCACGACAACCTGTTCAGGAGCCTGGACGTCGGCGCCAACATCGACGGCACCAGGGACCTCGGGTCCATCGTGTCCGACATCGAGTCTCGTCTCGACGAGTACGAGTGGCCTCCCGAGTACCACGCGGAGTTCCTGGGCGAGTACACGGAACGGAAGGAGGCCTCGAGCCGGCTGAACATCGGCGCCATCGCCGCGGCCGTCGGGATCTTCCTGCTCCTGCAAGCTTCCTTCGGCAGCTGGCGGCTCGCCACGCTCTCGTTCCTGACCCTGCCCGTCGCGCTGATCGGCGGGGTCATCGCGGCCTATCTGACCGGCGGCGTCATCTCGCTCGGTTCGCTGGTCGGGTTCTTCACCGTTCTCGGGATCGTCGCCCGGAACGGGATCATGCTGATCAGCCACTACCAGCATCTCGAACGCTTCGAAGGAGTGCCGTTCGGGCCGGAGCTCGTGCTCCAGGGAGCGCGCGAGCGGGTGGTCCCGATCATGATGACGGTCCTCACGACCGGGCTCGCGCTCGTGCCGCTGCTGATCGCGGGCGAGATCCCGGGCCAGGAGATCGAGTACCCGATGGCCTGGGTCATCCTGGGCGGTCTGATCACGGCGACGCTGCTGAACCTGTTCGTCGTGCCCTCGCTCTACCTGCGGTTCGCCAAGAGGGGAGGTGCGGCCGGCACGACGATGCCTGCGGCTCCGATGCCTGCGTGATCGGGGCGGCGTTACGAGCCTGACACGATGGATCGCTTGAGGACCGCGAGTGTGCGGAGGCCCGGATCGGTGCCCCTGCTCCTCGCGGTCCTGCTCGTGCTGGTTTCGTGTGAGAGCGAGCCCACGAACGGGTCGGATGCGAACGGCTCTGTGGCGGAAGTCGCTGCCAGCCCATCGGTCGACGCGTCTCCTGTTCCCTCCACCGAGGGGAACGGCTTCGATCCGGCGAACTTCGACGCCGACTCGGCGATCGTCGACAACCCATGGTTCCCGTTGGAACCTGGAACGCACTACGTCTGGGAGGGGCGCGCCTTCGACGACGAGGGGCAGCGGATCGTTCGCCGGGTCGAGTTCGTCGTCACCGACCTCACGAAGGAGATCGCCGGAGTCCGCGCGGTTGTCGGCTGGGACCGGGACTACAACGACGACAGGTTGGGGGAGTCGGAGCTGATCTTCTACGCGCAGGACGAGGACGGCACCGTGTGGCATCTGGGCGAGTACGTCGAGCACTGGGAGGAGGGGGAGCTCGACGGTGGCCGGCTGTGGGTCGTCGGCCAGCCCGAGGGCGCGAAGGCGGGGATCGCCATGCACGCGGAACCCGCGGCCGGGACACCCGAGTACTCCCAGGGCTTCGCCCCGCCGCCGTGGTTCTGGGACGACCACGCCAGGGTGTCCGACGTGGGCGTGCGGACATGCGTGCCGGTCGACTGCTACGACGACGCCATCGTGATCGAGGAGTTCGAGCCGCGCTTCCCCGGCGCCGTTCAACTCAAGTACTACGCGCGCGGTGTGGGGGGCGTCCGCATCGGCTGGTCGGGGGACGACGAGGAGCGCGAGGTCATGGTCCTGACGAGGTTCCACAAGCTCGGTCCGCAAGCGTTGGCGAGGGTACGGTCGAGGGTGCTGGAGCAGGAGGATCGCGGCCTCGCTTACGGTCGGCTCCCTCCCGCCGAGCCACTGACCTGACCAGGACCGACATCGAACGACGAAGCGCCTTCCGTTTCAGCGGCTGCTCAGTTGCCTCGACCTAGGATGCGTCATCGGATCGGTCGGTCGGAATGCCGGTGGAGTACACAGAACGATGCAGGGATCGCGCCGGAAGCGGCTCGTGGCGTTCGTCGCCGCCGGACTCACCGGAGCCCTCGCGATGTCGTGCTCGCGCGAGGAGCCCTTCGAGAACCTCATGGACATCGGCGTCTGCGATCCGTCGTCGGCCGCGTTCACTCTCGAGATCGACAACCCCTTCTTCCCGCTCGCGCCCGGGACACAGACCGTCCTCGAGGGGGAGGCAGCATCCGGGGACGAGCTCGTTCGGATCAGCGTGCTCGACGACGTGGAGGTGGTTGCCGGCGTCGAGACCCGCGTCGTGGAGGAGTACGAGGCCATCGATGGACGGGTCGTCGAGATCTCCCGAAACTACTTCGCCCAGACCATGGACGGCACCGTGTGCTACTTCGGGGAAGACGTCGACATCTTCGATTCCGACGGGAACGTCTCGTCGCACGGTGGAGCGTGGAGAGCCGACGGGGACACGAACGTCCCGGGCATCTTCATGCCGGCCGAGCTCGCGATCGATCAGGCGTTCCAACAGGAGATCGCACCGGGCATCGCCGAGGACCAGGCGAAGGTCGTGGCGTTGGGCGAGGTGACGCAGGTCCCGGCCGGTACGTACGAAGACACCGCGACCCTCCAGGATCGCAACCCGCTCGACGGCAGCCAGGACGAGAAGGTGTATGCATCGGGCGTCGGACTGATCGTCGACGGGCCGGTGCGGATGACGGAGTTCACACCCGGTGGCGCGTAGCGCAAACGGCGCGGCTCCACGGGCCGGGGCTGCGATAATCCCCGCGTGACGCGTTACGACGACATCCTGCAGGCGGTCGGGAACACCCCGCTCGTCGGCATGCCGCGCATGTCCCCCGGACCCGGCGTGCGACTGTGGGCCAAGCTCGAAGGTACGAACCCCACCGGCTCCACCAAGGACCGCATCGCGCTGAAGATGGTCGAGGTCGCCGAGGCTTCGGGCGACCTCACGCCGGACAAGACGATCCTCGAGCCCACGTCGGGGAACACGGGCATCGCCCTGGCGATGGTGGCCGGTCGGAAGGGCTACGGGCTCACCGTCGTGATCCCCGGCAACGCGAGCGAGGAGCGGATCGGGCTCCTGAGGCTCTTCGGGGCCGAGATCGTGTTCAGCGACGGCGACAAGGGCACGAACGGCTCGATCGAGGTTGCCCGCGCGCTCGCTCGGGACCAGCGGTACTACATGCCGTTCCAGTACGGGAATCCGGCGAACCCACTCGCCCACCAGGAGGGCACCGCGCAGGAGATCCTGAGGGATCTGCCCGAGGTGACCCATTTCGTGGCCGGCATGGGCACCGGCGGCACGCTGACCGGTGTCGGTCGCGCCCTGCATGCCCACGATCCCCGCATCAAGATCGTGGCGGCCGAACCGGAGCTCGGCGATCTCGTCTACGGACTGCGCTCACTCGACGCCGGGTTCATCCCCCCGATCTTCGATCCGAGCGAGGTCGACCGGAAGTTCCTGGTCGACTCGTCGGCCTCGGTGCGAACGAACCGCGAACTGACGGCGAAGGAGGGCATCTTCGCGGGGATCTCGAGCGGGGCCGTCGTCTCCGTGGCTCAGCGCATCGCCGACGAGATCGATGCGGGCGACATCGTCTGCCTGCTCCCTGACGGCGGGTGGAAGTACCTGTCGACCGATGCATGGGCCGAGGACATCGCCATGGCCGAGAAGGGTGTGTCGGAGTCGCTGTGGTGGTGAACGCCGGCGTGCGGTCGACGGGATGAGCGACGAACGCCCGATCGGCGTCTTCGACTCCGGCGTCGGGGGCCTCACGGTCGTGCGGGCGATCATGGATCAGCTCCCGCACGAGCCCATCCTCTACGTCGGCGACACGGCACGGTTCCCGTACGGCCCCAAACCCGTCGACCTGATCCGGCGCTTCGCGCTGGAGATCGCCGATCTCCTCGTGCATCGCGATGTGAAGATGCTCGTGGTCGCGTGCAATTCGATCGAGGTGAGCGCGATCGACGAGGTCGCCGAGCGAGCGGGCGTCCCGGTCGTCGGCGTGATCGATCCCGGTGTGCGCACGGCCGTGCACGCGACGAGGAACGGCCGCCTCGGGCTGATCGGTACCGAGGCCACCGTCGCGAGCGAGGCGTACGAGCGCGCGGTGGCCGCGACCGGCGCGGCGGTGACCCTGCGATCCCAGGCCTGTCCCGTCTTCGTCGAGCACGTCGAGCGTGGCGACACCACGAGCGACGAGCTACGCCGCGCCGCGCGAGGGTATCTTTCCCCGCTGATGGCCGAAGACATCGACACGCTCATCATGGGATGCACGCACTACCCGCTCCTGGCGGGGCTGCTGCAGCTCGAGCTCGGGCCCGATGTCGTGCTGGTGTCATCGGCCGAGGAGACCGCCAAGGACGTGTACGCGACGCTCGTCGCCGGGAGCCTGCTTCGGCGCGCGACGACCCCCGCGGAGCATGGCTTCCTCTCGACCGGGGATCCTGCGGCGTTCGAGCGGGTGGCCGGCCTCTTCCTGGGGCCGGAGCTGACCGACGTGGGCGCTGCCCGGGCCGAACCCGTCGGGGGTGACGCGTGGAGCTGACGGTTCTCGGTTCGGCCGGCACGTGGCCCGGCCCCGGAGGCGCCACGTGCGGCCACTTGCTGAGCCACGAGGGAACCCACGTCTGGCTCGACGCGGGCACCGGCACGTTCGCGAAGCTCCAGGAGTTCATCGATATCGACGAGCTGGCCGCGATCGTGGTCACCCACGGGCACCCCGATCACTTCATCGATGTCGTGCCGGCGTTCTACGCGCGCCACTACGGGGGCATGGGGGCGCCGAACCTCCCCTTCTACTCCCCCGACGGGTTCGTCGAGGGCATGAACCTGCTGACGAGCGAGAACGGACGGAACGTGATGTCGGAGGCGTACGACTTCCGCACCGTGCGGGGCGGTGACGAGTTCGACGTCGGCCCGATGCACTTCACGACCTACGAGATGACGCACATCGGGGTCGAGGCGGTCGGCTTCCGGGTCGAGGCGGGGGGCGCGGTGCTGGCGTACACCGGCGACACGGGCCCGTGCGACGAGGTGATCGACATGGCGCGCGACGCCGATCTGCTCGTCGCGGAGGCCACCTACCAGGACGCCTCGAGCCTCGCGTTCTTCCATATGAGCGCGACCCAGGCCGCGGAGCACGCGAAGGCCGCCGGCGCCAAGCGACTCGTGCTCACGCACATCCTGCCGACCCTCGATCCGGAGGTCTCGAGGGAGGAGGCCGCCCTCGCGTTCGACGGGGTGATCGACCTCGCCGAGGACGGGATCACGTTCGAGGTCGGTCCGTGACGCGACCCGACGGCCGGGCGGCCGACGAGCTCCGACCGGTGACGTGGGAGCTCGGGTACCAGGAGTGGGCGGCCGGCTCCGTGCTGATCTCGATGGGCAAGACCCGGGTGCTCGTCGCGGCGAGCGTGGCCGACGAGGTCCCGCGCTGGTTGCGGGGGACCGGAAAGGGATGGGTGACGGGCGAGTACTCCATGCTGCCCGCCTCGACCTCGGAGCGCACGAGTCGTGAGGTCAACCGCGGACGGCCGGGGGGCCGTACCCAGGAGATCCAGCGATTGATCGGCCGTTCGCTCCGCAGCGTCACCGACCTCTCGCGTCTGGGCGAGCGCACGGTCACGATCGATTGTGACGTGCTGCAGGCCGATGCGGGCACCCGCACCGCCTCGATCACCGGCGGCTACGTCGCGCTCGCCCTTGCGCTGCGCGGCCTCGAGGCCGGAGGCAAGGTCCCGGGCGGCCTGCTCACCGACAGCGTCGCCGCGGTGAGCGTGGGCATCGTCGACGGCGAGCCGCGCCTGGACCTGTGCTACGACGAGGATGCCGGCGCAGAGGTCGACTTCAACGTCGTGATGACCGGGGGCGGCGAGTTCGTCGAGGTCCAGGGCACCGCCGAGGGCACGCCGTTCTCCCGCCGCGATCTCGACGCGATGCTCGACCTCGCGGCGGCCGGCGTCGAGGGGCTCACGGAGCTCCAGCGCGGCGCGCTCGTCGGCGCGGGCTGAGGCCGTGGCGTTCCCCGAACGGCTGGCGATCGCCTCCCGCAATGCACACAAGCTTCGCGAGCTCGGACGCATCTGCGCCGGGTGGCCAGTCGAGTGGATCACCGTCGAGAGCCACGACCCGTCGGCCTTCCCCGACGTCGAGGAGACCGGTGCGACCTACCTCGACAACGCTCTGCTCAAGGCGTCCCGCGTCGCCGAGGCGCTCGATGTCCCCGCGATCGCGGACGACTCGGGTATCGAGGTCGATGCTCTCGGAGGCGGGCCGGGGCCTCGGTCGGCGAGGTACGCCGGTGAACACGCCTCCGACGAGCAGAACCTCGATGCCCTGCTCCGCGCGCTGCGCGGCGTGCCGACAGGAGGGCGCACCGCACGCTATCGGTGTGTCGCCGTGACCGCCTGGCCCGACGGCCGCACCGCACATGCCGAAGGCGTGTGTGAGGGAACGCTCGTCGCGCGACGCCGAGGGGAGCGCGGCTTCGGGTACGACCCTGTGTTCGTGCCCGCGGGCTGGGACCACACGATGGCCGAGCTCACCGCCGAGCAGAAGGACCGCATCAGCCACCGCGGCCGGGCCTTCCGCGCCCTCGCGGACCTGCTCGGGGCCTGACCCGGGCGCGCCGGCTCACGCAGGTGCGCTACCCGACTCAAGGTAGCGGCCATGCCTGTCGAGTGTTCTGACGTGGAACAACGCAACGACCCTCGACGGCAGGCGATGGATCGCCGCGTGCTCAGGAGCACCAAGGGGTTCTTCGACGGGAAATCCCCACTGCTCGTGGCAGCCCTCGGGCTCGCATTCATCGCCGTGGTGACGGTACTCGACTACCTGATCGGCCTCGATCTGTCCCTCTCGCTGCTGTACCTGATGCCGATCGGGCTCATCACGTGGAACCTCGGCCGGCGATGGGGAGCGGTCGCGGTCGTGGTGTCGACGATCGCGGGCCTGTTCAGCGACGTGCTCTCGACGCCGAGCATCAGCAGCACCGACCCGGCGCCCTACTGGAACGGCATCGTGCGATTCGCGGTGTACCTGGCCGCCGCGATGCTCCTGGACACCCTGCGCGCGATCATCGACGCGCAGTGGGATCTGGTCGAGGAGGAATCCGGCAGGTCCAGCGACCTGCGCCAGCTCAACGACGTGAAGGACACGCTGCTCCATGCCGTCTCTCACGACCTCAAGGGACCGCTCGCCGGCATCCTCGGCGCGATGCAGACGATCCGCCGCGACGAGGAGCTGCATCTGAGCGCCGACGAACGAGAGGCGCTGTACCAGGTGATCGAGCACAGCGGTCGGAAGATGAATCGCCTGATCGACGACCTGCTCGACCTGGACCGCATCGACCGCGGGAAGGTGACCCCGCAGCTGCTGCCGACCGACGTGGGCGAGCTGGCCCGGCGCGTCGTCGCCGATACCTCGCAGCTCGTCGACCACCCCGTGCGCGTGCGCGCCGACGCCGTGCTCGCCGAGGTCGATCCCGCCAAGGTCGAGCGTGTGATCGAGAACCTGCTCGTGAACGCGGCCCGGCACACCCCCCCGGGAACGGCCGTGATCGTCGAGGTGGCCAGCCGATCCACCGGCATCGAGATCGTCGTCGAGGACGACGGCCCCGGCGTCGCCGACGAGCTGAAAGAGGTGTTGTTCGAGCCGTTCCGTCAGGGCGAGCACTCGAGCGGGCGAGGCATGGGCATCGGCCTCTCGCTCGTGCAGCGGTTCGCGGAGCTCCACGGCGGCACCGCGCGCATCGAGGACGCTGCCTCGGGCGGCGCCCGCTTCGTCGTCGACCTGCCGTGCGAGGTCACACCGATCGCGGCCTCGCGAGACGAGGTCGACGAGCCCCAGCTCCACGCCGTCTAGCTCGCGGGCCGGTTCTGGGCCGGTCTCCTGCTCCATAATCGACGCGTGACCGCCGCGAAGAACGATCCGCCCATCGGCACGGTGACGTTCCTGTTCACCGACATCGAGGGATCGACCAGGCTGCTCCAACAGCTCGGCGACCGCTACCGGGACCTGATCGACGATCACAACCGCCTTCTGCGTGAGGCGTTCAGCGGAGGCTACATCTCAGGCATCGAGGGCGACGCGTTCTTCGTGGTCTTCGGCTCGGCCCACGCGGCCGTCGACGCCGCGGTCGATGCCCAGCGCAGGCTCGGAGCTGCATCGTGGCCCGGCGGGGCCACGGTGAAGGTCCGCATGGGGCTGCATTCCGGTGAAGGCGTGCTCGCCGGCGGCGAGTACGCCGGGATCGACGTGAATCGCGCAGCGAGGATCGCCGCCGCCGGACACGGCGGCGAGATCCTGATCTCCGACTCGACTCGGGTCTTGATCGAGCCTGAGCTTGCGGAGGGGTTCCGGCTCCGCGACCTGGGCGAGCACCGGCTGAAGGACCTGGATCGGGCCGAGCGGCTGCATCGCCTCCTGGTGGACGGGCTTCCCCACGACTTCCCGCCCCCACGCACGCTCGACGTCCGGGCGGGCAACCTGCCTGCCGATCTCTCTCCGTTCATCGGTCGCGAGGAGGTGCTTCGCGAGGTTCGCGCGCTGAGTCGTGACCATCGTCTGGTGACCCTCACGGGGCCGGGCGGTTCGGGGAAGACGCGGCTCTCGCTGAAGCTGGCCCAGGAAGCCCAAGCGACCTGCCCCGACGGAGCGTTCTTCGTCGAGCTGGCGCCGATCGTCGATCCCGATCTCGTGCCCGACGCGATCGCGAAGGCGCTCGACGTCATGGGGGAGATCGGCAGGACCGTGCTGGAGACGGTTCGGGATCACCTGGCGGATGAGCGGGTCTTCCTCGTGCTCGACAACATCGAGCAGGTGATCGACGCCGCCCCGATCGTGCCCGACCTGCTGCAGGCGGCCCCCGGCCTTCGGGTGGTCGTCACGAGCCGGGAGGCGCTGCGGGTCCGTGGTGAGCAGGAGTATCCGGTGCCGCCGATGGCGGTGGCCGATCCGTCCGACGTCACCTCGCCCGACCGACTGGCTGCGTACGAGTCCGTGGCGCTGTTCCTCGATCGCGCACGCGGCGTCCGCCCGAGCTTCGTGCTCGACGACGAGTCGGCGCCCGCCGTGGCCGAGATCTGTGCCCGCCTCGACGGGCTTCCCTTGGCGATCGAGCTCGCCGCGGCGCGCGTGCGCGTGCTGACGCCGCGCCAGATCGCCGAGCGGCTCGACGCCGCGCTGCCGGTGCTGAGCGGCGGTGGCCGGGATCGACCGGCACGTCAGCAGACGCTCCGCGACGCGGTCGCGTGGAGCTACGACCTGCTCGACGACGACGAGCGCACGTTCTTCCGCAGGCTGGCGGTCTTCCGTGGGACCTGCACGCTCGAGGCGGCCGAGCGCGTGTGCGACCCGGCGGCATCGGGCGCCGACGCCCTCGAGCTCATGGGCTCGCTGGTCGACAAGAGCCTCGTGCAGCGTGTGGAGACCGACGGCGAGCCGCGGTTCCGGTTGCTGTTCGTGATCAGGGAGTTCGCGAAGGAGCGGCTCGGCGAGGACGACGACGAGCGATCGGTCCGGCGCCGGCACGCCGAGTTCATGATCGAGCTGCTGCACGAGGCGGCGCCGGAGCTCTTCGGACCGGACCGGCCCGCACGGCTCGACGAGCTCGAGCGCGAGCACGACAACGTGCGTTCAGCGATCGCGTGGGCGGTCGGCAACGACGAGAGCCGGATCGCGCTCCGCCTCGTTTCCCGGTGCTGGCGGTTCTGGCAGATGCGCGGCCATCTGCACGAGGCGCGTGAGCGGATCGACGAGGTCCTGGCGATGCCCGGTGTCGAAGATCTGCCCGCCGAGCGCGCCGACGCCCTCGAGGCCGCAGGGGGCGTCGCGTACTGGATGGCCGACTGGCCGGCGGCGGAGGAACGCTACGAGGCATGCCTTCGGTTGCGGCGGGAGATCGGTGACCCCTCGCCGACGGCGGAGGCGGCGTTCAACCTGGCGTGCGTCTATGCCTACGGGCCCGAGCCGTTCCGCTCCGTCGAGGGGGCCGACGAACTGCTCGTCGAGGCGGAGGGGATCTTCCGGGAACGGGGCGACCGGCTGGGGCTCGCGAAGGTGCTCTGGGCGGCAGGCGGCAACGTCGTGGACGTTCGGCCGGCCGACGCGATCGAGCCGTTCCGCGAGAGCCTGGCCCTCTACCGAGAGACCGGGGACCGCTTCGGGGAAGCCTGGGCGCTGCACATGCTCGGCATCACCGAGGCGCTGACCGATGCGCTCGAGGATGGCGAGGGACACGTGAGGGAGGCGCTCGATCTGTTCGTCGCCGCCGACGATCGATCGGCGGTGTCGATCCTGCTGAACGACTTCGCGGTATTGGCTGTGCTCCGCGGCGACGTCGACCGCGCCCTGCGGCTGAACGGCGCAGCCGCGGCGACCGAGAAGCGGTCCGGCGTGGGGCTCGGCTTGTCGGCCACCGACATCGGTGGCGTGCTGCGCCGCATGTGGGACGCGGTGCCGCGCGCCGAGGCCCAGGTGCTCTTCGACGAGGGCATGGCGATGTCGACCGACGAGGCTCTGGACTACGCCACGAAGGTGGAAGGCTGACCCCCCCGGCACGCTCGCGCCCGATGGGGCGTCGGGCGCTGAGGGCTCATCTCCTGGGCCGGGCCGTCGATGCGGAGACGAGCGCCGGGCCCAGGTCGCGCCAGGCGTCGCCCGAGAGCAGACCCCGATGGTGGAAGAAGACCGCCTGCGCGACCGCCCGGAACCGTGGACTCCGGAGTGCGAGGTCGATCAACGCGTTCGGCGGGCGAAGGTCCATGAGCGCACGCATCGGGAGCTTCCCTCGGAAGCTCGGATACACATCGTTCAGCGCCCGATCGAGCGCGGGCCCCTCGTCGAGCAGATGGCTCGCGATCGCGAGGCCCGTCGCGCGGCCGGAGCGGAGCGCCGTGTGGATGCCACCGGCCGTGAGTGGCGACACGAGGCCGGCCGCGTCGCCGACGAGCACCGTGTCGCGCGTCGCGAACGGGCGCACCGTGCCTCCGACCGGGATGAGACCGCCACGCGTGCCCACCCGGCGGGTGGAGGAGAGGTCGACCACCGCCCCCACCCGTTCGATGAATCGGTCGAGGTCGGGCCTCGCCGGGCCGCGAGCCGCGAGCCCGACCTGGGTGACGCCCACACCGGGGACCACCCACCCGATGTATCCCGGGGCGAGTCTGGAATCGAGGAAGACGTGGAGCCGCTCCTCGAGATGGACGTCTCCTTCGAGCTCCGCCTCGACGCCGGCGAGGAAGCGTTGGTTCACGCCGAGCCCGGCATGCCTCGCGACCCGGGAACGCGCGCCGTCGGCACCCACCAGCACGCGCCCCGTGCGCGCCGCAGCATCGAACGCCCGACCGCATCGGATCTCCGCACCTGCCGCCCGGGCACGATCGGCCATCGAG
Source organism: Actinomycetota bacterium (assembly GCA_035249905.1). Lineage (GTDB taxonomy): Bacteria > Actinomycetota > UBA4738 > UBA4738 > HRBIN12 > JAOUEA01. The sequence continues at coordinate 11,227 of DATFFT010000085.1, read as the reverse complement.
CGCAGCAACGCGGTGGTGTCGGTCGCGAGGAAGTAGTAGCCGGGCGCATCGAGATCGATCCAGCGAAGCGACGGACCGTACAGACGAACGCCGTGGATCCGACGCACCAACTCGATCGGGAAGTCCTCCTCGTCCGCGGCTTCCTTCACCAGGAGACCGGTGGTCCGGATCGCGTCACCAGGGTCGCGCTTGCGTTCCCTCACGACCGTCCGCAGGCCTCGCGAAGCCGTGGTTCGGGCACACGCGAGCCCGGCGAAGCCCGCACCAACGATCTCGACATCGACCACGTCGCCCAGCATGTCGCGCCTTCCCCTGCGAAGGAACCGATGCCGCCGGAAGGTCACCCAGCCGCCACACATCCGCCACAGGTCGCGCCCCGACGGGACGTCACCCGAACCGGGGGCCTATCGACACCTCTCGGCCCGGGAGACGCTGACACGATGGCGATGGAAGGACAGGAAGGAGTCGACGATGATCACCACGGCAACGAAGTGGCAGTACCTCGTCGTTCCGCTCGACGATGCCGGGGGGCTCAAGAAGGGCGCCGACCTGGCTCCGGCTCGGCTGAACGAGCTCGGCTCCCAGGGTTGGGAGGCCGTCGGCTTGTCGCTCAAGAAGGGCGATCTGGTCGCGTGGCCGGTCGTCCTGATGAAGCGCGCGCTCGGCTCGGCGTGACGGATCTCGGCTCGAAAGGGTGAGCGTCATGAGGATCGAGTACATCCACGCATCGAAGTTCGGCAACGGGGCCGCGGTCGCGGAGGAGTTCGAACGACAGATGGCCGCCAGGGGCGCCGAGGTCAGCGTGCATCACGTCCGCGACGTCAAGCCGAAGAAGCTCTCTCCGGCCGACCTGTACGTGTTCAGCTCGCCCGGGCGCATGGGCAGGCCGATCGGGAGCATGCGCCGGTTCCTCAAGGGGCTCGACCTTCCTGCCGGCACTCGGTACGCCATCCTGGCCACCGGCCTGGCGCCCCAACCCGACGAGGAGACCGGTCGTCTGCCCACCGAGGAGGAGCTCGGCACGTGCGAGCGAGTCGTTCCGATCATGCACGACGCCTTGCAGGCGAAGGGGCTCGTCGAGGTCGCCCAGGACAAGGTCTTCGTGACCGGGCTCAAGGGACCGCTGGAAGAAGGATGGCAAGGGAAGGTGCGGTCGTTCGCGGCCCGGATCGCCGGGGCAGCGGAGCGCGATGCCTCGGGGCCGATGCCGATACCGACGTGATCGCTCTTGTGGGGAGCGATGCTCGTCGCTAGCGTCATCGCGTGACCCTCGCTCTCTCGACCGCGTTCCTGGCCGCGGGCATGACGGTGTTGTTCACGGTGCCGGTGAGCGCCGGACAGGTCGATGGAAGCCTCGGCAGATGGCTGATGTTCATCGGGGCTGTGGGAGGCCTCGCCCTGATCGCCACCGGTCTGGTCCTGTTCGCTCGCGTTCGGGACGCCGAGAGCAGACACCGGGAGCAGATCAGCCAGGTCGTCGCGTTCCAGCACGAGCTGCGCTGGCACATGAGCGAGATGGCGAGCGGTGCGGCAGCGGCCGCGGCCGCGGATACGAACGAGGATCCGGCTGCGGTCCAGGCCAGAAGGGTGATCGCCGACGCCCTCGATTGGTTCGAGCGCGAGCTTCCCGAGTACTTCGAGCTGTTGCGTCGTCCGACCACCCGGAACGACACCGGGTCGGCCCATGACGGCCTCGTGCGTTACTCGAACAGCCTGGACGAGATCCTGTTAGCGCTCAGCCTGCGAGGTCGCGACGGATGAATGGAACGAGATCCGAGAATGGATGTGCCTCCGAGGGTCTGAACGGCGAAGGGTAGCACCGCCATGGACGTCATCGATCGGCACTTCGCTGCGGAGAACGCTCACGATGTGGAAGGCACGCTCGCCACGTACACCGACGACATCGTCTGGGACGACATCACGCATCCCGACTCGCCGTTCCGAGGCAAGGAGAACGTCGGCGCCGTCTACTCGGGCATCATCGATGCGATCCCCGACGTGCATCTGGAGACGGTGTGGCGCGTCTCGGCCGACGACGGCAACGTGGTCGTCGACGAGTCGATCCTGACCGGACACGTGCGCGGCTCATGGTCGGGCATCGACGGGGGAGGGGCCCCGGTCCACGTCAGGATCCTTCACGTCTTCGAGCTCCGGGACGGATTGATCGCACGGGAGAACGCATGGTTCAACGCCGCCGACGTCGTCCGGCAAGTGGAAGAGTGGAAGTCGAAGCGGCCGCCCGCTCTCGAGTGACGGGCCGATTTGGGTCCTATTGGATCGAGCATGTGCGTGGAGAGCGGGTTGCAGGTCGGAGGAGAGCGGCCCGGAGGGGTGCGAGAGGGGAGATTCGAACTCCCACGCCCTTTCGGGCACCGGGTCCTAAACCCGGCGCGTCTGCCAGTTCCGCCACTCTCGCGTGCAGGGCACCAGGCTACCTTCCTGCAGGGTCTGCACGGTCGCATGATCATCTGGAATGATGGGGCGGCATGGCCGCCCCCCGACGACCCCTGGTCGCCTGCTTCGCCGCGCTCGCGCTGCTGGGCGCGGCGAGCTGTGGCGACTTCCCCGACGATCCGGCGTCTGCCCATGAGCTGGCTCAGCGCCCCCCCGATGCGCCGTCGCCGGAGACGTCGCCGTCTCCGCGGGAGTTCCTGGAGGTGGCGGAGGGCGAGGCTTCCCACGCGAGCACCGAACCCGTGCGGACGAGTCTCAGGGCGCCGAAGTCGCTGGAGCGGTGGGAATGGGCCGTGCGGGCCATCGGCGATCGGCTGAGCGTGTACTCGGGGCTGCGCCCCACGGCCCGGCGGCGAAACATCGACGCGCTCAACCCGTGGGATCAGCGCATCGCGTTCCCCGTGCGGGAGGTGCGGATGCGGGGTGGCGCCGCCTGGTACCGAATCCTCCTCGGGATCCAGCCGAACGGCTCCACCGGCTGGATCCGGGGTGACGACGTGACGTTCAGCCGCATCAGGCATCGTGTCGCGGTGGACCTGTCGGCTCGGGAGCTGCGTCACTTCCGCAACGGGAAGCTGCGACACCGGTTCACGGTCGGCGTCGGTGCCCGGGGAACGCCGACGACGGCAGGGCGATTCTTCGTGTGGGCGCATCTCGATCCGCGCGATGCGTCGGGCCCGTACGGCACGTACCTGCTCGGGCTCTCGGGATTCTCGAAGGTGCTCACGAACTGGCCGGGGGGTGGGCGCATGGCGATCCACGGCACCGCAGATCCAACCGATCGAGGCCGGCGCGTCTCCTACGGGTGCACACGCGTGTACAACCCCCAGATGAACCGCCTGCGTGGCATCCCGATGGGTGCCATGGTCTGGATCCGCCGCTGACGAGCGCGCGCTGACACGGGCGTCTACGATTCCGCCCGTGGCACGGGTCGACGGCGACGAACGCACGACGCTTCGAGATTCGTTCACGATCGCGGTCGCAGGTGACTGCATCGTCACGCGGCCGCTGTTGCCGATGGTCGGCGTCGACCGCCCGTTCGCCGAGGTCGTGAGCCTGCTCCGGGGAGCCGACGCTGCGTTCGGGAACCTCGAGACCAGCATCGTCGACCTGGCCGACACCGCAGCGGTGCCCTCGGGCCTGCCCGATGACTGGGCGGTCCGAGCCCAGCCCGACTGCGCGCTCGATCTGCGGGCGCTCGGCTTCGACGTGTTCGGTCGCGCGAACAACCACTCCACCGATTGGGGCGTCGGCGGACTGCTCGAGACCGGGCTCTGGCTCGACGAGGCGGCGCTCGTGCACGCCGGCGCGGGCGTGACGTCGGCGGCCGCTCGGGCTCCCAGGTACCTCGAGACCGATGCCGGCCGGCTCGGCCTGGTCTCGATGACCACCAGCCCCGCGAGCGGCCTCGCGCCCGCGCTCGACGCGTTCGGGGAGGTGCCCTCGCGGCCGGGGGTGGCCACCGTGCCGGTGCGCACGACCGTCGTCGTCACCCGCAAGGTGATGCGGTCGCTCGTGGCGATCCGGCTGGCGCATCCGGAGGGCGACGTCGCGTGGCTCACCCAGCACATCGACGAGGAGTCACCGCCGGACGTGCTCGAGTTGTACGGGCGGCGCTTCGAGGTCGGCGAGCAGATGGAGGTCCGCCACGAGCCCGACGAGGATGCGCTCGCGGAGAACCTGCGCTCGATCCGGCTCGCGTCCCGGCACGCCGACGTCGTGGTGGCCGCCGCGCACTCGCACCAGGGCGACGGCCGCCCGGGCGAGCCTCCGGCGTTCCTGCGGAGCTGGGCGCACGCCGCGATCGATGACGGGGCCGACGTCGTGGCGATCAGCGGCCCGCACCGCCTCTCCCCGATCGAGCGGTACCGGGACAGACCGGTGATCTACGGCGCGGGGAACTTCCTCTGGTGCGACATGCAGGAGCCGATCCAGCGGTACTTCTACGACGAGAGCAGGGTGATGGTGCGCGGGCGGTTCGACGATCCCGCGTCGGTGACCGATGCGGACCTGCTCGGCCTGCTGAACGAGGACTCGTTCGGCACCGAAGCGACGTTCCGTGGTGTGCTCGCGAGGATCCGACTGGGCCCCGAGGGGCTCGAGGAGCTCCGGCTGCACCCGATCGACCTCGGCCGGAGCGAGCCGCCGACGCGGCGCGGCGTTCCCAGGATCCCCACGCCCGAGGTCGCGGAGTCGATCCTCGACGAGGTTCGCGAGATGTCCGAGGTGTTCGGCGTCGCCGTCAAGTCCGACGGCGGAACGGGGCTCGTGACGTCCGTCTGAGCGGCCCGACGCGCTCCGTCAGATGCTCGGCAACTTGAAGCCCGACCTGCCGATCACGTGGTCCCTCGACTCCGCGGCCATGCGTTTCAGCGCCGGCCAGTCGACGTGCAGCAGCTCGCCCTTGCGCTTCATCACGCGACCGGCGATCAGGACCGTGTCGACGTTGCCCGTGTCCATACCCGTCACCACCGCGGTCGTCGGGTCGTTGAGCGGCGTGACGTTCATGCGATCGGTGCGCAGCATGATGACGTCGGCCTGCTTCCCGGGCGTCAACGAGCCCACCTTCGAGTCGAGCCCGTTCGCCCGGGCTCCCTCGAGCGTGGCGCAGGCGAGGACTTCCCTCGTCGTCAGCGGCGTCTTGTCCTCGGCGGTCGAGATCGCCCGTTGCAGCGCGAGCACCGAGCGCATCTGGTTGAACATGTCGCCGGGAACGTTCGTTTCGACGTCGACGCTCAGGCTTGGGTGCAGGCCTCGGTCGAGGAACTTCTGCACCGGGGGCATGCCGTGGCCCATCATCATCTCGACCGGCGACGCGAGCGAGACCGTTCCGCCCGTGTCGACGATCATCTGGATCTCGGTGTCGTTCAGCGTCGTGCAGTGGATGTAGGTCGTGTCGGACCCGAGCAGGCCCGCCTCGCCCATCTCCTGGACCTTGGCGTCCTGGCCGTAGCTCCCGACGCCGACGTGGGTCGTGATGCGCGCTCCCGCCTCGCGGGCCAGCTTCCAGTGGTCGCGCGATACCTCGAAGTCGGTGAACTCGGGGCCCGGGGCGGCGAGGGCGAGCGAGAGCCGCTGATCGCTCGTGGAGAAGTGCTCGTTCGCGGCCCTCACGAACCAGCTGGGCTGGCGCTCCTCCCACTTGCCCCACCACGGGAAGCCGTAGGCGAACACGGCCCGCATGCCCGAGTCCTCGAGGGCCTGGACCACCGCGTCGGTGTGGGCGGGGGAGCCCTGGATGTGGGACCAGTCGAGCAGGGTGGTGATCCCGGCGTCGATCGCGCCGAGGGCCGAGATCAGGTCGCCGACGTACGCGTCCTCGGGTCGGAACGCGGGGGCCAGCTTGTGCAGCACGAACGAGATGTAGCTGGACCGGCCCTCGAGCGGCACGTCGGTGCCGATGTTGCGCAGCAGGCCTTCCCAGATGTGGCGGTGGCTGTCGACGAACCCCGGCATGACGATCGTGCCCGTCGCGTCGATCACCTCGGCGTCGGCGGCCACCAGGCCGGGGCGAACCTCGACGATCTCGTCCCCGTCGATGAGCACGTCGGCGGTGGCGAAGTCCCCGACGTCGGGGTCGAGGCTCAGCACGGTTCCGCCCCGGATCAGCGTCCTTCCCGTCGGCGCAACCCTGAAGTCGGGAGCCGAGGGGTACAGATCGGGGATCTCGGCTGCCTTCGGCGGGCGGCTCCCGATCATCAGGCGCCGGGCACGCTTGTAGTTGCGTTTCGTGAGCTCCTTGATGTCGCCGAGTTGGAACAGCACGATCCCCAAGAGCACCAGCACGCCGATGATCATCAGGCCGTGCTCCGCGGCCAGGCCGAGGAAAGGCAGGGCGCTGATGATCAGCGCGAGCAGCACCGAGGCGACCAACGCGCCCAGGAAGGTGGCCCGCCCGCCGGACAGCGCCGCTCCGCCGAGCACCGCCGCGGTGATGCTGTTCAGCGCGTAGCTCTCCCCGATCTGGGCGTTCCCGATCCCCGACCGGGCCATCACGAAGAACGCCGCCACGGCCGCGAACACCGCGGACAGCACGAGGGCGCGCACGCGCAGCCACTTCGTGCGGACGCCGGCCCGCTTGGCCGAGACGTCGTCGAAGCCTGTCGACCGCAGCTGCAGACCGCGTCCGGTCGCATGGAGCCAGTAGTCGAGCGCGCCGGCGGCGACCACGCAGACGATGAAGATCACCGGCACGGGGCCGATGTCCGCCCGCAGCGCCTCCGTGAGCTCGCGGTCGATGATGCCGCCGGGCGTCTCGCGGAGCGTCAGTGAGATGCCGTTGAGGATGCTCAGCGTCGCGAGCGTCGCGATGATCGACGGGATCTTCACGCCGACCACGAGGGCGCCGTTCAATAGGCCGAGCCCGATCGCGCACAGGATTACGGCGGCGACGCCGATCGCGATCTGCGACGGGCTCGCGTCGGGGCCGATCAGGAACGACGCCACGACGACGCCGAACGTTACCATCGCGCCGACCGAGAGGTCGAGGTAGCCCACGAGCAGCGCGTGCGTCTGGCCCATCGCTGCCATCGCGAGCGGTGCCGCGAGGATCAGGATGTTCGTGACGTTCGATGCGTTGATGAAGTTGTCGAACCGCGTCGTCGTGTACCAGGCGACGGCGATGATCAGCAGCAGTTGCAGAACCACCGGCATCCAGAGCCGGAAGCGGATGATCTTCCGCCACTTGTTCTTGTCACGGGCGTCGCGCATGACCTTGCGGACGGCGATCCTGGCGGTGTCGGCGCGTGCGCTCATCTGCTGTTCCGGGAAGACGGCGACTTCGGCATCGCCACGCCCAGCGGCGAGCGCCCCGCCCGCGACATGCCGGGGCCGCGAACGATCGCTTCCACGATGCGGAGCTCGTCGAGCTCGTCGCCCGGGATCTCCTCGACGATCGTGCCGCGCGACACCACGAGCACCCGGTCGCAGAGGCCGCTGAGCTCGATCGGGTCGCTCGACTTCACGAGGATCGCGGTGCCGGCGTCGCTCCGAGAGCGCAGCGCCGCGTAGATGTCGAAGCGAGAGCCGACGTCGACGCCTTGGGTCGGCTCGTATGCCAGGATCACCGTGGGTTCGCGCAGGAACGTACGCGAGACCGCCACCTTCTGTTGGTTGCCGCCCGAGAGGAACCCCACGGGTTGCTCGATCGACGGGGTCCGGATCTCGAGCCGCTCGACCAGGCCGTCGACCGCCGCGCGTTCCTTCCGGCGACGGAGGAAGCCGAACGCGCCGAACCGACGGAGCGACTGGATCGTCGCGTTGACGCGAACGCCCAGCACCGGCATCAGTGCCTCGTGCGTGCGGTCGCCGGGCAACATCATGATCCCGGCACGCACGGCCTCGTGCGTGGAGATCAGCATGAGCTCCTTGTCGTCGCAGACGACCTTGCCCGCACGCGGTGGCTGACGCCCCGCGAGGCAGCCGAAGAGCTCGGGCTGGCCGTTGCCCTCGGCGCCGGCGACGCCGACGATCTCGCCGCTCTCGAGCGTGAAGCTCACCGGACCGAACGACTGCCCCTGCAGACCGTCGACGACGAGCACCTCCCGCCGGTCGTCGCCGGCCGGCGCGGGCGGGGGGAACGCTGCCTCGAAGGATCGGCCCACGATCAGATCCACGAGCTCGCCCTCGGACGTGCCTTTCGCGTCGAAGGTTCCTTGGGACCTGCCGTCCCGAAGCACCGTGATGCGGTCGGCGATCTCGAGGACCTCCGGAAGGCGATGGCTCACGTAGACGACGCCCACCCCGCGGTCGCGGCATGCCTCGAGCGTTCGATGCAGCGCCTCGACCTCGTGCGGGCCCAGCGCGGTGGTGGGCTCGTCGAGCAGCAGCACCTTCGGGTCCGTGACGAGCGCCTTCGCGACTTCGAAGAGCTGGCGATCGGCGAGCGTCAGCGAGCCGGCCGGCGCGTCGGGGAAGAGTTCGATGTCCAGGTCGAACTCCGCGAGCACCTGGCGCGCCCATCGCTTCCGCCGCCAGAACCGAGGGCGCCGGCCCGGCGTTGCGGCCAAATACAGGTTGTTCTTCACCGGCTGGGCCAGGATCAGCGAGGCGTCCTGGTAGGCCATCGCGAGGCCCAGCGACCGTGCTTGCGCGGGCGAGTCGCGGACGAGGCGCCTTCCCCCGATCGTGACCGTTCCGCGATCGGGGTCGACGGAACCGCTCGCGATCCCGAGGAGGGTCGACTTCCCGGAGCCGTTCTCGCCGACGATCGCGTGCACCTCGCCGGCGCGGCAGTCGAAGCTGACGTCGCTCAGCGCGCGGACCGCGCCGAACTGACGGGAGACGCCCCGGAGCTCGAGCTCGAGCTCCGGGGTCGTCGACCCTGCATCGGGACCGCTCTGGGTCATCCCTCGGCGTACATCTGGGCGAGCATGGCGTCGGGTACCAGGCTGGTGCCCGAGACCGTCGGCGTCACTCGGTCGGGATCGCAATCGTCCGCCGTGACCTCTCGCATCACGTGAGGCACCACGATCTCGGCGGGGATCTCCGCGCCCTGCAGCGTCAGCATCGCCGCGGTGACCGCGACCCGGGACTGGAAGTTCCCGCCGGCCGAGAAGAAGATCTTGTAGCTCGGCTCGTTCCTCTGGGCCCAGTCGCAGAACAGCGTCTGTTCGTCCGTTCGGACCACCACGGTGGTGTTCTCCACCGGGATGTCGAGCTGCTCGTACGCGTCGAGCGCGGTGTACATGCCGTCGGCGTACTCGTAGACGTACCCGCTGATGTCGGGGTCCTTCGACAACCACCCGAGGACCGTCTGCAATGCGAAGTCGTTCACCCAGTAGGTGTCCGCGGCCGGCCCGACGGGCTCGACGCCCTCGGCGAGGGATTGCCTCAGGCATCGCTGCCACCCTTCCGACAAGGCGTTGCCCGGCGTCCCGCCCATGATCCCGATCTGGCCCTGGCCGACCTCGGTGTTGAGGACCTCCGCGAAGCTCTCGCCGAGCGCGCACAGGTCCTCGCCCACGATCGCCGTGTAGTCCTCGCCGGGTATCAGCGCGCCTTCATCGCCGGGGAGTCCGACCCATCCGGCCGAATACGGGATGTACGGGATCCCGGCGGCCTCTGCCTCGAGGATCGCGCCGGCGATGTTCGTTCCCTGGTCCGGGTACCCGATGATGAAGTCCACGCCGCGCTGGATCAGGAACCTGATGTCGGCCTCGGCGACGGCTGGATCCTCGTCCCACTGGGCGTCGCGGGAGACGATCGTGCCGATCTCCGGATACGTGAGCGCCTGGAGGATCGCCTCCATGTGCGTGACCTGACGCCAGACGTTGCCGCGTCCGCCGTCGGCGACGCCCATGATCAGCTCGCCCCCGCTGCCCGTGTCGCACTCGACGTTGTTCCAGCACTCGAGCGCCGTATCGATCGTGGCCTGGTCGAGGTCCTGGTCGGCACGTGCGATCGATGCCAGCACGATGTCCGGCACGCCCTCGACCGGCCCGAGCGCCTTCTCCACCAGCGCCGGATCGGCGTCGGTGCTCTCGCCGAACTCGGAGTATTCGCTCTCGGCCCCGGTTGCCGGGCTCCCGTCTGTGCCGCCCTCGGTCGTGTCGCCGCCGTCGTCGCCACACGCCGCGACGAGCAACGTGAACGCGAGGACCGCGCCGACGAACCTGATGCGTTGCATACGCCTCCTCCCCCTGTCTCGTTCGCCCGAGCTCCACTCGGGTCGCGCCCGCTGGATCCGTGCCTCCTTTCTCACGCTGTGCTCCTTTCCGCCATTCCGTCGCCGGACGTGCCGGCGGCGTCCGTGCCGTCGTCGCGACGTTTGCGCTCCCGGAGCACCTGCTCTACTCCGCGGATGATCCGGTCGCCCGACACCAACATGCCGCCGACGATCACGAGTCCGAAGACGACGAACTGCAGCGCCGTCGACAGCCCCATGACCCGCATCATCTGGTTGAGGCCCGCGAGGAAGAACGCTCCCGCCCACGTCGACAACGGGCTGGCGAGGCCGCCCGTGAGCGACGCCCCGCCGATCACCACCGCCGCGATCGGGCCGAGCAGGTACGGCACGCCGAGGCTGATGCTGGGCGTCTCGAGGAACGCGGCGAGCAGGATCGCGGCGATGCCATAGAAGAGCGCCGCGATCACGTAGGCGGCCACCTGATTGAGGTTCACTCGCAGGCCGGCGATCCAGCTCGCGGTCGGGTTCGCCCCCACGGCTTGGAACCTCCTGCCGAACGTCGTGAACCGGAACACCATGATGAGGATCACCGTGAGGGCCACGCCGACCCAGAAGGTCCTCGTGACGCCGAGGAAGCGGGTCGAGGTCCACGAGGCCAGGCCCTCAGGAACCGGCGTCTGGATCGCGACGCCCGTGTAGTAGCGGAACGCGATGCCGTTCACGATCTGGCCGACGGCGAGCGTCACGATCAGGGCGTTGAGGCCGAGCCCGCCGATCAGGATCCCGTTCACGAGGCCGACGAGCGCCACGGCGATCAGCGCGATGCCGATCGCGGTCCATATGCGGTCGTCGGATGCGTCGCCGACCCCGACGGTGAGCACGGCGGCGAGCGTGAAGATGCCCGGCACGCTGAGGTCGATGCCGCCCGTCATGATGACGAGCATCTGGCCGAGCGCCGCGATCGCGAGGAAGGTCCCGAAGGGGGCGATCGCGCGAAGCGACGGTGCGCGGAGCGTCGCCGGCGCCCAGATGGCGGCCACGACGATCAGCAACAGGATGGCGATGTAGACCGGCATGTAGCGCGACGCGACGACGAACCGTGTGAGGGCGGACGGCGCCCGGCGCGCGGTCGCGGCCGCGCTCACG
>DATFFT010000084.1:0-8920 GCA_035249905.1 Actinomycetota bacterium | reverse complement strand
AGCCGCGAGCTCACGACGCCGCTTCCGTGTCCGAGGCTTCCTCGATGTGCTCCTCTGCGGCCTCGAGCAGCACGCGCCGGAAATGGTGCGACACGAGCGTCGTCACGGCCGGCAGCAGCTCGCGGAAGGCCTGCACCATCTGCGCCGACGCCTGCTCGGCGTCGCCGGCCGTGTCGCGGATCGGCTTGCGCACGTGATCGTCGAACAGGTCGACGGCGCGCTCCGCGAGCCCCCGCATCGCCGTGTCGGCGTCGCGGGCGAGGGCGAGCAGGTCCGGGAGCGGCAGTCCGAACTCGAGCAGGCGAAGCGCGGTGCGGACGATGTCGGTGTCGGCCGCCGTGTACCGCTCCTCACCGTCGACGGGACGGCCGAGGCGGATGCCCTCCCGCTCCACCGCCTGGATCAGGGAAGCCGGGACCCCGCTGACGGCGGAGAACTCGTCGAGGGTGAGCGACTCGCCGGCCGGGTCTTCGTTCGGCGCGCCCGCCTCTCCCCGAGCCACGGCGACCGCGGCGGCGAGATCGGCGTCGGCGGGGCCCAACTCCCCCGTGACCACCCGCCGGATCGCGGCGAGCGTCAGACCCTTGCGTTGCAGCGAGCGGATCTCGGCGATGCGCTCCGCGTGCTCGGGGCCGTACCAGGCGAGGCGGCCCTCCCGCGCGGGCGCCGGGAGCAGCCCGCGGGACTGGTAGTAGCGCACGGTGTCGACCGAGACCTCGCACGCCGCGGCAAGCTGCTCGACGCGGTACCTCACGACCGGACACTCTACGAGTCCGCACTCATACGGTCACGAGCGGTGGCGCCGCAGAGCCCCGACCTGACAGGATTCGGCGCGTGAGCCGCGCGTCGCGAACCTCTCCGAGCCTCGGCGTGGTGCTCGCCTGCGTCATCGGGACGATGGCGCTGGGCGCGGCGTCGAAGGCGCCCTGCGCACCGGGCGATTGGCGCGATCTGCGTCAGTACCGACTGCTCTGTTACACCGACGTCGTGCCGCTGCTCGATACCGAGCAGCTCAGAGGATCGCGGCTGCCGTTCTTGGACGAGTGCACGCCGGTCGAGGGCCGCAACTGCGACGAATACCCGGTGCTCACGATGTACGTGATGCGAGCGGCGTCCTGGATCTCGGGCGACGACTACGCGCCGTTCTACTGGGTCAACGCCCTGCTGCTCACCGGGTTCGCGGCCGGGACCGCTGTGATGCTCTACATCGCGAACGGATCGAAGGCGCTGTATTTCGCCCTCGCCCCCAGCCTGCTGGTCTACGGCACGATGAACTGGGATCTCGTGGCCGTGGCGTTCGCCACCGCGGGACTGCTCGCGTTCTTCCTAGGGCGCGACGGCGTGGCCGGAACCTCGCTGGGGCTCGGCGCGGCCACCAAGCTCTATCCGGCGTTGCTGGCGGTGCCGCTCGTGGTGCAGCGGATACGGGAGCGCCGAGCGGACGGTGCGATCGTTCTCGGCTGGACGACGATCGGCGGTTGGCTGCTCGTGAACCTGCCGTTCGCGGTGCTCGCCTTCACGGGATGGCTCACGTTCTTCCGGTTCAACGGCGAGCGAGGATCTGATTTCGACAGCCTCTGGTTCATCGCGTGCCGACACCTCGACCTCTGCCCATCGACCCGCCCGATCAACCTCTGGTCGCTCGCGGTGTTCGTCGGCTCGGCGGCGGTGGTGTGGGCGCTCAAGGCGCGGCGGCATCCCGACTTCCCGCGGTGGGCGCTCGGACTCCCGCTGATCGTGCTCTTCCTGCTCTCGAACAAGGTGTACTCGCCCCAATACGGGCTGTGGCTGCTGCCGTGGTTCGCCCTGGCGCTCCCGAGGCTCTGGGTGTTCATCGCGTTCTCGCTGACCGACGTCGCGGTCTTCGCGACGCGGTTCACGTGGTTCGGACGTCAACAGGGCGCCTCGGGCGCCTCCCAGGGCATGTTCGAGGCGATGGTGCTCCTGCGAGCAGTGGTGCTGGTGTGGTGCGTCGTGTCGTGGATCCGTCGCGAGGCCGAGCCGATAGAGATCGAGCGGCGCTCCCGTGACGCGCCGCGCGAACCGGATGCCGAGGTCGTGCCGGCGTGAGCGAGACGGCTGCCCGCGCGTCGGTCAGGCTCCGCGACGGCGTGCGCGACTCGCTCCTCGTCTTCGCCGGGGTACGGATCGGGTTCTCGGTGCTGGGGCTCGTGGCCGTGGGGCTGATCGCCTCGCGCGAGGCTCTGCCCGAGGTTGCCGGCTGGCCCATCGCACCCGTGACCCACGGATGGCATGCCTTGGTTACCGCCGCCGAGCGGCAGGACGCCGCCTGGTTCCTTGCGATCGCGACCCGCGGCTACGACCCGGCCGACGGCAGCGCCGCGTTCTTCCCGCTCTACCCCTTGGCGATCAGGGTGGCGGCATGGCTTCCGGGCATCGGCCCGCTGGGGGCCGCCCTGCTCGTGTCGAACGCGTGCTTCGCCGGTGCGCTCGTGATGCTGCACGGTCTCACCCGGCTCGAGGGCATGTCGACACGCTCCGCGCGACTCACGGTGTTGCTCGTGGCGATCTTCCCCACGGCGTTCTTCTTCCTCGCCCCGTACACGGAAGGATCGTTCCTTCTGGCGTCGGTCTCGGCGTTCTGGTTCGCTCGGGTGGACCGTTGGGCGCTCGCGGCGCTGGCGGGGGCACTGGCGGCGAGCACCCGGAGCGTCGGCGTGTTGCTCGTGCTCGCGTTGGGGGTCGAGGCCGTCCATCGGTCGCGACAGGACGGTCGCTCGGTCGTGCCTCGGATCGCCGCCGCGCTCGCCGTGGGCCTCGGCCCGTTGCTGTACCTCGCCTGGTGGCGCCTCGAGCACGGGGACGGCCTGGTGCCGTACACCGCCCAGCGCAACTGGCAGCGGGAGGTTCAGCTTCCCTGGAAGACCCTGGGAGATGCGGTGAGCTCGACGTGGCGCCTGGGGGGGTACTGGCTGGTCGACCTCCTCGTCGTCGGCGTCGTGATCGTGGCGGTCATGGCCGGGCTCCGATGGTTGCGCCCCACGTATTCGGTCTACGCGCTCGCGAGCCTCGCGGTGCCGCTCGTCTACGCCTGGCCCACGAGGCCGCTGCTCTCGATGCCCCGGTTCGTCGTGGTGATCTTCCCCGCCTTCTGGGTCCTCGCGCGGGCGGCAGAACGCGGCCGTGTGCCCGCCCGAGGCCTCGTCGCAGCGTTCGCAGGCGGATACGCGCTGCTCGGTGCGCTGTTCGTGACCTGGTGGGACGTGTTCTGATCCGATCCGGCGCTCGTCGCGTGGCTCCCGTCGGCGGTCGCCCGAACCATTAGGATGAGCGCAACTCGGGGGGCCCTTCAGGAGGGGGAACGTGACGATCAAGGTTGCGATCGCGGACGACCACTCGCTGGTACGACAGGGCCTGCGGCGATACCTCGACATGGCCGACGGCATCGAGGTGGTCGGCGAGGCCGCCGACGGCAAGGAACTGCTCGAGCTGATCGGATCCGAGGGCCCCGACATCGCGCTCATCGACATCCGCATGCCCGAGATGGACGGCCTCGAGGCCGCCCGCGAGATCCGCGACCGGTGGCCCGACATCGGGGTGATCATGCTTACCGCCTACGACGACCGCCAGTTCGTCGTGGAAGCCGTCCGCTCGGGCGCCCGCGGCTACGTGCTGAAGGCGCGCGACGCCGAGCACTTGATCCAGACCGTGCGACTGGTCGCCGGCGGCAACATGGTGATCGACCCCCAGCTCGTGGTCGCGCTGGCCGAAGAGCTCTCCACGGCCAAGGAACGCGATCGCAAGGCCGAGACGCTGACGGCGCGCGAGATCGAGGTGCTCCAGCTGCTCGCGTTCGGGCACACGAACCGCGACATCGCCGAGCGCCTGTACATCTCTCCCGACACCGTGAAGACCCATCTCGAGCACATCTTCGAGAAGCTGGGTGCCTCGGATCGCACCGCCGCCGTGGCCGAGGCGCTGCGTCGTCGCCTCATCGAGTGACCCCTCGATGCCGGACCACCGCTTCGCCTCGGCGGCGGTCCCCTCGACGGGCTAGTCCTTCCGGTCGACAACGACCCCCGGTCGGGTGATGGAGTCGGGTGTCTTGACCAGGCATCATTGAGCCCACATGAGCGACGCCGTTCGCCCGCGTGCACGCATCGCCACGGGCTTGTTCCTCGGCGCCGCCGCGGTGGCCGCCGTCGTGACCTACCTGGCGTTCCCCAGCGGCTCCCGGGAACAAGGCCTGGCCTCCGAGGCCATGGTGGCCGGCGTCTGCCTGCTCTCGGGCGGCATCATCCTGCGGGCCGTCGGCAAGGGTGTGGCCTGGCGCGGCACGGTGCACCTGGCGTACGCGCTGTTCATGATCGGAGCGGTGTACATGCTGCTCCTGGCCGCCGACGTGAACGATCTCGGCACGATCAGACCGCGGGCGACCGACCTGGCGTTCGCGTTGTTCCTCGCGCCGCTGATCATGTTCGCCCGGGCGGAGTTCCGCGACCATTTCGACGGCCGCGACGGCATCGAGATCGGCACCGACGTATTCCTCATCGTCGCGTCGATCACGGCGTTGATCTACGTGTTCATGCGTCCGGCCGACGCCACGCCGCAGGCGTCGATGACCGCCGCGATCTTCAGCCTGCTCACCGCGACCCAGATCGCCGCGTTCGGGGCCTTGATGTTGTGGGCACCGTCGCGGCGCCATCTCGTTCTCCTCGGGATCTTCCTCGTGACCGCCGCCGCCACGGCCACGCTGGGGTGGCACTGGACGGCGGGGACGTTCGACAACGCCGATCCGTCGATCGTGCTGCCGTTCCTGCTCGCTCCCCTCGCGTTCGCAGCGTGGACGGTGTTCACGGGCGCCCCGGCCGGCGCGACCGCGTCGGCGGCTCCCCCGCGACGCTGGGCACGCCCGGTGCTCACGAGCGTGTCGGTGGTCACCGCGTGCGCCGCCCTGGCGGTGGTCGCGATCGTCGACGACGGCCGAGGGCTCGACGGCGCCCAGTCGACGACGATCATCCTGCTGCTGGGGTTGGGGATCGCGGCGCGCATCCTGTCGAACCAGACCTCGAGCACGATCGCGCACCGTCAGACGAGCGAAGCGCTGGAGGTGCGGGAGCGGGCGCTCGCCGAGACCGACCAAGCGCTCGAACGCGTACGTGAGGCGAACGAAACGCTCCGCCGATCGGAAGAGCACCTGCGCCTCGTGTTCGAGACGGCCGAGGACGGCATCGTCGAGCTCGACGAGCGCGGCGTCGTGCTCCGCACGAACGAGGCGTTCGTCGAGATGGTGGGCCTGCCGCGCGAGTCGATCGAGGACCAGCCGTGGACGGCGCTCGCCTCGGTGATCACAGGCGCCGACGAGTCGTTCGCCGCGCTCCGCTCGGGTGGCCAGTCACAGATCTCGAGGTCGGGCGGTCAGGTGCTGTACCTGGAATCGCGGACGTCGGCCGTGCCGACCGTGCCGCCGAGGACCCTGCTGCTCGTGCGCGACGTCACGGCGGCCCGGGTGGCCGATCAGACGATCCGGTCGTTGTTCCAGTTCCTGCAGGACCGCGACGAGGACCGCAGCCGCCTGCTGCGCCGTACCAACGCGGCGATCGAGGCCGAGCGCAACCGAATCGCCCGAGACCTGCACGATGGCCCGGTGCAGGGCGTCTCCGCCGCCTCGCTCTCGCTCGAGGCGGCGCTGCTGATGATCAGCGCCGGCGACGTCGACGAGGGTGTCGCGGTCCTCACGAAGATCCGCGAGGAGCTCGCCGGCGAGGCCGACGCGCTTCGCCGGCTCATGTCGGGCCTGCGACCGCCGGTGTTGGAGGAACGCGGGCTGCTTCCGGCGCTTCGTGAGACGCTCGTGCGGTTCGGCGCCGAGCAGGACGTCGACACCGACTTCGCGGGGCGCGTCGACGCCCCGTTGCCCGAGGACCTCGAGACCCTCGCGTTCCGGCTGGTTCAGGAGGCGCTCTCGAACGCCGCGAAGCACTCCGAGGCGAGCCAGGTGATGGTCACGGTGCAGGCGAACGACTCCCTGCTCCGCGTCGAGATCGAGGACGACGGGAAGGGGTTCGACGCCGGCCTCGCTCGCGACTTCCTGCGTGAAGGGCGTGTCGGGCTCGCGTCGATGCGCGAACGGGTCGAGCTCGCGAGCGGCACGCTCGTGGTGCGCTCCTCACCCGGACGGGGCACGTCGATCGTCGCCACGTTGCCGCTCGACGAGCTCACGCCCAGGCGCGGTGGCGGCGCGCCCCTGCACGAGGCCTCGTAGCTTTCGTTCCTCCGGCGGTTCCTCGCTCGGCGAGGGCTCCTCGCTCGGGGAAGGCTCCTCGCTCGGCGAGGGTTCCTCGCTGGGGGAGGGCTCCTCGCTGGGGGAGGGCTCCTCGCTCGGCGAGGGCTCTTCGCTCGGCGAGGGAGGTGCGGGCGAGGCGACCGGCGCCTCGGGGCCGAGCGTGCCGCTCAGCTCGAACTCGGTGGAGAACGGTGTCGGCTCCCAATCCCACTCGTTCTTCTGCTGCCCGTAGGCCATCGCCTCGGCCATGTAGTCGTGCCAGATCGCGGCGGGGATCGTGCCCCCGTAGACGACCGGCACCGTGCCGTAATCGGTCTGCACGTTCAGCAGCGGACGCTGCTCCTCGGGATAGCCCACCCACACGCAGGTCGACAGCTGCACCGTGTAGCCGCAGAACCAGGCGTCGACGTTGTCCTGGGCGCTCCCGGTCTTGCCCGCGGCGGGCCACGGCCAGATCGACGCGGCCGACCCCGTGCCACCCGAGATCACACCCTGCAACGCCGAGGTCACGGCCCGCGGCACGGCCGGCGACGGGAAGCGCTCCTTGGGTCGCGAGGCGACCTTGCGTTCGGCCGGCTGGCCGTTCGCGCGGTCGACCTCCAGCAACGGGTTCGGCTTGTGATAGACGCCGTCGGCGGCCAGCGTCGAGTAGGCGTTGGCCATCTCGAGGGCGTTGGTCTGCACGCTGCCGAGCGTGATCGAGCAGACCGCGGGCAGGTCGGACTCGATGCCGAGGCGGTGGGCCATGGAGACCACGTCGGCGGGGCCACCGTCGAGGGTGGCGACGAGCTGCGCGTACACGGTGTTGACCGAGTTCACGGTGGCGCCGTACAGATCCACTGTGCCGGCGGAGCTGTCGCCCGCGTTGGTCGGCGTCCACAGTCCGTCGGGCCCGGCACACTGCTCGTCGGAGATCGTGATCGTCGAGGGGCCCTGCCAGTACTGACCCCGTAGTGCGAACCCCTCTTCGAGTGCGGCGGCGAGCGTGAACGGCTTGAACGCCGATCCTGCCTGGCGGCCGCATCCCTCGCACGGCAGCGTCGCGAGGTTCAGCCGGGACTCCTCCCAGTCCCGGCCGCCGACCATCGCGAGCACCTCGCCGGTTGCGTTGTCGATCGTCACGAGCGCCGCGTCGGGGTTCGTCTCGGTGTCGGGAAGGTTCGTCGCGACGGCCTCCTCGGCCATGCGCTGCAGCCTCATGTCGAGCGTGGTCGTGACCTGCAAGCCGCCGCCGTACACGCGGGCGCTGCCGTAGCGCTCGAACAGCTGGGAGCGCGTCCACTCCACGAAGTACTCGGAGCCCGCCGGGCTCGAGATGCGAGCCTGCGCCTGGCGCTGTGGCTTCGGGATGCCGCAGCACGGCTCGGCCTTCAGCCGTTCGGCCTCCTCGCGCGGGATGTAGCCGTACGCCGCCATCTGATCGAGCGTGTAGTCGCGGCGGAACTTGTTGTCGTACTTGCTCTTGATCGGGTCGTAGAGGCTGGGCGCGTGCAGCACCGCGGCGAGCACGGCCGACTCGCTCACCGTGAGCTCAGACGCAAGCTTGTCGAAGTAGGTCTGGGCGGCAGCCTCCGCGCCGTACGCGCCGTGGCCGAAGTACACCGTGTTGAGGTACTTCGCGAGGATCTGGTCCTTCGAGAGCTCCTGCTCGACCTTGATCGCGAGGAGCGCCTCGCGGATCTTCTCCTTGATCGAGCGCGGGGGAACGATGTACTCCTGCGCCCCGTTCGGGTGCTCGATGTACTCGCCCGCGTAGACGTTCTTGACGAGCTGCTGGGTGATCGTGGATGCGCCGACGACCGTGTCGCGCTTCACGAGGTCGGTCCACGCCGCCGAGACGATGCCGCGAACGTCGATGCCGGGATGTTCGTAGAACCCGGCGTCCTCGGTGGCGAGCACGGCGTGCTCGAGGTTGTCGGAGATGCGGTTCAACCCGACGATCTTGCGATCGACCGCACCGTGCAACGACGTCAGCTCCACACCGTTGCGGTCGAACAGGAAGCTCGTCCGGATCGGCGGCAGGGTCTCGGGCAGGTCGATGCGGGCATACGCGACGTACAGCGATCCGAACATCGCGAGGACGACCACCAGGGGCACGAGCACGAGCACCCACCAGAACCGGCGGAAGGATCCCTTCCTCCGGCTGCCGGGGGCGTGCTTGGGAACGTGCTTCGCCCCTCCAGGGCGCGTGGGGGTTCGTGTCGACACGACCCACGGATTGTATCGAGCGGGTTGCAACACACGCGGCGTGGCATGTGACGGAGCGATGGAGATGCGGTTGCGGTGCAGGGCCGCGGAGAGCTACCCCGCGGCGGTCCGCCTCGCCGTGAACGCCTCGCGCAGGTGGTTCCACTGGCAGTTCGTGCAGACCTCGACCACGTAGCAGCTGGCCCCCGGATGCGAGGCGGTCATGCGCAGCCCCGTGTCGATCGACCAGACCCTTCCGTTCTGGTCGCGCAGGCCGTCGCCGTAGACGTAGGCCAGCAACACGAGCTTGACCTTGGCGCAGACCGGACAGTCATGGATGGTGGGCTCGCCCACGTGCCTGGCCGCGCGCATCAGCTCGGGATGGGCGTCGCAGATGTCGGTCAGGCCGAGCACGCCCACCTGGGCGTCGCGGAGCAGCGCCCGCTTCGCCAGCGTGAAGTCGATCACGCCGAGCTCGGCGCGTCG
>DATFFT010000083.1:0-4272 GCA_035249905.1 Actinomycetota bacterium | reverse complement strand
GAACGGGGTGAACTCGGCCAGGCCCTTGTCGGCCTGGCGCTTGGTGATCGCCGCCGTGAGCGTGGTCTTGCCGTGGTCGATGTGGCCCATCGTGCCGATGTTCACGTGGGGCTTGGTCCGCTCGAACTTCTGCTTCGACATGATCCTCGTCCGTTCCTGTGATCGACGTGCGGATGTGCTCGATGACGAAGGAATCAGCTTAGCGGAACGACGATCCGGTGCCGCGCCGTCAGTGGCAGCTCTCGGCGCCGGCGTCCAGGGCCGTGGGCTCCGAGGTCGACATGAACCGCCAGCCGTAGGAGCCGTCGGACAGGGTCAGCTCGAGCACGCCGTACCGGTCGTCGATGCGCACCTCGCTGCCCGGCTGTGTGGCGGCCGCCAGGTACTGCTCCTTGCCGCCCGTGCCCACCACGAAGGATCGCATGCCCTCGGGATCGGGCTGCTGCAGCGGGTCGAGGCGAGCGAACCGCTCGTACAGGTGGTCGTGTCCGGCGAGCACGACCTCGGCCCCCTCCCCGTCGAGGAGCGCCCAGAACTTGTCCATCCTCGTGGTGTTGCCGTGAGGCCCGGAACTGAACCTCGGGTGGTGCCAGAACGCCAGCGTGCACGCCGCATCGTTCGCCCCCAGATCGTTCCGCAGCCAGACCCCCTGCGGCGAGTTGGTCGAACAGCCCCCGATCTTCCCGCAGTTCGAGTTCAGCGCGATCACGTGCCACGTGCCGACGTCGAAGCTGTACCACCCTTGGCTCGGATGGCCGGCCGCGGCGCCGAAGTAGGCGAAGTAGCCGGAGGCGTCTGCGAGCGCCGAACATCCGGTGCCCGTCGCCGAGCCCGCCGCCGACAGGTACTCGTGGTTGCCGGGCACCGGGTGCGTGATCGCGCGCAGCCGGCCCCACGACGGGTCGTAGGACTGCAGGAACGCGTCGTAGCCCCCGCACGCGTACTGGAGATCGCCCAGCGCGAGCACGCGCGTGGGCTCGAGCGAGAGCGCCAGGTCCGAGGTCGCCATCTGCCGGCACTCGGCGCCGACGCCGAGCCCTCCGTTGAAGGCGCCGGCCGCCGGGTCGCAAGCGATGTCGCCGACGGCCACGATCACGGGATCGGCCGAGGCCGCGGGCGTCGTCACCGAGACCGGCCCCGCCCGCGACGAGCGCCCCTCGGCGGCGTCGAACGCCTCGACGCCGTACGCGTAGGTGTGCTCGGGCTCCAGATCCGTGTCGGTGAAGGCGAGGACGCTGCCGGCGACGGATCCCACGAGCTGCCCGTCGCGGAAGACGTCGTAGCCCGCCACCCCGACGTCGTCGGTCGAGGCGCCCCAAATGAGCTGCACGCGCGTCGCGCCGGTGGCGACGGCCGAGAGCTCACCGGGAACCGTCGGCGGCTCGAGGTCGGTGGGCAGCGACGTCGCCAGCTCGAGCTGGGGAGCCGTCGAGACCGACTCGCGGCTGCCGATCGAGAACGCCACCTTGGTGGGGGTCGTGAGGGCCAGGCTCACGGGGCCGGGGCCGCTCACGAGCGAGCTCACGTCGACCGAGGTCCACCCGCCGGCGGGCAGCGGGCCCGACGTGGCGACCGGCGCGCCGAACGCGGGGGCGTTGGAGTAGGTGACCGACCGTTCGTCCCAGGCGGTGTCGGCCACCGGATGGACCGAGACCCCGGCCGCCGACGCGGACGGGGAGTAGACGCGCAGGGTGGCGCCGGCGATCGGGTCGGACGGAGCGACGTCGAACCTGAGGTAGCTGCGGGTGACGGGCTTCGCGTCGAGCTTGAGGACGGACTTGGCGCCCATGTTCGTCGAGGACTTCGTCTCGACGACGAACGTGTCGGCGGCCGGCCTGAGGCTCTGGGTCGCGACCGCGCCCGAAGGCGAGGACGCGGCCGGCGCCGCGAGCGCGAGCGCCGTCACCGCAACCAGCCCGACCCGGGCACCCGCCCGGCGCCGCGCTCGGTCCGATCGCCATCTGCGCTTCGAGATCTGGTCGCCTCCTGGTCTCGGTTCCCGGCTGGTCCGCTCCGAACCGCCACAGCCTATCGTTCGATCCAGCGAAGGCGCCGGAGACGCCTAGGCGCAGGTCGCCGTGCCCTCGTCGAGCGGGGCCTCTCCCGTCGTGGGAAGGAACCGCCACCCATACGTCTGCGCGCCGAGCGTGAGGTGCAGCACGCCGAACGAGTCCCCGATCCGGACCTCGCTGCCCGCTTCCTCGTTCGTGAAGGCCCGAGGCCTCCTGCCCCCGGTGCCCACCACGAACGATCGCACGCCGAGGGGGTCGACCTGCTGGGCCGCGTCGAGCGGCGCGAACCGCTCGTAGCTGTGATCGTGGCCGGCGAGCACGACGTCGACCCCGGCCTCGTCGAGCGTCTCCCACATCCTGGTGACGGACTCGTTGTTGCCGTGGAGCCCCGAGCTGAACATCGGGTGGTGCCAGTACGCGAGGGTGCACGCCCGGTCGTGTGCCGCCAGGTCGGCCGCCAGCCACCGGCCCTGAGGGGAGTTCCCGCCGCACCCGTCGATGAGCGGGCAGTTGGAGTTCAGCGCGATCATGTGCCACGCGCCGACGTCGAAGCTGTACCAGCCCTGGCCGGGCGCGCCGGCGGCGTCCCCGAAGTAGCGGAAGTACCCCGAGGCGTCGGGGGCGACCGAACAGCCCGTGCCGTCGCCCGCGCCGGACGCGGCGGCCTCCTCGTACTCGTGGTTCCCGGCCACCGGGTGCGTGATGTCCTTGAGCCGGCCCCACGAGGGATCGTAGGACGCCAGGAACGCCTCGTACCCGCCGCACTCGTACTGGAGATCGCCGAGCGCGAGCACCGCGTCGGCGTCGAGCCCGAGGGCGAGATCGGAGGTCGCCCGCATCGCGCACTCCGTGCCGGTCCCTTCCCCGCCGTTGAACGAGGAGCTGGCGGGATCGCACGCGATGTCGCCCGCCGCGACCACGGTCACGACCTCGGGACCGGTCGGCGTGGGCGGAGGCGGCGGGAGCTCGACCCCGTCCGACCGCAAGGTCAGCGCGACGAACGCCGCGGTGACCGCCATGACCGCGACGACGGCGACGACGAGGCCCCGCCTCCGGGGACTGGTGGGGGTCGACGACATCGGGAAGGCCTCTCAGGCGGTGATCGCGTCGTAGCGGCGGGTGGACTCGAACCACCGACACAGCGATTATGAGCCGCTTGCTCTGCCCCTGAGCTACGCCGCCGCGTTCCGGAAGACGATTCTACCCGTCAGAGCCGCACGATGTTCGGCGCGTCGATGCCGACCGTCACGCCGCGAGCGTCGAAGACCATCGACGCCGCGTTCACGATGGCGTGGACGTCCACGTCGGCATGCGGCGTGAGCAACACGACCACGTCCTGAGCGGCCACGGTGTCGTGGTCGAGGGGAACCGACGCCTGCTCCTCGCCGCCGAGCTCGCAGCGCGGCACGAGCGAGTCGTGGTAGGCGACCTCCGCCCCCCTGCCGGCGAGCCGATCGAGCACCTGGAGCGAGGGGGACTCGCGCAGGTCGTCGATGCCCGGCTTGAACGCGACGCCGACGCCGAGCACCCTGGACCCCTTGATCGGCTTCCCGGCGTCGTTCAAGGCATCGGACACGCGAGAGACCACGTAGTCGGGCATGCGGTTGTTGACCTCGTTCGCGTGCTCGATGAACTCGACCCGGCGGCCGAGCTGCTGGCCCGCCCGCCACGACAGGTAGGTCGGGTCGATCGAGATGCAGTGTCCCCCGACGCCCGGTCCCGGCCAGAAGGGCTGGTAGCCGAACGGCTTGGTGGCCGCCGCGTGGAGCGACTCCCAGATGTCGATGCCGAGCTCGCGAGCGTGCACGGCGAGCTCGTTGACCAGGGCGATGTTCACCTGCCGGTACGTGTTCTCGATCAGCTTGGCCATCTCGGCCTCTCGGGGCGAGGACGTCGTCACGACGGTCGTGACGAACGTCCCGTAGAACGAGACCGCGATCTCCCTGCACCGGTCGGTGAGCCCGGCGACGATCTTCGGCGTGGTGCCGAGGCGATGCTGCGGGTTCCCGGGGTCGATGCGCTCCGGGGAGTAGCCGAGCGCGAAGTCCCTGCCGGCGACCAACCCCGACGTCTCGAGGATCGGCCGCAGCAGCTCCTCGGTGGTGCCCGGGTACGTCGTCGACTCCAGCACGACGAGCACGCCCGGACGCAGGTGGCGAGCGACGTCCTCGGCGGCGGTGAGCACCATCGTGAGATCGGGAGCGCCGTCGGCGAGCGGGGTCGGCAGGCACATCACGATCACGTCGGCCGAGGCGAGCGA
>DATFFT010000082.1:0-20586 GCA_035249905.1 Actinomycetota bacterium | reverse complement strand
TCCTGCAGGACCTGTCGATCCCCGACCACGTCGACCTCGTCTCCCCGTCGTTCCTCGCCTTCAACATGGTCGTGCAGCGCAAGCTCGAGGGTCGGAGCGTCGCCATCGAGGTCGTCCAGTTCGACACCGGCGGCGACGCGTTCGCGGCGACCGAGATCGCCGAGCAGGTCGCGGGCGACCCCTCGTTCGTGCTCGCGGTCGCGGCCCCCTTCTGGCACGAGCCGACCGAGGTGGCGCACATCCTCGCGGAGGCCGGCGTGCCGACGATCAGTCTCTCGCCGGTCAGCGGCTCGCCGTGGGTCTCACCGACGCCTCCCCCGGGGCTCGCCACGGAGCTGTGGAGACGTTTCGTCCCCGACCGGGTCGCCGAGGCGTCGTTGCTCGCAGACCTGGCCGATCTCCGGTCGCCGGCCGGAACACTCCAGCCCGTCTGTCTCGTAGACGATGGCAGCCGGTACGGTCGAGGCTTGGCCGGCCAGGTGGAGCGCGAGATCGGGGGACCGTCGACGCCGATCGACGGCTCCGAGCCGGTCGCCGCCGCGGACGCGATCGCCGCCGCGCGGTGCCCCGTCGTGGTGTGGAGCGGGTTCCCTCCGGGAGCACGAGACCTGGCGAAGGCGATGCGGGAGGCGGGTTCCGCGTTGGGCCGCCCGGTCGACCTCGCGGGCGACGCGTTGAAGACCGCGATCCCGCCGACCTCACCCGCCGGTGATGGGCCCGTCGTGGGATCGGTCGCGTGTTCGTGCGTCGACGTCTCGATCGGGCTCGAGCTGCGCAGCCGTCGCTTCGTGAACGCATACCAGTCGGAACACGGGCTCACCCCGGGCGTGTTCGCCGCGGAGGCTTGGGACGCAGGCCGTGTGATCGCCGACGTCGTTGCCTCCGGGGCGGCCGACCGCGCGTCGATGAGGGGAGCGTTCTCGGCGCTGAGCACCGACGACGGAGTAGCGCGAGACTACGTGTTCGACGGTGAGGGGGAGCTCGTCGGGGGAACGGCGCGGTTGTACGTGGCGAGCGGCACGCGCTGGCTCCCGCTGCCGTCGTGATCGAGGTGCGACAGGATTCGAACCCGGCAGACCAGGCCGTGCGTAGTCCATGCTGGGGGACGGTTCGGCTGGCGTTGCCCGCCGGACCCCCCCGGCCTATAGTCCGGCGAGGGGCGCGGCTGATGCGCCTCTCTGGAAGGAGGCAGGATGCGCAAGTTCCGTTTCCGGCCGATCCTCGTGCTCGTGGCGGCGCTGTCGCTCGTCGCGGCAGCCTGCGGGGGCGACGATGAGCCGACCGAACCGGCGGGAGGAGCCACCGGTGGAACGACGGGCACCGGCGTTTGCGCCGACGCAGACACGGCAGCGGGCGACCTGCTCGCGCAGGTCTGCAGCGACGGCGTGATCAGGGTCTCGACCGACCCAGCCTACCCGCCGCAGTCCTCCCTGAACCCCGAGACCGGTGAGTACGAAGGGTTCGACATCGACGTCGCGACCGAGATCGCGAACCGCCTCGGGGTGACTATCGAGTGGGAGACACCGAAGTGGGAGGCGATCACGGCGGGGAACTGGCAAGGCCGTTGGGACATGAGCGTGGGCTCCATGACCGTGACGGCCGAGCGCGCAGAGGTGCTCGACTTCACCCCCGCGTACTACTTCACGCCTGCGTCGATCGCCGTGCCCGAGGGCAGCGACATCACCTCGACTGACGGGCTGAACGGGATGACCGTCGGCGTCTGCTCGGGCTGCACCTACGACTTCTTCCTGCAGGGGACCCTCGACATCCCGGGGTTCGAGTTCCCTCCGCCCCCCGCGGGCATCTCGGTGAAGGGGTTCGACACCGACTCGACGGTCTTCCAGGCGTTGGAGTCGGGCCAGGTCGACGCGGCGATGTCGGCGACGCCGACGATCCAAGCGGCGATCGACAAGGGCCGTCCGATGCAACTGCTCGGTGACCCCCTGTACTCCGAGCCGCTGTCGGTGGCGTTCGACAAGTCCTCCGAGCTCGATCAGGCCTCGCTCGTCGAGGCGGTCTCCGGCATCGTCGAGGAGATGCACAGCGACGGGACGCTCACCGAGCTGTCGATGGAGTGGTACGGCGAGGACATCACGATCGATCCCAGCGCGTGATGACCGCTGAGGAACGGGAGGCGTAGGTGGCGACACACGAGGTGGGGGCCGGGGAGACCCGGCCCCCCGCTCAGCGGCCGAAAGGCCGCATGGAAGGCATCTCGCAGGCGAGCGCTCGCATCCCGTTCAAGCTGAAGGTCGCGGTCGTCTGGATCGGGATCTTCCTGATCCTCGCGTTCCTGTTCAACGCGGCGGACTTCGACACGCAGTTCATGCGCGACCGCGCGGACTTCGTCGCGAAGGGCCTCACCTACACGATCCTCATCGCGGTCGCGTCGATCGTGCTGGCGATCGTGATGGCGCTGATCGGAGCCCTGGGGCGGCTCTCGCGCAACCCGATCGCCTACGGCGTCTCGGGCTTCTACACCTCGTTCTTCCGTGGCACCCCACTCATCGTTCAGCTGTTCCTCATCACGTTCGCCCTTCCGGTGGTGGTGCGCAACCTGGGGCTTCCGAGCTCGGTCGAGGAGCTGCTGACGCTCGACCCGTTCGTCGCCGGGATCGTGGCCCTGGGACTGAACTACGGCGCCTACATGACGGAGATTTTCCGAGCGGGCATACAGTCGGTGAGCCACGGGCAGTCGGAAGCCGCCGAGGCGCTCGGCATGACCTATCCGCAGAAGATGAAGCGGGTGGTGTTGCCGCAGGCGTTCCGGGTGATCATCCCGCCGACCGGCAACGAGTTCATCGCGATGATGAAGGACACGGCGCTGGTGAGCTTCATCGGGGTGAGCGTCGAACAAGCGGAAGTCTTCCGTCGGGCCCAGCTCGCGGGAGCCGAGGCGTTCAACCCCGTGGAGGCCTACCTGCTCGCCGCTGGGATGTATTGGGCGCTCACGGCGATCTTCACGTTCTTCCAGAGCCGGCTCGAGCGCCGCATCAGCAAGGGCTACGTGCGAGGCGGCACGACCACCGCGAAGGAGAAGAAGGCGCAATCCATGCCCGCGAGCGCCGCCGGAGGTTCCGGCGGGGGCGGGGGAATGGTTGAGATTCCGGGTGAGGAGGAGTCCGGCGGGCCCGAGCTAGGAGGGCAGGGACATTGACCAGCGTCGGGTACGGCCAGGCCGTCGTCAGGGTCGAGAACCTCTACAAGCGGTTCGGCGACCTCGAGGTGCTCAAGGGCATCGACATGGAGGTCGACAAGGGCGAGGTCGTCGTGATCTTCGGCCGCTCCGGATCGGGCAAGAGCACACTGCTGCGCTGCGTGAACTTCCTCGAGGACCCCACCTCGGGCATGATCGAGGTCGCGGGCGTGCGCCTGGAGGGCGGGCACCGTACGAAGGGCAAGCGAGAGCAGGTCCGTCAGCTCCGCATCAAGGCGGGCATGGTCTTCCAGTCGTTCAACCTGTTCCCGAACATGACCGCGATCGGCAACGTGATCGAGGGCCCGGTCACCGTTAAGGGCATCCCCGAAGACGACGCTCGCTCGATCGGTTTGGACCTGCTCGACAAGGTCGGGCTCTCCGACAAGGCGGAGGAGTACCCCATCCGACTGTCGGGGGGACAGCAGCAGCGCGTGGCGATCGCGCGCGCCCTCGCGATGGAGCCCGAGGTGATGCTGTTCGACGAGCCGACGTCGGCGCTCGACCCGGAGCTGATCGGGGAGGTGCTTGCCGTCATGAAGTCACTCGCCACCGACCTGCACATGACGATGATGGTGGTCACACACGAGATGGGATTCGCGCGAGAGGTCGCGCAGCGGATGATGTTCTTCAACGACGGTGTGATCCTCGAGCAGGGCACCCCCGACGAGATGATCAACCACACGAAGTATCCGGAGACGAAGAAGTTCTTCGAAGCGGTGCTCTGAGCCCGCGCAGACGAGGTCGCCTCGCCCCGAGGATCACCCGGTCTCGACGCTTGGTTCAGGGTCGCGCGCGTCCGCCCTGAACTCTCGACCCGAGGTTGCGGGTGGCGCTCGGCGGCATCCCGGAACGAGATGACGGGCCGCGACGCCCCTCGGGTTCGATCACGCCTTCCCCATACGCGATCGTTCCCTGTCGAGCGTCGCGGCCCGTCAAACTGTGGTCCCGTGTGACCTGGTCGACCCGGTTTCCCGTGCCGCCCGCGGCCTCGCGGGACCGTCGCGAACGATAAACGCGAGGTTGAGGCCTGTCAACTCGCGGCTCTCGCACGTACGGGCGTTCCATGAAGATCCGCAGGTCAGCGACGGTACGCGCGTCGTGCGAAAGAGTGACAGGACCTCTCACGCCGGCCTCGCAGGTTCAGCCCTGGTCGCCGGCCACCCGAGCCGACTCCTGCTCGGGCCGCATGGGGGTGGCGGGCTGGGGCGGCGCCGTCACCCCCCGACCCGATCGGAGGAAGAGCCCGCCGACCACGAGCAGGTAGCCGAACCATCCCGCGAGCTCGAGCCAGGTCGGGTTGGCCTGGTAGCCGAAGATCGCGCGAAGGATGCCGCCCGCCCCCTCGTCGTCGGGGAAGCTCGCGGAAACGTCGAACGCCGTGCCGGCCAGGACCGGCAGCCACCCGGCTTCCTGCAGCTCGTGCAGACCGTAGGCGAACAGGCCGGCTGCCACGACGATCAGGAGCAGGCCGGTGATCCGGAAGAAGGAACGGAGGTCGAGCCGCAGCCCGCCCCGATACAGCAGGACCCCAAGGACCACGGCGACGGCCAGTCCGAGCGCGGCCCCGATCAACTGCGCGTTCACGCCGCCCGACTCGACGGCGGTGCCCTTGGCTGCGGCGAACAGGAAGAGCGCCGTCTCGACGCCCTCGCGCAGCACCGCGACGAATGCGAGGGCGGCGAGGGCGAACCCGCCCGTGAGCAGGGCCGCGTCGACACGCTCGTGGAGCTCGGAGCGCACCCTGGCGCCTTGTCGTCGCATCCAGAAGATCATCCAGGTCAGCACCCCCACGGCCGTCAGCGTGACCAACCCCTCGAAGACCTGCTCGGCCGTCCCCTCGAACTCCGCTCCGACGGCGAAGATGACCGAGCCGACGACGATGCTCACCGCGACGGCCGCACCGGTGCCCCACCAGACCAGGTATCGCCGGTCTTGTGCCTGGATCTGTTTCAGGTAGGCGAGCAGGATCGAGATGATCAGCGCCGCTTCGATACCTTCACGCAACGCCACCAGGAACGCAGCACCCATCCGGCCGGACCTCCCCTCGGGCCCAGGTGTTCGGGGCCCCGAACATCGTCACTTCGGAACGCCGAAACCCTATCCAGCAGGTCGGATTCATGTCAAGGTCGTTCGGCTCCGAACGACCGACCGCGGGCGGTCGGTCAGCTCGCCTCGACCCAGAGGTTGTCGGCGAGCTCCGCGCCGAGCGCGACCGGCTTGCGGGACACCGTGAGGCTCATCGAGCCGTCGGGCCCGACGCCGTCGACGGTGACCGCGGCGCCGGGCATCAGCCCCGAGTCCTCGAGGAAGCGCATCACGGCCAGTTCGAGCTCGAGATCCTCGGTCAGGCGACGCAGCGTCACCGTGGCGCCGGGCTCGACGTCGGTCAGCGCGAGGAACGAGGTGACGTCGACCTCGCGGCTCGAACCGGGGATCGGGTTGCCGTGCGGACACGCGCCCGGGTCGCCGAGGATCTCGACGAGGCGCTCCTCCACCTGGGCCGAGATCACGCGCTCCCACACCTCTGCCTCCGCATGGGCCTGATGCCACGGCAACCCGATCACGTCGATCAGCAGGTGCTCGGCGAGCCGATGCCGGCGCACGAGCCCCACCGCCACCGTCCGGCCTTCGGGCGTGAAGGCGAGGGTTCGGCCGTCGGCGAGGAGCAGGCCGTCGCCGACGAGGCGCTTGACATGCTCGCTCACCGAGGGACGGCTCACGCCCATCCAGCGGGCGATCTCGGCCTGCACCATCGGGTAGCCCTCCTCCTCGAGCTCGTAGAGGGCTTCGAGGTAGTCGGCCGAAGGGTGGCGGGCGTCGGTCGTCATGGGCGGAGACTACGATACGGGCGTGACCCCTCCGAAGCGCACGGCGACGGCCGAGCGGTCCGCCGAGCCCGACGCTCCCCGCCGTCTGTTCCTACTCGACGGGCACTCGCTCGCGTACCGCGCGTTCTTCGCGTTGCCGCCGACGCTGGCGACCTCGAGCGGCACGCTCACGAACGCGGTCTACGGCTTCACGAGCATGGTGATCAAGCTGCTGGCCGAGGAGAAGCCCGACCTGATCGCGGTCTTCTTCGATGCCGGCAAGCCCACGGTTCGCCTCGCCAAGGACGCCGATTACAAGGCCGGCCGACGCGAGACGCCGCAGGACTTCACGTCGCAGCTCGGCCTGATCGAGGAGGTCCTCGAAGCGATGCGGATCCCGGTGCTCCGCATCGCCGACGGGAACGAGGCCGACGACGCGATCGGCACGCTCGCGATGCGCGCGCACGACCAGGGCGTCGACGCCACGATCGTCACGGCAGACCGCGACTTCTTCCAACTCGTGCGACCCGGCGTGACCGTGATGTTCAATCGCAAGGGCATCAGCGACATCGTCCGCTACGACGAGCAGGCCGTGGCCGAACGCTACGGCATCGCTCCCGCTCAGTACCTGGACTTCGTGGCGCTCAAGGGCGATACGAGCGACAACATCCCCGGCGTGCCGGGCGTCGGCGACAAGACGGCGGCCAAGCTCGTGAACCAGTTCGGCGACGTCGAGGGGCTCGTCGCGAACACCGACATGCTCAAGGGGAAGCAGAAGGAGAACGTCGAGGCGACAGCCGCTCGGCTCGAGCTGAACAAGGAGCTCGCGCGCATCGACACCGACATCGACCTGCCGGTGACTCCCGACGACTGCGTGATGGGGGAATGGGATACCGACGAGGTACGGCGCCTGTTCACGTCGCTCGAGTTCCGGTCGCTGTTCGACCGGTTGCAGGAGATCGGCATCGTGAAGCCGAAGGTCGACGTCGCCGAGCTCGATCTGCGCGAGGTGACGGCCGACGAACTCGCCTCGGTGTGGGCGGGCGGCGCACCGGTGGGCGTGCGGCTCGACGCCGACGAGGATTCGGTACGAGGCGCGGCGATCTCGGCGGGAGGGGCACAGGCGGCGTACGCCGCGCTCGAAGGGGTGGAGCCGCTCACGGGCTTCCTCGCCGACGGCGACGCGCCGAAGTGGACCCACGACGCGAAGTCGCTCGAACGGGTGGCGTTGCGCTCGGGCAGCCCGATCGAAGGCGTCACGTTCGACACGATGCTCGCCGGGTACCTCTTCGATCCGGCAACGGCCGACTACCCGCTGAGCGCGCTCGCCGAGACCTATCTCGGCGCCGACGTGCTCGGCGCGGTCGAGGGTGAGGAGGCCGAGGAGGGCCAGCTCTTCGCCGACTCCTCGTGGCGCGCGGTCGCCGCCGAGGCCGCGGCGGTCGCCCTGCTGGCGCCCGTGATGGAGGAGCGCATCGAGAAGCAGGGTCTCCGCTCGCTGCTCGACGACGTCGAGCTGCCGCTCTCGTCGGTGCTCGCTCGCATGGAGGCTCACGGCATCCGCCTCGACGTCGACTACCTCGAGGAAATGGGGGAGTCCGTCCGCGATCGCATGGCCACGCTGAAGGCCGACGTGTACACGCACGCCGGCGAGGAGTTCAACCTCAACTCGCCGCCGCAGCTGCGGAAGATCCTCTACGACCAGCTCGGCCTGCAACCCGGGAAACGGACCCCGAAAGGAGAGCTGTCCACCGACGCGAGCGTGCTCGAGAAGCTCCGCGACGCGCACCCGATCGTCGACGCCCTGCTGTCGTGGCGCGAGCTCGACAAGCTGAACTCCACCTACCTCGAGGCGCTCCCGAAGCTCGTCGACCCGCGCGACGGCCGCGTGCACACGACGTTCGTCCAGACCGCGGCGGCGACCGGGCGGCTGTCGTCGACGAACCCGAACCTGCAGAACGTGCCGATCCGCACCGAGCTCGGCCGGCAGATCCGGCGCGCGTTCGTCCCCGGGTCCGCCGACCAGGTGCTGCTGGTGCTCGACTACTCGCAGATCGAGCTGCGCATCCTCGCGCATCTGTCGGGCGACGAGGGATTGCGAGCCGCGTTCGAGAGTGGCGACGACATCCACACGGCGACCGCGGCTCGCGTGTTCGGGCTTCCCCCCGACGCGGTGGACCCGCTGTCCCGATCACGGGCGAAGATGGTGAACTACGGCCTCGCGTACGGCATGAACGCCTGGGGGCTCGCGCAGCGCCTCGACATCGCGCCCGACGAGGCTCAGGAGATCATGGACGCGTACTTCGCGTCGTTCCCGGAGATCCGTGAGTACCTCGACAACCAGGTCGGGCATGCGACCGTCGAGGGGTTCACCGAGACGCTGCTCGGACGCCGGCGGTACATCCCCGAGCTCCAGGCCGCGAATCCACGGGTGCGCGACATGGGGCGTCGGCAGGCACTGAACGCCCCGATCCAGGGCAGCGCGAGCGACGTGTTCAAGGTGGCGATGATCCGCGTCGACGAGTCGTTGCGCGAGCACGACGACCTCGCCTGTCACATGATGCTCACGGTCCACGACGAGCTCGTGTTCGAGGTCCCCGAGGCGAACGTGGAAGCGGCCGCTGAGCTCGTGAAGGAACGCATGGAGCACGCGGTCGACCTCGAGGTGCCGCTGCGTGCAGACGTCGGCTGGGGCACGAACTGGTCCGACGCCGCGCCCGCGGGGCACTGACCCCTCGTTGACGGCGTTTCCGCTGGACACCTACCCTGTGCACGGCCGCGGCGAGCTCGCGTGCCGCTCGCACAATCCCAAACAGCGAGTGGTGAGCCCCGCGTGCCGGGAGGAGACCCACACGATGAGCGACGAGACGACGGCCGCCCCCGAGGCGGCCGAGAGCGAAGCGGCCCCTGAGGCCTCCACCGAGGAGGTTCCCGCCGCTGACACCCCCGCGACGCAACCGACGCCCGCACCGGCGTCGCCGCCGACCGAACCCCGCCCCGCGGCCAACGCGGCATCAGCCCCGCCGCCGCCCGCCGACGGCAAGGACTACACCCCCGAGGAGCTGGTCCGGGCGCTCGAGGCGTCGTTCCATGACTTCGGCGACGGCGACATCGTCGAGGGCGACGTGGTGAAGATCGATCGCGACGAGGTGCTGCTCGACATCGGCTACAAGAGCGAGGGCGTGATCCCGAGCAAGGAGCTCTCGATCCGCCACGACGTCGACCCGAACGAGGTCGTGAAGGTCGGCGACCACATCGAGGCCCTGGTCCTGCAGAAGGAGGACAAGGAAGGCCGCCTGATCCTGTCGAAGAAGCGGGCCCAGTACGAACGCGCGTGGGGCCGCATCGAGGAGGTCATGAACTCGGGTCAGACGATCAAGGGTCCGGTGATCGAGGTCGTGAAGGGAGGACTGATCCTCGACATCGGTCTTCGAGGGTTCCTGCCGGCGTCGCTCGTCGACCTGCGGCGCGTGCGCGACCTGCATCCGTTCGTCGGCACCGAGCTCGAGGCGAAGATCATCGAGCTCGACCGCAACCGCAACAACGTCGTGCTGAGCCGGCGCGCCTTCCTCGAGGAGTCGCAGAGCGAGGGACGCAAGAAGTTCCTCGAGGCCCTGCAGAAGGGCGAGCGGAGGAAGGGCACGGTCAGTTCGATCGTGAACTTCGGGGCTTTCGTGGACCTCGGAGGCGTCGATGGCCTCGTGCACGTCAGCGAGCTGAGCTGGAAACACGTCGACCACCCTCAAGAGGTCGTCACGGTCGGCCAGGAGGTGGAGGTCGAGGTGCTCGACGTCGATCTCGAGCGTGAGCGCGTGTCGTTGTCGCTGAAGGCCACCCAGGAGGATCCCTGGAAGGAGTTCGAGCGCACGTCGAAGGCTGGCGCGATCATCACCGGGCAGGTGACCAAGCTCGTGCCGTTCGGCGCGTTCGTCCGCGTCGCGCAGGGCATCGAGGGACTCGTGCACATCTCCGAGATCTCCCACGAGCACGTCGACACGCCCGAGTCGGTGCTGTCGGTCGGCGACGAGGTGCAGGTCAAGGTGATCGACGTCGAGGTGAACCGCCGGCGCGTGAGCCTGTCGATGCGGCAGGTGTCCTCGCCGCCCGCGCGCGAACCCGAGATCAAGGCCGAGCCGGAAGCTCGCCGCGAGCCAACGCCCGAGATGGTGTCGACGATCCAGATCCCCGACGACATCCTCGCCGCGGTTGCCGAGGCCGACGCGGCGCGCGAGAACGATCCGGCGTCGACCACGCCCGCGGCTGGGCCTCCGCCTGAGCCTCCCGCGGTGCCCGAGCCCGACGTCGAGGCTCGCGAGGGAACCGATGCCGCCGTGACCCAGGCGATCGAGGAGGCGAGGACCGACGAGACGGCCGACGCTGCCGCGACGGAGGTCGCGGCCGACGACGCGATCGTCGCCGAGGCCGAAGCCGACGACGCGACGACGGAGGCCGCAGCCGAGATCGTCGAAGGTGCTGCCGAGCCGGCCGAGGAAGCTGGCGCCGAGGAGGTCTCGCTCGAAGCGATCCTCGAGGATCTCAAGCGCCGCGAGGGCCGCTCCGAGTAGGTCGCCGAGCCGGCGGCGGGTGCGACGTGCTGCTGGTCGGGCTCACCGGGGGCATCGGATCCGGGAAGTCCACCGTCGCGGGCATGCTCGCGAAGCGCGGCGCCGTCGTGCTCGACGCCGATCGGCTCGCTCACGATGCCGTCGCTCCCCGCACGGAGGGATTCGATGCGGTGGTGGCTCGGTTCGGCCATGCGGTGATCGCCCCCGACGGGGCACTCGATCGCGCCGCGCTCGCCGAGATCGTGTTCGCGGATGCTGGATCCCGGGCCGACCTCGAAGCCATCGTGCACCCGGAGGTGCGGCGGCGGATCGCGGAGACCGTGGCGGAACATGCGGACACCGACGACGTCGTCGTCGTGGACTCGCCCCTGCTGATCGAGACGGGAGCACACGAACGTTTCGCGGTCGTGGTCGTCGTGACCGCGTCGATCGCCGAGCGCGTCGCCCGGCTCACCGCTCGAGGCATGTCGGAGGGGGACGTGCACGCTCGCATCGCCGCCCAGATGCCGCTGGAGGAGAAGGCCGAGATCGCCGACGTGGTGCTCGACAACGACGGGTCCGAGTCGGATCTCGAGGGCCAGGTCGAACGGCTCTGGGCCGACCTGAGCGAGCGAGCCCTATCATCGCGGGCGTGAGGTTCCGAGCTGTGCTGTTCGATGTCGGGGAGACGTTGGTGCATCCGGAGCCCTCGTTCCCCGAGCTGTTCGCGCGCATCGTGGGTGAGGCGGGGCACGAACGCGATCGTGAGGCCGTGGTCGCCGCGAGCGCCACGGTGAGGCGTCGATTCAGCGAGGCGTCGCGCGACGGGGACCTCTGGACGCGGTCTCCCGAGGCCTCGCGGGGGTTCTGGCTCGACGTGTACGGTCGGATGCTGCGCGAGCTCGCGCTGCCGAACCGCGATGGGCTCCGCGAGCGCCTGTACGAAGGGTTCACCGATCTCGGGAACTACGCGCTCTTCGGCGACGTGCCCGCCGCGCTCGATGCGCTGGAAGCCGATGGCCTCATCCTCGGCATCGTCTCGAACTACGAGGCGTGGCTCGACGACCTGCTGTCCCGGCTCGGCGTTCGGGACCGGTTCCCCGTGCGGGTCATCAGCGGGTTGGAAGGCATCGAGAAGCCGGATCCCCGCATCTATCGACTCGCGTTGCGGCGGTCCGGCGTCTCCGCTCCCGAGGTCGCGTTCGTCGGCGACAACCCCGAGTTCGACGTCGATCCGCCGGCGGCGCTGGGCATGTTCCCGGTGCTGATCGACCGTCGGGATCGGTATCCGGAGCACGAGGGCACGCGCATCACCGATCTACGCGAACTCGCCGACGTCCTGGAGGCGGCGTGACCACTCGTCTCTTCGACGCGCAGCGGGCCGACGCCGCCCTGCCGATGCTCCGGGAGCTCCTGCCCAGGGTCAGGGAGGCGCGACGAGCGCTGATCGAGGCCGCCGATCGCATCACGACCGCGGTCGCGACCGACGGTGGAGGTGTCGCCGGGCACGACTGGTTCGCCGCCCGGGACCGGTTGCGAGCCGACCTCACGACCCTGGCGGACGAGGGCATCCTGCTGCGCGACGCCGACACCGGCCTGGTCGACTTCCCGGCCGAACGCGACGGGCGGCCGGTGTTCCTGTGTTGGCGGCTGGGCGAGGACCGCGTGGCCTGGTACCACGACGAACGGGCGGGGTTCGCGAATCGGCGCCCATTGTGAATGAGACCGGCCGCCCGACCGTGCTGGTGCTCGGGGCCGACGGCGATCGGCCGCCTCCCGGCATCGCCGCCGCCGCCGGGGCCGTCGAGCTCCGGTACGCACCCGACCGCGACTCCTGCGCGGCGGGAGTCGGCGAGGCCGACGCCCTCTTCGTATGGGTCCACGACCCGGCCTGGCTGCCCGCGGTATGGGGCTTCGCGCGGCGGGTGCGGTGGATCCAGACGGTCTCCGCCGGGGTCGACACCCTGCTCTTCCCCGACCTGATCGCGAGCGACGTCGTCGTGACGAACGCCCGGGGCGTCTTCGAGGAGCCGATCGCGGAATGGGTGATCGGGGCGATGCTCGCGTTCACCACCGGGATGCACCGCTCGATCCTCGACCAGCAGCGGCGTGAGTGGACGCGGGGACGGACCGTCGAGCGGCTCGCCGGCGCGAGCCTCGTGATCGTCGGGCCGGGCCCGATCGGACGCGCCACCGCCCGACGCGCCGGGGAGCTGGGCATGACGGTCGAGATGGTGGGACGGCGGCCCCGCGTCGACGCGACGTTCGGCGACGTGGTCGGCGTCGATCGTCTGCACGACGCGCTGGCCGACGCCGACCACGTGCTCGACGCGGTGCCGCTCACCGACGAGACGCGCGGGCTGTTCGACGCGACGGCGTTCGCGGCCATGCCCCGGCGGGCTCGCTTCTACAACGTGGGGCGGGGCGCCACGGTCGACGAATCCGCGCTCGTGGACGCGCTGCGCGGCCGCACGATCTCGGGGGCCGCACTCGACGTGTTCGAGACCGAACCGCTCCCGGGGGACAGCCCGCTGTGGATGATGCCGAACGTGATCGTCTCGCCCCACATCAGCGGCGACGCCGAAGGATGGGAGATCCAGGCGGTCTCGATCTTCGTGGAGAACGCTCGGCGCTTCGCGGCCGGGGAGCCGTTGGCGAACGTGATCGACAAGGACGCCGGGTACGGGACCGGAGATCCATTCGCCGACGGACGGTCGTCATCGTGAGCGACCGGGTGATCGAGGTGATGGGCCTGCGCAAGGCCTACGGCGACGTCGAGGCCGTGCGCGGCATCGACCTGCATGTCGACCGGGGCGAGGTCTTCGCCCTCCTCGGGCCCAACGGGGCCGGGAAGACCACGACCACCGAGATCCTCGAGGGCTATCGGTCGCGGACCGCCGGCGAGGTCTCGGTGCTCGGGCACGATCCCGCGTCCAGGGCCTCTGCGTTCCGGGAGCAGATCGGGATCGTGCTGCAGTCGAGCGGCGTCGACCCGTTCCTGACGGTTCGCGAGACCGTCGACATGTACGCGGGGTACTACCCGCAACGCCGGCCGGCCGCCGAGGTGATCGGCGTCGTCGGGCTCGACGAGAAGGCGGACACGAGGGTGAACAAGCTCTCGGGCGGCCAGCAACGCCGGCTCGACGTGGCGATCGCGCTCGCCGGCGACCCCGACGTGCTCTTCCTCGACGAGCCAACGACCGGCTTCGATCCGAGCGCGCGACGAAACGCATGGGAGATCGTGCGCAACCTCACGGCGATCGGG
Source organism: Actinomycetota bacterium (assembly GCA_035249905.1). Taxonomy (GTDB): domain Bacteria; phylum Actinomycetota; class UBA4738; order UBA4738; family HRBIN12; genus JAOUEA01. The sequence continues at coordinate 6,771 of DATFFT010000082.1, read as the reverse complement.
AAGACCGTGTTCCTCACGACGCACTACATGGACGAGGCGCAGTACCTGGCCCACCGGCTCGCGGTGATCTCGCGAGGCGAGATCGTGGCGGAGGGCCCGCCCGACACGATCGCGGGCCGCGACCGGATGCTGTCGCGCATCCGCTACCGGCTTCCCGAGGGCGCGCCGCCGCTTCCGGAGTGGGGCCAGACGGTCGAACGCGACGGGTCGTTCACCGTCCGGGCAGAGGATGCCACGACGATGGCACACGAGATCACCGGGTGGGCGCTCGAGCGCGGGTTCTCGTTCGAGCGCTTCGAGGTGTCCCAGCCGAGCCTCGAGGACGTGTATCTCGAGCTGACCGGCGGCGAGGGGTCGCCGTGAGCGGAGCGAGCATGGTCGTCCGGCAGTTCCGCTTCACGAACACGGCGTTCTGGCGGAACCCTGCCTCGGCGTTCTTCACGTTCGCCTTCCCGCTGATGTTCCTCGTGATCTTCACCACGCTCTTCGGCAACGGCGATGCCGTGATCGGCGGAGAGACGATGAAGACCTCGACGATCTTCGTGGCGTCGATGGCGGCGTTCTCGGTGATCACGGCCTGCTACACGAACATCGCGATCAGCGTCTCGTTCAGCCGCGACCAGGGCATCCTCAAGCGCATGCGGGGCACGCCGTTGCCGGGGCGGTCGTACCTGACGGCCCGCGTGGCCCACGCGACCGCGATCGCCGTGGTGCTCGTCGCGATCTGCGCCGCGTTCGGCACCTTCGTCTACGACGCGTCGCTCCCGACCGGCATGTCGCTCGTGCGCTTCCTCGTGGCCCTGCTGGTGGGGGCGGCGAGCTTCGCGGCGCTCGGCCTGGCGATCACCGCCGCGATCCCCAACGCCGATGCCTCTCCGGCGATCGTGAACGCGTCGATCCTGCCGCTGCTGTTCCTGTCGGGGGTGTTCGTCCCGATCACCGACGATGCCCCGAGGTGGATCGACGTGGTCAGCAAGGTGTTCCCCGTTCGTCATCTCGTGGACTCGATGAACGCGGGGTTCCTCGGCACGCCGTTCCGCTGGAGCGACGTGCTGATCATCGGGCTGTGGGGGCTCGCGGGGCTCCTGTTGGCATCGCGGTTCTTCACCTGGGAGCCCAGGAAGTAGCGCGAATCGCTCTGCTAGGCTCCCCACCCTGGGCGCATGGGGTGCGGTCGCCCGTCCGACGGAGAGTGGAACGAAAGGGAAGGTTGATGCGGAGGTTCCTGTTGGGGCTCGCGGTCCTGGCGGTCGTCGCGGCCGCGTGCGCGCCCGAGGAGGACGAGGCTCCGCCGGCCGACGACGGGGCCACCGCGACCGAGCCGGCGCCCGTCGACGCCGCGACCTGCGCAGCCGACGCCGGCACGATCAGCGACGGCGTGCTCACCGTCGGCACCGGGAACCCGGCGTTCCCGCCGTGGTGGGAAGGCGGCACCACCGACGCCAACGCCGACTGGGAGTTCAACGACCCGCACCTGCTCGAGGGGTTCGAGGGAGCGACCGTCGGCGCGGTCGCCGAGCAGCTGGGGTTCGCCCCCGACGCGATCCACTTCGTGCCGGTGCCCTTCAACAAGTCGTTCGCGCCCGGTCCGAAGGACTTCGACTTCGTGCTGCAACAGATCTCCTACTCCGACAAGCGCGCCGAGGCGGTCGACTTCAGCGAGAGCTACTACGACGTGAACCAGGCGCTCGTGTCGGTGAAGGGCTCCGACATCGACGGAGCGACCACGCTGGCCGAGCTGCAATCGGCAAAGCTCGGAGCACCCCTCGGAACGACGAGCTTCGACTACATCGAGCAGAACATCCAGCCGTCGGAGGAGCCGGCCGTCTACAACGACCTGAACGGCGCCGTGCAGGCGCTGAAGAACGGTCAGGTCGACGGCATCGTCGTCGACCTGCCCACCGCCTTCTTCGTCACCGCCGTGCAGATCCCCAAGGGAGTGATCGTGGGGCAGTTCCCGACGGTGGGCGCTCAGGAGTACTTCGCGCTGGCGCTCGAGAAGGACAGCGCCCTCACCGAGTGCCTCGATCTGGCCCTGCAGGCGCTGAAGGACGACGGCACCCTCCCTGCGATCCAGCAGGAGTGGCTCGCCGACAACGCGTCGGCCCCAGTGATCGAGGGCTGACCGCCACGGAGCACTGACGCGTGGCCGGCGGGGTCCGGGGGGGCGGGTCGGCTCGCGGGGTTCCCGGGCTCGACCCCGAGCGCCCGCTCCCGCCCCCGCGCGGAAGCAGGCGCTCCCGCATCCTCGGTGGGGGGGAGCCGGGCGCACGCAGCGTCTGGATCGCCGTCGCGAGCACTGTCGTGTTCTTCGGCGTCGCCGCGATCTTGATCGTGAGCTCGCCGGGGTGGCCCGAGATCAAGAGCACGTTCTTCAACCAGCGGGTGTTCGAGGAGAGCTTCCCGAAGATCGTGCGCCAGTTCGGAACGAACGTATTCATCTTCCTCGTGGCCGAGGTGTTCGTGTTGATCGTGGCCCTGTTCTTCGCGGTGCTCCGGAGTCTTCCGGGGCCGGTCTTCGCGCCGCTGCGGATCCTCGCGATCGCCTACACCGACATCTTCCGAGGCATCCCGACGATCCTCGTCATCTCGCTGCTCGGGTTCGGCATGCCCGCGCTCCGGCTCCAAGGGCTCCCCAAGAGCGAGGTGTTCTGGGCGATCGTCGCGCTGACGCTCGTGTACTCCGCCTATGTGACCGAGGTCTACCGGGCGGGCATCGAATCGGTGCATCCGAGCCAGACGGCTGCGGCCCGATCCCTGGGCCTGTCGCGTCTGCAGTCGATGCGACACGTGGTCCTGCCCCAGGCGGTCAGACGCGTGGTTCCGCCGCTGCTGAACGACTTCATCGGGCTGCAGAAGGACTCCGCCCTGGTCGCGTTCCTCGGCGTGGTCGAGGCGTTGCAGACCGCGAACATCATCTCGGCGGCCGAGTTCAACTACACGCCGTTCGTCTCCCTGGCCCTCGTGTACCTGGTCATCACGATCCCGCAGACGCGATTCGTGGACTGGCTCGTCGAGCGCGATCGGAAGCGTCGCCAGGGGGGGACGGTGCTATGACCGCGGCGAGCGAGGCGCCTCGAGCGGTCGTGATCGAGGGGCTCAACAAGTCCTTCGGTGACCTCCACGTGCTGCGTGGCCTCGATCTGGATGTCGCCGACCACGAGGTGATCTGCCTGATCGGGGCGTCCGGCTCCGGGAAGTCGACGCTCCTTCGATGCGTGAACCTGATCGAGCCGATCGACGCGGGGCGCATCGTGGTTGAGGGCGACGAGATCACCGCCCCGGGCGTGGACGTGGACTCGATACGCCGACGCATCGGCATCGTCTTCCAGTCGTTCAATCTCTTCCCGCACATGAGCGTGCTCGACAACATCACGCTCGCGCCCACGAAGGTCGTCGGCACGCCCGCCGGGCAGGCGGAGAGCGATGCGCGCGAGCTGCTCGATCGATTCGGCCTGGCCGACAAGGCCGAGGAATACCCGGACCGGCTGTCGGGTGGGCAGCAGCAGCGCGTGGCGATCATGCGCGCGCTCGCGATGCGGCCCGACATCCTGCTGCTCGACGAGGTGACGAGCGCTCTCGACCCCGAGCTCGTCGCCGAGGTGCTCGACGTGATCCGCGAGCTCGCGGCGGCCGGCATGACGATGTTGATCGCTACCCACGAGATGGGGTTCGCTCGCGACATCGCCACGCGCGTGTGTTTCCTCGACGGCGGGGTGATCGCGGAGCAAGGTCCCCCCGAGCGGATCTTCGGCAACCCTCGGCACGAACGGACCCGGCAGTTCCTGGCTCGGATCGTCGCCGCGGGGCGGATGTAGGTCAGGCCGAGGCCGCGCGCTCCACGCCTTCCATCTCGTCGAGGTACGGCATCGCGCCCAGTGCCTCGAGAGTCGGCCGCGCGAGCGAGAGCAGGTCCAGGGCTTCGTGCACTCGACCGACCCTCGCGAGGCACCTCGCGGCTCCGACGCGCCCCAGCGCGCACTCGAGCGGGAACCCGTACTCCTGCCATGCGGCGGCGACCTCGTGGTGCAGACCCAACGCGATCTCCGGATCTCCCCAACGCTCCTCGAAGGCGGCCAGGCCCGTGTCGTACGACAGGCGCAACCGCGTGGACGACGCTTGGTCCCGCACGTCGGGGCCGAGCAGGGCCGTCGCTCGGTCGCGTTCCCCGGCCTTCACGAGCAGGCGAACGGCCAGCGGCATGAAGCCGGCCCGGAACGTCGGTTCCGAGGAGGTCGAGGCCGCGAACGCGTCGAGGTGCACCAGCATCGTGGGGCCGTCGCCCTCGGCGCAGGCGACCTCGGCCGCGAGCAGGAAGGCGGGGGCGAGGTACTCGGCGATGCCGAACTGCAGGGCGCGATCCATCAGCTCCTTGGCGCTCGCCTTCGCGGTCTCCAGGTCGCCGCGCCGAAGGGTCACCCATCCCTGGAACTGCGCCGCGACCGACCCAGGCTGCGTCTCACCACCGTGCTCGGCGTCCCAGCCCGTGAGCCACGCGGCGGTGGTGAGCACCCGGTCCCACTCGCCCGTGTCGAACAAGGGCTCGAGCAGACCGCCGCGGGCCCACGCGTACGACGTCACCAGGCCGCGCTCCTCGCAGAACGAGGCCATCTCCTCCCAGACAGCGGCCGAGGCGGCTGGCCCGCGCTGGAACCACAGCTCGTACGCGTAGTTGTTGTACGCGACGGCGGTCTCCTCGCCCAGGCCATATCCCAGGCCGATCTGCAGCGCTTCGCGAAGATCCTCGAGCCCGGCCACGTCACCCAGCTTGCTGCGGCTCGCGCCGCGGTACTGAAGGGCGAGCACCTCCTCGCCGTACAGCTCCATGCCGCGGGCGAGTTCGAGAGCCCGTTCCGACCACCCGACGCACTCCGCCGAGCTGCCGACGACCCAGAGGTGCCCCGCCATCCGGGTGGCCGCGTGGGCGAGGGCGGGCCCCGGCGGATGGGTCTCGAGCACCTCGATCGCCCGTCGCAGGAGCGGCCCCTCGCCCTCGATGTCGCCTCGCTCGAAGCGCGACCGCGCGAGCATCACGGTGGCGTCGGCGGCGCCGATCTCGTCGTCGTGCCGACGGAAGAGGTCGATCGCCGTGCGCAGGTCGTCGTCGGCCTCGTCGAAGCGGCCGGACACCAGGGCCGCCGAACCGGCACCGACCAGCGTTCGAGGACGCCGTGGGTCGTCGGCGGACATCAGGCCGAGCGCGCGGCGCGAGTGCGCGAGTGAGCGCGCGGGATCCAGCCCCACGGCGCGGCTCGCCGCGGCCACCAGGTGGTCGACGGCCTGGTCCGCCATGGCCGCGGCCATCTGGTCCCCGGCGGCTGCCGCGAGATCGTGAGCCTCCGCGAAGTGGTACGCGAGGCGTTCCTCTCGATCGGCCGTGCCCGCGCCGAGCGCGCGAGAGAGCCAGTCCGCCACCGCCCGATGTTTGCGCGCGCGCTCGGCGCGGGGGATGCGTCCGTACGCCACGTCGCGCACGAGCACGTGGCGGAACGTGTACTCGGTCTGGCCCGCGACCGATGTCGTCTTCGACCGCCGCAGGACCTCGCGTTCGACCAGCTCCTCGAGGATGCCCCTCGCGGCTTCGTCGGGGGCGCCGGCGATCGTGGCGACCGCCCCCGGCCAGCAGGTGAGGCCGACCACGGCGGCATCCTGCGCGACCGTGCGCAGCCTCGAAGGGAGCGCGTCGAGCCGGGACGAGAGCAGCGCCTGGATCGTTGGTGGAAGGACGACGCCCTCGGGGAGCCCCGCACCCTCGCGCTCGCGCAGGGACTGGTCGCGCATCATGCGCATGAACTCCTCGGCGTACAAGGGGTTCCCGCCCGACCGTTCGACGACCGCCTCCGCCGTCTCCGCGCGCAGGGTGTCACGGTCCCGCAGCGCAGCCACGAGCTGAGCGGTTTGACCCTCGGTGAGCGGGCCGAGCTCCATCGTCGTCGCGCCGGGCCGATCGCCCCATCCCGGTCGCACGTCGAACAGCTCACGCCGCCCGGCCACGATCACCGTGAGCGGCACGGCGCCCACGCGGTCGAGCAGCAGGTCGAGGAAGGAGAAGAGGGCCGGCGCCGCCCCGTGCGCGTCCTCGAAGACCAGGATCGTCGGGTTCTCCTGTGCGAGGCGCTCGAGGAACGCCGCCCAGGCCGAGAACGTCTCCTCGCGGGTGGTGTCGTCGGTCGTCGCCTGGGCGGTGACCAGCGGCAGCAGGTATCGGCGCAGCCGTTCGATCTCGGCCGGATCGGCGGCGACCCGCTGCAGCGTCACCTCGAGCTTCGACTCGAGCGCGTCGGGCGGGTCGGAATCGAGGATGCCCGCCTCGGCCTTGACGATGTCGGCGACGGGCGCGAACGCCGTCGTGTCGCCGTAGGGGAGCGGCCGGCCGACGCGCCATCTCACGAGCTCCGGCAGCTCGTCCGTCACGACGGAGAGCTCGGCGATCAACCGGCTCTTGCCCAACCCGGCGTCGCCGACGATCGTCACCGCCCGCGGCCGGGGGTCGCGCAGCGACGACAGGAACACGGTCCGCAGGGTCCGGAGCTCGTCGAGGCGGCCGACGAACGGCGCTCCCGACGGGTCGGGCGGCTCGATCGCCAGCCGGCCCCGCGACTCGATCGGCGCCCAGATCGGGATCGGGTCGGCCTTCCCCTTGACCGTGACCGGCCGCAGTTCCTGCCAGCGGAACGTGAAGCGGGTCGCCAGGAAGGTCGACTCCGCGACCACGATGCCGTCGGGCGGCGCGGCGGATTGCAGGCGCGAGGCCGTGTTCACCACGTCGCC
>DATFFT010000081.1:0-26980 GCA_035249905.1 Actinomycetota bacterium | reverse complement strand
ACGCGTCGCCGCCGGTGTCGAACTGGACGACCTCGATGGCGACGCTCCGACCCTCGAGCTTGCGCTGCACGACCATGTTGAAGGCGAGGAACGACGGGGAGACGAGGTCGACGTGGTCGGGGATCGACAGGTCCTGCAGGAACGCGACCTTCACGGAGACCCCGTCGCCGCTCGTCGAGGAGCAGGCGGCGGCCGTCAGCACCACGGCGAAGCAGCTGGCGAGCGCGGATCGGAGGCGGAAGGTCATCGACGGGGCAACGCTAGTCTATGGATGCCTCCGGCCGGGATGGCGGAACTGGCAGACGCGCGGGACTCAAAATCCCGTGAGCTTCGGCTCGTGAGGGTTCGACCCCCTCTCCCGGCACCCCTCACATCCTGGCCGCGAGCGCGCCGGCCACGGCAAGGTCCTCGAACGCGAGCCCCACGGACTCGAACAGGGTCACATCTCCCCTGCCTTCCCGGACCCGATTGCCCTGCACGACTTCCTGGAGGTCGGCCGAGATGTGTCCGGGGTCGATGGCGCCCTCGGCGATCGGGATCAGCAGGTCGCCCGCCTCCTCGAGCGCCGCCTCCCGCGTCTCGACGACGACCTTCGCCCGCCGCACGGTCTCGGTGTCGACCTCCCTCGTGCCGGGCCGGTACGCACCGACGGCGTTGATGTGGGCGCCCCCGGCGAGCTCCGAGCCGTCGAACAGCGGCTCGTTCGCGGTCGTGCAGGTGCAGACGATGTCGGCGGCCGAGACCGCGTCGGGACCGCCCACATCGGCATCGAGCCCTGTCGTGCGGGCGCGTCGCACGAGCGCGTCGGCGTTCTCGGGTGTCCGACCTACCACGATGACGTCGGTCAGGGGCCGGACCGCCGCCATCGCGTCGAGGTGGGCCCCCGCCTGGACGCCGGCTCCGAAGATGACGAGGCGACGCGCGTCGTCGCGCGCCAGCAGCCCGGTGGCGAGCCCGCTCACGGCCGCCGTCCGCAACGCCGTGAGGGCGGAGCCGTCGACGAGCAGACGGGGCGCCTGCGTGCTCGGATCGAACAGCGCGTAGAGCGCGTGGATGAGCGGCAGGCCCGCCGCCGGGTTCGCCTCGGTCAGGGTCACGAGTTTCACGCCGACCCCCGGCTCCCCCGCCGCCGGCATCATCAGCAAGGAGCCGGCCGGCGTCTGCACGTGGGTACGGAGCGGGGTCTCGGAGGGATCGCCATCTCGGAACGCCACCTCGAGCGCGTCGATCGCGGCGCGCACCGGAACGCGACGGAGGAGCTCGGGGCCGTCGACGAAGGGCACCGGCACGGGGCGCCTCAGAGCTCGCCGAGGTAGGCCTGTCGCATCTGCGGGTTGTTCAACAGCCCTTCCGCGGTGTCGGCGAGCACGACCTCGCCCGTCTGGATCACGTAGCCACGATCGGCGATGCGCAGGGCCATGTTCGCGTTCTGCTCCACCACGAACACTGTGCGACCGAGCTCCCGGATCGTCTGGATGATCTCGAAGACCTGCTCCACGAGCACGGGGGCGAGGCCCATCGAGGGCTCGTCCATCAGCAACACCTTGGGATCGGCCATCAAGGCGCGGCCCATCGCCACCATCTGCTGCTCCCCGCCCGAGAGAGTGCCCGCCTTCTGCTTCAGCCGCTCGCGCACGCGCGGGAAGGTCTCGAGCACCTGCTCCCGGTCGCGTCCGATGCCGTCCTTGTCCTTGCGCAGGTACGCCCCCAGCCGCAGGTTCTCATCGACCGTCATGTCGCCGAACAGGCGCCGGTTCTCCGGCACCATCGAGATGCCGCGCTGGACGATCTCGGAGGTCGGGAGCCCCGAGATCGTCTGACCCTCGAAGGTCACCTCGCCCTCGCTCGGCACGACATAGCCCAGGATCGTCTTGAGGGTGGTGCTCTTCCCGCTCGCGTTCCCTCCCAAGAGGCAGACCATCTCCCCCTGGAAGATCTGCATGTCGACCTCGCGCAGCACCGCCACGAGCCCGTAGTGGGTCGAGACGTTCCTGAGCTCCAGGACCGGGGCGCGATCGGCGGTGCCGGTGTCGATCACCCGAGCTCCTCGTGCCGGCGTCCGAGGTAGGCCTCGATGACCGCCTCGTCGTTGGCGACCTCGTCGTACGTGCCCTCGGCGATCTTCCGCCCGTAGTCGCACGCGACGACCCGATCCGAGACGCCCTTGACCACCCGCATGTCGTGCTCGATCACGAGCACCGTGAGCCCGATCTCGTCGCGCATCCGCACGATGTGGTCGCGCAGCTCGAGCGTCTCCCGCGGGTTCATGCCCGCCGTGGGCTCGTCGAGCAGAACGATCACCGGGTCGGTGGCCAGCGCCCTGGCCATCTCGAGCCGGCGCCGGTTCGCGTACGACAGCGCGAAGGCCGGCTGGTCCTGGCGGTATCCGGCCAGCCGGGACCCGAAGAACCCGAGGCATTCCTTGGCACGCTCGCGGGTCGTCTCCTCCTCCTTGCGGACCCTCGGGGTCCGCATGATCGAGCCGAACACGCCGGCCGTGCTGCGGCAGTGCTGGCCGACCATCGCGTTCTCCAACACCGTCATGTTCGCGAACAGGTGCACGTTCTGAAACGTCCGCGCGATACCGGCACGCGTGATGCGGTTCGGGGCGAGTCCGACGATCGTCTCCCCTCGCAGCCGCACGTCGCCGTCATCGGGCGGGTACAGCCCCGTGATCACGTTGAACACCGTGGACTTGCCGGCGCCGTTGGGGCCGATGATGGAGAGGATCTCGCCCTCGGCAACGTCGAACGAGAGATCGTTGAGGGCGCTCAGGCCTCCGAACCGCTTCGTGACGCCGACGACCTCGAGGAGCGGGGTCGTCATCCCGCGCTCTCTCCCAGCGGGCTGGCCGCCGCCGCGACGTGTTCATCGGCGGCCACGTCGCTCGCCCACTTGTCCTGTTCTCGATCCTCCTCCTGGAGCTCGCGGCTGCGGCGCACGTTCGGCACGAGGCCCTGCGGCCGCAGGAGCATCACGGCGACGAGCGCGGCACCGTATGCGAGCAGTCGGTACTCCTCGAACTCCCTCAACAGCCCAGGCAGGCCCACGAGCACGAGGGTGCCGGTGAGGACGCCGGGGAGGCTGCCGATGCCGCCCAGGATCACGATGCCGAGCACCTGGATCGAGACGAGCACCGTGAAGCTGGCCGGGGTGAGCGAGCCGATCTTCACGGCGAACAGGGCCCCGCCGATCGAGCCGACGGCCCCGCCCATCGCGAAAGCCAACAGCTTGTAGGCGGTCGTGCTCACGCCCATCGCGTCGGCGACCTGCTCGTCCTCACGCAACGCGGTCCAGGCCCGGCCCACACGGGAGTTCGCGAGCCGCCACGAGACGAACAACGCCAACGCGACGAACGCGAAGGCCAGGTAATAGAAGTGCTTCGGGTCGCGGAACCCGAAGTTCCCGATCGCAGCGTTCGTGATGTCGCGCATTCCGTTCGGCCCACCGACCAGCGGTTCCAACCACGGGCTCGTGACGAGCACCACGATCATCTCGCCGAGCCCGAGGGTCACGAGCGCCAGGTAGTCGCCGCGCAACCGGAGCACGGGCGCGCCGATCAACACGCCGGACAGGGCCGCGATCAGCACCACGACCGGGATCGCCACGTAGAAGTTCAGGCCCAGTGCGATCACGGGTTCCGTCGATCCGACGAACGTGTTCAGCGTGGCCCCTGTGAGCAGCGCCAGCGAGTAGGCCCCCAGCGTGAAGAAGAAGACGTATCCGAGGTCGAGCAGGCCCGCGTACCCGACGACGATGTTGAGCCCCAGGCCGAGCAACGCGAACACCATGACGGTTCCGAGCACCTCGGAGATCACCGATCCCAGCACGTGGGGCGCGATCAGGACCGCCGCGAGCCCGGCGAGCGCGATCGCGAAGCTGAGGGGCGTGAGCCTCGGTCCCTCGGCCTCGCGCGAGCGGCGCCCCGCGACCGCGCGTCGGATCGCATCGCCTCTGCGGTCCTTGAGCACCGAAACGCCGGCCGCCACGAAGGCGACCACCACCGCGCCGACCCACGTCAGGCCGCCGGTGAGCTTGCTGTAGAGCCAATCGCGCTCGATGTCGAGCTGGTCGAGCGCGATCGGCACGATGCGCTGGAGGAACCCGAACAGCAGCGTGACCCACACGGCGGATCCGACCGGCTTGCGGATCGCGTCGGGCAACACCCGATACACGGCGCCGGCGACGCCCCCCACGACGGCGATGGCCACGAGGATGGCGGCGGCCACCGTCACGGGACGCCCGCCGACCAGGAAATCCATCAGCGCCGGCGAGATGTTGATGAAGATGGCGCGGATGCGTTCCACGCCGAACACATCGACGAAGACCACGAACGCCGCGAAGACGCACCCGGCGACCACGCCCGTGACCGTACCGAGGATCGCGGCCCGGCCGCGATCGACGCGCACCAGCGAGCCCGACTCGACCTTGGGCGCGGTGACGACGTAGCCCCCGATCAATGGTGCGATGAGGAGCATCACCCCGGCGAACGTGACCTGGTCGCCGATCAGGTTGAGGTTCGTGAAGTTGCCGATCAACCCGACGGCCGCTAGGAAGATCGTGACGATTCCACCGCTCGCGCCGATCCGCACGGCCGACCGCATCAGACCTTCTCCGCGTCGCCCGAGCCCAGGAGTCCGCCGGGACGGAACACCAGCACGAGGATCAGCACCAGGAAGACGAATGCATCGCGGATCGAGAACGGGCTCGGGATCGAGAAACCGGTCAGCAGCAGCGGCGGCCCGATCGCCTGCAGCAACCCCAGCACGAACCCGCCGAGGGCCGCCCCGCCGATGCTGCCGATGCCCCCCAGCACCGCCGCGGTGAACGCCGCGATGCCCGGCTTGAACCCCATCGTGAACTGTACCTGCTGGAAGGTGAGGGAGAACAGCACTCCGGCGACGCCGGCCAACACGCCCCCCACGACGAACGTGACGACGACGATGCGGTCGACGTCGATACCCATCAGGCTCGCGATCTCGCTGTCCTCGGCGACCGCCCGCATCGATCGGCCGGTGCGGCTGCGATGGACGAACAGTTGCAGCACCACCATCGACACGATAGCCACGACGAACACCAAGACGATCACCTTGCTCACGGGGATGCCGAGGAGCTCGACCGAACCCGCGAGCACGTCCGGCAGCGGATAGCCGTATGGCTGCGGGCCGAAGAAGCCCCGGAACGCGTTCTGGATGAACAGCGAGGCGCCGATCGCCGTGATCAGCGGCACCAGCCTCGGCGCGTTGCGCAGCGGCCGGTAGGCGATGCGCTCCAGTAGCACCGCCACGACCGTCGATCCCACGATCGAGACCGCGAACAGGATCAGGAGCGACAGGTAGGGGTTCGAGTTCAGGAACCCGCTCTTGACGTAGGCGTCGGCGAAGAAGAACGAGATGAACGCGCCGGCCATGAACACCTCGCCGTGCGCGAAGTTGATCATGCGCAGGATGCCGTAGACGAGCGTGTACCCGAGCGCGATCAGCGCGAGGATCGCACCCTGGCCGATGCCGTTCACGACCTGGTCGACCCAGAAATCACCGGAGTATCGCTCGGCTTCCGGCAAGGTGAGCGTGCGGTACGAGCCCACCACGATGACGAATGAGATCGTCGCACCGAGGATGATGAGGATGATGCGGCGCCACGGGAGCGTCGCGAACCCACCGACGCGCCGGGCGCGTGCCCTCACGGCCCCGGAACTGGCCATGCCTGTACGGCCCCTCTCACTCGGACGTGCCCGGGCGGCCGCTCCGCGGCCGCCCGGGCATCGTTCCGTCCGTTCGTTCCGGGCTCAGAGAACGTCGTCCAACGACTTGGTCTCGCTGAAGACGGGCTTCCCGTCGCCTTCCCCGCCCTCGACGGGCCAGTTCGGCCCTTCGAAGATGCCGATCGTCACGTCGGTGGCACAGTCACCCAACTCGGTGCACGTGATGATGCCGGTGAGCCCCTCGTAGCCCGAGGTGGCGAACACCGCGTCACGCAGTGCCGTCCGTGGGATCGACAGCGACCCGTCGTCGTTCTCGACAGCGACTTGCTCGATCGCGTCGAAGATGACGTTCGCCGCGTCGAACGAATGCGCGTGGAAGAACGCCGTGGGTTCGCTGCCGAACTGGTCTTCGTACGCCGGCAGGAACTCGTTCGAGTAGAAATCACCCTCCTGGAACACCGAGATGTCCGGGCCCGACACGAAGGCGCCGTCGATCGCGGCGCCGGCGGTCTCGATCGTGTCCGGGCTCAAGCACCCATCGGACGTCATGAACGTCACGTCGGGCATGATGTCGGCCGCCTGCTTCATGATCAGCGAACATGCGGCGACGAACACCGGCGCGTAGAGCACGTCCGGGTCGCCTTCGGCGATCGAACGCAGCACCGGCTTGAAGTCGGTGTCTTCGGAGTTGATCCGCTCCCGCGCGGTGACGGTGCCGTCGCCCCCCTCGAAGTTGATCTCTGCCGCGGCGGTGAGACCCTGCGTGTACGGGCTCTCGTCGCTGATCGTGGCCATCGAGGTTGCGCCGGCCTCGTTCAGCGCGTACTCCGCCACGACCGCGCCCTGGATGCGGTCGTTGTGCGCGGTGCGCGCGTAGAACGGCTGGTGCCCCTCCTCGGAGGTCAGCGCCGGGTTGGTGTTCGACGGCGAGAAGAGCAGGATGCCCTTCTCGGACAGGATCGTGTCGGCGATGCCGAGCGCGGAGCTCGAGCAGCTCGTGCCGACCACGGCCACGATCGACGGGTCGGCCGCGAGCGCGGTCCCGCCCGCCTGGCCGCCCTCCGCCGAGCACAGGTCGTCCTCGTGAACCCAGTTGATGTCGTGGCCGAGGAGCTGTCCCGGCGTGCCGTCGAACGTGCCGTCGAGGTAGTCGGCGGCGAGCACGGCGCCGTTCTGACTGTCCTGACCGAGCGCGGCGTCCGCGCCAGAGATCACCAATAGCGTGCCGAGGTTGATCGGCTCGCCCGCGGCGACCTCGACGGTGCCGAACTCGTCGACCGGGGCGGTCTCGGTGTCGGTGCCTTCACCACCGCCGCCCCCGTCGTCGTCGGAACATGCGCTCGCCACCAGGGCGAGCACGGCTACGGTGGCGACCACCGTGAGCCAGCGTCGACGTTTCATCGGGCCCCCTTCCCTTTCATCCATTCGAGACGGTCGTTTGGTACCACATCCCGAACCCTCAGGCCAATCACTTCGGTCCGACCGGCCCGCACGTGCATACGTGTCGGGGGTCCCGACGGGATGCGGATCGCGCGTGTCACCGGCCGGTCGGAAGCGCGGAACGGAACGTCTCGACGAGGCCGATCGTGCCGTCGACGTCGCCTTCGACCATGCGGGACATGAGGGCGCTGCCCACGATGACTCCGTCGGCGAAGGCGCTCGCCTCCCGTGCCTGCTCGGGGGTGCCGATCCCGACGCCCACCAGGAGCGGGAGGTCCGTCAGTGGACGGAGCTCGGCGACGAGATCCTGTGCGGTGCTTCCCAGCTCCTGCCTGGCGCCGGTGACCCCGTAGGTCGCGACGCAGTAGACGAACCCGCTCGCTCGGGCGGCGATCTCACCCAGCCGTGCGCCTGATGCCCCTGGTGCGGCAAGCAAGACTACGTCGATGTTCCGTGCGGCGCAGGCTTTCCTCAACCCTTCTGTTTCATCGACCGGAAGGTCCGGCACGATCACGCCGGCGACACCGGCGGCCGCGGCCTCGTCGAGGAACGTCTCGAGCCCTCTCCGGAGCACGGGGTTCACGTACGTCATCACCGCAACCGGGACCGGCAGGTCGGCTTCGCGGATCGTCGCGAGCACGTCCACGGGCCGGGCGCCGGCCGCGAGGGCCGACGACGACGCCTCCTGGATCACCCCGCCGTCCATCACCGGATCGGAATGCGGCACACCGACCTCGATCGCGTCGACACCCGCCGAGGCGACGGCCCGCAGCAACGGCACATCGACGCCGGGGAAGCCGCCCGTCAGGTAGGGCACGAACGAAGAACCCCCGGCCTCTCGCCGCGCGCGGAGCGCGGTCTCGAGCGCCCCCATCAGGCGCGTCTTCGGAGGGCGGTGAGCACGGTGTCGAGATCCTTGTCGCCGCGGCCGGACAGGCAGACGAGCACGCGCGAGCCCTCGGGGAGCGGCCGGTGCAACAGCCACCCGATCACGTGCGATGGCTCGAGCGCCGGCAGGATGCCCTCGGTGCGCGCGAGCGCCTGGAACCCGGCCAGCGCGTCGTCGTCGGAGGCGACGACGTATTCCGCTCGTCCCGCGTCGTGGAGCCAAGCGTGCTCGGGACCCACCCCCGGGTAGTCGAGCCCGGCCGAGATCGAGTGCGTCTCGACGATCTGACCGTCCGGGTCCTGCAGCAGGTAGGTCATCGCTCCGTGGAGCACGCCGGGCTCCCCCTGCGTGATCGAGGAGCAATGCTCCCCCAGGTTCATACCGCGGCCGCCGGCTTCCACGCCGATCAGGCGCACCTCGTGGGCGGCGACGAACGCCGTGAACATGCCGATCGCGTTCGACCCACCCCCGACGCACGCGACCACGACCTGTGGGTCGGCGCCGATCCGCTCCGCGTACTGCCCTCGCGCCTCGTCGCCGATCACCCGTTGCAGGTCGCGCACGAGCTGCGGGAACGGGTGCGGCCCCACGACCGACCCGATGATGTAATGCGTGTCGGCCACCGTGGCGGCCCAGTCGCGCAGAGCCTCGTTCACGGCTTCCTTGAGCGTTCGGGAGCCGGCCGTCACCGGCACCACCTCGGCGCCGAGCAACTCCATGCGGGCGACGTTCGGGGCCTGGCGGTGGGTGTCCTGCTCGCCCATGTAGACCACGCAGGGCAGTCCGAGGAGCGCGCACGCGGTCGCCGTGGCCACGCCGTGCTGACCCGCGCCGGTCTCGGCGATGATGCGGCGTTTCCCGAGCCGCTGGGCCAGCAACGCTTGGCCGAGCGCGTTGTTGATCTTGTGGGCGCCGGTGTGCGCGAGGTCCTCGCGCTTGAGCCAGACGTCGTAGCCGAGCTCCGCCGAGAGGCGCTCGGCATGCGTGATCGGGGTCGGCCGCCCGACGAAGTCGCGGCTCAGGGAGCCGAGCTCCGCGCGGAACCCGTGATCGTCGCGAAGCGTCGCCCACGCCTGCGTCAGCTCGTCGAGCGCCGGGATCAGGACCTCGGGGACATAGCGGCCCCCGTAGTCGCCGAAGCGCCCGCGCGCATCGGGCACCGCCGTCGGCGTCAGCGTGGGGTTCCCGGTGCTCATGCGGAGCCGTCACCTCTCTCGTCGGATCGGATCGGAGCCGAGAAGCTGCGCGCCGCGGCCTGCGGATCGCCGGCGCGCATCAAGGCCTCGCCTATCAGGATGGCAGACGCGCCGCGGGCCACGCCGGCCTCGACGTCGGCACGGGTCCGCACCCCCGACTCGAGCACCGCGATCCGATCGGCCGGCACGCGACCGAGTCGCTCGAGCGCGAGCGGTACGTCGACCTCGAGCGACTCGAGGTCGCGCGCGTTGACCCCGACGATCTCCGCGCCGCTCGCGAGGGCTCGATCGAGCTCCTCGTCGCTGTGGGTCTCGACGAGCGCCGACATGCCCAGATCGCCGGCGACCGCGAGCATGGCCGCGAGCTCACGATCGCTGAGGCAGCCGGTGATCAGCAGGACGGCGTCGGCCCCGTGCGCCCTCGCCTCGATCACCTGCACCGGATGCACCAGGAAGTCCTTGCGCAGCAACGGAACTCGTACCGCCACGCGGATCGCATCGAGGTCGGTCAACGACCCGAGGAAGTGCCTAGGTTCGGTCAGCACCGAGATCGCGGCCGCACCGCCGGCCTCGTACGCCATTCCCAGCGCGACGGGATCGGCGTCGCCGGCGAGCTCTCCGGCGCTCGGGGATGCGCGCTTGACCTCCGCGATCAACGCCGGGGTGTTCTTCCGAAGCGCCGCCACGAGGTCGCGGGCTGGCGCCCGCGAGGACGCACGGGCGAGCAGCGCACCCTCGTCCAGGGGATGCGCGTCGAGCTCACGCCGCACGCCGGCCACGAGATCGGTGAGGAAGCCCATCGGGGCAGCGAGTGTAGCCCTCACTCGGAACCGAGCAGCTCTTCCAAGGGAAGGCCGCCGTCGAGGAAGGCGCGACCGACCACCGCACCTGTCGCGCCGGCTCGGCGCACGGCCCGCAGGTCGTCGGCCGACGCGATGCCGCCGGCGGCGACCACCGGGAGGCCGGCCCGAACCACCCTCCGCACGGTGTCGACGTCGGGGCCTTTCAGCCTTCCGACCCGAGCGATCGCGGTCACGAGGAAGGCGCGCGCCCCCGCGGCGACGAGCCAGCCCAGCGTCTGGACCAACGGGAGGTCGACGTGCCGACGTCCGCGAGACCGGATGCGGTCCCCTTCGACCTCGATGCCGACCAGCGCGCTCTCGGCGAGCTGGGCGATCAGCTGCGAGGCAACGGCTTCGTCTGCGAGCGCCCCAGAGCCGAGCACCACACGATCGGCGCCGGCATCGAGCAGGGCCCGCGCATCCTCGACCGTGCCGACCCCCCCGCTTCCCTGCACCCGGACATCGAGGGCCGCGATCGCTCGCACGGTCTCGAGATTGCGGGGCCCGGCCGCGAACGCGAGGTCGAGGTCCACCACGTGCAGCCGCCGCGCGCCCGCGGCCACGTACGCCTGCGCCGCGGCGAGCGGGTCGCCGTCGAACGCGTCGGAGGGGGCCGGGCCGTCGCTCGTGAACACGGCGAGCCTCCCCGCGGCGACGTCGATCGCCGGGATCAGCTCGAAGCTCATGCGTTCCACCCTATGCGGCCTCGCTGCGACTCGGTGCTCGTCTTCGTCGGACTACCGGGCCGCGGCTCCTGCGGACTCGCGCTCCTCCCGGCCCGGATCGCGCTCGAGCCGAGCGGCGTCGCCGCCGAGGAGCGACCCGAGCTCGCCGAGCAACGGCCCCGCGGGGTGAACGCGGTAGGTGCCCAGCTCGAGCGGCGTGACTCCGGTCGACGACAGGAACCGCACCCGGACCGGCGCACCGCCCGGGTGCGCCTCGAAGAGCTCCTTGAGCCTGGCCAGCACCGAGGGCGTGCACGCCGCCGCCGGCAGGTCCACCACGAGTGCCTCGGGTGCGCCGATCGTCACCGCGGTGCCGAGGTCGGGCTCTCGGACCTCGGTCGCCCGGATCTGCAGCTCCCGCCCGCGAAGATCGATGCGCCCGGTCGCCAACACGATGCGGTCGGTCTCGATCATGCCCGGCACCGCCTCGTACACGCTGGGGAACGCCACCACGTCGACGCCGCCCGCCAGTCCTTCGAGTCGGAACTGAGCGTAGGGCTCCCCGCGCTTCGTGTACTTCCGCGCGACCGCCCCGATGATGCCCCCGATCGTGACGAGATCGCCGTCACCCAGCGACTCGAGGTCGGCGATCTCATGCGTGCACTTGGCGGACAGCGCCTCTCGGACCTCGAGCAGCGGATGGTCCGTGACGAACTGCCCGAGCATCCCCTTCTCCAGCCGAAGCAGCGTGCGCTTGTCGAACTCCTCGGCTTCGAGCACCGATTCGTCGATCGCGGCCGGGCCGCCTTCGTCGCCGCTCGCCCCGAACAACGAGAACTGCCCGGCGGCCTCGGCCTTGCGCTCGGCGAGGATCGGCCCGGAGACCTTGTCCTGGCCCACAAGCAGGCCCTGGCGTGTGTAGCCGAGCGAGTCGAACGCGCCCGCCTGCGCCAGCGACTCGATCACCCGCTTCGTGAGCACGCCGGGGTCGACCCTGGTGCAGAAGTCGGAGAACGATGCGAACCCACCCCCGGCTCGGCGGGCCTCGATGATCTTCGTGACCGCCCCCTCCCCGACGTTGCGGACGGCCGACAGTCCGTACCGGATCGCCGGCTCGTCGCCCGGCGCCGGGGCGAAATCGGTCTCCGAGCCGTTGACGTCGGGCGGCAGCACCTCGATGCCCATGCCGCGGCACGCGTACAGGTAGTACGGCTTGCGGTCCTTGTCGTCCTTGACCGAGGTGAGGATCGCCGCCATGTACTCGACCGGGTGGTGCGCCATCAGGTACGCGGTCTGGTAGGCGACGTAGCCGTAGGCGCAGGCGTGCGAGGCGTTGAACCCGTAGTCGGCGAAGGGCACGATCATCTCGAACAGCTCGGCCGCGAGCTGCCGTTGGTAGCCCTTGCCGACGGCGCCGGCGATGAACTGCTCCTTGAACGGCATCAGCACATCGAGCTTCTTCTTGCCCATCGCCTTGCGGAGGGTGTCGGCCTGGCCCATCGAGAACCCGGAGAGTGCGACGGCGACCTGCATCACCTGCTCCTGGTAGATCATCACGCCGTACGTATCGCGCAGGATCGGCTCGAGGTCGTCGTGCGGATAGGTGACCTTGCGCCGGCCGTGCTTGCGCTCGGCGTATTCGGTGTGCAGCCCGTTATTCAGGGGACCCGGGCGGTACAGCGCCACCAACGCCATCATGTCCTCGAACCGGTCTGGCTTGAGCACCTTGATGAGCTGGCGCATGCCGGCCGATTCCATCTGGAAGACGCCGGTCGTCTCGGCGCGCTGCAGCATCGCGTAGGTCTCGGGATCGTCGAGCGCCACGTGGTCGATGTCGACGTCGACACCTCGCGCGCGGAGATGCCGCAGGGTGTCCTCGATCACCGAGAGGTTCCGCAGCCCGAGGAAGTCCATCTTCAGCAGCCCGAGCGCCTCGACCCCGTTCATGTCGAACTGGGTGACGACCTTCTTGGAATCGTCGCGCGAGTCCTTCGACAGCTTGAGCGGCAGGTAGTTCACGAGCGGCGCGTCGCCGATCACGACGCCCGCCGCATGCACCGAGTCCTCACGCCGGAGACCCTCGAGCGCCCGGGCGGTCTCGACGATCTCCTTGGCCTCGGGCTCGCGCTCGTACGCGTTCGCCAGGTCGGGCGAGAGCTTGAGCGCGTCCTCGATCGGGTAGTCGCGTCCCATCACCGCCGGCGGATACATCTTGCAGAGGCGGTCGCCCACGACCGGCGGGAAGCCGAGCACGCGCGCGGCGTCGCGGATGCCCTGCTTCCCCTTGATCGTCTGGAACGTGACGATCTGTGCGACGTGGTCGGCGCCGTAGCGCTCGGTGGCGTAGCGGATCACCTCGTCGCGCCGACGCTCGTCGAAGTCCATGTCGATGTCGGGCATCTGGATGCGTTCCGGGTTGAGGAACCGCTCGAACAGCAGCCCGTAGCGAAGCGGATCGAGGTCGGTGATGCGCAGCGCGTAGCTCACGACCGAGCCCGCGGCCGACCCGCGGCCGGGGCCGACCCGGATGCCCTGCTCGCGCGCGTGCCGGATCAGATCCCAGACGATCAGGAAGTACCCACCGAAGCCCATGCTCGTGATCACGTCGAGCTCGTGGTCGATCCGCTGCCGGATCTCGGGCGTGATGGTGCCGAACCGCTCCGCCGCCCCGTCATCGACGAGCCGGCGGAGGTACTCGTCGCGTGCGATGCCTCCGGGGGTCTCGAACCGCGGCAGGTGGTACCGCTGGTCGGAGGGCGCACGGTCGCCGTAGACGAGATCGAGCTCGACGCTCTCGGCGATCCTCAGCGTGTTGTCGCAGACCTCGGGGGTCTCCGCGAACACGAGCCGCATCTCCTCGGGGCTCTTCAGGTAGAACTCGTCGGCGTCGAACTTCAACCGCTTCAGATCGGTCTGCACCTTCTGCTGCTGGATGCACAACAACACGTCGTGCGGCTTCGCGTCTTCCTTCAGCGTGTAGTGCAGGTCGTTCGTGGCCACGACCGGGATGCCGAGGTCGCGCCCCAGGTCGAATTGCTGCCGCAGGATGCGGCGCTGGTCGCCGATGCCATGGTCTTGAACCTCGATGAAGTAGCCGTCGGCGCCGAAGATGTCGCGGTACTCGCCGGCGACCCGCCGAGCACGATCGGCTTGGCCGTTCAGGAGCAGCACCGACAACTCGCTGGACAGGCACCCCGATAGGCACGTGATGCCCTCGGCGTGCTCCGCCATCAGCGCCTTGTCCATGCGCGGCCGGTGGTAGAAGCCCTCGAGATGCGCCGCCGAGACCAGCTTCAACAGGTTCCGGTACCCGATCTCGTTCCGGGCCAGCAGCGTGAGGTGGTAGTACTTCTCCTCGCTCTCCCCGAGGTTGCGGTCGAAGCGCGAGCCGGGCGCCACGTAGGCCTCGACCCCGATGATCGGCTTCACGCCCGCCTCGCGGGCGGCCTCGAAGAACTTCAGGGCGCCGAACATCGCTCCGTGATCGGTGACCGCGACGGCGGGCATGCCCAGGCGCTGGGCCTCGCTGAAGATCGTCGGCGCGCCCGGGTTCGAGGCCGGAGGATCGATGCGCGCAGCCCCGTCGAGCAGGGAGAACTCGGAGTGCACGTGCAGATGGACGAAGGTGTCGGTCTGTTGAGTCATCTGCTGCGCGCGAGCTCCTGACGGGAGGATTTCCACAGCTCCCCCGGCGGACTGTGGAGAACTACACCGGTGTGATTCGAGCGGAGCCTCAACCTACGCCCGGTCGTCCGGGCCGTCAAGGCTGCAGGTCACGGGCGCGCTCGAGCGCTCGCGCGAGGTCGTCGGGGAGCCGTTCGTCGATCTCGATGCGCTCCCCTGTGATCGGGTGGTCGAAGGCGATGCGGCAGGAGTGCAGGAACGGACGAGCGAGGCCGAGCGCGGTCGCGTCGTCCCCCCCTCCCCCGTACGCGCGGTCCCCAAGGATCGGGTGACCGATCGCCCGAAGGTGCACACGGATCTGATGCGTGCGGCCGGTTCGAGGCGCCGCCTGGAGGAGCGTCGCGCGGGCGAACCGCTCCCTCGTCTCGAACACGGTCTCGGCGGCCCGGCCTTCGCTGCGGTCGACCACGACCCGGTCGGCGCGGCGGCCGAGCGGGGCCTCGACCGAGAACGTGTCGTGCTCGACGCGCCCGCGCGTGAGCGCGAGGTACCGGCGCTCGACGTCGTGACGGCGCATCATGCCCGCGAGTGCCTCGTGAGTTGGGTCGTCCTTCGCCACGAGCATCAACCCCGACGTGCCGGCATCGAGGCGGTGCACGATGCCCGGCCGGAGGTGCCCGCCGATGCTCGACAGCGGCATGCCCATGCTGAGGAGTCGGTTCACCAGCGTGCCGGTCCGGCGCCGCTCCGTCGGGTGCACGATCAACCCGGTGGGTTTGGCGATCACCGCCAGATGACCGTCCTCGAAGCGGACCGGCACGGGCGGGCCCTCGGGGGCGAGCGGCGACGGTCCCGACCCGGTCTCGATCTCGAGCCGCTCGCCCCCCCGCAGGCGGAAGGACTTCGGTCGCTGGGCGCCGTCGACGAGCACCGCCCCGTCGGCGATCGCACGCTGCACGTCGGCCCGGGGAAGGCCGGTCAGTCGCGCCACGACGGCGTCGAGCCGGCCGGGCTCGCCGGCGAGGACCTCAACGCCCATCTGCGGGCGGTGCGTCGGACCGCAGCGGCGGCACCGCGTCGCCGTCTCGGTGTACCGGCCGGTCACCGAGGAAGGATCCGACGGCCAGCACGATCGCGCCGATCACGATCGCCGAGTCGGCCACATTGAAGACCGGCCAGATCTGCAGGTCGATGAAGTCCACGACATGGCCCGTGAAGTCCTCGCCCCTCGTGTAGCGATCCGTCAGGTTGCCAAGCGCCCCTCCGAGGACGAGCCCCAAGGCGACGGCGGTGACCGGGTTCGTATGACGGAACGCGGTCACGACGATCAGCAGCGAGACGACCAGCGTGGCGCCGACGAAGAACCAGGGGATATCCTGGCCGAGGCTGAATGCACCCCCCGGGTTCGTCGCGAACCGGAACGACAGCAGGCCGGGGATCACGTCGATCGGGTCGCCGGGAAGCGTGCGCTCGGCCCAGAGCTTCGTGACCCTGTCGAGCAGGTACACGACCGCGGCCATCGAGAAGAGCCAGATCGCCGCGCGCCTGCGTGCGCGGAGCACAGCCGTCACCGGCGCGACTGCGCCTGCGCGTCCTTGATGCAGAGATCGACGTAAGGAAGGGCCTTGATGCGGGCCTTCTCGATCGGCTTGCCGCACCGTTCACAGATGCCGTAGCTGCCGTCGTCGATCCGACCGAGCGCACGGTCGATCTTGGCCAACAGGTCGCGCACGTTGTTCTCGATCGACAGGTCCTTCTCGCGTTCGAAGGTAGCGGTTCCGGCGTCGGCCGACTCGTCATCGAGGCCGACGTCGCCGGAGAGCTCGGATTGGGTGGCGGCGAATGCCTCTTCCTCGATCGTGGTGAGTTGCTCCCGCAGCTCGCCGCGTTCCACTTCGAGGCGACCCTTGAGGTCGCCGATCTCCTTCGCGGTGAGCTTGGTCTGGGCCATGGTCGGCGAAGGGTAGCAGATGGGGCCGTTCTCGGCGCATCATCGCAGGTCAGAGCCCATCTATGACCTCGCTGAGACGGTCCTGGGAAACCCCGTCGACCGCGAAGATCTTGATCCGCGAGCGAGCGCCGGTGCGGAGCGTCACCGCGCTCTTGGGCAGGCCCAGAAGGGACGCCAACGCGGCGGCGGCCTGGGCCGTGGCCCTGCCTCCTTCCGGGGCGGACCGCACACGGATGACGACCTCACCTCCCGGACCGCGCAGCACCTGCGTGCGGCCGGTTCTCGGGATGACCCGCACCGTCACGACCACCATGGTGTGGAGCCTGCCTCTCGCAGGTGGCCCAGGATCAGCGTGCGGCGCGCGGACGACGCCTCGCCCGCAGGCGCCTGAGCCACCCGTCGGCCAGAGCGAAGATGGAAAGGACGCCGGCGACGATCGAGACGCCGACGATCGTCGCGCCCTGCTCGATCGCCAGCCCGGTGATCGAGGTCACCAGGCAGACGGTCCCCAGCACGAACGCCGCGAGATAGCGGACCGCGACATCGCGACCGTACGACGCTCGACCGAGCTTCGGGGTCAGTCCTCGCCCCAGAAGAGGTCCCGAAGCGAACGGTCGCCTTCGGATTCCCCGTCGGCGCGCGCCCCGGCCGTTGCGGGCTCCTCGATCCGGACGGTGTCCTCTCCGTCGGACGCTCGCGCGACGGGCCGCTCGCCGGCGGGCTCCGCCGCGGCCTCCTCCGGGACGGATCGTGACTTCGCCGCCGCCCGCGAGACCTCGACCTCGGGGGCCTTGGCTGCATCGGACGTCGCAGACGCCGTGGCGCTCTCGCCCGCCGTGACGGTCGTCGGTGGGCGACGTGAGGACCTCGCCATGTCCTTGACCGTCTCGGCGTGCTCCTGCACGAGCCCGGCGAGCGACTGCAGGAACTCCCGTTCGCGGACGATGAACGCGTTCACGGCCGTTCGATCCTTCGGTCCGGTCGCGGCGGCGGGCGCACCGGCGCCGGCACGCGCTTCGGCGGCGATGCGCGTCGCCTCGGCGCGGGCGCGGGCGATGATCTCGTCCGCCTGCCTGGAGACGTCGTCGAGGTCGGGCGAACCAACGACCGGGGCGGCGCCGCCGGCACGGAGCCGCTCGATGTCGGCGGACATCGCCGAGAACGTGTCGGTGATCTGGTCGAGGAACTCGTCGACGTCGCGCATCTTGTAACCCCCGAAGCGCGACACGCGGAACTCCTTCTGCTGGATGTCCATCGGCGTCAGGCGCGACGATGGAGCCGCGGACGCCTCACCCGTCTGACTATCCTTCTTCCCCATGAGCCCCTCCCGTCAGCGGCACAACGCCGTCTGCAGCACGAAGATGATGATGAACGCCACCACGACCGAGAGGTCGAACATACCGGCCGGGGGAAGGATGCGACGCAGCGCGCGCAGCGGTGGTTCGGTCACGTCGTACAACAGCTCGTAGGCAGAGCGTAGCGGACCTGTGGCGGGCGGTCGCCACCCTGCGAGCTGGATCCAACTCAGGATGACGCGTACCAGCAGGATCACCCAGAGGAGCGTGAGCGCGACGCAGACGAGCCGGATCATCGGGTCGAGAGGCTAACAGCAGCGCTGCCTCCGGTTCCGGCGGGCGCGGGAGCGCTCAGAACTGGTTGTAGAACCCGGTGCCGGCTAGGCGCTCGCGCTCTTCGGCCGATACCTCCACGTCGGCGGGACTGAGCAGGTAGACGCGGTTGGCCACCAGCTCGATCTTGCCGTCGAGCCCGTAGACGAGCCCGCTCGCGAAGTCGACGAGACGACGTGCGATCGCATCCTCGGTCGCCTGCAGGTTCATGATCACCGCGGTGCCGTCCTTGAAACGATCGGCGACCTCCCGAGCCTCGTTGAAGCGCTTCGGCTCGGACTTGTGGATCGAGCTCGTGCCCGTCGACACGGGCCTGGGTGACGCGATCGTTCGCACGACCCCCTCGGCTTCCGCCGACACCTCACGGACGGCCTGGGGACGCATCCGCCGCACGGGCGCGGGCTCTGCCTCGGGCATGTCGTCGACGAAATCCTCGTCCTCCTCGACGAGCCCTAGGTAGTTCAGCGTCTTCTTCCACACGCCGGCCATCTCCCGTTCCTCTCGTTCACCTCGGCCGCGTCGGCGCGGTTCATCGCTCGCCCGCCGGTCCTCTCGGCCCGAACAACGCCGTTCCGATGCGGACCATGGTAGCGCCTTCCTCAACGGCGACCTGGTAATCCAACGACATCCCCATGCTCAAGTCCACCACGCCGGGGTGGTTCTCTGCGACGCGGTCCCGCAGCTCCCGGAGCCTCACGAACCAGGGACGAGCGTCGTCGGCCGTGGCTCCGGCCGGTGGGATCGTCATCAGTCCCCGCAGATCCAGCCCGTCGAGCTCGCTCACGCGGTCGGCGAACGGGCAGACGTCATCGGGTGGCACGCCGGCCCTCGTTCCCGTGAAGTCGACCTCGATCAGGCACTCGATCGACCTACCGGCCTCGGCCGCGCGACGCGCCAGGCGCTCCGTGGCGCGGAGGCCGGACAGTGTCTCGACCACGTCGGCGAGGGCCGCCACATGATGGGCGGAATTCGTCTGGAGCGCGCCGATGTAGTGCCACCGGGCGCCCGGCACCGCATCGTGCACGGCGCGGAGCTCCCGCACGTAGTTCTCCCCGATCGACGTGACCCCGGACTCGACGACCCAGCGGATCGGCTCGGACGGCTGGGTCTTCGCGGCCGCGACCAGCCGGATCGACGAGGGATCCCGCTGCGCTCGCACAGACGCTCGTTCGATCCGTCGTCGGATCGACGCGAGGTTGGCGAGCACCTCGTCCCGACTGCCGTGCATGCAGACATCGTGCCACGCACCCGGCCGGCAGCCCTCATCTCCGCGACTCCATGCCGCGCCGTGCCCGGGAACGAGCGGGGGCGGGGAGGTCTCTCGGCCAAGAGGCGGGGGAAGGGCGCCTCCTCGCGTGGGATACCTCCCCGCCCCCAGGTCCCTCGCGGGGCCGGGCGGAGCGAGGACCGCTCGTTCAGCTCTTCAAGAAGTCGGGGATGTCGAGATCCTCCTCAGCGTCGAACGACACCGACCGTTGCGCCTCCTGCTCACCGGTGGTGAAGACATCACCCTCCTCGTCCTCGTCGGCCAGGATCGACGGGAGCGGCTCGCGGGTAGCCTCGCCCTCGCCCGCCCCCTCGTCGGGAACCGGCTCCTCGAGCAGACGCGATAGGCGGGACTCGAACTGGCTGCCGCCGGCCGCGTTCGGCGCCACCTTGTCGAAGCCGGCCGCGACGACCGTCACGCGGACCTCTTCTCCCAGGGCGTCATCGACGACCGCGCCGAAGATGATGTTGGCGTCGGGGTGCGCGACCTTGGTGATCGCGTCGGCGGCCTGGTTCACCTCGTGCAGCGTCAGGTCGGTCGGGCCCGCGATCGAGAGCAGCACTCCCTTGGCGCCATCGATCGAGCTCTCCAACAACGGCGAGCTGATCGCGCCCTTCGCCGCCTCGGTCGCGCGGTCGGCGCCGCTTCCGATCCCGATGCCCATAAGCGCCGAGCCGGCCCCGGACATCACAGACTTGACGTCAGCGAAGTCGAGGTTGATGAGTCCCGGTGTCGTGATCAGCGACGTGATGCCGTCGACACCTTGATACAGCACCTGGTCGGCCATCCGGAAGGCCTCGACCATCGGCATGTTCGGATCGGCCACCTGCAGCAACCGGTCGTTCGGCACGACGATCAAGGTGTCGACCGCCTTCTTGAGCTCGGTGATGCCGAGGTCGGCCTGCGTGGCCCGCTTGCGCCCCTCGAAGCCGAACGGGCGAGTGACCACGCCGATCGTGAGGGCGCCCAGTCCGCGCGCAATCTCGGCGACCACGGGCGCACCTCCGGTGCCGGTGCCGCCGCCTTCCCCCGCGGTGATGAACACCATGTCGGCGCCTTTGAGGATCTCCTCGACCTCGTCGGCGTGTTCCGTGGAGGCGCCCTTGCCCACGTCCGGATCGGAGCCGGCCCCCAGGCCCCGGGTCGTCTCCCGTCCGATGTCGAGCTTCACCTCCGCATCGGACATCAACAGCGTCTGTGCGTCGGTGTTGACGGCGATGAACTCGACGCCCCGCAGGCCTGCCTCGATCATGCGGTTCACCGCGTTCACGCCGCCGCCACCGATGCCCACCACCTTGATGACGGCGAGGTAGTTCTGGGGAACGTCCATCTGTCTGCCTTCCTCCACGGGCCCCGGCCCGCTCTACCTGGGGAGATATCGCCTGTCCCTGGTGCGGATGTAAACGTTAACTAGACACTGATTGTTATATCTACATGACGTAGAGTTCAGCAACCTACTAAGGATGCACAGGTCCGTCAAGTCGAGGTTCCAGGCGTATTGCGCCTTCTGATGACAGTTCTCGCGGCCTCAGGGAGAGGGTGCAGGATCGTCAGCCGTTCCCCCGGTCCCGCCCGATCGGTCCTCGTCGCCACCCCGGCGGGCTTCGCCGTTCGAAGCCACCTCGGCGTCGGCGGAGGGATCGGGACCCATCGAGATCGGCTGAGAGCCCACGAAGCGAGCCGTCGGAGCAGCCGCCGACGAGAGATCGACGGACAGCAGGACCCGCGTTCGCTCGTCGGCGTAGTCCAGGATCGCGCGAAGGGCCTGGGCCTTCGCGGTCGCCTCGACGACCGCCCCGTACCGGACCTGGACGCCCGCGTCGACTACGAGCGAGACCTCGCCCGCCGACACGGCGATCGATCGCACACGGACGCGGAGGGCGGGGGGCATCGCCTGCACGACCTTGCCCACGCTCGCGATCTCCGCCGTCCTCAACGCCTGGCCCGAAGCGGACAGGACCTCGGGGAGGGCGACCGCGCCGGGAGCTCGACCGAGCACGGTCCCGTCGGCGGCGACCAGCCGTCGCTCGTGGTCGGAGACCACCACGAGCACGGGTGAGCGTTCCCGGATCGTGATCGTGATCGTGCCCGGCAGTTCCGTGGCGACGGTCGCATCGAGGATCCATCGATCCGCCTCCAGCCTGGACTCGGCTGCGGCGGTATCGAGATGGAACACGTTCGTTCCCGGCTCGATCTCGGCGAGTTGCATCACGTGGCGCGGGGCGAGGCGCTTCTCACCCTCGACCTCGACCGTGCGAGCACCGAGTATCGAGGTGTAGCTGAGGGCGACGCTTCCCGTCACCAGCGCGATGCCCACGGCGCCCGCGATCGCCCATGGGCGCAGGCGACGACGGCGTGCCTCGTCGATCCGCAGAAGGGAGGCCGGGTCCCGTCGGAAAGCTTCCCGCTCGAGGGAACGATCTTCGCCGTCGGTGATGTCGTCGGCCGGCTCTGCCGAGGTCTGCAGGTCCTGCGCGTCCCGGGTCTCGGCCTCATCCGGTGACACGGTCGAAGCTCCCGATCATCTGCACCTCGGGCTCCAGCGTGACACCGGAACGGGACTCGACCTCACGCCGGACGAGGTCGATCAACGCTTTCACGTCTTCCGCGCGTGCCCGTTCGCCGGCCACGACGAAGTTCGCATGCTTCGTCGACACCTGCGCGCCGCCGACACGGGCGCCCTTGAGGCCCGATCCCTCGATCAGGGCGGCCGCATGACCCTCGGCCGGGTTCTTGAACACGCTGCCGCAGTTGGGCTCGGCCAGCGGCTGGGTGCGCTTGCGCCAGGCACGCGCCTCGTCCATCGCCGCGCGGATCGCGTCGGCAGAACCGGCAGCGAGCTCGGCCGTCGCCGCCGTGACCACGGCGTCGGACGGCAGTGTGGAGCGACGGTAGGAGAAGCCGGCGTCCACGGCGGTCACCTGCTCGGTGATGCCCTCGCCCAGCCGGAAGACCTCGATGTCGACGACCACGTCGGCGACCTCGCCGCCGTGGGCACCGGCGTTCATCTTCACCGAGCCACCGAGGGTTGCCGGTATCGCCACCCCGAACTCGAGGCCCGCGAGCCCGTGACGCAACGCGACCCCCGCCAGGGCAGGCAAGGGCATCGACCCACCCGCCGAGAGACGATCGCCGTGGCGCGCCGCCCATCGGTAGGCTCGCCCGAGCCGCAGCACGAGGCCGTCGAACCCTCGGTCGGAGACAAGCACGTTCGACCCCTTGCCGATCACCACGTGCGGCAGTCCGGAGGCGGCCAATGCCTGCGCGGCCGCCTCCAGGTCGGCCTCGGACTCCGGCTCGAGGTACAGGGCGGCGGGGCCGCCGATGCGGAACGTCGTCAGCGGGGCCATCGGGAACGCCGTGCGGATACGGTCGCCGCACGCGGCGCGCAGGATCGCCTCCGCTCGGGCGAGGGAGCTCATGCCTCGCCCCCGAGCCGCTCGATCGCAGCGTCGCCGAGCATCCAGACGTCGCCACATCCCATCGTGACCACGAGGTCGCCGGGCCTCACCTCGCGGTCGAGGTAGTCGACGACCTCGGCCCGATGGGGCAGGTACACGACGGGGGTGGTGGGCGAGGCGAGCGTCACGCCGTCGGCGACCAGCTTGCCCGTCACGCCGGGGATCGGCTGCTGTGCCGCGCCGTACACGTCGGTCACGAGCACGAGGTCCGCGCCGGACACGCTGGCGCCGAGCTCGCGCCAGAACGCCTGCACGCGCCAGTACCTGTGCGGCTGCACGAGGGCGATCACACGGCCCCGTGAGCGGCGCCGCGCGGTCTCGATCGTCACGGCCATCTCGGCGGGGGTCTGACCGTAGTCATCGAAGAAGTCCGCTCCCCGCGCGCTACCGCGAAGCTCGAAACGGCGATGCACGCCGGCGAAGGAGCCGAGGGCGTCGGCCGCCGTCTCGAGGGGCACACCCAGTTCGCTCCCGACGCCGATCGCCGCCGCCGCGTTCAAGAGGTTGTGGGCCCCGTCGACGCGCAGACGCACGGTCGCCTCGACACCGTCCGGGGTGCGAACCCGCCCGCGGGCGCCGGCCGGCCCGAGCTCGTCGACCGAGACGACGAGGTCGTTCTCCTCTGCCTTGCCGTACCGGATCGCTCGCACCCCCGCGTCTCGAAGCACCGAACGGACGCCGGGGTCGTCACCGCACGCCACGATGAAGCCGGAGCGAGCCGCGAACGACTCGAACGCCGACTCGATCTCCGCGCGCCCGCCCGGGTAGAAGTCCACGTGGTCGACGTCGACGTTGGTCACGACACCGACGTGCGGCCGCGCGAGCAGGAAGGACCCGTCGCTCTCATCGGCCTCGAAGACGAACAGGTCCCCGTCGCCGCTCCTCGCGCCGCTGCCGCTCTCGTTCATGTCGCCACCGACCAGGTAGCTGGGATCGAGCCCCGCGCGCTCGAGCATCACCGCGATCATCGATGTCGTGGTCGTCTTGCCATGGGTGCCGGCCACCGCGATGGCCCGCCGCCCGGCGGCGAGGGCGGCAAGCGCCTGTTGCCGTGCCCACACCGGGATGCCCTGCGCTCGTGCCGCCGTGAGCTCGGGATTCTGCTCGGAAATCGCGCTCGAGACGATCACCACGTCCGGCGCTCCCAGACGCGCGGCGTCGTGGCCGACCCAGACGTGGGCGCCGATCCGCACCAGCTCGTCGAGTCCGCTCGAGTGTTTCATGTCGGAGCCGTACACCTCGATGCCTCGAGCCCGCAGCAGCCGCGCGAGGTTCCGCATGCCGGCGCCGCCGATGCCGATCATGTGCACGCGGCCGACACCGTCGAGCGTGGGGACGGGCAACGTTGGGATGCTGCCGGAGGGCGGGACGTAGGGGCTCATGCCTCGACCTCGACCACGAGCTCGGCGATGCGTTCGTCCGCCCGGGGCCTCGCCCACGCGAGCATGGCCCGGCTCATCGCCGCGCGACGCGGCTCGTCCGCGAGCAGGATCGAGACGACCTTCGCCAGGGACCCGGGGGTCAGCGACGCCTCGGCCGCGACCTCGGCTCCGCCGTTCCGCTCCACCTCGCGAGCGTTGGCAGCCTGATGGTTCTCCGTCGCATGCGGGTACGGGACCAGGATCGACGGCACGCCCGCGGCCGCCAGCTCCGCGATCGTTCCCGATCCGGCCCTCGCGACCGCGATGTCCGAGACCGCCAGCGCGAGATCCATACGGTCGATGAACCCCTCCACGTGGACCCGCAGCTGGCTCGACGGACCGGCGGCGGGCGCCACCTCGGCGACGTTCGCGGGTCCGGCCGCCACCAGCAGCTGCAGGTCCCGCCGTTCACGAAGCTCCTCGGCCGCCCCGGCAACCAAGCGGTCGAGCTGGCGCGCACCCTGGCTCCCGCCGAAGACCGAGACCGTCTGCCGCTCACGCTCGAGCTCGAACAACCGGATGGCCTCGTCACGTCGGCGCGCCCGTTCCTCGGGCACCGCGGCGATCTCGCGACGCACGGGGTTCCCGGTTCGGACCACGTTCGCGCTCGACGGCAATCGTGCCGCCGTCGCTTCGAACGTGGTCGCGACGACCCGGGCCCACCGCGCCGCGAGGCGGTTCACCACCCCGGGCACGGCGTTCTGCTCGATCAGCACGATGGGCGTCCTCCAGCGTCGTGCCGCGAGGATCGCCGGTGCGCTCGCGTAGCCGCCGATCCCGACGACGACGTCGGCGGAGCGCACGGTCGGCCCGATCGCCCGAGCCGCGATGAGCGCCATGAACAGCGCCTTCACCGCCCGGAACGACAGGCGCGTCTGCGCCGACGCCACGCGGACGGGGTCGAACGGGAACCCCGCGGCGGGCACGAGCGAGGCTTCCTGCCCGGCGGCCGAGCCGACGAATCGCACGTCGTGGCCGGATGCGCGCAGGCGCTCGGCGACCGCCAGCGCCGGGAAGACGTGGCCGGCGGTCCCGCCTCCCGACATCACGATCCTCATCGGACCGCCTTCCCGCTCGCGGCCTTCACCTTGCTCTTCGCCGGTCTCGCCCTCGCCGGCGTCGCGCCCGCGCGACCGATCGATGCCCGTGGTGCGCGCCGCGCGCCCGCACGCGCGATGCCACCGAGCGCCCCGATCCCCGCGAGGGTCACGACGAGGGCGGTGCCCCCGAACGAGAGGAGCGGCAGGGGTACGCCGGTGATGGGCATCAGGCCG
Organism: Actinomycetota bacterium; assembly: GCA_035249905.1. Taxonomy (GTDB): domain Bacteria; phylum Actinomycetota; class UBA4738; order UBA4738; family HRBIN12; genus JAOUEA01. The sequence continues at coordinate 1,618 of DATFFT010000081.1, read as the reverse complement.
GTGACCGCTCCGAGGTTGATGATCGTCTGCAACCCGATCCACCCGGTGATGCCGGCGGCCATCAGCCGGCCGAAGGTATCGGGAGCGGCGATGGCGATGCGGATGCCCGCGAACAGCAGCAGCGCGAACATCACCAGCACGAACAACGCGCCGAGCAGGCCGAGCTCCTCGCCGACGATCGCGAAGATGAAGTCCGAGTGCGCGTTCGGCAGGTAGTCCCATTTCTGCCGGCTCGCGCCGAGGCCCACGCCGGTCCACCCGCCCGACCCGAACGCGATCATGCCCTGGATCAGCTGGAACCCAGCGCCGTCGGGATCGCTCCATGGATCGAGGAACGCATCGACGAACCGCGTGCGACGGTAGGCCTCTCCGAAGATCAGGAACGCGGTGCCCGCGAGGGCGACCGTGCCCGTGACGATCAGGTAGCGCAGCCGCACGCCGGCCGCGAACAGCAGCACGAACACCGACCCGCAGATGATCACCGTGCTGCCCAGGTCGCGTTGCATGATCACGAGCAGCGCCACCACCAGCACGACGGGTGCGAGCGGGATCAGCAGGTGCGCGGGGTCGTCGAGCTTCCGCCACTTCTTCGTCAGCACCGTGGCCGTGAACGCCACCATCGAGAACTTCACGAACTCCGACGGCTGCAGCGTCACCGGTCCCAGGTCGATCCATCGCGAGGCGCCGTACAGCGACGAGCCCGACGACGGATGCAGCGCGATCACCATGAGGGGCAGCAGCACGAGCAGCATCGGCACCGCCAGCCGCTGCCACGCCGTGTGCGGAAGCCGGATCGCGACGATCATCGCCACGACGCCGGCGACGGCGTAGACGAGCTGGCGGTTGAAGTACCAGAAGCTGGTGCCGTACCCCTCGACCGCCGAGATCGAGCCGGCCGAGAGGATCATCGCCAGTCCGAGCACCGTGAGCACCGCGGTCGGCGCCAGCAGCAGCAGCATGTTGACGCGCGCGGCATGCATCGCGTCTGCCCGGGCGGGTTGGCGCACGATCCGCAGGTGCGGCGAGCGGCGCGACCGACGCGCTCGGGCGGGCGATCCCGCCGTCCGCAACCTCGGCCGCCGGCCGACGGACGCCCGGCGAGAGGATCGGTCACCGGTCACCGGCGCTCACCTCCTGCTGCAGACCCCGGGCCGCGGCCACGAACCGGTCGCCGCGCTCGGCGTAGTCCCGGAACTGATCCCAGCTGGCGCACGCGGGCGCCAGCAGCACCGTTCCGTCCGGCCGTGCGAGGTCGAACGCGGCGCGCACCGCGTCCTCGATCGAAGCGACGGCCCGAGCCGGCAACACCCCCTGGAACACCCGCATGATCTCGGACCCGGCCTCGCCCATCGCGACGACCGCCCGGAGTCGGTCGGCACGGTCGACGAGCGGCGACAGGTCAACGCCTTTCGCCGTGCCGCCCGCGACCAGCACCGCGTCGTCGACGCCGTCGAGAGCGGCCAGCGCCGCATGGACGTTCGTCGCCTTCGAGTCGTCGACGAACCGCACGCCGTCGACGATCGCCGCCACCTGCCCTCGGTGCGGGGCCGACTCGAACCCCCGCAGCCCGTCGCGCACCGCACGGGGGGTCGCGCCGAACGCGAGGGCAGCCGCGGCG
>DATFFT010000080.1:0-31572 GCA_035249905.1 Actinomycetota bacterium | reverse complement strand
TCGTCGTGTGCGCCGGGAACTGATCGAGCATCTCGACCTCCTCCGCGGGCATCAGGTTCCAGCTTGCTCCATCCCATCCTCCACCCGCCGTGTAGACCTGTGAAGCCCCTGTTGGTCAGGAAGCGGCCGGCTCCGGGCCTTGAACGTTGACCACGGCTTCTCCCGAGCCCGATCGCCACACACGATCCGGGAAGCCTCGCCCGACGGGTTGGACTCGCGATGCACGGCGTCGTGGCGACATACACGAAGTCTCCGGGCGCCGCGTCGAGGGACTCCGACCCACCCGGGCCGAACTCCATGCGCAGGGCGCCGGAGAGCACGTGGATCACCGACTCGTGATCGCCGTGGTGATGCCAGCCCTAGACCATCCCCGCGTCCGTCGTGGCGATCCCGGCCCACGTCCGTTCGGTCGAGACGGCCTCTTCCCGGACCATGCCCGGCGTGGGGGAGCCCTCTCGCAGATCGAGCGCGGTGATGCGTCGCATCGAGCGGCCCATGCCTCATCCTGCACCCGAACGGCCGCCTCCGTGAACCCTGCGGTTCCCCAGGATCCAGGCGACCACGGCGGTGACGATCACCGCGACGCCGGCGACGCCGACCACCCAACCCCCGCCGTAGAGGAAACCGGTCGCACCCGGCCACGGTTCGGCGCCCTTGCACGCCGCGGTCTCCGTGTTGCACGTGTACACGACCGCCCAGAAGCCGAGTATCAGCAACGCGATGCCCGCGAGGATCCCTCGCCATCCGGCGAACCAGCCGAGGCGCATGTCGGTTCCCCTCACTGCGGGCACAGCTGGAGCATGGGACGCGTCCCGGGCTCACGCAACCTTGCCTCGGCCGGACCGTAGGCTGGGTCCGTGAGTCGATCGCCCTCGCCCACCCGTCGGGACCTGGCCCGCAGGGCCGGGGTCGAACCGGCCGACGTCGACCGGCTCGTCGAGCTCGGGCTGCTGCACCCCGGAGCCGACGACACGTACTCGGACGCCGACGTCCGCCGGGTGCGGTGGATCCGCGGCATGGAGCGGTCCGGCGTGGCCCTCGACGACATGGCCGCCGCCGTGCGCGACGGAGCGCTCTCGTTCGAGTTCCTCGGCTCGCCCGCGTTCGACCGGTTCGCCGCGCACAGCGAGACCACGTTCCGCGAGCTGAGCGAGCGGACCGGGGTCCCGTTCGAGCTGCTGGTCGTCGTACGCGAGGCCACGGGGTTCGCCCGGCCCGTGGCCGACGACCAGGTCCGCGAGCACGAGCTTGCGATCGTGCCGGCGATCGAGCTGCAGCTCGCGACCGGGTTCCGCCCGGACGTGATCGAGGGGTGGCTCCGCACCAGCGGCGACAGCCTGCGCCGCATCGCCGAGACCGAGGCGGAGTGGTGGAAGACCGAGGTGACGACCCCGCTCGTCGAGGAGGGCATGCACGAGGGCGAGATGCTCGGCGCGCAGGCAGACCTCGGCGCCCGTATGGCTCCGCTCGCCGAGCAAGCGATCTTCGCGCTCTACCGCGGGCAGCAGGAGCACGCCTGGAGCCAGAACGCGGTCGAATACGTTGAGGCCGCGCTCGAAGGAGCCGGACTGATCAGTCGGCTGCGCCGACCGCCGGCGATGTGCTTCCTCGACATCACCGGGTACACGAGGCTGACCGAGGAACGAGGCGACGAGGCCGCGGCCGGCGTCGCGACCACGCTTGCGACCCTCGTCCGGCGATCGTCGACCGAGCATGGCGGACAGCCGGTGAAGTGGCTCGGTGACGGCGTGATGTTCCACTTCCGCGACCCCGGCCAGGGCGTCGTCTCTGCGCTCGAGATGAAGGAGAGGGTCGCCGACCACGGCCTGCCGCCGGCTCACGTGGGCCTGCACGCAGGGCCGGTCGTCTTCCAGGACGGCGACTACTTCGGGCGCACCGTGAACATCGCCTCCCGGATCGCCGAGCACGCGGGTCCGGGCGAGGTGCTGGTGAGCCAGGAGGTCGTCGACGCTTCCGGGGGAGCGCCGGTGACGTTCACACCGGTCGGACCCGTCGAGCTGAAGGGCGTCTCGGGTTCGCTTCAGCTGCACCGCGTCGCGCGGAGCGGGTGAGGTCGCTCAGTCGTCGACGTTTGGGCCATGGGGCGGCCCCCGGAGATCATCGCGCCGCTCGTGGCCATCGCGACCCGCTTCCCATCGGCGTCGTCGATCCGAGCCGTGGCCGTCACGGTTCCCTCCCCGACGTCGACGAACCGTAGGCCGAGCAGGGAGCAGTTGGGGGAAGCCGCGCGTTCTCCGGACCGCCAGCTCCGGATGAGGTCCAGGCCCCTCGTCTCGTCCCAGGCCGCCTGGAGAACCACGTCGCCCTCGGCCGGCCGCAGGTGAGGGTCGGGCGTGTCGAACACGGGCGGCTCGGGCGTATGGAAGTCCGCCGACGGGGGCGGTGGATCGAACGGCATCGGTTTGACGATGGAGGAAGTGAGCACGGTGAAGCTCCGTGCTACGTTCCGGATCATCGGGTAGGGCCGCGCTGCCGGCGCTCCCATCCCTCCTCGAAGAGCTCGATCGTGCCTCCCGTCGCGGGGTGCTCGGCGCACGCGTCCTGATCGAGCGCGAGACCCAGTCCGGGACGATCGGGGACCTCGAAGCTTCCGTCGGAGCCGATCCTCGGGGGCTCGTCCACGAGCTGGTGGACCCACGGATCGGCGAAGTCGTTGAAGTGCTCGAGGATGCGATGGTTGGGCGTCGACGCGGCGAGGTGCACGTTGGCCATCGTGCCGACGGGGCCGCAGACGTTGTGAGGTGCGAGCTGGAGCTGGTACGCGGACGCCCACCCCGCGAGCCGCTTCATGCCGAGGAAGCCGCCGAAGTGCGTGAGGTCGGCCTGGATCACGTCGACGAGGCCGCCCTCGATGAAGGGGCCGACCTCACCGAGCGAGTGGAGGCGCTCGCCGCTCGCGATCGGGAGATGCGTCGCCTCCCGGACGCGTCGGAGGCCGGAGACGTTCTCCGGACCGACGGGCTCCTCGATCCACGCCGGTTCAGAAGGCTCTACGGCACGCGCGACGCGCACCGCCACGTCCGGGGCGAAGCGTCCGTGCATCTCGATCATGAGCTCGTGGTCGGGCCCGATCGCCTCTCGAACCGCCTCCACGAGTCCGATGGCATGCCGGAGCTCCCGCGGCGACAGGTCGATCGACGCCTTCCCGAACGGATCGACCTTGAGGGCTCGGTACCCGGCGTCGACGACACGCAGCGCTAGGTCCGCGAACGTTCCGGAGTCTCGCTCGCCCTGGTACCAACCGTTCGCGTACGCGACGACGCGGTCGCGGAACCGGCCGCCGAGCAGCTTCCAGACCGGAACCCCGAGCGCCTGGCCCATCAGATCCCAACACGCGATCTCGAAGGCGCTGAGCGTGCTCTGCGCGACCTCGCCGGCGCGCCCGTACTCGGCCCACTGGATGTTCCACGTGAGTCGCTCGATCTCGAAGGGGTCGCTCCCGAGCACGTAGCGACCGGACAGCTCCTCGATGCATGCGACCAACGTGGCGGTCTTGTTCACCATGCGGACCTCGCTCACGCCCGTGAGCCCCTCGTCCGTCAGGAGCTCGACGAAGGTCAGATCCCTCCAGGGCGTGCCGACGACGGTGGTTCGGACCTCGGTGATCTTCATGGTCTCCCCGGATCGAGTGATGCCGGAGGGCGCGGGGATGCCGGCCGATGTGGGAACGTTATCATGTGCCCTCGGACGCCCAGGGAACCGGCGCACCAGGAGGCCATCGGCAACGTATGGAGTTCGCGATAGCGATCGATCCTGCCGACCGTGTGGCCACGTCGGCCCCCGCCACCTGGGCCGCGGAGCAGCTTCGCGACATGCTCGGTCGGTGCGGTACGGCGACGCGGACGGCCGAGCGGAGCGACGACGCTTCGCCGAGGGTGGTCGTCGCCGGGCCCGGGTCATCCGCCGTCGCGGAACGGCTCGCGCGCACGGGGATCGAGGTCCCGCACGGCGAGGAAGCGTTCGCGATCGCGCCCGATCCCGACCTCGGGGACGTCACGATCGTGTGCGGCGGAGGGCCCCGCGGCCTCGTCTACGGTGTCCTCGAGCTCGCGGACAGGATCGAGCACGCGACACAGCTGGCGCCCGCGATCCCTCGATCACCGGTGGTGGGCCGCCCGTCCAACGACGTCCGCAGCGTGGCGCGACTGTTCTGCAGTGATGTCGAGGACCTGCCGTGGTTCCACGACGAGGGCTTCTGGGACCGCTACCTGACGATGCTCGCCACCCAGCGGTTCAACCGGTTCAGCCTCACGCTCGGTCTCGGCTACAACTACCATCGCGGCGTCACCGACGCGTACCTGTACTTCGCCTATCCGTTCCTGCTCACGGTCCCCGGGTACGACGTCCGCGTCCCGCAACTGTCCGAGGACGAGCGCGACCGCAACCTCGCGATGCTCAAGTACGCCTCCGACGGGTGCGCCGCTCGCGGGCTCGATTTCCAGCTCGGACTCTGGACGCACGCCTACGCGTGGCTCGACAGTCCGGACGCCCGGCACACGATCGAAGGACTCTCGCCGGATCGCCATGCCCCCTACTGCCGCGATGCCGTGGAGGGTCTGCTCGAGGCCTGCCCCTCGATCGGGGGAGTGACGTTTCGGATCCACGGCGAGAGCGGTGTGCCGGAGCGAAGCTGGGACTTCTGGTCGACGGTGTTCGCCGGCGTCGCCGGTTGCGGCCGCCCGGTCGGGATCGACCTCCACGCGAAGGGCCTCGACGACCGCACGCTCGGGGATGCGCTCGACACCGGCTTGCCCGTGACGGTGTCGCCGAAGTTCTGGGCGGAGCACATGGGTCCGCCGTATCACCAGGCGGCGATCAGGGAGCGCGAGCGTCCGGTGCGCGAGGATCCCAGTGAACGGAGCGAATGGCACCGGTACATGGCGGTGAGCGAGGGGAGCCGTCCGTTCACGCGGTACGGATACGGCGACTTCCTCCGCGAGGACAGGCCGTACTCGATCGTGCACCGGCTCTGGGCGGGTACGCAACGGTTGCTCGTCTGGGGTGACCCGGCGACGGCCGCGGGATACGGGCGCGCCGCCGCACTCGCCGGATCACAGGGGCTGGAGTGGTGCGAGCCGCTCACGTTCAAGGGGCGGGAAGGGACCGGGATCGCGCACGGACGGACCGGGTACGCCGATCGATCGCTCGAGCCGACGGACGACTGGGACAAGTACGCGTACGGCTACCGGCTCGTCGGCCGGCTCACCTACGACCCCGATGCGCCTGCCGATCAGTGGCGACGCGCACTCGCGGGGTCGTTCGGCGCGACGGCGTCGGCGGCCGAGTCGGCGCTCGCCAGCGCGAGCCGGATCCTTCCGCTCGTCACGGTGGCCCATCACGCATCTGCGTCGAACAACTACTTCTGGCCCGAGATCTACACGGACATGCCGATCGTGTGGACCGACGACGGAACGAGATCGCACCCGTACCTGGACAGCCCGGAGCCCCGGCGGTTCGGCACGGTGAGCCCGCTCGACCCCGAGGTGTTCTCGCCGGTCGCCGGGTACGTGCGGGAACTGCTCGACGGCGAGCCCGACGGCCGCATGTCGCCGCTGCAGGTCGCCGAGCACCTCGAGCGGCTCGCCGACGGGTCGGTGCGCGGGATCGAGCGGGTCGAGATCGGCCCTCCGACCGCCGACGCCGAGGTTCGGCGATGGATCGTCGACGTGAGGATCCTCGCGGCGCTCGGACGGTTCTTCGCGGGCAAGCTGAGGTCGGCCGTCTGGTACGAGCTGCATCGTGCCACGGGCGAGCGCGCGTCGCTCCAGCGGGCGGTCGATCACCTCGCCGCCGCTCGCGACGCGTGGTCCGACGCCGCGGAACGAGCGAGCGTCTACGTTCCCGACCTCACCTTCGGGCCGGAAGCGCGCCTGCGCGGGCACTGGGTCGATCGGTTGCCGGCGATCGAGGCGGACCTGCAGGACATGCGGGATCGTCTGCGCGAGCCGGCGGCGGCTCACGGCAACGGCGTGGACGTCGCCGCGCTCGTCGACGCCGCGGAGCGTCGTCCCGTCGTCGACATCACCCACGCACCGCCGAGGGGGTTCGTGCCCGGCGAGACGCTCACCTTGAGTGTGGGGGTCGGTGGCGAGCACGCGGCCCGTGTTGCCGGCGTCCGGGTGCGGTTCCGCCCCATGAACCATGCGCTGGCGTTCTCAACGTGCGAGATGCGGGGGACCGACGGGGAGTACACCGCGGGATTGCCCGGCTCGGAACTCACCGGTGAGTATCCAGTGGCGTACGCGTTCGAGGTCCGCACGGATCGAGCCGCGTGCCGGTATCCGGGGCTGGGCCCCACGCTCACGGAGCAGCCCTACATCGTCGTGCGGCCGGCCCGAGGGAGACGAGGATCATGAGAGGAGCAACGATGGAACCTGCCGACCCCGTGGTTGTCCAGCGCCTGTCGGTCGAGGCGCGCCCGTCGTGGTCCGACGTGACCTCGGCGGGGGTGTTCCGGGTCGAGCCGGGGGGACGCTTCGATCGCCACTTCCACGACTGCGACGAGTACTGGCTCCTGTTCCACGGGCGCGCGCGTGTGGTCGTCGGCGCTGGCAGCCACGAGGTCGGTCCCGGCGACATCGTCTGCACGCCGACCGGCACGGTGCACGACGTCGTCGGTGTCTACGAAGCGCTCGAGGGGTTCTGGTTCGAGGGCGCCACGCCCGAGGGGGGTCGGGTCGGACACCTGCACGAGACGGCGAGCGACGCCGAAGGGCACGAGGTGGAAGTGCTCGAGGGGGAGTCGATGCCGTGAGCGAGGGGAACGCGCACCGCATGGTGGTGCTGGGTCCGACCGTGCCCGGCACCCCTGCGGACGAGGACCAGGCGCGGCGACACGGTGGCCCAGCGTATCGCGACATCGCCGAGGCGATCCTGTCGCCGCACGGCGACGTCGTGCATCTGGCCTGGTCCGGGGACGAATCCGCCGACGAGCGGAACGCCCGCCTCGACGAGGCGCTCGCCGACGCCGTCGCGGTGGTGATGATGCCGTGGATGCTGTTGCTGACCGGCGTCGACCCGCCGCGGTTCGACGACGATCGGCTCGCCCGCGCCCCCCGGCTCCGTGTGGTCGCGGGGACGCACGACTTCCGGCTGGGATGGATCGACCTGGCGGCCGCCGGGCGTCGGAACGTCGCCGTGGTCGACACCTCGCGGACGATGACGCCGACCGTGGCCGAGTTCGGCGTCGGGATCACCTTCGCGCTCCTCCGTGATCTCCCCGAGGCGATCGACCTCGTCCGGCGGGGCGAGTGGATGCCGCCCATGGACGTCACCAGCCACGTGTTCCGAGACCTGGCCGACTGCAGGCTGGGCCTCGCCGGGTACGGGAGCATCAACCGTCATGTCCGTCGGTTCGTACGGCCGTACGGGTGCGAGGTCGCGACCTACGACCCGCTCATCGATCCGGAGGTCCTCGCGGCGGACGACGTCGTCGGGACCGCGTCGCTGGCGCAGCTCGCCGAGCGGAGCGATGTATTCATCGTCGCGATCCCGCCCACTCCGTCCACGATCGGCATCGTCGATCGTGAGGTGATCCGGTCGCTCGCCGCGGGCTCGATCTTCGTGCTCCTGAGCCGGATGGCCGTGGTCGAGCAGGATGCGTTGTGGGACCGTGCGCGCGCGGGCGAGCTCCGCGTCGGCGTCGACGTATTCGACCCCGAGCCGCCGCCCGCCGACGCGTGGTTCAGGACCGCGCCGAACATCCTGCCGACCCCGCACATCGCGGGGAACACCAGGTTCGCGCACGAGCGCTGCTTCCGCGAAGCCTGCGCCGACGCCGTTCGCGTATCGACGGGTGAGGAGCCGCGGCACGCCGTCGCGGCTCAGGACAAACGCTTCTACGACGGCTCCGTCGACTGGGTTTACGGCTGAACCTGGGAACGTTACCATACGCCCCGTGTCGCCCCGGCGGGCCGCCGGGGAACGAGAAGGGGGTGGAGGGTGATGCTCAGGCTCCGCAGGATCACGATCCTGATGGCTGCGCTAGTCATGGTGGCTGCCGCGTGCTCCGGGGACGACGGTGGGAACTCCGACACGGACCAGCAGGAGGGCGGCTCCGGCGAGCCTGTGACCCTCGATTACTGGGTCTTCGAATCGGGCGGACTGGCCGGCTCGTTCGCGGAACAGCTGATCCAGGAGTTCGAGGCCGACAACCCGAACGTCACGATCAACGTCACCGCGTATCCGGAGGACAACTACGGCGTGAAGCTCGACACTGCGATCGCGGCCGGTAAGGAGCCCGACCTCGTGTTGGTCTTCGGGCCCGAGCAGATGCGCGAGGGCCTGCTCCTGCCGCTCGACGACATGGTCGCGGAGAACGACATCGATCTCTCGTCGTTCGTCCCCTCGATCGTGGAGCCGGGCGACGAGTTCAGCTGCTCCTACGAGGGGAGCCTCTACTGCCTCGGCTCATACGCCGGCTCCGTCCAGATGCTCTACAACAAGGACCTGTTCGACGCGGCCGGCATCGAGTATCCGGCCGCGTATCCACCGATGACGCCCGAGGAGTTCGTCGACACCGCGTGCCAGCTCACGGACGAGGCGAACGGCGTCTGGGGCGGCGCCGCGTCGGATCCCCTCGCGTACGCGCCGTGGGAGACGTTCTTCAGCGATGACGGACGGACGGCGATATTCAACTCGCCGGAGGCCGTGGCGCAATTCGAGGTCCTCGCGAGCGGGTACGAGCGGGGATGTCTTCCGACGTCGAACGTCCTGGACCCCTGGGAACAAGGACGGGACTACTTCGCCCGCGGCGAGCTCGCGATGGTGATCACCGACTTCCAGGATCTCGACAAGGTCGAGAAGGCGGGCATCAACTGGGGTTCGACCGCTTCTCCCACTCCGTCCGGCGAAGACCCGTACTTTTTCGTGTGGACCGACAGCGTCGGCGTGATGGCCAGCTCCGACCACCCCGAGGAGGCGAAGGCCTTCATCGGGTTCCTCGCGACGAGGGGCCAGGAGCTGCGGGTCGAGACCTCGGGTGACGTGCCGCTCGACCTCCAGGTCGCCGAGGACGTGAACTGGTCGAAGGGCGTCCCGGGCCGTGAAGACGGTCTCGAGGTCCTCAGCAACGCGCGGACCGCCGTCTTCGTCCCGAACCGGTGGGACGTGATCGGTCCCTACTACGACGCTTGGGGATTCGTCATCGGTGGTGAGAAGAGCGCGCAGGAGGCGCTCGACGAGGCCAACGGGGCGATCCAGGAGAACCTCGACAAAGCGTGGGAGGACTGGGAGGAAGCCGCCTAGTCCGAGGAACGAAGCGCGCCGTCGCCCGCTCGCGGGTGACGGCGCGCCGCCCACCGATCACCCGGAGGAGCGATCGTGCGCGGGACGAGAGGGTTGATGGCGCGTCGTGAGGAGCGCGCCGCCTACCTGTTCCTGTCGCCCTGGCTTCTCGGGTTACTCGCCTTCTGGCTTATCCCCATCGTCGGCTCTCTCCTGCTGAGCTTCAGCGAGTGGAACATCATCTCGCCGCCGGAGTGGGTGGGACTCGAGAACTATCGAGACATGATCGACGACCGCACGTTCTGGGTCTCGATCCGCGTCACACTGAAGTACCTGATCCTCTCCGTGCCGCTCTACATCGTCTGCGGCTTGCTCCTGTCGTTGATCCTCAACCTCAAGATTCGAGGGATCAACGTGTTCCGGACGATCCTGTTCCTCCCGTCGGTCCTGAGCGGCGTCGCGGTGGCCGTGCTCTGGGTGGCGCTGTTGAATCCCGACGTCGGCGCGGTGAACGAGATCCTCCGGGCGATCGGGATCGACGACCCGCCGAGGTGGCTCGACAGTCCGACCTGGGCGGTCCCCTCGGTCGTGCTGGTTGGTTTGTGGGGCATCGGCGGCGGCGCGATCATCTACTTGGCGGGTCTGCAGAACATCCCCGCTCAGCTCTACGAGGCGTCGCTGCTCGACGGCGCGGGGCCGTGGCAGCGGTTCCGGTACGTGACGCTGCCGATGATTACGCCAACCCTGCTGTTCGTCCTACTCACGAGTTTGATCGAGGCGTTCCAGGTGTTCGACATCGCCTACGTCTTGAGCCGGGGCGGGCAAGGCGGGCTCGGCGACTCGTTGCAGTTCTATCTGATCAACCTCTGGAACGAGGCGTTCGTGAACGGCCACTATGGATACGCGTCCGCGCTCGCGTGGGTGCTCGTGCTCGCCGCGGCGGCGGTGATCCTCGTGATCTTCCGCACGTCGGGTCGATGGGTCTACTACGAGTACGACCCCGAGCGGGAGCGATGAGCCGATGAAGACCCTCGAGGAGAGGCCGACCAAGGGCGCACCCCCGCCGGAATCCCCGGCGCGATCGGACTCCCGGTACCGGACCCGGCGCACCGCCTCCAAGGTGGGCATGTACGCGATCCTCCTCGCTCTCACGGGCATCATCCTGATGCCGGTCTCCTGGGCGCTCACCGCAGCGCTGAAGCCCGATCTGGAGCCCGTCTTCACGCCGACCCCCGAATGGTTCCCGAGCGAGTTCTGGGAATGGGACAACTTCCGCCGCGTGCTCGTCGATGTCATGCCGTTCTTCCGCTACATGATCAACACGATGGTCATCGTGATCGCGAGCATCCTCGGTGTCCTGATCTCGTGCTCGCTCGTCGGCTTCGCCTTCGCACGCTTGCGGTTCCGTGGAAGCAAGGTGCTCTTCTACGTCTTGATCGTCACGATGTTGATCCCGTGGCAGGCGCTGATGGTGCCGCAGTTCCTGCTGTTCGTGAAGCTCGGTTGGTACGGCACGTACCTCCCGCTGATCGTGCCGGCCTTCACGGGCGTTGCATTCTTCGTCTTCCTGATCCGTCAGTACATGCGCACGATCCCCAAGGACCTGGACGATGCGGCGCGCGTGGACGGCCTGAACACGTGGCAGATCTTCTGGCGGATCATCCTGCCCCTGTCGACGCCGGTCCTGACGGTCTGCGCGGTCTTCACGTTCCTCTGGCGGTGGAACGACCTGCTCGGTCCGCTGATCTACCTGGACGACGACTCGAAGTTCACCGTCGCGCTGGGGCTGGCGAACCTCGTGACCCTGGCCGACACGCCGTGGAACCTGACGATGGCGGCGAACCTCGTGACGGTGATCCCCACGGTGATCGTCTACTTCTTCGTCCAGAAGAAGCTGATCGGAGGCATCGCCTCGGTGGGCCTGAAGGGATGAGGAGAGGTATGACGATGACACGGCGCGATCCGAGGGAACGGAGCCCGCTCGATGGCTGAGATCACCCTCCGCGGCGTCACGAAGGTGTTCGCCGACCGCACCGAGGCCGTGCACGAACTCGATCTCGACGTGCCGGACGGCAAGCTGATCGTGCTGGTCGGGCCCTCAGGCTGCGGCAAGACGACGGTGCTTCGGATGATCGCCGGGCTCGAAGACCTGACCGACGGCACGATCGCGATCGGGGACCGTGTCGTGAACCAGGTGCCGCCGGGCGATCGAGACATCGCCATGGTCTTCCAGAACTACGCTCTCTACCCGCACATGACCGTGTACCAGAACATGGCGTTGAGCTTGAAGATCCGCAAGCTCAAGAAGGAGGAGATCCGCCGTCGGGTGAGCGATGCCGCGGACGTCCTCCATCTGCAGGAGTTCCTCCAGAAGCGACCGCGCGAGCTCTCGGGCGGCCAGCGGCAGCGTGTGGCGATGGGACGCGCGATCGTCCGTGAGCCGCAGGCGTTCCTGATGGACGAGCCGCTGTCGAACCTCGACGCGAAGCTCCGCGTGCAGATGCGTGCGGAGATCCTGCGGATCCAGAAGGACCTCAAGGTGACCACCGTCTATGTGACGCACGACCAGACCGAGGCGATGACCCTCGGCGACCTCGTCGTCGTGCTGCGGAAGGGCGAGCTCCAGCAGGTCGGCTCGCCCGAGGAGCTGTACGAGCGCCCCGCGAACCTCTTCGTGGGGGGATTCATCGGCTCCCCGGCGATGAACCTCGTCGAGGCGACCGTCACGAGGGACGACAACGGGACGTCCGTCGTGTTCGCGGGGCATCGCCTCCTCGTGCCGCCCGCCGTGCTCGACGCTCGGCCCGAGCTCGCCGGGTTCGATGGCCGGGCGACGATCCTCGGGATCCGGCCCGAGGACATGGAGGACGCGGCCCTCGTACCGGGATCCGATCCGGCCAGTCGGCTCCCGGTGGCCGTCGCCCTTCGCGAAGGCATGGGGTCGGACGTCTTCCTCCATTTCCAGATCGACGCGCCGCCGGTCATGACCGAGGACACGCGCGAGCTCGCATCGGACGTCGGCGACAAGGCCGTGCAGGAGCTGCAGGAGCAGGCGAGCGAGCGCCGAGCCACGTTCATCGCCCGTGTGGGCCCCGAGAGCCGGGCGTCCTTGGGATCACAGGTCGAGCTCCACGTCGATACCCGCAAGCTGTACTTCTTCGACCCGGCGTCCGGCCGGTCGATTGGCGAAGGCCGCGAAGCCGCGCCGGTTCACGCCGCCGGCGCTCTGGCGGACTGAGGCGCCCGCGTGGCGATCGACGCGAGACGCGACGCCGTCGCCGGCGCCATCGCCGACGGCGACGGCATCCTCCGATTGCGACCGGCGTGGGTCGCTCGCGACTTCCTTCCGCCCGGGCGCCGGTTGGGGCTCCCAGACGAGGAGTACGACCTCGGCGAGCGCGGCGCGATCTGCGAGCGTTGGCTCGCGTCGACGACGCAGGCCGACAATCGCGTCGGCCCCCCCGACGAGGGATTGAGCTTCCTGGCGCTTGACGATCCCGACGGGATCAGCCTGCGTGACGCGGTGGCGTCGGACCCCGAAGCCATCATGGGGGCGGCGTACGCGGCGGCGCACGACGGTCTCGGACGCCTCGCGAAGGTCTTCGACTACGGCGCGCGGCTCCCGCTGCACCTGCACCAGCGGCAGCAGCACGCGTCGCTCGTCGGTCGCCGATCGAAGGACGAGGCCTACTACTTCCCGGCCGGCGTGGAGATGGGGTCGCACCCGGAGACCTTCCTCGGGGTGCATCCGTCGGTGGCCGAGGAGCGGAACCACGAGCTGCTCCTGCCATACCTGGAGCGCTGGGACAGCGACCTGATCCTGCAGCACTCCGTCGGGTACCTGCAGGTGGCCGAGCACGGGTTCCACATCCCGTCGGGCGTGCTGCACGCGCCGGGGACGGCGCTCACGATCGAGCTGCAGGAGGACTCCGACGTCTTCGCGATGCTGCAGGCGCTGAACGCCGGCAGCATCATCTCGAAGGAGCTCCTCTGGAAGGACGTGCGAGCGGAGGACCGCGAGGCGAAGGGCGAGCGGTTCATCCTCGAGCTGATCGACTGGCAGGCGAACGGCGACCCGCTCTTCTACGAGCACCATCACCTCGTGCCGCTCCCCGTCGGCGGATCGGCCTCGGACGGCGTCGAAGAGACCTGGATCTTCTACGGATCGACGAAGTTCAGTGGGAAGCGGCTCGTGGTGGGACCGGGCCGGTGTTACGACGCAACCGAGGCGGGCGTGCACAACGTGCTCGTCCTGTCCGGTAGCGGCACGTACGGTGGCCACGAGGTCCGTGGGGGCGACCCCGGCATGGACGAGCTGCTCGTCACACACCATCGCGCCGTGTCGGGCGTCGAGATCCGGAACACCGGGCAGGACGATCTCGTTGCGATCGTGTTCTTCGGGCCGGACGTCAACCCCGACGTCCCCGCGATCGGACGGGGCTGACCACCGATGGCGGGTCGGGGTGACGGTCCGACGGTCCGCTGGGGGATCCTCGGGACCGGCAAGATCGCGCGGATCATGGCGGCCGCCGTGCGGGCGTCCCAGGATGGCGAGCTCCTCGCGTTCGGCAGCCGCGACGTCGAACGCGCGGTCGCTGTCGCGACCGAGTTCGGTGCGCCCCGCCATGCGAGGTACGAAGATGTCGTCGGCGATCCTGACGTGGACGTCGTGTACGTCGCTACACATCACCCGTTCCACCGCGAGTGGGCCTCCCGCGCCGCCGATGCCGGCAAACACGTCCTGTGCGAGAAGCCGCTCGCCGTCACGAGCGAGGACGCTCGCGCGATCGTCGACGCGGCCGAGCGCAACGGCGTCTTCCTGCTCGAGGCCTTCGCGTACCGCTCGCACCCTCAGACGGAACGCCTCGTGGAACTGCTCCGCGATGACGCGATCGGTGAGGTCCGGCTGATCGACGCCGTCTTCGGCTACGACGCCGGGCCGGCGCCGACGAACTACCTGCTCGTTCCCGAGCTGGCGGGAGGGAGCATCCTCGACGTCGGCTGCTACACGACATCGATGGCGCACCTCGTCGCCGCGTCGGCCGTCGGCGAGCCGTCGGTCGAGGCCGTCGACGTGGTCGGGAGCGGCACGATCGGCCCGACGGGGGTCGATCACTCCGCGGCGGCATCGCTCGTGTTCGAGTCCGGAGCGCTCGCGCGGGTGGCGTGCTCGATCGAGGCCAACCTCCAGAGCGACGCTCGGATCTACGGATCCGAGGGCAGGATCCACGTCGATTCGCCGTGGCTGCCCGGCCGGATCGGTCGCGGGGCCGAGATCGTCGTCGAACGGAGCGGCTCCGAGCCCGAGACGATGGCGTCGTCGGTCGAGCCCGATGTCTACACGGTGGAAGCCGACGCCGTGAACGCCGCGATCCTGAAGGGGGATCGGGACCCGGCGATGATGCCATGGGAGGATTCGGTGGCGAACATGCGCACGCTCGATCGGTGGCGTGCGGAGGTCGGGCATCCTCGGGCGCCGCACGCGGCGCCCGACACGGGGAGGACTGCGTGACGACGGTAGCGGACGTGGCGACTGCGGCCGGCGTTTCGGTCTCGACGGCCGCGCGCGTGCTCTCCGGCACCGGCTATGCGTCCGAAGACACGCGGCGACTCGTGCTGGACGCGGCTCGAGACCTCGGGTACGTACCGAACCAGATCGCGCGGAGCCTCCGAACGAAGCAGACGCGCATGGTCGGCCTCCTGATCGGTGACGTCGAGAACTCGTTCTATTCGGTGATCGCGAGGAACGTCGAATCCGCCACGAAGGACGCCGGTTACCACGTGGTCCTGTGCAACAGCGACGACGATCCCAAGATCGAGCGCGAGTACCTGCAATTGCTCGAGGGCATGCACGTGGACGCGCTGATCGTGACCCCGACCTCGAAGAACCGCCCGTACCTCGCGAGGCTGATCCAGGAAGGGATCGTGGTCGTGCAGGTCGACCGTCGGATCGAGGGGCTGCCCGCCGACGCGGTGCTCGTCGACAACGAGACCGGTGCGGCGAGCGCAGTCTCGCATCTCATCGGAGCGGGGCATACGCGCATCGGCATCGTGACCGGTGAGCTCGAGGTCTCCACCGCGAGCCAGCGCCTCGTGGGCTACGAGCGTGCGCTGAAGGATCACGGCATCGCGATCCGCCCTTCGTTGGTCCGGTCGGGGTCGTTCCACCGGGAGCACGCGATCGAGGACGCGACGGCGCTGATCCGCTCGAAGCCGGCCCCCACGGCGATCTTCGCGGCGAACAACATCCTCGCCGAGGCGACGTTGATCGCGCTCGACCAGCAGGGCCTGAAGGTCCCGCGAGACGTCTCGGTCGTCGCCTTCGACGACGTGCAGTGGATGGACATGGTGGAGCCGCCGCTCACCACGGTTCGCCAGCCCGTGGCAGACATGGCGCGGAGCGCGGCCGAGCTCGCGCTACGCCGGCTGCGCGACGGGTTCGAGGGGCGCCCGAGCACGGTCGTGTTCCGCACCGAGCTCGTCGACCGAGGCTCCGTCGCTCCGATGCGGAAGAACGGCCGGTCCGCGAGGGCCGCATCCGCCAGGTGAGCGTCGCCACGTGAGCGTCGCCGTCGGCCTCGACGTCGGCACGACCGGTGCTCGTGCCGTGGCGGTCGGCGACGACGGCACCGTCGTCGCCGAGCGGAACGCCGGATACCCGCTCCTTGCTCCGAGGCCCCGGTGGACCGAGCAGGATCCGACTGAGTGGTGGCGAGCGTCGTGCGAGGTGTTCGGGGCCGTCGCCTCCGACTGCCGGAACGCCGGGCACGACATCGTCGGGATCGGGCTCACCGGCCAGATGCACGGCTCGGTGTTCCTCGACGCGGCCGGCCAGGTGATACGCCCGGCGCTGCTGTGGAACGACCAGCGTACCGACGAGCAGTGCCGGTGGATCACGGAACGGATCGGCGCGGACCGGCTGGTCGAGATCACCGGTAACCCGGCGCTCACGGGATTCCAGGCCCCGAAGGTGCTCTGGCTCCGAGACGAGGAGCCCGCGAGCTACGCGCGGGTCGCGCGAGTGCTGCTACCGAAGGACCTCGTACGGCTGCGGCTGACGGGCGAGCCGGCGACCGACGCGGCCGACGCGTCGGGCACGCTGTTCATGGACCTCCGCAGCCGAAGCTGGTCGCCCGAGGTGCTCGACGCGCTCGACATGCCGGCGGCGTGGTTCCCGGAGATCCACGAGGGTCCGGAGCCGACCGGCACCGTGGCGGATGCGATCGCCCGGGAGCTCGGTCTGCCGCCAGGGACCCCGGTCGCGGCCGGGGGCGGCGACAACGCCGCCGCCGCGATCGGCACCGCGATCACGCGGGCCGGCCTGATGTCGAGCTCGATCGGCACCAGCGGGGTGCTGTTCGCCCACGCCGACGACCCAGCGGTGGACCCGTCCGGACGCATCCACGCGTTCGCGCACTCGGTTCCGGGTGCCTACTGCATGCTCGCGGTCGAGCTCTCCGCGGGCGGGTCGCTGCGCTGGTGGCGCGACGTCACGGGCCTCTCGTACGACGAGCTCGTCGCCGAGGCCGAGGCGATCCCCGCCGGGAGCGAGGCGCTCGTGTTCCTGCCGTATCTCACCGGCGAGCGCACCCCGCACCTGGATCCGCTCGCGAGCGGGGCGTTCGTCGGGTTGACCGCGCGACACACGCGCGGGCACATGACCCGGGCGCTGATGGAGGGCGTCGTCTTCGGGCTGCGTGACGGCCTGGAGATCATGCGCGGCCTCGGCGTGGCTCCGACGGCGGTCCGCGCGACCGGCGGCGGCGCGACCTCCGATCTGTGGCTCCGGCTGCAGGCGGACATCTACGGCGCTCCGGTCGAACGGCTCGCCGTCGAAGAGGGGGCGGCCTACGGCGCCGCCCTCCTCGGTCACGTGGCCGCCGGAACCTTCGCCGACATCGACGAGGCCACGTCGGTCGTCCGTGCGCTCCCGGAGGTCAACGAGCCCGATCCGGACCGCGCGGCCGTCTACGACGACGTGTACGGCGTCTACCGGTCTCTGTACGGAACGATGCACGAGACCATGCACCGGTTGGCCGATCTCGCCGCCAGATGACGGTCGATTGAGGAGGAGCGGTGGACATCTGCCTGATGATCGAGGGCCAAGAGGGCGTGACCTGGGACCAGTGGGTCGCGCTCGCCCGCGCGTGCGAGGAGCACGGGTTCGAGGGATTGTTCCGATCGGACCACTACCTGTCCTTCTGGGATCCGAAGGGGCGCGGGGCACTCGACGCGTGGGCGACGATCTCGGCGCTCGGGACGATCACGGACCGGATCCGGCTCGGGGCGATGGTCTCGCCGGTCACCTTCCGGCACCCGTCGGAGCTCGCGAAGGTCGTCGTGACGGCCGACCACGCGTCGAAAGGACGCGTCGAACTCGGGATGGGGGCCGGCTGGTTCGACGCCGAGCACCGGGCATTCGGGTTCCGGTTCCCGTCCGTGGCGGAGCGGCTCGATCTGCTCACCGAGCAGGTGGAGATCGTCCACCGGCTGGTCACCGGCGACGGCACGGAGGTCGACTTCGAGGGCAGGCATTATCGGCTCGAGTCGTGCCCGGCGTTCCCAGCGCCGCACCAGGCTCCGCACCCGCCACTGATCATCGGCGGAGGTGCCGGTCCTCGCTCGACGGCACTCGCCGCCCGGTGGGCGGATGAGTACGACACGGTGTACGTGAGCTCTGCCGAGGCGCGCGAGCGGTTCGATCGAGTGTCGGCCGCGTGCGAGGCGATCGGGCGGGATCCCGCGGCGGTTCGCCACTCGGTGCTCCTCAAGATCGTTGCCGGCGTCGATCAGGGCGAGGTGCGGCGACGCGCGATCGAGCAGATGGCGTGGCAGAACGAGGACGGCGATCCGGTCGCCTACAACCGGGAGTTGCGGAGGTCGGGTCTCGCTGGGACCCCCGCCGAGATCGTCGATCAGCTCGCCGCCTACGCGGCCGCGGGGGTCCAACGCGTGCTCGTCCATCAGCTCGTGCACACCGATCTCGACGCGGTCGAGCTGATCGGCCGCGAGGTCGTTCCGGCCGCAGCGGCGCTCTGAACTTCGCGGTCGGTGATGGGTCAGCGGACGGTCGAGAGGTCGATGAGGTTGCCCATCAGCTCGGGCGTGCCGGCGAGGTAAAGGTCCAGGTTGGCGCAGAGGAAGGCGACCGCAGCCTCCCAGCTCTCCGGCGCGCTGCCCGAGATGTGCGGTGTGATCAGCAGGTTGGGGGCCGACCAGAGGGGACTGTCTTCCGGCAGGGGTTCCTCGAGCGTGACGTCGAGCATCGCGCCACGGATCCCACCGGTCCTCAAGGCCCCTTCCAACGCGTCCTCGTCGATCAGACCGCCGCGTGCGACGTTCACGAGGATCGCGGTCGCCTTCATCGCCGCCAGCTCGGCTTCCCCGATCAGGGCATGGGTGGTCCGGTTCAGCGACGCGCTGATGACGACCACGTCGCTCTCGGTGAGGAGCTCGTGGAGCTCGTCGGCCGGGAGCAGGCGATCGAGCGGCTCACCCGAGCGGAACACGGGTGTGCGCTTCGTCGCCCACACGTCCATGCCGAAAGCACTACCGGCGGCGGCCACCTCGCGTCCGACGGCGCCGTAGCCGACGATGCCGAGGCGCTTGCCGCGGAGCAACCAGGAACCGAACGCGTCGACGTCGAGCCAACGTCGATCGCGCTGCCCGTCGAGCCATCCGTGGAGGTTCCGGGCGAGCATGATCGCCGCTCCGATCACGTACTCGGCCATCGCGGTCGCGTAGGCGCCGGCCGAGTTCGTGAGGAGGATCCCGCGCTCGGCGATCCGGTCGAGCGGCAGATGCTCCACTCCCGCGGAGATGCTGTGGACCCACAGTATGGTCGGCGCCTCGATCGCCCGGTCGAACACGTCTTGGTCCATTCCGGTCACGATCACCTCGAGACCTTCCGGAGCCGCTTCCCCTTCAGCGACCGCGGCCTCGCCGATCAATCTCGCTCGTCCGCCGACCGCACGTTCCACCTCGTGCCGGTTCGCGTCGAGCACGGAGTTGGGAACGAGGATCGACGGGAGATGCGACTCGGTGCTCACCGCCCGTGGATGATAACGTTCCCACAACGAGGCATCCGTCGACCACCGAAGGAACGACTCATCCCACTGCGGGCTGCGCCAACGGGCTGGATCGTGACCCACGTAACCCGGGTCGCAACCGGAACAGCCCTCCGGCCGTCCGCTGGTCATGGAGCTCCGCCTCCGACAGAACTCCCCGAGCGGTCGTGACGTAGAGCTCGTCGAGCTCGACGCCGCCGAAGGCACAGCTGGTGACCAGGCTGACAGGGAGGTGGACCGTGGACACGAGCACCCCGCCAGGATCCAGCCGGCGTACGGCCGACCCGGTCCAGAACGCCACCCAGAGGAAGTCCTCCTCGTCGACCGTCATGCCGTCAGGAAGACCCCACCCATCCGGAAGGTCCACGAGGCGGCGGCGGTTCGCGATCGTCCCCGAAGCTGGATCGGTGTCGAAGGCGTCGATGCCGTAGGTGGTGCTGTCGATGTGGTACATGGTCCGCCCGTCGGAGGACCAGCCCAACCCGTTCGAAAGCGTGACGCCGCCGACCATCTCGGTCACGGTGCGGTCGGCGTCGAGGCGGTAGAGGGAGCCGATCGGGTGGGACGCTTCGGCGTCCTTGGTCCCCGCCCAGTACCTGCCGGACGGATCCGTCTTCCCGTCGTTCATCACCACGCCGGCGGGCGCGTCGATGCCGGCGATCGGTTCCATCTCGCCGGTCGGAGGGTCGACGAACCAGAAGCCGTCGTCCGTCGCGATCGCGAGCCGGCCATCGTCGGCCGGCACGACGCTCCCGACCGCGCGTCCCACGTCGATCGTCTCGTCGTGTCCGGTGAGCGGATCGGTCCGGTGCACGATACCGGCGGTGATATCGACCCACAGCAGCACGCCTGCGTCCGCGTCCCAGCACGGCGCTTCGCCGAGCTCGGCACGGGCGTCCAGGACGAGCTCGACGTCGATCGTCACGGGATGAACCGGGCGCTCAGGCCGCCGTCGACGAGGAGCGTCGCGCCGGTCACGAACCTCGCCTCGTCGGACGCGAGGAACGCGACGACGTTCGCGATGTCGTTCGGCTCGGCGATGCGTCCGAGCGGATGGATCGCGAGCATCTCGCGCTCGGCTTCCTCGGGATCGTCCGCCGACTCGATGCCGCGCATCAGCATGCGGGTGCGCACGTAGCCGGGACAGACCGCGTTCGCACGGATCTCGTACTCCGCGTTGTCGAGCGCGAGGCTTCGCGTGAGGCCCACGACGCCGGATTTCGCACCTGCGTAGGGGAACTTTCCTCGCGACGTGACGAACGCGTGGATCGAGGCGATCGTGACGATCGCACCGCGGCGTTGCTCTCGCATCCGCGGCAGCGCGTGCTTCACGCTCAGCCACACCGACTTCAGGTCGACGTCGAGGAAGTCGTCCCACTCCCGTTCGGTCATCGTGGCGGCGTCGAACGGACGGTCGATGCCGGCGTTCGCGACCACGACATCGATCGAGCCGAACCGCTCGACCGCGAAGGTGGTCGCGGCCGCCATCTGCTCCTCGGAGGTCACGTCCGCGGGCACGAACTCGACGGGAGCCGGTCCGCCCGCGAGCGCTCCGGCCGCATCTCTGCCGGCGTCCACGTCGATGTCGCACGAAACCACCGATGCGCCGGCTGCCTGCAACCGCGCGACGCACGCGTTGCCGATGCCGTGTGCGCCACCGGTCACGAGCGCCACCCGTCCGTCGAGCGTGGTCATGCCGCGAGCTACCAGTCCAGGAGCGAGCCGTCGGGAGCGTGGTGTACGTGTGGCGCAGGAGACCTCCCCGGGTGTGCCGCGGCGACCGCTTCGACGACCTCGATCCCGATCCCCGGGCGCGTGGGCGCGTCGACGAAACCACCGGTGATCTCGATCGGGTGATCGACGATCTCGGAACGCCACGGGACGTCGCCGCGCACCTGTTCGAGGATCAGGAAGCCCGGCAGCGCGAAGGCGAGATGCACGCTCACCATCGAGCCGATCGGGCCGTTCGGGTTGTGCGGTGCGATGGAGGCTTGTGCGGTCTCGGCGAGCGCGGCGATGCGACGGAAGCCGGAGATCCCTCCGCAGTAGCAGGCATTCGGCTGGATCACGGCGCACGCGCGCGCGTCGAGGTACGCGCGGAACTCGTGTCCCGTCGCGAGTCGCTCGCCGGTGGCGATCGGGATCGAAAGCGCCCGTGCGACCTCCACGGTCGCCTCCACGTTTCCGGGTTGGCACGGCTCCTCGAGCCACCACGGGCGCAGCGGCTCGAGCGCACGGCCGATCTCGATCGCGGTGGAGGGTGAGGTCCGGCCGTGGAGATCGACCATCACGTCGGCATCATCGCCGACGGCTTCGCGAACCGTTCGCACCAGCTCTTCGGTCCTGCGAACGTATGAGGAACCCTCGAGCGCGCGAGCCGGTGCGGCAGGGTACACCTTCATCGCATCGAAGCCGTCCTCGCAGGCGGCGCGCGCCGCGTCGGCCCACGCTTCAGCGTGGCGGCCGTGTCCACCGAGCTCCGATCCGAGATTCACGTACGTCCGCACGCGCTCGCGGACCGGCCCGCCGAGCAGCTCGAACAGGGGTACCCCGAGCGCTTTCGCCTTGATGTCCCAGAGCGCCTGATCGATCCCCGACACCGCACTCATCATCGCGATGCCGCCCTTGAAGAACGGCGCTCTGGTCATCGTCTGCCAGAGACGCTCGACCGCACGAGCGTCCTCTCCCACGATCAGCGGCTCGAGGTCCCCGACCGCGCCGACGACGGCTCGTGTGTGCCACCCGAGCGATGACTCGCCCCATCCGACGAGACCAGGCTCGTCGGTCTCCACGCGCACGAAGACCCAATCGCGGTCGCCGTCGTCGACGACCCTGGTCGATACACCCGAGATCCGCACGGTCAGAGCGCATGATAACGTTCCCAGGCTTCCGTCGGCGGGGGCCGACGATGCGAGCGGTGGACTCCACGAGATCGGCACGGGGTGAATCTCGGCCTGCGGAACGCCCGGAACATCGACCCGTCGGGAACCCACCTCGAGGCGACCGCGGTCGCGCTCAGCCGGGAGCGCGTACGCCGTGCCCAGATCGCGCTCGAGGTGCTCGATCGGTCCGGCTCGACGGCCGAGATGTCGAAGCCCGGTGCCGCCGGACTCGCCCTCCCGGTTCCCTCCGCCGGTTGACCCTTCACGGATCGACCGCGACCTCGGGTCGTCATGTCGGTTGCACGCGTGCGGGAACGTCGCAGCCCGCCTGCATCATCGCGGACTCCGCTTCGAGGTATTCGATGATCTGCGACCTCGGCGGCCCGGGGCCGACGCCGATCACGTTGATGCTGCCCGGGCCGGGCACGTCGCGTCCGGGCTCGAGATGGACGACGCGCTCGGCGTCGAGGCGGTCGCAGGCCGAGGTGCGAAGGAGCGAGAACACGCCGATCGCGACCAAGAGCGCGCCGGCGATGCCGACGAACAGCAGCACGTTCTTGAGGAACGAGCTGAGCCGTCTCGACACGGTCACATCGATTTCCCGCCGCCATCCGGGCGCGACGTCGCTCCGCCACCCGGGATCACGTCGAAGCCGGGAAGTGGCCGGTGCAGACCGTCTTCCGGCTCCACCGCCCTGTAGCGGCCCAGCGAGGCGAGGTCGGCCTCGCCGAGACGTTCGTCGTACTTCGCCTGCCACCAGTACGGGTAGAGCAGCAGAGGAGCGCTCGCCACGTCGAGCCGATCGAGCTCATCGTCGTCGAGCGAGAGCTCCGGCGAGGGCAGGTTCTCGAGGAGCTGCGCATCGGTGCGGGCGCCGATCACGAGCGACGTCACTCCCGGCTTGTGCAGGAGGTACGCGAGCGCGATCCGAGGGACGCTCACGTCACGTGTCGAGGCGATGTCGACGAGGACGTCGATCGTCCGCCAGAGCCGTTCCTCGTCGTAGATCGGCGGGTCGGGCCATCCGAGCGTCCGTCTCGTTCCCCCTGGTGAAGGCGCTCCACGTCGCCACCTTCCCGTGAGCAACGCTCCGGCGAGCGGGCTCCAGACGAGGAGGCCGATGCCCTGGTCGAGGGAGAGCGGGACGAGCTCGTGTTCGGCCTCGCGAGCCTGGAGCGAGTAGTAGATCTGTTGCGAGACGAACCGCGGCCACGCCTCGCGCTCCGCGATCGCGAGCGCCTTCATCAGATGCCAGGCCGACCAGTTCGACACGCCCACGGCCCGCACCTTCCCGCTCGCGACGAGCTGGTCGAGGGCCGCGAGCGTCTCATCGAGCGCGGTGATGCCGTCCCAGCCGTGCATCTGCAACAGGTCGATCCTGTCGGTTCGCAGCCGGCGAAGGCTGTCCTCGCACGAGCGATGGAGGTGACCGCCGGACAGCCCGACCTCGGGATCGGCGCTGGTCCCGAAGAACACCTTCGTGGCGATCACCGCCTCGTCTCGGCGCGAGCCGAGCGCCTCGCCCAGCATCTCCTCGCACCGGCCGTCTCCGTACGTCTCGGCGGTGTCGAAGAGGTTGACGCCGGCATCCAAGGCGATACCGGTGTGGCGCGTCGCCTCACGCTGGTCGACCTCGCCGAACTCTCGGTGGGCGCCCCACCCGGTGGTGCCCAGCCCGAGCACCGACACCGTGAGGTCCGACGTTCCGAGCCGTCGATACCGCATCGCTTCCCCCGGATCTAGCGAACGACGATATCGGTGTGGTTGGTGGAGAGCACGGCGCCGTCGGGCATGGAGAGGCGCATCTCGATCCGATGGTCGCCCGGCGTCGCCGTCGACGGGACGGCCCACGCGATCTCGTCGACGACCTCAGCGCCGTCGGCGGCCACGGTCCACGTGAGGTCGTTCTTCGCCAGCACCTCGCCGGCGTCGGTTCGCACGATCCGCCACGACACCTGTGTTCCCTCGAGCGGTTCCGTGAAGTCGCTCGTCACCCAGACCCGTCCGACGAACGCGGAGCCGCGATCGTAGACCTTGGGTCGACCGATGATGTAGGGCTTCACGTCACGCTCGAGGCTGACCAGCACCCTCCCGTAGACCGCCTTGAACGCGTCGTAGACCTGGTACTTGCGTCGGAAGTAGTCGAGGAGGCCCGAGCCCATGATCGGGCACGGATCGCTCCAGTAGTAGTGAAACGTGGAGGCGATCGGGCGGTACTTCCGCTGACGCAGGTACTCGACCTGCTCCTTCACGACGAGCGCCTCGTACGCCTGGTAGGCGTCGATGAACTCGTCGAGCGTGTCCTTCATCTCGACCTTCGCGAACCCGAACGAGAGGTCGTAGAAGAAGCCGTTGTACTCCCAGGCGTCCCAGTCGGGCGGCCACAACTTCTCCGGCGGGATGAACGACTCGAGCGACTCGCGCACCGGGATCGAGCCGGCGCCGATCTCGACGATGTTCGGCGGCAGGTCGACCTCGTCGAGGTGCGTGTCGCCGTCCCAGCAGTAGCCGATCATCAGGTTGTAGACGCCCTCGCGGTAGTCGCCGAGGTGGATCCAGCGGGTCGGGTCGACGGTGCCGAGGGTCTCCTTCAGGATCGGGCAGAGCCGGTGGTAATTGTTCGGCTTGTCAGGGAGAAGGTAGACCTCGGGCTCCTTGAAGACCGACCACATGCCGATGCTCGCGTGGTTGCAGAGCATCAGCCCCATGTCTCGGATCATCTCGCTCGCGCGCTCGATCAGGTCGTCGGAGTCGCTCACGCAGTAGTGCAGCGGGAACACCTGCCACACGAGGAACCCCATCTCGTCGCACATCGTGTAGAAGCCGTCCTTCTCCACGTGGCTCCCGATGCGGATCGCGTTGATCTCCATGTCACGCATCTGCGCGAGGTCCTCGGACCACATCGCGTCCTTCGCCTCGCTCATCCACTGGCTCGAGATGTAGCGCATGCCCCGCAGGTAGATCCGCTCGCCGTTCAGGAACCACTGCCCGGTGGTGCCGTCGGGCACGACCTCCTTGATGCCGAACGGCTGCTCGATCGCGTCGTCGCCGATCCCGACCGTCGCCGTGTAGAGGTCGGGATCGCCCCGATCCCACGTCCACCAGAGCCGGGCGTCGGCAACCGTCAGCACGATCTTGTGGGTGGTGCGTCCCGGCAGCACGACGACGGGACGAACCCGTTCTGACGATCGCCCTCGGAACGTCCGAGGAGCGACCCGCAGGCGGAGATCGGTCCTCACTGCCCGAGCCGTCGCGTTGTTGACCGTGACGTCCACGGCGACGAGCGCGGTTCCGTCTCGATGGTCCTGCAGATCGCCGAGCCAGTCCTTCTTCCGCCCGATCTTCGTGAAGACCTTGACGTGCTCGACGGAGACCGTGGGACGGGCGATCAGGTCGATGCTGTCCCAGATCCCGCCCGTGTTGCCGTCGGAGCGGAACGACGTCATCGACCCGGGTCGGTGCATCGCGTCGATCATGTGCCCCTTGACCTGCGAGATCGCTTCCGCCTGATGCCTCCGGTACGGGATCGACAGCGGGCTGTCGGAGCGGTCGACCTCGATGTAGTCGGTGGGGTCGCGTGGCGCGGCGTCCTTCACGGCGACGACGTTCTCCCCGTGGAGGTCGACCACGTCGGTCACGTCGAACTCGAACGGCGCGAACATACCCTCGTGGGCCCCGAGGAAGACGCCATTCAGCCACACGTCGGCCACGTAATCGACGGCCCCGAACCTGAGGAAGAGTCGCTGATCCCGCATCTCCGACGGTACGCGGAAGCGGCGCCGGAACCAGAGCGTCCCGAAGTGGTCGCCCACCTCGGTGAGGTACCAGTTCGTCGGGAGCTGCATCTGTGGCCAGGAGGAGGTGTCGAGGTCGCGCGCATGCCATCCGAGGGCCTCCCCGGGTTCGGTCGCCTCGACCGCGTACGACCACGGACCGTCGAGGCCGTGGCGCGTCCGTCCCTGGTGGAGCGAGATCATCCGATCGCCGTCCTTCCTCCGTCCGAGCCGGCAGCTAGACCCCGGACGAGGGCCGCAGCTGCTTGAACCGCCGGACCGTCTCGGTGATCGCGACCTCCGTCGGGAGCCGCTCCATGCTCGACGCGCCGAAGAAGCCCGCGACACCGCGGGTTCGCTCGAGCACGTAGGCGGCGTCACCGGGTTCGGAGATCGGGCCCCCGTGGCAGAGGACGATCACATCGGGGCGCACCTCGACCGCCGCATCGCGGATCGCCTGGACGAGCCCCACGCACTCCTCGAGCGTCCTGCCGGTCTCGGCGCCGATCGCCCCACCGGTGGTCAAGCCCATGTGCGCCACGAGCACATCTGCGCCAGCCTCGGTCATCTCCGCGGCGTCCTCGGGGGAGAAGACGTAGGGCGTCGTCAGCAGGTCGAGCTCGTGCGCCGCCCGGATCATCTCCACCTCCAGCCCGTATCCCATCCCCGTCTCCTCGAGGTTCTGCCGGAACCCGCCGTCGATCAGGCCGACGGTCGGGAAGTTCTGGACGCCGACGAATCCGATGTCCTTCAGCTCACGCAGGAACACGGGCATCACTCGGAAGGGATCGGTGCCGCACACGCCCGCGAGGACCGGTGTCTCCTTCACGATCGGGAGGACCTCGGCCGCCATCTCGACGACGATCGCGTTCGCGTCCCCGTACGGCATCAGTCCGGCGAGCGACCCGCGCCCGGCCATCCGGTAGCGGCCGGAGTTGTAGATGATGATCAGGTCGACGCCGCCGGCTTCCGCGCACTTCGCGCTCAGTCCGGTGCCGGCGCCCGCGCCGACGATCGCCTGGCCGCTCGCATGTTGCTTCCGGAGGCGTTCGAGCGCGCGCGCCCTCATGCGCCGTCACCTTCCGACAGCATGTCGTGGAGTCTGTCGGCCATCGCGATCGCGAACCGCGGGTCGTTCACGTCGGTGTCGACCTCGTGGAGCTCGACGCTCGCTCCGAGGTTCTCTCGCACCGCCGAGAACAGGGCCTCGTCGGCCGCGGGATCGTGGAACGGCTGGCCCTCGGTGGCGATCATCGACACCCCCCGCAGCGGGACGAAGAGCGCGGTCGGACCCGTCGCCGAGCTCAGCTTGCGAGCGACCCGCCGACCGAGCTCCTCGCACTCCTCCGGCGTCGTGCGCATCAACGTGACGGACGGGTTGTGGACGTAGAGGTTCCGGGACCGGAAACCCTCCGGCACCGTTTCCATGGGGCCGAAGTTCACCATGTCGAGCGCGCCGAGCGAGACGACCTGCGGCACCCCCATCGATCCGGCGACCTCGAGCCGATTCGGATGCGCGGCGAGCACGCCTCCCACGAGCTCGTCGCAGAGCTCCGTCGTCGTGACGTCGAGCACGCCTCGGATGAACCCGGCGCGGACGAGCTCCTCCATCGATTGCCCACCGGTCCCCGTCTGGTGGAAGACGAGCACCTCGTAACCGAGTTCCTCGAGCCGATCGCGCGCCGCCGTGACACAGGGCGTCGTGACACCGAACATCGACGCGCCGACCAACGGCCGTGTCTCGCCGAGCTCGGGGATCTCCGCCTTCGCCATGCCGGCGATCGCCGCCGCGGCGTTCCCGATGATCCGCGACGAGATCTGATTCACGCCGGAGACGTCGACGACGGAGTACATCATGGTGATGTCCACGGCGCCGACGTACGGGCGAGTGTCGCCGGACGACACCGTTGACACGACGAGCTTCGGCACACCGACGGGGAGCTGTTGCATCGCGTGCGTGACGAGCGACGTGCCGCCGGTCCCACCCATGCCGACGATGCCGGTCAGCCTCCCCCGTCGATGCAGCCGGTCGACGATCGCGGCGGCACCTCGGCTCATCGCCTCGACCGCAGCGCCGCGATCTCCCGCGGCCACCAGGTCGTCGAGCTCGACCCCGCCGGCCCGCGCGACCTCGTCGCGCGCGATGTCGGGCGCAGTCCCTGGGTCCCCCAGCACGCCTGCATCGATGAGGATCACGTCGACGCCGTGCTCGCGCAGGCGCTCGCACAGGAAGGCGTACTCGGTTCCCTTCGTGTCCAACGTGCCGATCGCCACGACGCTCGCCATGGAACCTCCGGGAGATCCAGACCGGACCGAGCGCCTCGGACCGGGCTCAGTGACGGAGGACGTATGGTAACGTTCCCAGGTTTCCGGGGTCAACGGACGACGTGCGGGCCGCCGCGCACGTCCGACACCTCACGATCGGCTGCCGCTCAGGCTCGTTCGATGCGGATCGCCTCGAACAGGCCGAGCTCCGGGATCCGGATCGTGAGCCCGTCCTTCGCCGTGTGCGAGTCGAGCCTGCGCTCCGCCACGAGACCTGTGACGTCGGACGGCTCGGCGATGGAGCGGATCACGACCTCCACGTCGCGGATCTCGATCGGGGGCGTCCCGCCCCATGCCCCGGAGCCGTTCACGAGGTGCAGGAGGAGACCCTCTCCGTCGGATCGCTCGGACAGCGTCACCTCGACCATCGCCGGCAGGTTGCCCCCCACCCGCTCGAGCCCGACATGATGCTCGAGCACGTCGGCGACGAACGACGAGGTGTTCGTCTGCCCGTGCCGATCGACCATCGCCCCGCAGCGCCACGGCACATAGATGGCCTGTCCCGCACCGAATGAGCACACCACGATCCCCGGCTCGCCGGTATCGGCCGGAAGAACGCACCGTTCGGGCGGTCCGAACGGGCCGGGAGGGATCAGCTGCAGCAGGCCTCGCGCGCCTGGTCGATACTCGGCGTCGATGTACATCCCGTCCACGAAGACGAGATCCGTGTCGGCGAGGCCAGGGAAGCCCGTGTGGTCGTCGACCGCGAGATACGCGCCGCGCACCTCGTCGCGCACCTCACGGATGCGCTCGATCCCGAGGCAGGCGAGCGCCGGCCGAGCCCGCGGCTCCAATGCCGCGTCTCGCCACCCGGCCCGGCCTGTCGCAACGACGGCCCCGCCGTCCTCGACGAAGCGGTCGATCGTCGTCGCCACATCGTCCGCGATCGGCTCGTGGTCGGGCACGATCACCGCGGCGTAGTGCGACAGGAGCGACCCGCTCACCCGATCGACCAGCAGCGTGTCGAACAGGAAGTGTTGTTCGGCCAGGGTCCGGAACCACCCTCGGAACTCGTCGGTGGAGCCGTGGCGGCCGGTGAGGAGTGCGATCCGTGAGCACGAACGGAGGTCCCGATAGTCCTCTTCGTGTGCGGCGTGGAACCGGAACACGTCGCGGACGCCGGCGAGCGCCGATCGATCCGCGCGATCATCGAGCCGACCGATCACGTAGTGGTCGAGCCCGCCGCCGTTCGCGAGCGACTGCACGAGGCGGAGGCGCTGGCGGTCGGGGGAGACGGAGACGTGACGGACCGGGTAGTCGACGAAGTCGACCGAGCTGTTGCTCGACACGGTACGAGGCAGCGAACTCACGACCCACTTGGTGTTGGCCGAGGCGCTGTACGGCCACTCCGGCGGGGTTCGGTCGAGCGCCGTGCTCGACTCCTGCCGCACGAACCCGCCGAGATCGTCGGAGGGCCGGTCGATCGCGAGGTCCGGCCGGAGCCGGCGGATCAGGGCGTCCATCCGTTCCTTCGACGTGCGGATCGTCCGGTCCTGGAACAGGAGGTAGCGACGGAACACCTCGTCCTCGACGTCGCGGGACGTCGGGAGCGGCAGTTCGAACATCTCGCGGAACGCGGCGACGCACGCTTCGCAGTGGCAGATCCCGTGGTCGACGCCGCGGTAGTCGTGGGTCTGGAACCCCGCCATGTTGAAGAAGATGCCGTCGACGTCGAGGACGGTGATCGTCTCCTCGATGATGCGCGGCGCGCACTCCCGCTGGTACCCGCCCGACGGGCATACGTGCACGTCGCCGGCATCTTCGATCACCGCTCCGTCGGCCCGCACGGAGGCCCACTCCGGGTGCTGCTCGTACAGCTCGTGGCGCACCTTCGAGAAGTCCGTCCGCGCGATCACCTTGATGTCTGCGGCGTGGCACGCCTCGATGATCGCGGCGAGGTCGTCACCGAGCAGAAAGGCGCTCTGCGTGTGGAACGGAAGCGCCGTCGGGTAGCTCGCGACGATCCCTGACGTGTTGATCATCGCCACGGTCGCGTCGAGATCCCGCAGCGAGGCGACGTACCGATCGGCGTCGATGTCGACCATGTCGATCTCGCGCAGGTTCGTCTGGACGAGGCGCCACGGCCAGCCCTCCCACCACCCGGAGCGGCCCATCGTGCCCTCAGTCGCGGAGCGTCACGGTCGACGCGTCGAGCTCGCCGATCGATCGGACCCCGAGGAGCTGCATCGTCCGGATGACGTCGTCGCGCAGGATCGTAAGCGCTCGATCCACGCCTCGCTCGCCCCCCGCCATCAGCCCGTACAGGTAGGCGCGGCCGATCATCGCCGCCTTCGCGCCGAGCCCGACCGCTGCGACCACGTCGGCGCCCGATCGCACGCCGCCGTCCACGAGCACCTCGATCCGGTCGCCGACGGCGTCGAGGATCGCCGGCAGCACCTCGAGCGGCGTGACCGACCGGTCGAGCTGCCGGCCTCCATGGTTCGAGACCACGAGGCCGTCCACCC
This sequence comes from Actinomycetota bacterium, assembly GCA_035249905.1. Taxonomy (GTDB): domain Bacteria; phylum Actinomycetota; class UBA4738; order UBA4738; family HRBIN12; genus JAOUEA01. The sequence continues at coordinate 814 of DATFFT010000080.1, read as the reverse complement.
CCCGCAAGACCATCTCGGAGGCGTCGTCGACCCGCATCACGCCCTTCACGACGAGCCTGCCCGCCCATCGTCCGCGGAGCCACGTCAGGTCGTCCATCGTCACCGTCGGGTCGAACGCCTTCCCGAACACCTCGTGGAGCTCCCCCTCCTCGGCGTGTGCCGAGAACCGGAGCGGTTCCGTGGTGAGGAGATCGAACCACCAGGCCGGATGCAGCGCGCCGTCCAGGAGCGTCCGCCAGCGGAGCAGAGGCGGCATCGCGAGACCGTTCCGCACGTCGCGGCGCCGTTCGCCGACGACCGGGACGTCGACCGTGAGCACGAGCGTCCGGAAGCCTGCCCCCGCCACTCGTTCGATCAGCGCCTCGGTCCTCGCACGGTCGCGCCACACGTACAGCTGATACCAGCGCGCCGCCGCCGGCTCGACCCCGAACACCGACGCGGGAGACGAGGTCCCCATCGTCGACAGGGAGTACGGAACCCCGGCGCGCGCCGCCGATCGAGCGACCGCGCGCTCGCCGGTGTGATGCATCATCCGCGTGAGTCCGGTCGGGGCGAGGACGACCGGCATCGACGACGACTCACCCAGGATCGTGGTGCTCGGGGACACCGTCGACACGTCGCGCAGGGTCCGTGGATGGAACTCGACCCGCGAGAAGGCCCGTGCCGATCGCTGGATCGACCGCTCGTCGCCGGCTCCGCCGTCCACGTAATCGAAGACGGCCCTCGGCGCCCGCCGGGCCGCCATCCGTCGGAGGTCCGCGATCGTCGTCGCCCGATCGAGCCGCCGCGCGAGTGAGAGCGCCGGAGGCGCGAG
>DATFFT010000079.1:0-8570 GCA_035249905.1 Actinomycetota bacterium | reverse complement strand
AGCCTCCGTGACCACCTACGTCGCCCTCCTTCGCGGGATCAACGTCGGCGGGAAGAACCTGATCAGGATGCCGGCGCTGAAGGCGACCTTCGAGGCGATCGGATTGGAGGAAGTCCGGACCTACATCCAGAGCGGGAACGTCATCTTCGGGGCGCCGCGGGCCCGGAGTGTCGATCTCACGCACCGGATCGAGGAGATGCTCGCCGAGGCGTTCGACTACGTGCCGACCGTCGTCGTGCGCACGCGCTCGCAGATGCGTGCGATCGTCGACGGCGCGCCGCCGGGATTCGGGTCGGACCCGGAGTCGTATCGGTACGACGTGATCTTCCTGAAGGAGCCGCTCACCGCGAAGGCCGCGATGGCGCACATCGAGATGCACCCGGCCGTGGATGCCGCGCACGTGGGCCCTGGCGTCCTGTACTTCTCCCGGCTCTCGGCCAAGGCCACGCGGAGCCGGCTGAACAAGATCGTCGCGTCGCCGATCTATCCGAGCGCGACGATCCGGAACTGGAACACGACGACGAAGCTCGTTCGGTTGATGGACGAGCGGTGAGGCGCGGGACGCTGGGCTGGGCCGGCCGGAGACGCCGTCATGAGCGAGTACGAAGGAACTCCGCGATGGCGCTGAGATCACGGCCGCTGAACCCCGACTCGAGCGCTTCACCCACCGTCGCGCGGTTCTGCCTCGCCTGGTCCATCGGCGCGCCGACCTCCTCGGCCAGCTCGAGGATCAGGTCGAGATCCTTCGCCATCAGGTCCATGAGGAACGCCGGCGGCGTCTCGTCGGGATGCTCGAATGCCTCACGCTTGTACAGCACGAACGGCGCAGCAGCCGCTCCCGACGCGAAGACCTCGTAGGCCACCGACCGCTCGACGCCGGCCTTCTCGGCCAGGACCAGCGCCTCGGACACGCCGACATCGATCGCGTGGATGAGCGCGTTGACCGCGAGCTTCATCGTCGCTCCCGTGCCGAGCGGGCCGATGTGCACGACCCGCTCCCCCAAGGCGTCGAGCACGGGCTGGGCCCTCGCCTGCGCCCCCTCGTCGCCGCCGACCATGATCGTGAGGCTCCCCCGCTCGACCACCGAGACGCTGCCCGATACCGGCGCATCGAGGAGCGTCGCGCCCGTTCGCTCGACCTCGGGACCGAGCCGGGTGACGGTGTGGGGTGCAACGGTGCTCATCTCCAGCACGACCTGTCCCTCGCGCAGCCCCTCGACGGCACCGGCGGGACCCGTGTAGGCGGACATCACCGCCTCGTCGTCGGCCAGGCTGCTGACCACGACGTCGGCGCCGGCCACCGCCTCGCGAGCGGTGCCCGCGACCTCGGCACCGATCGGTTCGGCGACCTCCTCGGCCCTTGATCCGGTGCGGTTCCACACGCGAACCGGGAACCCGGCACGCCGGAGCGTGCCGGCCATCGCGCTGCCCATGCGGCCGGTCCCCAGGACGGCGACGTCGAGGCTCACGGGAGGGACCATCCTCCGTCGACGCGGAGCTCGGTGCCGTTGATCGAGGGGTTCTCCAGGAGCATCGCCGCCGCCTCGCTGATGTCGCGCATCTGCACGAGTCGGCCCGAGGGCGTCCGGGTCAGCACCGCTTCCAGGGCCTCGTCCTTCGACTCCCAGAAGGGGCTGTCGGCCACGATGCCGGGGTGGATCGCGTTGATGCGCACGGGCGCGAGCTCGGTGACGAGCGCCCGCACGATCCCGTCGACCCCGGCGTTGACCGTCGTCACGGTCGTGGACCCCGGGTACGGGCGCAGCTTCGCCAACCCTCCGTACACGAGGACCGCGGCGTCGTCGGCGAGGCGATCCGTGAGCGCGTGCACGACCTCGGTGTAGCCGACGAGCTTCAAGGTCACGAGACGCAGGGCGGCCGCGACGTCGTAGTGACGGACGTCGTTGACGTCACGCTCGAGCGCCACCAGCGCGAGTCGGTCCACGGCGCCCACCTCGCTCAGCGCGGGGGCGATCGTCGCCGGTTCGCCGAGGTCGAAGGCTACGGCGCCGACCGTGTCGCCGAGCTCGGCGGCGACGGCTCGGGCTCGGTCGAGGTCACGGCCCGTGATCGTGACGTGACGACCGAGCTCGGTGTAGTGCCTGGCGAGATCCCTGCCGAGACCGGACGTGCCGCCGACGATCAGGACGGTTGCTCGATCCATCTGGTCACTCCTCACCTTCCGCTTCGTCGGGCTCGTCTCATTCCGCCTCGGAGGCCCGCCTGTCGGCCTCGCGCCCCACGACGAACCAGATGGCCTCGACGGGTTCGTCTCCCGTGTTGAACAGCCGATGCGGGATCGTCGAATCGAATGCGATGGAGTCACCGGGGTGCAGCTCGTGCTCCTGGAACCCGATCTGGATCCCGAGGACACCCTGCATCACGTAGCCGTACTCCCGGCCGTGGTGACGCATCAGCGATCGATCCGACGTCGACGCTCCCCCCACCTCGTAGATGGCCTTGAGGAAGTCGATGCCATCTTCCCTGTGAGCGGCCAGCTCCTCCCAGCGCACGCCCGAGTCGAGGTCGATCGCCGCCCGGTCCACCGGGTGCACCACCGGAGCGCCGTCACCGAGGGCCGTCGGGTCGACGTCGGCCGGCTCGGGGAAGTCGTCACCCCTGATCACTCGATCGAGCGAGACGCCCAGCTCCGTGACGATCGAATACAGCGTGCCGACCGAGGGCCTGGACTGCCCGCTCTCCAGCTGGGAGATCAGGCTGGCCGAGAGTCCGAGCCTGCGGGCCAGCTCCCGCTGGCTGATACCCGCCTTGGCCCGCTCCTCTCGGAGACGATGACCGATGCCGTCGAGGGCCTCCGGGTCTTCCTGGCTCGGTGCCTCTCGCATCACGTCGACGTGCAACCCGCGTCCACAAGGTCTCCTCGCTCGACCGTACGGCGACACTACTAGATGCGACCCATGGTGTGCAGCGCGACTGAGCGCCGCCCCCCATTGCCTAGCCAACGCGCCGAGACGTGTGTAGTGTCGCTGAACGGTGAGACCCACACGTACAACGGCGTCGATGATCGTGCGCATCGCTGCTTCCCTCGGCGAAGGCGAGCGGTGATGGGCCACATCGCCAGGCTGAAGTCCGACCTCGTGTATCGCATCCCTCGCGAATTCGAGGGTCGAAGCAGCGGATATCGCGCCGACGCGGTCGTCGACGAAGCGGCCGGGTCGGTGCAGATGGGCTTCCGCGCCGCTCGGATCGAGGCGGGCGGACACGTCGACGCGCATGTGCATTCGTTCGAGGAATCGATCTTCGTGGCCGAGGGCTCGCTCACGGTCGATACGACCGAGGGGAGCTACGAGCTCACGGCCGGCGACTACGGGCTCATACCGGTCGGCATGACCCACGCGTTCCGCAACACGTCGGGCGCCGACGTCGAGATCGCGGAGATGAAGGCGCCGCTGCCCCGCGAGCGGTTCGACTTCGACACCCAGTTCCCCGCCGCGCTCGACGTCGCGTCCTCACGGCGGATCGACGTGCGGGATCCCCGCAACCGTTGGTTCGGACACATCGACGCCGACTCGATGGACCCCGCCCTACAGACGCAGGACCGGTTGGCGCTGAGCGCCAGCATGCGCACCGCCCTGCTGGTGTACAGCGGTATCAGCGTGAAGATGATGGTCGACTCCGATCTCGGGGCCGACCTGTCGACGATGTTCATGGTCCAGTACGAGCCCGGGGGGTTCGCGGGCGCCCACGACCACCCGCTCGAGGAGGCCTATCTGATCCTCGAGGGCGAGGTGGAAGCGGGGTTCGACGGCACCACCTACCGGCTCGGGCCGGGCGACGTTGCGTGGGCCGGTGTCGGGTGCGTCCACGAGTTCCGCAACATCGGCGACGGACGCGTCCGATGGTTGGAGACGCAGGCGCCGCAGCCGCCACCTCGCCACTCGTACCGCTTCTCACGTGACTGGTCCTACCTCGGCGACGCCCTCGCCGAGGAGACACCGCCCACAGACACGAGACCCGCAAGGAGCACGACATGAACGAGTTTCCGGTCGCGACCAGCCCTGCACCGGGGGTCATGGGGGTCGATTGGGAGAACCGCGTCGACTTCGAACGCCTCCGTCGATACCGCCTCGACCGCGTGCAGCGGATGCTCGAGCAGTTCGACCTGGGCGCCCTGCTCCTGTTCGAGACGTCGAACATCCGGTATTCGACCGCGACCCAGATCGGCTATTGGGCCTTCAACAAGGGTGAGCGCTGGGCGCTCGTGACCCGCACCGGGCGGCCGCGGATCTGGGACTTCGGCTCCGCGGCGAAGGCACACAGGCTGCAGCTCCCCCACCTGTACGACGCCGAGAACTCGATCGGGGGGAACACCGGGCTGCAGGGTGCGATCGACCCGGAGACCGGCCTCCACGCACGCGCGGTCCGCGAGATCAAGGCGGCGCTCGAGGACGACGGGGTCGCCGAGGAGCGGCTGGGCGTCGATCTCGCGGAGACCGCCGTGCTGCTGGCCCTGCAGGACGCCGACCTGCGCGTCGTCGACGGGCAGCAGGCGATGATGCGCGCCCGCGAGATCAAGAGCCCCGACGAGATCGTGCTCCTGACCCAGGCATGCGCCATGGTCGACGGCGTATACCAGGACATCTTCGAGATGCTGAAGCCCGGAGTCCGTGAGTCCGACGTGGTCGGCATGGCCCACGCCCGCCTGTTCGGCATGGGCTCGGAATTCGTCGAGGCGATCAACTCCATCGCCGGGGAGCGCTGCAGTCCCCACCCCCACGTCTTCAGCGATCGGATCATCCGGCCCGGGGACCAGGCGTACTTCGACATCATCCACGTCTTCAACGGCTACCGGACCTGCTACTACCGCACGTTCGTCGTCGGCCGTGCGACCCAGGCCCAGCGCGACGCGTTCGCGCGCTCGCGGGAGTGGATGGACGCGGCGATCGACCTCGTGAAGCCCGGGGCGACGACGGACCAGATCGCGAAGGTGTGGCCGCAGGCCGAGGAGTTCGGCTTCGTCGACGAGATGGACGCGTTCGGGCTGCAGTTCGGCCACGGCGTGGGCGTCGGTCTCCACGAACGCCCGATCATCAGCCGTCTGAACTCGCTCGAGACCCCGGTCGAGATCGAGGAGGGCATGCTCTTCGCCCTCGAGACCTACGCCCCCGCCGCCGACGGCCGGTCCGCCGCCCGCATCGAAGAGGAGGTCGTCGTCACGGCCGACGGCTGCAAGGTCATCACGCTGTTCCCCTGCGAGGAGTTGATGGTCGCCAATGAGTACTGATCCGCGGACCGACTATGCGCTGCGAGAGCCTCGGCTGCCCGAGCCGATCGACCACGCGCTGGCCGACGCCCCGATCGACCTCGACGTGCGCCTCGGCATGTACCGCGCGCTGCTCCTGTTGCGGGGGTTCGGCAAGCGTGCCCACGACCTCTTCCTGCAGAACCTGGTGAAGGGCACGACGCACCTCTCGCTCGGGCAGGAAGCGGTCGCGGCCGGCTTCGGCGCCGCGATGCAGCCGCACGACTACTCCTTTGCCACCTACCGGGGCCACGCACACTCCCTCGCTCGCGGCATGGATCCGGGTGCGGCCATGGCGGAGTTGTTGGGCCGAGAGAACGGCATCCTCGGCGGCAAAGGCGGCTCGATGCATCTCACCGACGTGTCGAAGGGCATGATGGGGTCCTACGCGATCATCGGCGCACACCTGTGCACCGCGAACGGCGCGGCATGGTCGGCCCAGATGCGGGGCACCGATCAGGTGGCGGTCGCGTTCTTCGGTGACGGCACGACGAACATCGGGGCGTTCCACGAAGCGCTGAACATGGCGAAGGTCTGGGACCTGCCCACGGTCTTCGTCTGCGAGAACAACCTCTATATGGAATACACGCCGATCGATTTCGTGACGGCGGTCGACCATCCCGCGGCGGATCGGGCCGCGGCCTACGGCCTCGAGCCGATCCTGATCGACGGCAACGATCCCGACGCCGTGTACCTCGCGGCGAGAACGGCGCTCGACACCGCCCGGGGCGGCGGAGGTCCGTCGCTGATCGAGGCGATCACGTATCGCTCCGGAGGGCACTCGAGGGCCGATCCAGGCAAGTATCGCCCGCCCGAGGAGGTCGGCGCCTGGGCCGAACGCGACCCGATCCCCCACTACCTCGCCCGTCTGCTCTCGGTCGGCGTCGACGAGCAACGCCTCGAGGCGATCGAAGAGGAGGTTGAACGCCAGATCGACGAGGCGACCGAGTTCGCGAAGTCGGGCGCCGAGCCGGGAGAGGGCTCGCTGCTGACCGAGGTCTATGCCGACGGAGGTTCACGATGGCGGAACTGAGCTACCGCGAGGCGGTCGCGTACGGCATCGCCCAGGAGATGCGACGCGACCCCGCCCTCGTGATGCTGGGCGAGGACATCGCGGCGGCCGGCGGCGTCTTCAAGACCACGGTCGGGCTCGTCGACGAGTTCGGTCCCGATCGCGTCCGCGACACCCCCATCTCCGAGCAGGCGATCCTCGGCGCCGCGATGGGTGCGGCGATGACCGGCGTGCCGGTGATCGCGGAGATCATGTTCTCCGACTTCCTGGCGGTCTGCTGGGACATCGTCGCGAACGAGATCGCGAAGAGCCGGTACATGACGAACGGGCAGGTGAGCTTCCCGCTCGTGATCAGGGCCGCGAACGGCGGAGGCGTGCGGTTCGGGGCCCAGCACTCCCAGAGCGTGGAGAACTGGGCGATGATGATCCCCGGCCTCAAGGTGGTCGCGCCGTCAACCCCGGTCGACATGATCGGGTTGATGGCGGCCGCGATCCGCGATCCCGATCCGGTCGTCTTCTTCGAGCACAAGGCGCTGATGGGAGCGAAGGCCGAGATCCCCGACGGTGAGATCGTCGACGAGCTGGGCACGTCGAGGGTCTTGAAGGAGGGCGATGACGCCACGATCGTGGCGCTCGCTGCCATGGTGCCGCGCGCCCTCGAGGCCGCCGAGCGGCTGGGCCAGGACGGCATCTCGGCCGAGGTGATCGACGTCCGCTCGCTGGTGCCGCTCGACACACGAACCTTGCTCGGCTCGGTGGACAAGACCGGTCGCCTGTTCACCGTCGAGGAGAACCCTCGGCTCTGCGGCTGGGGCGCCGAGCTCGTCTCGATCGTCGCCGACGAGGGCTTCTGGTCCCTCGACGGCCCGAGCGTCCGCATCACCACCCCGCACGTGCCGTTGCCGGCGGCGGCCTCGCTCGAAGACCTCGCGCTGCCGTCGGCGGACCGGATCTACGAGACGGTGCACAAGAGCATGGACGCGGGAGGTGGTGCGTGACGTCGAGGCTCCTCCTCCGGGGCGGGTGCGTCCTCACGATGGGCGCCAAGGCGTCCAACCTCACCGAGGGCGACGTGCTGATCGACGGCGACGTGATCTCCGAGGTCGGCCGCGGACTCCGAGCGCGCGACGCGGAGGTCGTCGACGCGACCGACACGATCGTCATGCCGGGGTTCGTCGACACCCACCGCCACATGTGGACGTCGCTGTTCCGGAACCTGGGTGGGACCGGGAACGACACCGCCACGTTCCGCGATCATCTCGGCCCGGACGACGTCTACGCGGCGACGCTGATCGGCGTGCTCGGTGCGATCGAGGCCGGCATCACGACGGTCGTCGACTGGTGGGATCTGGATCTTCCCCTCGGCGACGCGGCGACGGCCGCGGCACTCCGCGCACACGCCGATTCCCACGCTCGAACCGTGTTCGTGCACGCCTCGCAGGAGCGTCGGCCCCGAGGGCTCGTGAGCGGACTCGACGAATCGGCGGGCCCTCTGACGACGATCGCGGTGGGATCCGCCGTGGACGACATCGATCGGATCGCCGAGGATCGCGCGCTCGCTCGCGAGATCGGGATGCGGCGGTTCCTGCACGCGTCGCCCGCCAGCGAGCGAACCGGCGTCGTCGCGGCGCTCGCGGGCCGAGGCCTCCTGGGCGCCGACGTCACCCTCGTGCACCCGACCGACCTCGACGAGGCGGACATCGCCGCGATCGCGTCGTCCGACGCCGCCGTGTCGCTGGCCCCATCGAGTGAGATGGCGACCGGCTACGGATCGCCGCCCATCCAGGAGCTCATCGACGGCGACATCCGCCCCGGCCTCGGCGTCGATCGCGAGGGCGTCGCGCCCGGCGACATGTTCGCGCAGATGCGCCAGACGATCTCGCTGCAGCATGCCACTGTCTTCGATCGGAAGCTCGCCGGCAAGGGGGGGTTGCCGAAGCTGATGACGACCCGCGACGTGGTCCGCTCCGCCACGATCGACGGAGCCCGCGTCGCCGGACCCGCAGCCTCCACCGGGTCACTCGAGCCGGGCAGACAAGCCGACATCATCGTGCTCCGCACCGATCGGCCGAATATCTGGCCGATCAACGACCCGATCGGCGCGGTCGTCTGGGGCATGGACACCTCGAACATCGATCGCGTGATCGTCGCGGGCCGCACCGTGCTGGAGCGGGGCGCCCTCGAGACCGACGTCGCCGACGCTCGTCGCTTGGCCGCCAGGGCGCGCGAGCGCGTGGGGGCGGCCGCGGGGCTCGCTTCCCCCGTGACCTCGGGAGCCGAGCCGTGAGCGCGGCC
>DATFFT010000078.1:0-16187 GCA_035249905.1 Actinomycetota bacterium | reverse complement strand
GATCCCGCTGCTGCAGGCCCTGCAGCGCGTCAGCCCCGATGCTGAGTTCATCCTGTGGGGCGCGGAGGACCTGGCGGGGTCCCGGATCCACGCGTCCGACGAGAGCGTCGATCCGGCCGAGATCGAACGCATGATCCTGGCGCAGGTCCTGTTCCTGAGCGACCTGGCCGCGCACGGAGCGTGACCCTCGCGCGTCCCGGTCCGATACTGGGGTGATGGCCGCCACCGAGCCGCTGCGCAGGAACGTGACCGACGTGCGGGTGACCGCGGTCGACGGCGGCGTCCGCAGTCACCGGCCGGACACCCTCGCGACCGAGGAGCCGATGGAGATCCGCGTGCAGGGTCCGGGTCAGCGGGCCCAGCAGGTGGCGGTGACGATGCGCACGCCCGGCGCGGACCACGAGCTCGCGGTGGGGTTCCTGTTCACCGAGGGGCTGATCACGCGGGGGGAGGTGCGTCGCGTCGCCTACTGCGACGATCTCGACGACGAGGAACAGCGCTACAACGTCGTCACGGTCACGCTCGAGCGGCCCTTCGACCACGAGCGGCTGCACCGGAACTTCTTCGCCACGTCGTCGTGCGGGGTCTGCGGGAAGGCGGCCCTCGACGACGTCGAGGTCCGATGCGGACCGGTGAGCGACGGGCCGGTCGTGCCCGTCGACGTGTTGGTCTCCTTGCCGGATCGGCTGCGGTCGAAGCAACGGGTGTTCGATCGAACGGGCGGGCTGCACGCCGCCGGTCTGTTCACCTCGGGCGGGAACCTCGTCACGCTCCGGGAGGACGTGGGCCGCCACAACGCGGTCGACAAGGTGATCGGTGAGCAGGTCCTGGCCGGCCGCGTGCCGCTCACGGACCTCGTGCTTCAGGTGAGCGGCCGGGCGAGCTTCGAGATCGTGCAGAAGGCCGCCGTCGCCGGCATCCCCGTCGTGAGCGCCGTGAGCGCGCCCTCGTCGCTCGCCGTCGATGCCGCCGCTCGCTTCGGGATGACGCTGGTCGGCTTCGTGCGCGAAGGTCGCGGCAACGTGTACACCCGGCCGGAGCGCGTCGCCTGAGCCCGCGCGACGGGCGTCACCAGCCGACGGAGATCACTCGCGTTGGTGCCAGTCGTAGGTCACGCTCGTGCGGAACACCAGGTCCTGGAGCGAGGCGTTGCGCCCGCTCAGCGCGCTCCAGAACAGTCCGATCGGGAACGCGACGCAGGCGATCGCGCGCAACAGCGATCGGCCGATCCGCGGAGGCGATCCGTCGGGTCCCAGGACCCGCAGACCCATGAGACGGCCGCCGGGGCTGCTCCCGGTGCCGGCCCACGAGATCGTGAGCACGATCGCCGCAACGATCAGGGCGGCCGTGACCAGCGTGACGTAAGAGACCTGCGGCCACGCGAACTCCCGGGGCCTCCGCATCAGCCGCGCCGCGGCCCACAACCCATAGCCCAGCCCGACGAAAGCCACCGAAACCGCCGCGTCGACCACCATCGCCAGCGCTCGGGAGACCACGCCCGCCCGTGTTCCCTGCCGTTCTGCAGCCTCGATCGGTAGCGCGCGCACCGAGTGCCTGGGGCGGTCGGCCACGCTCACGGTTCGCCGCCTTCCTCCGTCGCGCTCAGCTCACGGGCCTCGCGCCGCAGCACCCTGTCGACGATCCTGGCGACGAGGAGGTCGGCGTGCATGCCCTGGATCCGGGCGGTCCGGACGGACTCGCCGGCCATCGCGCCCGACGATTCGCGGATCACGCGTGGCAGGTCGACGTCCTCGATCACCTCCTGCGCGATCGCGGCGACGTCGAGCCGGTCGACGATCGAGATCAGGTCGGTGCGCGCGATCACTCGATCGACGTCGATGCGGTCGGCGACCCGGCCCACGTCGACACGATCGACGACGGCGTCGAGATCCACCCGGTCGATGATGCGTTCGATGTCGACGTCCTCGACGATCGCGTTCACGTCGACCCGTTCACGAACGAGGGCGGTCAGATCGACCTGGTCGGCGAGCGCCTGGGCGATCTCGGGCACGAGCACCTGCAGGAACGACGTCGCGGCCTGCACCATCTCGGCCTGTGTGGATCTCCACTGACCGTCGAGGACCCGGGCGGCGCCGGCGGCCATCTCCCCGGCGTCCCTCGCGAAGCGCGGCTCGACGAGCCACGTGATCGCGGGACCGATGGTGTCGGCGACCTGTCTGGCCGCTCCCGCTGCGGCCTCCGCCGCCGTGACGGCGGCCCCGAGCCCGGCGCCGGCGAGCGTCGATGCCGGGTCCTTCGCGTCGCCGAGCTCCTCGTCCTTCGGCATCGTGGTGCGGAGAGCGTCGGCGAGCGCGGTGGCGCCGGCGGCGAAGAGCCCCGCCCCGACCTTCACCCCCTGCTCGAGCATCGCGGCGACCTGCGAGCCGGGAGCGGGTGCCCGCGGGGCATCGCCGGCCCGGTCGGCTTCCTCGTCGGCGGCGAGGGCATCCTCGTAGCTGATCTCGTCGTCTGCCGACGTCTCCATGGCGTCTTCCGGGCCGGGAAGACGGACGACGTTGTCCGGTTCCGTGGGCTCCCCGCCGATCGGGATGCGATCCATGGTCACATCATGGACCGCCCGAGCCCGGCCGGCCAACCGGTGAGGACCCGACGTGGCTCGCCGTAAGATGGGAACGACCGGCAACCGCCGGATCGGGAAGGAGACGACGTGTCGACGAGCACGACGCTCACCCGCCTGACCGAGCCGATGGTTCGCGACGACGGCGAGCTGCGCGTGGCCACCTGGGACGAGGCCCTCGATCGGGCCGCCGAGGGGCTCCGCCGGGCCGCCGATCGCAACCCCGGCTGGGGCACGGGGGTGTTCAGCTGCTCCAAGGCCACGAACGAGATGAACTTCATCGCCGGGAAGTTCAGCCGCCAGGTCCTGGGCAGCAACAACATCGACAGCTGCAACCGCACCTGACACGCGCCTTCGGTGGTCGGTCTGGCCGCCGTCTTCGGTGCCGGTGGCGGTACCAGCTCCTACGAGGAGGTCGAGAACACCGACCTCATCCTGATGTGGGGCTCGAACGCTCGGGCCGCGCACCCCATCTTCTTCCACCACGTCCTGAAGGCCGTCAACCGGGGGGCGAGGCTGATCGTCGTCGATCCTCGTCGCACGGAATCCGCCGAGTGGGGCGACCTCTGGCTCGGCATCGACGTCGGCACCGACATCGCGCTGTCGAACACGGTCGCGAGGGAGATCGTCGCGAACGACCTGCAGCACGATGCGTTCGTCGAGGGCGCCACGGTCGGGTACGCCGAGTACGTCGACTCGATCATGGACTGGACCCTCGAGCGCGGTGAGGCCGTCACTGGGGTTCCCGCCGACGTGATCCGCGAGGTGGCGCACGCCTATGCGAAGGCGGACCGGGCGATGATCTGCTGGACGCTCGGCATCACCGAGCATCACAACGCCGTCGACAACGTGCTCTCGCTGATCAACCTGTCGCTGCTCACCGGGCACGTCGGCAGGTACGGCAGCGGCGTGAACCCGCTGCGGGGCCAGAACAACGTGCAGGGCGGGGGCGACATGGGCGCGATCCCGAACAAGCTGGCCGGCTTCCAGGACATCGAGAAGGACACCGCCGCACGCGCGAGGTTCGAGGCGGCCTGGGGAACGCCGATCGTCTCCGAGTACGGCTGGCACCTCACCGACATGTTCCGGGCGATGGAACGTGGAGACCTCACCGCGGTCTACTGCATCGGCGAGAACCCGGCGACGAGCGAGGCAGACAACCAGCACGCCGTCGAGCTGCTCGAGGGTCTCGACACCTTGATCGTGCAGGACATCTTCATGACGAAGACGGCCGAGCTCGCCGACGTGGTCTTCCCGGCGTCCAACAGCGCGTTCGAGTCCGAGGGAACGGTGACGAACTCCGAGCGGCGGGTGCAACGGGTCCGGGCCGCGCTCGAGCCGCCGGGCAACGCGAGGGACGACATCTGGATCATCACACAGCTCGCGAACCGCATGGGCGGGGGCTGGGGCGACGTCACGCCTCGGCAAGCCTGGGACGAATGCCGCTCGCTGAGCCCGATGCACGCGGGCATGACCTGGGAACGGCTGGAGGAGCTCGGCGGCATCCAGTGGCCGTGCCTCGACGAGGAACACCCGGGCTCGCTCTACCTGCACTCGAGGCTGTGGGAGTTCGACGACCCCGAGGCGCAGGGCACGAAGGCGCCGTTCTCGATCGTGATCGACGAGCCGCCGGTCGACGAGCTCACCGAGGAGTTCCCGTTGCGGCTGACCACCGGGCGACGGCTCGACTCGTACAACACGGGCGTGCAGAGCGGCCTGTACACGTCGCCGCTGCGTCGCGGGGAGACGATCGACGTCTCGCCCGAGGACGCGGCGCGACTGGCGCTGGCCGAGGACGAGTGCGTCGTCGTCTCGAGCCGCCGCGGCTCGGTCGAGGTGCCGGTGCACGTCGACGAGGCGCTACGCCCGGGGCTCGTGTTCATGACGTTCCACTTCCCGGACCAGGTCGACACGAACGTGCTCACGATCGAGGCGACCGACCCGAAGTCGGGCACCGCGGAGTTCAAGGCGGCCGCGGTGCGCATCGACAAGCTGCCGCCCGAGCGGCGGGCCGAGGCGGAGACCGCCGGCGCGGTCTCCGGAGGGGGCGGGGAGTAGCATCCGGAACGTGACCCCCTCCCTCCCGCCCGCGTTGTCCACGGAGGCGTCGTGGACCTAAAGCTGATGCAGGCCGAGCCGTCGGCAGAGGAACGTGCTGCGGTCGATGAGCTGCTCGGTCCCCCCGAGAGCGCGTGGGACGGCGCGGTCGAGCGCACCTCGTTCGATCATCGGGTTGCCCGGGGCGGCCAGGACGCGCGCGAGAACCGGCACCTGCTGCTGCCGGCGCTTCACGCCCTGCAGGGCGCGGTCGGCTGGATCAGCCCCGGCGGCATGAACTACGTCTGCGAGCGCCTCACCGTGCCCCCGGCCGAGGCATACGGGGTCGCGACGTTCTACGCGATGTTCTCCACCGAGGAACGGCCCGCCCAGGTCCTGCACGTCTGCGACGACATCGCCTGTCGGCTCGCCGGTGGCGCCGATCTCGCCAGCCGCATGGCGGCGTCACCCATGCATACCGTCGCGAGCCCGTGCCTCGGCCTGTGCGAACACGCCCCGGCGGCGTTGATGCAGACGGCCGGCGAAAGTGCCGACGTCGGGTTCGGTCCCGTGAACGACGAGATGGAACGGGTCTTCGTCGAGGGCGGTCCCGTGTCGATCGGGCTGCGTGGCACGTCAGTGAAGCAGCGCACCGAGGGGCTCCGGCTCCTCCGACGCGTCGGACACGTCGATCCTTCCTCGATCGACGACTACCGAACCCACGGTGGGTACGAGGCGCTCCGGCTCGCGCTCGAGCACGGCCCGGAGTGGACGCTCCGCGAGGTGACCGATTCCAAGCTGATGGGCCGAGGCGGAGCGGCATTCCCCACGGGCGTGAAGTGGAAGGCAGTCGCCGAGCAGCCGGTGCACCCCCACTACTTCGTGTGCAACGCCGACGAGAGCGAGCCCGGCACGTTCAAGGACCGCGTCGTGATGGAGCAGGATCCGTTCGCGGTGATCGAATCGCTCACGATCGCGGGTATCACGACCGGCTGCGAGCAGGGGTACGTCTACATCCGCGGTGAGTATCCGCTGGCGACGCGGACGCTGACGCACGCGATCGAGGAGGCGCGCCGGCACGGGTTCCTCGGCGACGACGTGATGGGCCACGGCGCGCGGTTCGACATCGAGCTGCGGCGGGGTGCCGGCGCTTACATCTGCGGTGAGGAGACGGCGCTGTTCAACTCGCTCGAGGGCAAGCGCGGAGAACCACGGAACAAGCCGCCGTTCCCGGTGCAGCGAGGCCTGTTCGGCATGCCCACGGGCATCAACAACGTCGAGACCCTGATCAACGTGCTCGAGGTGCTCCGCATCGGCGGCGAGGCCTACGGCCAGATCGGCACCGAAGGCTCGACCGGTCCCCGGCTCTTCTGCCTCTCGGGCGACGTCGAGCGGCCGGGCCTCTACGAGCACGAGCACGGCGTCATGCTGGGCCAGGTGATCGAGGCCGCCGGGGGCGTGCGGGACGGGAAGCCGCTCAAGGCGGTCCTCCTCGGAGGGGCCGCGGGCGGCTTCGTGGGCCCCGACGCCCTCGACGCCCGGCTCACGTTCGAGGATGCCCGAGCGGGGGGGTACACGCTCGGCTCAGGCGTCGTGATGCTCTTCGACGAGGGATCCGACCTCACCGATACCTGCTTGCGCATCGCGCGGTTCTTCCGCGACGAGTCGTGTGGGCAGTGCGTGCCGTGCCGGGTCGGCACGGTCCGCCAGGAGGAGGCGCTCCGCCGCATCGTGCAGGGCCGCACGCTCGGCTCCCACGACGACGAGCTGGCACTGCTCACCGACGTGGCCCAGGTGATGCGCGATGCCTCGATCTGCGGGCTCGGGCAGACGGCCGCGAACGCGGTGCAGTCGGCGATCGAGTCCCTGGGGGTGTTCGGCGGCGACGGAACCGTCGGCGGGAACGGCGACGACCTCCCGACCCCGACCGAGGATCAGGAGTCGTGATGGCCCGATCGTCCGGCGCCGTTCCGCTCGAGCCGCCCCGCCGCCTGCTCGGCATCACCGTCGACGGTGTCGAGACCCGGGTCCCCGAGGGATCCACGATCCTCGATGCCTGCCGCGCGAACCAGGTCGATACGCCGACCCTCTGCTTCGCCGACAACCTCACCCCGATCAACGCGTGCCGGGTCTGCGTCGTCGAGGTCGAGGGCTCGCGCACCCTCGTGCCCGCCTGCAGTCGACAGGTCGAGGACGGCATGACGGTGTCGACCGACACCGAGCGGGTTCGGCACTCGCGCACGCTCGTGATGGAGTTCCTCGCGTCGAGCGTCGAGATGGATCTCACGAGCCCCGACGTGCACCGCTGGATGCGGGAGTACGAGGTGCACCCCGAGCGGTTCGGCGCGACGATGCCCGACCTGCCGGCCGGCGATCGCGACTCGCGCGACCCCGGCCACCATCATGTGCCGGAGGATCCCACCGTCGCCGAGGGCGTCGCGCAGCCGGTGAAGATCGACAACGAGTTGTACGTGCGCGACTACTCGCGCTGCATCCTCTGCTACAAGTGCGTGGAGGCGTGCGGGGTCGACGCGCAGAACACGTTCGCGATCGCCGTCGCCGGACGCGGGTTCGACGCCCGCATCTCGACCGAGTACGCGGTGCCGCTCGACGAGTCGGCGTGCGTCTATTGCGGCAACTGCATCGGTGTCTGCCCGACCGGGGCCCTGATGTTCACGAGCGAGCACGAGATGCGCGAGGCCGGCACCTGGGACGAGCAGGAACAGACCGTCACCAACACGATCTGCCCCTACTGCGGCGTCGGCTGCGAGCTGGAGTTGCACGTGCAGGACAACGAGATCGTGAAGGTCACGAGCCCCTCCGATCACTCGGTCACGAGCGGACATCTCTGCGTCAAGGGACGGTTCGGCTTCGCCTACGCGCAGTCACGCAGGGAAGACGACCCGACTCGCCGAGCGAAGCGTCCGCGGGAGCATGAGGCGACCTAGTCTGGGTCAGACTACTGACCTCGTGAGCGGTGTCGTGCTCGCCGGGGGCCGATCGTCCCGGTTCGGGAGTGAGGACAAGCTGCGTGCCGAGGTCGACGGCATCCCGCTGCTCCATCACCCGATCCGTCGGCTCGCCGAGGTGACCGGCGATGTGGTGGTCGTGCTCGCGCCCGGCGGTCCGGAGCCGGCGTTGCCGGCCGGCGCTCCGGTACGGATCGCCCGTGATGCCCGCGATGATGAGGGGCCGCTCGAGGGCGCTCTCGCCGGGCTCGCGATCGTCGACCGGGAGCTCGCGGTGGTCGCGGGGGGCGACATGCCGGGGCTGTCGCAGGCCGTGCTGCGAGCGATGGTGCGGGTCGCCGTCGAGGCACCCGCCGACGCGGTCGCGCTCCAGGACGGAGACCGGTTCCGACCGCTCCCCGCGGTGGTCCGAGTGGCACCGGCCCGTACGGCGGCCGAGCGCCTCCTGCGCGACGGCGAACGATCGCTGCGGGCGTGGCTGCGGGCGATGGGCCCGATCGTGGTCGACGAGCCGGCCTGGGTCGCGCTCGATCCCGAGCACGTGACGCTCCGCGACATCGACGAGGCGTCGGACCTCGACGAGGCGTCGGACCGCGACCTGACGTAGGGTCGGCCCGTGACCCACGTCGAACCGCTCCGCGTCGGCCCGATCGAGATCTCGGCGATGTGCCAGGGATACGCGCGTATGCTCCTATCGGAGGAATGCCCCGGCCAGGACGTGGATTGGGGGGCGGAGCGCGCGAGGCACCCGTGGGCCTTCCACGACGAGCGATCGTGGCCCTGGCACGTGCACGGGTTCGTCGCACGTGGACCATGGGGCGTGGCGGCGATCGACACGGGTGTCGGCTCCTACCCGCCGTACCGGCCCTGGGCCGGGCGATCGGGGCGAAGCGCCGAGGATGCCTACGACGAGCTGGGACTCGAGACCGCGGAGGTCGGGGTCGTCGTGCTCTCGCACCTGCATGCCGACCACGCCGGAGGCGTCTGGGCGGGAGAGGGGCCACGCTTCCCGAACGCGCGGGTCGTGCTGCACGAGGCCGACCTGGCGTTGTTCGCCGATCGACACGAACCCTATGCGGCCGTCCCGGAGGTGCAGCGGCTCCGTGAGCTGGATCTGCTCGACCTCGACCCGGCCGATCGCGAGGTGGCGCCCGGATTGCGGGTGGTGCATACACCCGGGCACACGCCCGGGCACCGGAGCATCGTGCTCGAGGCCGGCGACGACCGTATCGTGATCACCGGGGACCTGCTGCACATCCCGATCCAGGCGGCGCACCCGGAGTGGCCGTCGAGCCACGACGAGGAGGCGGAGACCGGTGCGGCTTCCAGGGCAGCGCTCCTGACCCGGGCGGCCGAAGAGGGGTGGCTCGTGGGTGTGCCGCACTTCGCTCGTCCGTTCGGCCGGGTCGACGGGGCCGGCTGGCGGTCGATGGGTCCTGCCGGAGCCGGGGCCGAAGCCTCCTGACTCGCCCGTGCGGGGTGGAGTAGGCTCCGCGATGAAGAGCGGGGACGGCGCCGGCGCGCACCAGCCCCGAGGCGCGTCGCCTCCGCGCATCAGACGCTTCCGACACTGCTGGCCTTGAGCCGAAGGGAGTTCGTCATGGCGAAGCGACGCGTCCTCATCATGGGAGCCGCGGGTCGCGACTTCCACAACTTCAACACCGTGTATCGCGACGACCCCGACGTGCAGGTGGTGGCGTTCACCGCGACCCAGATCCCGTTCATCGACGATCGGAAGTACCCGGCGGAGATCGCGGGTGCGAACTACCCCGAGGGCATCCAGATCTACGACGAGTCCGAGTTGGCCGAGCTGATCCGTGACCTCGAGGTCGACGACGTGGTGTTCAGCTACTCCGACGTCTCGCACGAGTACGTGATGCACAAGGCCAACGAGGTGCTGGCCGCCGGCGCGAACTTCCTGCTGCTCGGGACCGACGACACGATGATCCGGGCCTCGATCCCGACCGTGGCGGTCGTCGCCGTGCGCACCGGCGTCGGCAAGAGCCAGACGACCCGTGCGATCGCCGGCGTGCTCAGGGATGCCGGGCAACGGGTCGTCGCCGTGCGGCATCCGATGCCCTACGGCGACCTCGTGGCGCAACGCGTGCAGCGCTATGGAGAGCTCGCCGATCTCGACCGATACCACACGACGATCGAGGAGCGCGAGGAGTACGAGCCCCACATCACGAGCGGCACGGTGATCTACGCCGGTGTCGACTACGGGGCGATCCTCGAACAGGCTCAGTCCGAGGCCGACGTGTTGCTGTGGGACGGCGGGAACAACGACCTGCCGTTCTACACCCCCGATGTGTGGATCACGCTCGTGGATCCCCTGCGAGCCGGCCACGAGCTCACCTACCACCCGGGCGAGGCCAACCTGCGGGCGGCCGACGTGATCGTCGTGAACAAGATGGACTCGGCGACGCCGGAGCAGGTCGCCCAGCTCGACGCCACGATCGCCGATGTGAACCCCACGGCGACCGTGGTCAAGGCGAACTCGAGGGTCACCGTCGACGACCCCGAGGCGATCCGGGGCAAGCGCGTCCTGGTGGTCGAGGACGGCCCCACCCTCACCCACGGATCGATGAAGATCGGCGCGGGTGTCGTGGCGGCCGAGCGCAACGGCGCGGCGGAGATCGTCGACCCGCGCCCATGGGCGTTCGGCACGATCGCCGAGACGTACGAGAAGTACGACGTCGGGGCGGTGTTGCCCGCGATGGGATATAGCGAGGGGCAGCTCGACGAGCTTTCGAAGATCATCGACTCGGCCGACGCCGATCTGGTCGTGGTGGGAACGCCGATCGACCTTCGGAGCGTGATCGACATCGGCAAGCCGGCCGTGCGGGTGCGCTACGACCTCGACGTGCTGCCGGAGTCGCCGACGCTGATCGACGTGCTCGCCCCCGTGCTGGGCTGATCGGGCGCTCGCCGGCCGAGGAGCTGATGTCGTTGGAGCGGGTCGTGGTCGCCCTCGGTGGCAACGCTCTGCTCCGGCGCGGTGCCGACGACACGTTCGAGGAGATGTATCGGGCGTGCCGCGAGGCGGCCGAGCGCATCGCCGACATCGCCGCCGACGGGTGGCAGGTGGTCGTGACCCATGGCAACGGCCCCCAGGTCGGTCGCATCCTGCTGCAGCAGGAAGCCGCCGCCGCGACCGTGCAGCCCATGCCCCTCGACGTCTGCGGCGCCCAGAGCCAGGGGCAGATCGGGTACCTGCTGCAGGTCACGCTCGGCGACGTCTTCTTCGAGCGCGGCATGGAGCGCCCGGTCGCCACGGTCCTGACGCTCACCAGGGTGCGCGCCGACGATCCCGCCTTCAGGAACCCGACGAAGTTCGTCGGTCCCTACTACGAGGAGGCCGAGGCTCGGCAACTCGAAGTCGAACGCGGCTATACCGTGAGGGCCGATCCACACGGGGGATGGCGTCGGGTCGTGCCGAGCCCGCGGCCGTACTCGATCGTCGAGACCCCGGTGATCACGAACCTCGTGGCCGACGACGTGGTCGTGATCGCGAGCGGCGGCGGCGGCGTTCCGGTGATCGAGGACGGCCCACGCCTGATCGGCAAGGAAGGGGTCGTCGACAAGGATCTGGCCGCGGCGATCCTCGCGAAGGAGGTCGACGCGACCACCCTGCTGATCCTCACCGACGTGGAGAAGGTGCAGCGCGGATACGGGTCGCTGTACCCGGAAGACATCGACCGCATGGACGTCGGCGAGGCCTTCGAGCTCATCGAACGGGGGGAGTTCGGCGCAGGATCGATGGGCCCGAAGGTCGAGGCGGCGGCGGGATTCGTCCGCGACGGTGGAGCCAGGGCGGTCATCGCCGACCTCGACGACGCCACCGGGGCCCTACGCGGCGAGACGGGCACCACGATCGTTCCGGCCGAAGGCTAGCGCGGCCCGCCCCGGCGTCCCGGATTGCGGAACTGCTGCGCGATCACGAACAGGGCGAAGACGCCGACGGCGCCCGCCAGCAGCACCAGCAGCCCGACGAAGATGGCCTCCAGCCACCCCTCGATGGCGGGGAAGAAGCTCGCGAGCACCGCGACGCCGGGCATGCGCGCCATCGTACCGAAGGCCGTCGGGTCCGAACCGAGCTCGTTCGCGTCGTAGTCTCTGCGCCATGCGACTCGGGCTCCTCACCGGCGGGGGGGACTGTCCAGGACTGAACGCGGCGATCCGAGCGATCGTCCGCTTCGCGCAGGACTCCCACGGCGCCACCGTGTACGGCTTCCGCGACGGATGGCGCGGCGTCATGGAGGGCACGGCTGACGAGCTCACGCGTGACGACGTGCGCGGGTTGCTGACGCGCGGAGGCACGATCCTCGGCACGTCGGGGGTGCAACCCTTCCGGTCCGCCGACGGCCTCGACCGTGTCCGCGAGGCGCGCGACGTGCATCGGCTCGACGGATTCATCGTGATCGGAGGCGAGGGCACGATGGGAGCCTGCGCTGCGATGCCCGACGTGCCGATCATCGGAGTGCCGAAGACGATCGACAACGACATCGCAGGCACCGACCGCAGCATCGGGTTCCAGACCGCGGTGCAGGTCGCCGCCGACCTGATCGACCGGCTCTACAGCACCGCCGAGAGCCACCGCCGGGTGATGGTCTGTGAGGTCATGGGGCGCAGCGCCGGCTGGATCGGGCTCGAGGCCGGCATCGCTGGCGCGGCCGATGTGATCCTGCTGCCCGAGCACCCGTTCGACATCTCGTCGGTAGCTCGCCGAGTCAAACAGCACATGCTCGAGGACCGCCGGTTCTCGATCGTCGTCGTCTCCGAGGGCGCGATGCCGGTGCCCGGCACGTTGGAGGTGCCCGACTACCCCCTGGACGAGAACGGGTGGCCGCGCCTGGGCGGCATCGGCGGGCTGGTCGCGGATGAGCTCGCGTCGCGCAACGCCGTGGAATCGCGCATCACGGTGCTCGGGCATGTGCAGCGGGGAGGGTCACCCGTCGCCGCGGACCGCGTGCTCGCGACGCGGCTCGGCATCGCGGCGGTCGAGGAAGCGAGCCGGGACGGCTGGGGATCGATGGTCGGCATCATCGGCCAGGAGTCCGTGACCACCCCCCTCACAGGCGTGGGTCGTGAGCCGCGGCTCGTCCCCAAGGAGCTGTGGGAGATCCCCCAGGTCCTGTGCGATTGAGCCCCGCGTCGCCGACCGTGCCGGCCCTCCCGTAGGCTGCCGAGATGCGGCTCGGCATCCTGACCGGAGGCGGCGACGTGCCGGGCCTGAACGCCTCGATCAAGGCGGCCGTGTCGCGGGTGGTCGCCGAGGGCCACGAGGTGCTCGGCATCCGCCGCGGGTGGGGTGGACTGCTCGAGGCCGATCCGGACGACCTCGAGAGCCTCGCGGCGAACTCGTTGACGCTCGACCCCGGCGTGGTGCGCACGATCGACCGCACGGGGGGCACGTTCCTGCACACGTCGCGCACGAACCCCGCGAAGGTGGGTCCGGCCGACGAGCCGGCGTTCCTGACGGAGGGGCGCACCGACGACGGCCCCCGCGATCACACCGCGCACGTGCTGCGAGTGATCGAAGCGCTCGGCCTCGACGCGTTGATCCCGATCGGCGGCGATGACACGCTCTCGTTCGGTCTGCGCCTGCACCAGGAGGGTGTCCCCGTCGTCGCGATCCCCAAGACGATGGACAACGACGTGCACGGCACCGACTACTGCATCGGGTTCTCGACGGCGGTGACCCGTACCGTGAACTTCGTTCACCAGCTGCGCACGAGCGCCGGCTCCCACGAACGGCTCGCGGTGGTCGAGGTCTTCGGCCGCTACAGCGGCGAGACCTCGCTCGTATCGGCCTACCTGTCCGGCGTGGAGCGCGCGATCATCTCCGAGGTGCCGTTCGACGTCGACCGCCTGGGCGAGCTGCTGCTGCGCGACAAGGGGGCGAACCCCAGCAACTACGCGATGTTGACGATCTCCGAGGGCGCCACGCTCGCGGGCGGGGAGATGATGCAGGCGGGCGATGAGGACGCCTACGGCCATCGCAAGCTGGGCGGCATCGGCCAGCTCACGAGCGCCCTGCTGAAGGAACGCACCGGGTCCGACACGATCTACCAGCAGCTCGGCTACCTGATGCGTTCGGGCTCGCCTGATTCCCTCGATCTCATGGTCGCGATCAACTACGCCGTGATGGCGGCCGATCTCGCGATCGAGGGCGTGCACGGCCGGCTGGTGGCGCTGCGCAACGGCAACTACGTGAACGTCCCGATCTCGGTGCTCGGCCAGGGGGTCAAGCGCGTCGACGTCGACGCGCTCTACGACCGCGAGAGCTACCGGCCCAAGATCCAGCACGTCGACGGCAAGCCGATGTTCCTGTACTGAGCCGGCCGTCGGTAGACTGCCGGGCCATGAGCCGGTTCCGGGTCGACCTGCGTTCCGACACCGTCACCACGCCGACGCCCGAGATGCGTCGGGCGATGGCCGAGGCCGAGGTGGGCGACGCCTGGTACGGCGACGACCCAACGGTCAACCGGCTGCAGGAGCTCGCCGCCGAGCGTCTGGGCAAGGAAGCCGCCCTCTACGTGCCCACCGGCACGATGGCCAACCAGATCGCGCTCGCGCTGGGGGTGCGAACGGGTGGCCACCTGGTGGCATGTTCGGAGCTCTCGCACGTCGCCGGCACCGAGGTCATGACCTCGGCGGCGTTGTCGGGCATCGCGTTCCGCACGACCGATCCCGGGCCCCGCGGGTGGATCGACGCCGAACAGGCGCGCGCCCTGCTCGAGCCCGACTCGTACTACGACGTCGAGGTCGTCGATCTGCTCTCGGTCGAGAACACCGTAGGCGGAGCGGGCGGTCGCGTGATGCCGCTCGAGGAGCTGCAGGCCGTGCGGAAGGTCGCCGACGACGCCGGCGTGCCCGTGCACCTCGACGGTGCCAGGCTGTTCAACGCCGCCGCCGCGGCGGCCGTCGACGCCGCCGAGTTCGCCGACCAGGCCGATACCGTGATGTTCTGCGTGTCGAAGGGCCTCGGAGCACCCATCGGCTCGCTGCTGTGCGGGCCCGCCGACCTGATGCCCGAGGCCAGGCGACAGTGGATCCTGTTCGGGGGCGCCTGGCGCCAGGCCGGCATCATGGCGGCCGCCGGCATCGTCGCCCTGGAGCGGGGCCCCGAACGCCTGCCCGAGGACCATGAGCGTGCTCGTCGGCTCGCGGAGGGGGTCGGGGAGCGACTTCCCGGCTCGATCGATCCCGAACAGGCTGCAACGAACATGGTCCTCGTCGACACGGAAGCGGCGGGGCTGGACGTGCTCGACACCGTCGAGCGGCTCGCCGCCCTCGACGTGGGCGTGACGCACACAGGCACGCACGTGCGTATGGTGACCCACGCCGACGTGAGCGATGACGGCGTCGGGACCGCCCTCGAGGCGTGGGGTGTCGTGGCCCGTGCGGCTCGACGGGCCGGCCGCGACCTCGAGGAGGAGGATTGATGGGCCTGTTCACGAAGAACTACCCGCCCGAGATCGCCCCGCGTATCCCACCGGGTCAGCGGCTGGTGAAGTCCTGGCCGGTGCTGCATTACGGTCCGATCCCGAGCTTCGACGGCGCGGACTGGGATGTCGAGGTCTCGGGCCTCGTGGAGCACCCCTTCCGGCTGAGCTACGACGAGCTTCGGGCCCTGCCGACGGTCACCGTCGATGCCGACATGCATTGCGTCACTGGATGGACCACGCTCGACAACACGTGGGAGGGTGTGGCGTTCGGGACGATCCTCGAGCGTGCTCGGCCCACCTCCCAGGCGAAGTGGGTGATCGCGGAGAGCCCCAACGGCTACACGTCGGACCTGTCGCTCGAGGCGATGAGCGACGACGACGTGGTGCTCGCGTGGCGTAACCACGGCGAGGATCTCACGCCCGAGCACGGCTGGCCGCTTCGTCTGGTCGTGCCCAAGCGCTATGCGTGGAAGAGCGCGAAGTGGCTCACCGGACTGCGCTTCAGCGATCGGAACGAGCGAGGCTTCTGGGAGCTGCGGGGGTATCACGTGCACGCCGAGCCGTTCGCCGAGGAACGCTACAGCTACCAGGAGGGCCCGAGGGCCGAGTTCGTGCCCTGACCGGCGGCGCGGATCGTCACGCGCTCGGGCGAGGCCTCCGTCACGGCTCGGGCTCGGCGAGCGCGCGGAGCGTCTCGATCTGTTCGGCATGTGAAGCCGCGTCGCCGGGGGTCTCGAGCACGAACGGCAGGTCGGCCGCTTCCGGCCGCGACAGGATCGCCCGCCACCCGCCCGGGCCGACGAACCCCTCGCCGACCGGCGCGTGCCGGTCCCGGCGACCTCCCCGGGGGAACTCCGAATCGTTCGCGTGCACGAGGGCGACCCGGCCCGTGAGGCCGCGCTCGGCGAGCTCCGAGAACAGCTCGTCGACCCCGTCGGGTTCGTCCAGGCCGTACCCGGCGGCGAACAGGTGGCAGATGTCGAGGCAGAGCCCCAGCCGATCGTCGCCCGCTTCCTCGAGCAGCACGGCGGCTTCGCCGATCGTGGAGGCCACCGCCCCGCGCGTGCCCGCCAGGAGCTCCACGAGCACGCGCACGCCGACGGCGGACCGCACGACCTGTGCCAGCGAGACCGCGGCGCGGTGGCGGGCCGT
>DATFFT010000077.1:0-3032 GCA_035249905.1 Actinomycetota bacterium | reverse complement strand
CCCCTTCACGAGATCGCCGAGTTCCTCGCGGTGGGCATCGACCGCGGCGGGGCTCATCGGGAAGAAGCTGTAGTGCCGCTCGAAGGCCATGTAGCCGACCACGCCGCGACCGTCGAGCAGGAATCCAGGCATGCCGTACGTGATGCCTTCCTCGGCACCCGGCGCCGCGGCCGCGATCGTCTCACGCAGCTTCTGCAGCGGGGCGCGGCGCGCGGGGTCGAGGCTCGTGAAGTAGGACTCGACGCTCGTCGGCTTCTCCATGGGCGCCCAGCCTATCCCGCCCCGCGCTGGGCTCACGTGACCAGCTCCATGACGGCCGTACGGGGCGATGCCTTCGCAGGCGATAACGGAGGGTTGAGGTCGCGTCGGGCGACGCAGGAAGGTTCCGTCAGTCGGCGAGCGAACCGCCGAAGATCTGCCAGGCGAGCAGCGACTTCGCCACCAGGCTGAGCACCAGGTAGGTCTTCTCGCCGAACGCGTAGTCGGCCCATCGCCCGACCTCCCGGTACTGGAGCCACTGGTTCAGGCCGAAGCTGAAGAAGAGGACGAACTGGACGACCACGATGCCGTAGACGAACCCGGGCACGCTCTCGGAGCCGGCGACGTTCACCACGATGGAGACCCACGGAGCGATCCCCACGAGCGCCCCGAACCAGAACGGAAGCATCGTGGTCCGTTCGCGCTCCGGCGGGTTCATCCGCTCCTGGATCCAGCCGAACAGGATCATCGCGACGTTCGCACCGGCGACCGTGATCACCGCGTTGATCGAGGTGATCCCGCAGTAGAAGCCGATCAGGACCACCATCAGCGTGGCGCTGAACGAATACTCCACCCACCTGAACCGGTTGATGCCACCGCGCAGGTCCCGCTCGTAGATGCCACGCCCCGCGGTGGCGGTGACGAGGTGATCGAGGGCCGCGAGCCCCAGGAAGACCGCGGTCGCCCAGCCGATCGGCACGTCGAACAGCGCCTCGGGCGCGGGGACGGCCGCCCCGGGCGGTCCGTCTGGGAACGACGACGTGACCGAGATCGCGAAGTCGCCCGCGAGCACGACGATCAGCGCGGCCTGGGAGAGGTGAAGGATCGTGAGGCCGAGGTTCCAGCGGCGAAGGCCGGCGAGCCGCTCACCGGTGACCCCGGTGGCGACGGATGCCTGTGCTCCGTTCGTAGCCATGATCGCTCCCGGAAAAAGGTATCGTGCGTCTCGCGCGGCCGCACGCGTTCGGATCGCCGGCCTCACTCCGAGGCGAGGATCTGCGGTGCCGCTTCCTTGATCCGTGTCGTGAGCCAGCGCTCGATCCGTTCCATCTCGCTCATCCCGAACGTGCTGGCGTCGACCAGTCCCCGATCCCTCGCCGCGAGCGCCCCCTGGTGCACGATCACCCAGTCGGTCCGGCACGCGTGCGCGTCGGCCTCGAGCTCCCGCAGGTCGCGCAGCAGCAGCGGCCCCGCCTTCGACGTGCGTGAGGTCGCCGTCGCGGTCCACCGACGGACCCCTTCGGCGAACGCGCGCCATGCCTCGGCCATCTCGCCATCGCCGGCGGGCGACCCGCCGTAGGTCTCGACATACGGCGCGAGCCGCGTCAGCAGCTCCTCGCACCGATGCGAGAGCTGCCGGCCGATGTGGAAGACGTCGTGGTCGGCCGCATGCCGCTCCGCGATCGTCCCGAGCTCGTCGCGCACGTCGGCCGTGGTCTCGTGCAGGTGCGTGAGCGCGGGGCCGAGGTTCACGGCGCCTTCTCCACCCGCACCGCGGCGGTCTTGAAGATCGGTTGCTTCGACACAGGGTCCCACGTTGTGATCGTGAGCTCGTTCGCGGCTCGCCCCGAACCATCGGGCCCCGCGTCGCCGCGGTCCCAATAGCCGTAGTGGAACGGCACGAACACGTGACCCGGGCGTGGGCGCCCGATGCGAGCCTCGGCCTCGATCTCACCGCGAGGCGAGGTCACCCGGCACCGGTCCCCCGCCTCGATGCCGAGGGCCGTGGCGTCGGCATCGTGCAGCTCGACCCAGACGTCGGGTGCGGCAGCTTGCAGCTCTGGCGCGCGCGCCGTCTTCGTCCTGGTGTGGAAGTGATGGGTCGTGCGGCCGGTCGTGAGGGTGAGCG
Source organism: Actinomycetota bacterium (assembly GCA_035249905.1). Classification (GTDB taxonomy): domain Bacteria; phylum Actinomycetota; class UBA4738; order UBA4738; family HRBIN12; genus JAOUEA01. The sequence continues at coordinate 925 of DATFFT010000077.1, read as the reverse complement.
GGAACTCGTCGTTCGGTGACTCGGCCGGCGTCACCCATTCGGCCGCCCGCAGGAACGCCCGGCCGTTCGCGCCGAGCGCGCGGTGGTCGGCTTCCTGTCGGGCTGCGCCCGTCATCAGGTCGTGGCCGTAGTCCTCGGTCTGCTCGGTCTGCGTCCAGAACACGCGATCGGTGTAGAGGCGGGGAGTGCCCTCGGGCGCCGACGGCGAGCACGGCCATTGCACCCAGCCCCGCTCGCGCAGCATCGCGTAGCTCATGCCGCTGTAGTCGGCGGGCCGCCCCGCCGTGACGCCGGCGAAGTGATCGAAGGCCTCCTCTGGCCCGGTCCACCCGATCAGCGGCCCGCCGTCCTTGTCGGTGAACGCCATGCGCCGCGCGTAGTCGAGGAAGATGTCCAGGTCGGCCCTCGCCTCACCCGGCGGATCGACCGCTCGCTCCGACAGGTGCACCGTGCGGTCGGCGTTCGTGAACGTGCCGGTCTTCTCCCCCCAGATCGCGGACGGCAGCACGACGTCGGCGAGCCCGGCGGTCTCGGTCAGGAACGCGTCCTGCACCACGAGGAAGAGCCGCTCCTGCTCGAGGATCGAGCGGATCCGCCTCAGATCCGGCAGCGTGACGGCGGGGTTCGTCGCCGACACCCAGAGGAAGCGGACCGACCCTTCCTCGGCGTAGCGCATGATCTGCATCACGTGCGTGGGCGGTCCCCAATGCGGGATCGTGAGCTCGTCGACGTTCCACAGCGTTGCGAGTTCCTTCACGTGGTCGGGATTCGCCCAGTTGCGCATGCCGGGGAAGTCGCCGTTCGCGCCGGTCTCGCGAGTGTTCTGCGCCGTGGGCTGCCCGTTCATCTGGAACACGGTCGCGCCCGGACGTCCGATCGCCCCGCGCAGCAGGTTGATGTTGTTGACCTGGACCGCCGACGACGT
>DATFFT010000076.1:0-26159 GCA_035249905.1 Actinomycetota bacterium | reverse complement strand
GTGCCGGCATCGTCGGCGCTGCGGGCCAGCATCTGGGCCAGCAGCACCGGCACGATCGTCACCGTGACGGCGATGAGCGCGACGACGTTCGTCAACGGCCGGTTCCTGGGGCGGAAGAGCTGTTGGAAGATCCAGATCGGCAGCGTCGGGTCGCTCCCTCGGGTGAACGTCGTCACGATGATCTCGTCGAACGAGAGCGCGAACGCCAGCACCCCACCGGCCAACAGGGCCGTCGCGAGGTTCGGCAGGATCACGTGGCGGAACGTCTGCCACCCCGATGCGCCGAGGTCGGCCGAGGCCTCGACCACGTTGGGCGACATGCGCCGGAGCCTGGCGACCACGTTGTTGTAGACGATCACGATGCAGAAGGTCGTGTGACCGATCACGATCGTCCAGAATCCCGGCGGCACCTCTGCGATGCCCGTCAGCGTCGACTTCAGCGCGATCCCGGTCACGATGCCCGGCAGGGCGATCGGCAGGACGACGATGAACGCGAGCGCCTCTCGACCGAAGAAACGAGAACGGTACACGGCACCCGCGAGGAAGCTGCCCAAGATGATCGCGGTGAGCGTGGTGACCCCTGCGACGGTCAGCGAGAGGCGGAAGGCCTCCCACATGTCGCCGCGGCCGAACGCGAGCCGGAACCATTCCAGCGTGAGCCCGGGAGGCGGGAAGGTGAACGACGTGGACTGGGTCGTGAACGCGTACAGCACGATGATGCCGAGTGGGAAGTACAGGAAGAGCAGCACGAGACCCGACGCCACCTTCAGCCCGAGGCCGGCCCGCGAGGCGTCCGTCTTCACATGCCCGCCCCTCGGCTCATAGCGACTCGAACGCTCCTGCTCGCCGGGCGACCATCAGGTAGACGATCATGATCGCCATCGCTACGAACGTGAACGCGGCGGCGAGGGGCGTGTTCCCCACGGTGCCGATCTGCGTCAACACCTGGGTGCCCAGGTAGTACTCGGAGTTGCCGAACATCGTCGGCAAGATGAAGTCGCCGAGCGTGAGCGAGAACGTGAAGATCGATCCGGCGATCAATCCCGGCTTCGCGAGCGGTAGCACGACGCGGCGGAACGTGAGCCACGGCCGCGCCCCGAGGTCGCTCGAGGCCTCCAGGTAGGACCCCGGCACCCGTTCCAGCGCCGCCTCGAGCGGGAGGATCATGAAGGGCAGCCACAGGTACGTGTAGACGATGAGCAGGCTGATCTTGGACGCGATCAACGAGGAGCCGCCGACCAGCGGGGCGGCGATCAATGCATCGAGCACGCCGTCGAGGCCGACCTTGCCCAGCGCCCAGTAGAGCACCCCTTCCCGGGTGAGGATCTGCCTCCACGCGAGCGCCCGGACCAGATAGCTCGACCACAGCGGCATCAGCACGGTCAGGTACAACACGAACCGAGCCCGCCGACCCGCGAACCGAGCCATGTAGTACGCGAGCGGGAACGCGAGAACGGAGCACGCGATCGTGACCGCCGTCGCCATGGCGAGCGTGCGCAGCACGATCTCGCGATTCGCCGGCTCCAGGAGGTCGCCGTAGGTGCTGAGGGTGAACGTGCGATCGATGAGGCCCGTGAACTCCTCGATCCGCCAGAAGCTGTAGACGAGCAGCCCACCGATCGATCCGAGGTAGAGCACCAGCAGCCAGAGCACCGCCGGGAGCAGCAGCACGAGGAGCTTGGTCCAGGGATGCCGGTAGAGGAACCCCGAGATCCGCGACATGGCGCCGGACCGACGCTCGGTCTCGATCACCGCCATGACGCGGCGCCTGCTGTGAAGGAACGGTGGGGCCCTGGCGGGCCCCACCGTTCCGTGTCCGTCGTGCTCGTCGGGATCACTGCCCGCCGATCACGGCGATGTACTTCGTGACCCACTGCTGGTACGGGACGCACGTGGCGCCCGAGTCCGGAGCGAAGCAGTCGGCCTGCGGGGTCTTCCAGAACTCGATCTGGTCGAAGTTCTCGATGCCGTTCGTGACGCATCCGTCGGGACCGAGCAGCTCGTTGCCCTGGCAGGCGTCGGGCACCGATGGCACCGACCCGAACCACGACGCTAGGTCGCCCTGCACCTTCGGATCGAGCGAATGCTCCATCCAGAGGTAGGCGCAGTTCGGATGCGGGGCCTCCGAGTGCAACATCGTGGTGTCCGCCCAGCCCGTTGCGCCCTCCTTCGGGATCACGGAGGAGAAGTCCTTGCCGGCTCCCTCGATGAAGTTGACCTGGAACGGCCACGACGAGCTCACGACGGCCTCGCCGTTGACGAAGTCGTCCATCTGCACGTACGCGTCGTGCCAGTACCGGCCGATCAGGTCTCGCTGCTGCCGCAGCAGCTCGACCGCGGCGTCGAACTGCTCCTGGGTGAGCGCGTATGGGTCTTCGATGCCGAGCTCCGGCTGCGTCGCCCGAAGGTAGAGGGCGGCGTCGGCGATGTAGATCGCACCGTCGTAAGCTTGCACCCGACCCTTGTTTGAGCTGCCGTCGGGAAGCGTCGTCTCCTCGAACACGACCGACCAGCTGTCAGGTGTCTCCTTCTCGAACGCCGCCGTCGAGTACATCAGCACGTTCGACCCCCACTGGTACGGGACGCCGTAGTGCTCGGTGGTGCCGTCGCCGTCGGTGTCGACCGTGAACCACGGCGCATCCTGCAGCCGCTCGTCGACCGTCGAGTAGCTCTCGATCAGGTCGAGGTTCACCGGCTGCACGGTCCCGCCGGCCACGAGTCGCAGGCTCGCGTCACCCGACGCCGTGACGAGGTCGTACTGGCCCGCGCCCTCCTGCATCAGGGCAACCATCTCGTCGGAGGTGCCGGCGGTGGTCACGTTGACCTCGCACCCCGTTTCCTCCTCGAACGACGTCACCCAATCGTAGTTCTCGTCGGTGGAGCCGTCCTCGATGTACCCGGCCCACGCGATGATGCTGACCTCGCCCTCGCCCTCACCGACCTCGGTGATCGTGGGCTCGTCGGGATCGTCGGACTGCGCGGTTCCGCCGTCTCCGTCCCCGCCCGATCCCCCACCGTCGTCGCCGCACCCCGCGGCCACCAACGCGAGGACGGCGATGAGCGCCAGCAGGCGCATCCACCTCGTCATGCATCCTCCCCTCCGGGGCCGGGCAACCCCCTCGCACCCTCGGCCGGAGCCCGATCGGGTCCGTCTCCAGGTTCAACCGGGCGGCTGTGCTGCCGCTCCCACGTCAGCCGCACCCGGCGCCCCTGCACCTGCAGGGCCTCCATCGACGACGTGCGCAGGTTCTGTTGCATCACGACCAGCTCGCCACCCTCGTCCAGGGCCACGGTGTAGCGCGTGATCGCGCCCAGATATACGACCTTGTTGACCACTCCGGTTGCCGTGCACTCGCCCTCGGCGACCGCCGCCTCCACGTCGAGCGCGAGGTGGATCTTCTCGGGACGGATCGTGACCGCCTGTGGCGACCCGATGATCGCCGCGGCCGAATCACCCTCGAGCAGATTGGAAACACCGACGAACCCGGCGACGAACCCGGTTGCGGGACGCTCGTACACGTCGGCCGGCGTGCCCACCTGCTCGACCTGACCGTGGTTGAAGACCGCGAGTCGGTCGCTCATGGTCAGGGCCTCTTCCTGGTCGTGGGTGACGTAGAGGAACGTGAGACCGACGGCCTGCTGGATCTCCTTGAGCTCGACCTGCATGGCCTGCCGGAGCTTGAGGTCGAGCGCACCGAGCGGCTCGTCGAGCAACAGCACACGGGGGCGCATCACGAGCGCTCGCGCCAGCGCGACGCGCTGGCGCTGCCCTCCCGAGAGCTGAGCGGGTTTGCGGTCGCCGAACCCATCGAGCCGCACCATCTCGAGCGCTTCCGCCGCCCGGCCTGCGCGTTCGCGCCTCGAAACCTTGCGGACCATGAGGCCGTATCCGACGTTCTCCGACACCGTCATATGCGGGAACAGGGCGTAGTCCTGGAAAACGGTGTTCACTTCCCGCTCGTAGGGGGGCCGGTCCCCGACGTCGACCCCGCCGAGCAAGATCGTGCCGGCCGTCGGCCGCTCGAACCCGGCGATCATGCGGAGACACGTGGTCTTGCCCGAGCCCGACGGGCCGAGGAGCGAGAAGAACTCGCCCTCACGAACCTCCAGGTCGATGCCGTCGGCGGCCACGACGTCGCCGAAGCGCTTGACCACCCCATCGAGTCGAACGGCGGCGATACCCTCCGCTGCACCGGCGTCGCGGGCGACCACGGCTGCTTCGCTCACACGACCACCCCCCCAACGCCGGTTGGACCCCAGTGGAACCCGCACATCTTGACGGCGGATCACCGACCCCGCAATACCCGCTCGCTCCGCGGCAGCGCGGACGTGAGCTCGCCCACGACGCCTGGGCCTTCGTAGATCAAGGCGCTGTAGATCTGAACGGTGGTGGCGCCCGCATCGATGCACGCGACCGCGTCGGAGGCCGCGGAGATGCCGCCGCACGCATTGATCGCGAGCCCGTCGCCGACGGTCCTGCGCACCTCCGCAACGATGCGCGGGGTGTGGGGCCGCAGGGCACGGCCCGACAGCCCGCCACGGCCGACGGCCAGCCGGGCGTCGGCGACGAGCCTGGTGTTCGAGCACGTGAGCCCGTCAGCCCCGGCGTCCCGCACCATCGCGGCGAGTGCGAGCACCACCTCACGTTCGGTCGGGGTGACGAACGGAGGAAGCTTCACGAACAGGGGCTTGTCGGTGCGATCACGGAACGCGGTGACGAGATCGTGCAGGTGGCTCTCGTTGTCCCGGTCGCGACCCCACGACACGTTCGGGCAGCTGGCGTTGAGCTCGATGCCGTCCGCGAGCGGCTCCAACAGCTCGAAGCAGCCCACGGTATCGGTCGCGTTCTCGTCGGCGACGCTGATCAATCGAGGCGCGGGCCCTCGCGGTGCGCTTCGCAAGGTGGCCGCGACCGCGTCGGCGCCGGGGTTCGGCAGTCCCATGGAGTTCACGATCGAGCGCTGCCGCGGCGACCGAACGATGCGCGGCGACGGATTCCCGTCACGGGGCGCTCGCGTGACCGTGCCCCCGACGACGTAGCCGAAGCCCAGCTCACCGAGGTTGTCCAGGTGGCGGCAGTCCTTGTCGAACCCCGCGGCAAGCCCGATCGGGTTGCGAAGGCGGAGCCCGCACAGGTCGAACGCGGCCGGCGGGTCCGTCGCGGCCCCGCCGAGCCGACGCCAGGGCAACGGGAATCCCAGCAGCGCGTTCACGACCCCGTGGGAGGTTTCGGGGGGGAGGGCCAGGAAGACGGGACGCGCGACCGATCGGTACCACCCGAAACGCCGCGTCGTCATCGTTCCCATCATGCCATCATGCGGTGCCATGCCGTCGGATCCTGCCGTGCCCGCCCCGTCCACCGACCTCGCGGACCGCCTGATCGACGCGTCGGAGTTGCACGGGGACTTCGTGCTGTCGTCGGGGAGACGCTCCACCGTGTACTTCGACAAGTTCCTGTTCCTGACGCGCCCCGACCTGCTCGGCGAGCTTGCCCACGAGGTGGCCGGGTTGCTGCCCGATGGTGTCGATCACCTTTCGGCTCCCGAGGGGGCCGCGACGCTGCTGGTGGCGGCCGTCTCGCTCGAGACCGGCCTGCCGGTGTCGGTCGTCCGCAAGGAGCCGAAGGCTTACGGCACCATGTCGCGGGTCGAGGGATACGCGCCCGAAGGCGCGCGGACCTGCCTGATCGAGGACGTCAGCACGACCGGGCACCAGGTGCGCCGCGCCGCCGAGGTGCTTACCGGGTCGGGAGTGACCGTCGAACGCATCGTGCTCGCGATCGACCGTGGAGGCGCCGACCACCTGCGTGAGGCCGGCTACGACGTCGGAGCCGTCGTGGTGCTCCGGCCGGACGAACCGTCGGATCGACGCTGACCTCGAACGCCGGGAGGCGGGGTCAGGCGCGGACGCAGCGCCAGACGCGAAGGTCCCATAGGAGGCGACTGCCCCGCTGGTGGAGCTTCAGTAGGCCTGCCTTCATGAGCCGCGCGGTCGCGGCGGCCTTCGCGACGAGGTCGGGAAGGGGGAAGGTACGTTCGAGCACCGGCTCGATGTTGTCGCCGAAGACGCGCCTGGCGGCGGCGAGGATCGCGTTCTCGTCCTGCAGGGACCCGGTCGGAAGGTAGAGGCGTCCACCCGGCTGCAGGGTGTCGCCGATCGTCTCGAGCAGCTGCCGCGGCAGCTCGGCTCCGGTCGGCCCGCCCGCGGGCACGTCCTGGAACCATCCCGAGACCGCCGCGAGATCGTCAGGGATGCCCGAGACGTCGCCGATCAACACCGAGGCGCGCACGTCGCGCATCGGATCGAGCAGGTCGCCCTGTCGGAACTCGCACACATCGCTCAGCCCCAGCCGATCCGCGTTCCGCCCGGCCATCTCGACGGCCGGCGCGGAGAGATCGCATCCGTACACCTTCGCCGCTCCGAGCTTCGCCGCGACGAACGCCAGCACGCCGCTGCCGCATCCCACATCGATGACGGTGTCGCCGGCGTCGATCTCGAGGGCGTCGGCGAGCGTCTTGCTCGTGCTCGTCGGTGCGAAGACGCCGCGTCGCACGGACAAGGAGAAGGGCCCCGTTCGGCCCGTCCACTCGATCTCGTTCGTCTCCGCCTGCGTCATCTGGCACATAGGCTACACGGCAACCCGGTGGGGCGGCTAGACGAGTGGTCGGTCGAACACCGCGTCCTCACCCGGCACGAGGTCCCCGCGCTCCACCGCAGCGGCGTCGGCCTCGAGCTTGTCGTACAACGCCGCCGTGGCGATGCCGTGGTGTCCGTCGGGGTAGGCACGGACGCGACGCGAGGCGCGCCGTAGCAACGTCTTGGCCCCGTGTGCGTTGCCACGCAACAGATGTACGTATCCAGCACCCATCTGCGAGAGGCCCTTGAAGAACTCAGCGTCGGCGGTGCCTCGTGCCTGCTTCCACGCGGTCTCCCACGCCTCGTGCGCCGGGAAGTAGCGTCCCGCGCGGACGTGCTCTCGCGCGAGCTCGTGGTTCGCCACGAGGCTGAGCGAGTCGTAGTCCTCGAGCTCGAGCTCGTTGGTCGCGCCCCAGTCGAGCGGGCGGCCGAGGCGGTCGCGCGGCCGTTCCGGCTTCTGCCTCGCGGGACTCGGACTGCCGGTCTTGCCGGTCGCCTCGGGGAGGTCTCGCATGGGCCCATGCTACCCGGGCCGTTCCCTTCCATCGGGCGAGGGCGGCTCGTCGGCACCGGGGGTACCCTCGACCCATGAGCGAGCCCTCCCTGCCTGCCGAGCACGAGCGCACGAAGGGGATGCTGCCCGAGCTCCTCGTCGCTCGGCGCCGCCTCCGGGCCCGTGCCGAGCGCCTGGTTCCGCACCCCGGACCGGTCGAGGGCGAACAGAGCACCGGCGCCGGCAAGTCCGGAACCCTCCGCGCGGCGATCTTCGGCGTCAATGACGGGCTCGTCTCGAACGCCGCCCTGATCATGGGGTTCGCCGGGGCGTCCCAGGACCGCGAGGTCATCGTGCTCGCCGGCATCGCCGGATTGCTCGCGGGCGCCTTCTCGATGGCGGCCGGGGAGTACGTGTCGATGCGGGTGCAGCGCGAGATGCTCGAGCGCATCTTGCACCTGGAGGCGCACGAGCTGGGGAGCGACCCGGAAGGCGAGGCCGCGGAGCTCGCCGAGATCTACGAACGGAAGGGGGTCTCGCCCGATCTGGCGGCCGCCCTCGCGGCGGAGCTCTCGAACGACCCGGCCACCGCCCTCGATACCCACGCCCGGGAGGAGCTCGGGATCGATCCCGACCAGGGGCTCGGCTCACCGTGGGGCGCCGCCGCCTCGTCGTTCGTCACGTTCACGGTGGGCGCGCTCATCCCCTTGGTGCCATACCTGTTCGCCTCGGGGACGACCGCACTGATCGCGTCGGCCCTGATCACCTCGATCGCCCTGATGGGGGTCGGGGCGATGACCGCGCGTGTCACCGGACGTTCGCCGGTGCGGGCGGCCGCGCGTCAGTTCGTGATCGGCGCGGGCGCCGCGGGGGTGACCTACCTGATCGGAGTCGCGCTCGGGGTGAGCGTCGTCTGATGAGCGAACACGTCGAGGCGCGCCTCACCGTGCGGGAGGCGCTTCCCTCCGAGTACGACGAGGCCGGCCGCGTCACCGCCGACGCGTACCGGCGGTTCGCCCGTGAGGGAGACCCGGACTGGCAGGAGTACCTGAACCGGATCGCCGATGTCGAGGGTCGCGCCGAACGTTCGACCGTCCTCGTGGCCCTCGATGCCGGGCGGATCGTCGGCAGCGCCACGGTGGAGCTCTCCGAACGCATCGAGCCCGACGACGATCCGGCGCTCGATCCCGAGGAGGCCCACCTGCGCATGCTCGGCGTGCATCCGGAGCACCAGCGCCGTGGCATCGGACGCGAGCTGATGCGCGCATGCTTCCACCTCGCGAGGGCCGAAGGGAAGACCTTCATGACGCTGCACACGACCGCGCCCATGCGCGAAGCACGGCAGATGTACGAACGGCTCGGCTTCGAACGGCTCGACGACCGTGTCTTCCCCGACGGGTTCGTGCTGCTCACCTACCGTCGACCGATCGACCCGCCGATCGATTAGGAGCCGCTGCGCACCACCTCGCCGCTGGCGAGGATCACGCCGTCCTCGCACTCGGCCTGTATCAGCCCTCCCCGGAACTGCTGCTGATAGAGCCGGGCGTAGAGGCCCTCGAGCGCCAGCAGCTCGTCGTGCGTTCCCTGCTCGACGAGTCGCCCACGATCGATCACGAAGATCACGTCGGCCTTGAGGATCGTCGAGAGGCGGTGGGCGATCGCGATCGTGGTGCGGCCTTCCGTCAAGGGTTCGAGGGCGGCCTGCACCAGCCGTTCGCTCGTCGTATCGAGCGAGGACGTCGCCTCGTCGAGGATCAGGATGCGCGGGTCCTTCAGGATCACGCGCGCGATCGCCAGACGCTGCTTCTCCCCCCCTGAGAGCTTGTAGCCGCGCTCGCCCACGACCGTGTCGTAACCGTCGGGGAGCTCGGCGATGCGCTCATGGATGTACGCGGAGCGCGCAGCGGACTCCAGCTCCTGCTGGGTCGCGTCGGGCCGGCCGTAGTGCAGGTTGCGCCGGATCGTCGTGTGGAAGAGATAGGTCTCCTGGGTGACGACTCCGATGTTCTCGCCGAGCGACTCGAGGGCGATACCGCGCACGTCGTGTCCGTCGATCGTGACGGCGCCCTGCTGCACGTCGTACAGGCGCGGCACGAGGTAGGTGATCGTCGTCTTGCCTGCACCGCTCGGCCCGACGAGCGCCGCGAGCTGGCCGGGCTCGACACGGATCGAGATGTCGTCGAGGGTCCACCTGCGCGGCACCTCGTTCGCGAGCTCGAGGTCGGTGGGCGAGGTGGGGGTCGTCGCCGCCTCCTCCGACCCCTCGTACCGGAACCGCACGTTCCGGAGCTCGACGGCTCCTCGCACCTCGGAGGGATCGAGCGTCACGGCGTTCGGCGCGTCCTCGATGTCGTGACGCAGGTCGAGGTACTCGAAGATGCGATCGAACAACGCGAGCGAGCTCTGCACCTCGGTCGAGACCTGGAGCATCGATCCGATCGGGAAGAACAACCTCGACTGCAGCGTCGTGAACGCCACGATCGTGCCCGCGTCGATCGCGGTGGGATCGTTCGAGAGTTGCCAGCCCGCCACGAGATAGACGAGGGCGGGCGTGATCGAGAAGAACGTGCCGACCACGGCGAAGAACGACCGCCCGATCATGGTCTGTCGGATCTGCAGACCGGTCAGGCGTCGGTTCTCTCCCCGGAACCGGTCGATCTCGTGACGCTGCCGCCCGAACGACTTCGACAGCAGGATGCCGCTGACCGACAGCGTCTCCTCGGTGATCGACGTGAGATCGGCGAGGGTCTTCTGGGTGTTCGTCGCGACCTCGCGTCGTGCGCGCCCCACCTTGACCGTGAGCCACAGGAACAGCGGCATGAGCGCGAGCGAGAGGATGGTGAGCGGCACCGACAGCGCCACCATCGCGATCAACGTGCTCGCGATCGTGACGACGTTGGCGAGCACGTTGGAGGCGGTGTCGGTCACGACCGCCTGCACCCCGCCCACGTCGTTGGACAGGCGCGACTGGATCTCACCGGTGCGGGTGGAGGTGAAGAAGCGCAGCGGCATATGCTGCAGGTGCGTGTAGAGCCGGTTGCGCAGATCCTGCATCACGTTGAGGCCGACCTGGTTGGCCCAGTACGTCTGGGCGATGCCGATCAGGCTCGTCACGATCGGCACGGCGATCATGATGCCCACGTAGCGGTAGAGCAGGGACAGGTTCGGGCAGGGCACGCCGCCACACACATCGCCGGGACCGAAGAGCGCCTCGTCGAAGACCACCTTGATCATCAACGGGTTGACGACGCCGAGCCCCGATGTCACGGCGATCGCGATCGCCACGAGCCCGACCGTGCGCTTGTACGGCCGGAAGGTGTCGATCACGCGCCGCACGGTGGCCCGGTCGACCGGCCGTTGATCCGCGTCGATGGGCGGCGCCGCGAAGAATCCTCTATGGCGACCCATGCGTTCGAGGATACGCCCGGCCTGCGACGACTATCCCCGCGGGCTCCCCGGAGCGGGCCCGTCGTCACGCGCGAGCGAGACCGCGTGTGCCATCACCGCATCCATCATCGTCGTCGTGAGCTTGCCGGTGAACGTGTTCTGCTGCGACGGGTGGAAGCAGCCGAGCAGCGTGTACGGCCCGACCCGCGCCTCAGCGCCGTGTCCGAAGCTAGGCTTCGGCCGTGTCGTGTGGCCCGACGCCGCGAGGGCCCGGAGGCCGCCGTCCCAACCGAAGGAGCCCAGCGCCACGATCACCGTCAGCCGGTCGAGCGCCTGGATCTCACGTACCAGGAACGGTAGGCACCGATCCCGCTCCTCGGGCGTCGGCTTGTTGCCGGGCGGCGCGCACCTGTTCACCGAGGCGATGTAGGCACCCCGCAGCCGGAGCCCGTCGTCGATGGAGACGCTGGTCGGCTGGTTCGCCAACCCGGTCCTGTACATCGACGCGAACAGGAAATCGCCCGATCGATCGCCCGTGAAGATCCTGCCGGTGCGGTTGCCGCCGTGCGCCGCGGGCGCGAGCCCGAGCACGAGCACGCTCGCCTCGGGGTCGCCGAAGCCGGGCACGGGCCGCGCCCAATAGGTCTGATCCGCGAACCGTGCCACCTTCACCCGCGCGACCGATTCGCGCCACTCGACGAGCCTCGGACACGCCCGGCACTCGACGACCTCGGCACCGATCCTCGCCAGCGACCGTGCGCTCATGCGTGCGCCGCATCCCGCGCATCGAGCCAGTCGTCGTACCCCCCCGGCGACGAGAACGCCTGCCCGTCGCGGACCTCGACGATGCGGTCGGGGATGCGATCGAGCAGGTACCGATCGTGGCTGATCACGATCACGGTGCCGTCGTAGGACTCCAGCGCCGACTCCAGCACCTCCATGGAATCGATGTCGAGATGGTTCGTCGGCTCGTCGAGGATCAGGCAGTTCGCCCCCGAGAGCATCATGAGGCAGAGCTGCAGCCGGGTTCGCTCCCCGCCCGAGAGCGAGCCGACCGGCTGGCGCATCTGGTCGTATCGGAACAGGAACCGGCCCAGCAGGGCGACCGCGTCTTCCTCGTACATGGGTTTGAGGTCGCGGACGAACTGGATCGGCGTACGATCCGGCGGCTCGGTCTCGTGCCCCTGAGGCAGGTATGCGAGCTGCACCGAGGGGCCCGCCCATCGCGTGCCCGCGTCGGGCTGCCTGAGACCGGCCATCACCGTGCCGAGCACCGACTTCCCCGCGCCGTTCGCGCCGATCACGCCGACGCGCTCACCGCGGAACACCTGCAGGTCGCAGCCGAGCAGGACCGGATCGCGATCGAACGCCACGGTGACGTCCTCGAGCGTCAGCACCTTCACGCCGCCCCGTTCGCCCGCGCGCATCTCGAGAGCGATCTTCCGACGCTCGAAGACCGGCTTGTCGACCTTGTCCATGCGGTCGATCTGTCGCTGCTTGTTGCGGGCCTGCGTGATGTGGCGCTTGTCCACGACGATGCGCGCCCAGTGCTCGAACCGCTTCACCGCTTCCTCGAGCCGCGCGATCTCCTTCTGTTGCGTCACGTAGAGCTGCTGCTGCCGCTTGAGGGCGATCTGCTTCGCGACGGCGTACGCCGAGTAGTTCCCGGGCCACATCGTGATGCGCCCGTCCTCGAGCTCGGCGATGCGCGAGACGGTCTCGTCGAGCAGGTACCGGTCGTGCGAAACGGTCACGACGGCCCCGGGGAACCCCGCGACCACGGCCTCGAGCTTGGCTCGGCGATCCGCATCGAGATGGGTCTCGGGCTCGTCGAGCAGCAAGAGCTCGGGCTGACGGAACAGGCACGCGGCCAGGCCGACGAGCTTGCGCTGCCCTCCCGAGAGGGCCGAGGTCGGAAGATCGAGATCCCCGCCCTCGAGGCCGAGCGACGCGAGCATCGCCCGCGCCTCCCCCGCGAGCCCCGCGCCTCCGGCCACGACCCATCGCTCGAGCAGCTCCTGCTGGCGCGAGAGCACCCGTTCCATCCGAGCGAGATCGGCCACGACGTCGGGCCGGCCGAGCTCGATCTCCACGGCACGCATGTCGGCATCGAGCACGGATACGTCCGGGCGCGCCGCCAAGACCGTCTGCTCGGCGGTGCGCCCGTCGCCGTCGACATGCTGCGGGAGATCGGCGATCACGAGGTCCTTGCGGCGGACGACCTCGCCGGCGGTCGGCGTTTCGACTCCCTGCAGGATGCGCAGGATCGTCGACTTCCCCGCCCCGTTCGGCCCGACGATGCCGATCCGGGCCGTGTCGGACACCTCGAGGTCGACCCCCTGCAGCACGGGCCAGGAGCCATAGGACTTCTCGACGTTCAGGAGGCTGACGAGGTTCACGGTCCAACGATACGGAACACCGGCATCGCTCAGCCGTCCTCGGTTTCCGCGATCAGGTCGCGCAGCGAGACCGAGGCCGGCTCGCTGTCGAGCCAGCGGTGCATCGCCGCGCGGCGAGCGGGCCATTCCTCCGCCAACATCGAGTACCAGGCGGTATCGCGATTGCGCCCCTTGACGATCATGTGCGACCGGAAGACCCCCTCGAACGTGAACCCCAGCCGTTCGGCCGCCGCCCGAGACCGTGCGTTGAGCGCATCGCACTTCCATTCGGCTCGTCGGTATCCCCAGGAGTCGAACACGAGGCGCAACAACAGGTACACGGCCTCGGTGTTCGCCCGCCCTCGTTGCGCCGGCCGCACGTACCAGATGTGTCCGAGCTCGAGGCGGCGCATCGCCGTGTCGACGTTCATCAGGCTCACGATGCCGACCGCTTCCCCCGATCCGGTCGCGACGACCGCGAAGAACAGCGGGTCACGCGAGACGGCGTTCGCCGCGAGCCACCTGCGCATCTCCTCGAGCCCGTCGAACGGGCCGTAGGACATGTAGGTCCAGATCGTGTCGTCATCGGGATCGGCGTGCGACCGTTCGAACAGGCCGACCGAATGCACCGCCGGATCGAGGGGCTCGAGACGCACGAACCGGCCGTGGATCGTCTCGCGCACCGGCGGATCGGCCGGCCCGCCCTCGACGGCGTCGCCGACCGGTTCGCGCGTCCGGCTCATCGCACCGATACCCGCAGCGACCGGAAGCGGTCGGCGGCCGCCGCGAAGGACTCCAGCGGATCGAGCAGGCTCTCGACCGCCCAGATCAACCCCTCGAATCCACCGAGGTCGGGGGCGTCCTCCCGAAGCCGGGTCGCCCTGGCGAGCGCCTCGTCCACGCCGCGAGCACACGCTTCCCACTCCGCCTCCACCTGGGGGCTTCGCCACCCAGGCATCGCTTCGCGGGCCCGGTCGAGCCTCTCCTCGAACTCCGCCAGCGCGTCGGGCAGCGGGCGACCCGGGAGCCTCGTCGTCGGCATCACCTCGGTGAGCGCGTCCTTGGCGGGCTCGATCTCGCCGAGCACCGCCTCGAACGCCTCGTGGGGGTCCACGAGGTCGGGGGGAAGCCGCTTCCGACCGAAGATGCTCATGCTCGTCAGCGATCTTGACTGAACGGCCGTTCAGACCCTAGGCTCACGGGCACATGGGCCCGTCGGCCATGAGCGTGAAAAGGTTGACTCATGATTGAACCCCGATTCAAGCACGACCCGGCCGAGATGTGGTGGCTCGAGCAGGCTCGCTGCATCGAGGAGGACCCGGAGCTGTTCTTCCCCATCGGCAGCGCGGCCCCGGCGGCCGAGCAGACGGCCAGGGCGATCGAGGTCTGCCGCCGGTGCCCGGTTCGGGCGGAATGCCTGGTCTGGGCTCTCGACACCTGCCAGGACGCGGGCGTGTGGGGCGGCCTCGGCGAGGAGGAACGTCGCGAGATCCGGCGTGCCCGACGGCGCGCGGCGGCGACCACCGTCGTCGCGGAGGATCTCGCGGTCGTCGGCTGAGCCCGGCCGCTCACGCCTGGCTCGCCGGACACAACAGCTCCACGGGGCACTCAGTGCAGAGTGGCTTCCTCGCCCGGCAGATCGCCCGTCCGTGATCGATCAGCTGGTAGCTGAACGAGAACCACTTCTTCCTCGGGACCAGGCGCATCAGGTCTTGCTCGATCTTGTCGGGGTCCGACTGCTGGCTGAACCCGAGCCGGTTCGCGAGCCGGCGCACGTGGGTGTCGACGGCGATCCCTTCCACCTTCCCGAAGGAGTTGCCGAGCACGATGTTCGCGGTTTTGCGCGCGACACCCCGCAGGGTGATCAGATCCTCCATCGTGTCGGGGACCTCCCCCCCGTACGCGTCGACGATCCGTTGGCACGCGGCGCGGATCGACGCCGCCTTCTGGTTGAAGAATCCGGTCGGGCGGATGTCCTGCTTCAGCTCGTCCTCGGGCACCGCCAGGTAGTCCGCCGCGGTGCGGTACTTCCGGAAGAGCATCGCCGTGACCTCGTTCACCTTCTCATCGGTGCACTGGGCCGACAGGATCGTCGCGATCAGGCACTCCAGCGGGTTGCTGAAGTTGAGGGCTACGCGTGCGTCGGGATAGGCGCGCTCGAGGCGCCGGACGATAGCCGGTGCGCGAGCCTCGATCGGCGACGTGCGGGTGAGCTGGGAAGCCATGCGGGAACCCTACGGGAGCTCATGCTCCTCGCCCACGGGCCTCAGACGCCGATCGTCAGCGGGAGCTCGAAGCGGGCCCCGTCCCTGTGGTGGACGAACGAACCGTCGACGTGGACGTGCACCGAGCCGCGGCCGCTCACCTGCCAGCCTCGGCCGTCGCCCAGCATCGCGGTCTCCTCGTCGATGCCGACGAACACGTCGCCGGGGGCGACGGACGAGACGATCGATCCGGACGCGCCAGGCACCCACGTGTCGACGATGTCCCAATGGGGGCCGAACAGGGTGCGGCGCACGAGGCCCAACCCCGGCTTGAAGATCGAGTCCAGGTCGTCGCTGTCGCTGTCGAAGGTGGTCTCCGTGAGGCAGGCGACCCCGGCGCTGCATCCCGCATATCCCATGCCCCGAGCGAGCCCGCTGACCACAGCCGCCCACACGACCGTGTCCCGCAACACATCGGCCAGATGGGACGGGTTCCCGCCGGAGAGGTAGACGATCGACGCGCCGTCGAGGCGCTCCGCCAGGTCGGCGCGCCCGGCGTCCTCGCGCGAGCGGACCGGCAGCACCTCGGCCGGCACCCCGAGCGCCGCGAAGTGCTCGAGCCCCCTGGCTCCCCATCCGTCGAAGACGTCGTCACCCTCGAGCGACGACGCGGTGGGCAGGATCACCACCCTGCCGTCGCCGGTGGACGTCTCGAGCAGGAATCGGTCCGCGACCTCGGACCAGGGATCGAACTCCCCCGAGCCGAGCAACGCCCACGACGTCATCGCAGCTCCCCGGGACGGAGCTCCCCGTCGAGCCTTAGCCCCGTCTCGGCGGCGATCTGCAGGAGCGCTTCGACGTCGCCGGCTTCCGTGCGGTAGTTGACGATGCACGACCGAAGGCAGAACCGGCCCTCGAGCACGGCGTTGGAGCAGAACGCTCGGCCGCCGAGCTGGATCTCGGTCATGATCCGCTGGTTCAGCTCATCGAGGTACTCCTCACGGCCTCGCCCGCCGGACAGCCCCTCGGGCACGTATCGGAAGCACGTGATCGACAGCCCCACCGGCGTCATGAGCTCGAAGTCGTCGCGCTCGTCCACCAACGCGCCCAGGTATCGAGCGAGCGCCGCGTCGTGCGAGATGCGTCGGGCATAGGCGTCGCGCCCGTGCGCGAGCAGCGAGACCCAGATCCGGAGCGCCCAGAAGCCGCGGCTGAAGTTCGGCGAGTGCCGCCCGAGATCGATGCCCCAGTCCGTGTGCTCCTCGTCCTTGATGATGTACGAGACGTACTCGGGGTCGAACGACCGGCGCATCTCGTCCATGTCGCGGACGAGCACGCATCCGCCGGGCAGCGGGGTGTACAGCCACTTGTGCGGATCGAACGCGATCGAATCGGCCCGGTCGATGCCCGCGAACAGAGGCCGGAGATCGTCGGCGAGCACGGCGGGACCGCCGTAGGCGGCGTCCACGTGCAGCCACAGACCCTCGTCGCGACACACATCGGCGATCGCCGCCAGGTCGTCGACGGCGCCGGTCGAGACGGTGCCGGCGTTCGCGACGACCGCCACGGGGCGGACACCCGCGTTCCGGTCGAGCCGCACGGCCTCGCGGAGCTCGTCCACGCGCATCCGGAACGATCCGTCGACCGGCACGTGTCGAACGGTGCCGGCGCCCACGCCCAGCATGTCCAATCCCCGATCCGAGACCACATGCGTCTCGGTCGACAGGTAGAAGCCGAGCGGCGGTCCCGCCGAGACCCCTTCGGCTCGCACGTCCCATCCCGCGCGGACATCTCTCGCGATCTTCAACGCGATCATGTTGGCCATGGCGCCACCCGAGGTGAGGGCGCCCCCCGAGCCCTGCGGCATGCCGAACATCTCGCACGCGAACCACCGGGTGAGCTCCATCTCGATCTCGGTCGCCGAGGGACCCAGGCGCCACCCGCCCGGGTTCATGTTGATCCCCGAGGCCAGCAGGTCGGCCGCGGCGCCGGGCACGGTGCCGGCGCCCGAGACGTAGGCGTAGAACCGAGGGTGACCTGGGAACGCCGAGTGCTCGAACGTGATGTGCCGCAGGTAGCCGATCAGGTCGTCCTGTGCCATCGGCTCACGAGGCACGGCGATCGCGACGCCGCGCCGCACGTCGTCGGCGCCCTCGTCGACGATCACGGGCAGCGACGGCAGCTTCGCGAGCAGTTCCTCGTAGATGTCGGCGACCCCGTCGACGAACGCCCGCGCCCGAGGGGGCTCCCAGTCGAGGTCGCGGACCGGCTCGGGCCGCTCGGCCATCAGGCGCGCTTCTCCGCCTCGAGTCGGAAGTATTCGACGGCCATCCAATCCCGCATGCGATCGCCGAAGACCGCGAGCAGGCCTTCCACCTGGCTCTCGTGCGCCTGGATCGCGCGGAACTTCAGATCGAGCACGTCGTCGGGCAGGGTGAGCTCGATCGCGACGTCCTCGGTAGCGACCACCGGCGGGGTGCCGGGCAGGAAGATGTCGAACGGCTCGAGCATCGGCAACCACGTCTCGGCCCAGGTCTGGGTCGTGGTGGCGTGGAACAGCCGGGCGCCCGGCTTCGCGGCCTCCTCGAACGCCGCCCCGACCCAGGCGGACACGCTCTTGTGTCCCTCGTGACCGGTCATGCCGTCGGGCCCGAACGTGAGCATGGTGTCGGGTTGCACCTCGCGCACGATCTCGAGCACCTGCGACGCGCCCGATCCGTCGAGCGGCGTCTGCATGTCGACGTCGACCAGCCCCTCGAGGAAGCGATGCTCCTCGACGCCCAGGATGTCCAGGCTCCGGCGCATCTCGGCGGAGCGCACGTCGGCCATCGTCGCCGGCGGCCAGCGTTCCTCGTCCATCGAGCCACCCTCCCCCCGCGTGGCGGTGACGTCGACCACCCGGCGCCCCGCGCCGGCCGCCACGGCCATCAGGCCCGAGGAGAGGTAGATGTCGTCGTCGGGGTGCGCCCAAACCCCGAGGATCGTGCCCAGGTCCTGCATCGTCGCGTCAGGATACGGCGGGCGGTTCCTCGAGGAGCGCGCGGATCCGCTGCTCGAGCGCGGGAGGGACGGCGTCGCCCGTGCACTTCGAACGGACCATGATCTTCACGTGGCGTCGGAACTCGGCTCGCTCCATGCACGGATTGCAGTCGGAGAGGTGCAGGGAGATCTTCTCCTGAACGGAGACGTCGGCCTCGCCGTCGAGGAACGATCCGATCTCTCGGAGCGTCTCTTCGCAGTTCGGCCCGCAGTCAGGCGTCGTCATCGTCGACCAGTCCTCGTTCCTTCGCCGTGTCCCACAACGCCTTCTGCAGAGCTTTCCTTCCCCGATGCAGCCGCGACATCACGGTTCCTATCGGTGTCTCCATGATCTCGGCGATCTCCTTGTAGCTGAACCCTTCCACGTCGGCCAACAGCACCGGCAGGCGGAAGTTCTCCGGGAGCGACTCGAGCGCTCCCTTCACGGCCTCGTCGGGGATGCGATCGAGGACCTCGGTCTCGGCGGAGAGCTCGACGTTGCGCCCGCCGAGGCGGTCGTACAGGTACCACTCGTCGATGTCGTCGGGGCCCTCGACGGTCTGCGGTTCGCGCTGCTTCTTGCGGTAGGTGTTGATGTAGCTGTTCGTGAGGATCCGGTAGAGCCAGGCCTTCAGATTCGTGCCTTCTTCGAAGCCCGCGAACCCTCGGTAGGCACGCAGATAGGTGTCCTGCACGACATCCTCGGCGTCTGCAGGATTCCGGGTCATGCGCATGGCGGCCGCATACAGGCTGGGCAGCAACGGCAACACGTCGCGCTCGAAGCGCTCGCGCAGGGCTGGATCCTCGGCGGCAGCGGTCTGGGCCATCGGCGGCAGTATCGCGCATCCAGTCGGGAGTCGACGGTGCCGAAGAGGTGTGTGGAGGAACCGTGGCGCTCGGCACCCGTCGGTCGAGGAGCCTGGCATATCTCGGCGACGATGGGAGGATAGAGGCACGATGCCGGACGACGACGACCGAAACCCCTTCTCACGCCGCGGCGGCGACGGCGGCCCCGCCTCGCCGAGGCCGCGGTTCGCACCGTGGCTGATCGTGCCGATCCTGCTGGTCGCGCTGCTGGTCTTCAACAACCTGCTCTCCAACACGCAACAGGAGTCGATCACCTACAACGAGTTCATCGAGGCGGTGGAGGAAGGCCGCCTCGATCCCGAGACCACGGTGAAGATCTCGGACTCGTCGATCACCGGGGCCGTCACGAGCGGCGACGGTGTGCAGCAGTTCTCGACCACGCTCGCGCCGAACTTCCAGACCCAGGACCTGGCGACGTTCCTGCAGGAGAACGACGTCAACTTCGAGTTCGAGCAGCCCAGCGTGTTCTTCTCGCTGCTGATCAACATCCTGCCGTTCGCGCTGATCATGATCGGCATCTACTGGTTCGTGTTCCGTCGCATGGGCGCGGGAGCGTCCGGCGCGCTGAACATGGGCAAGAACAAGGTCAAGATCTACGACCGCAAGGAGATGAAGACGACGTTCGCCGACGTCGCGGGCGTCGACGAGGCCAAGGACGAGCTCCGCGAGATCGTCGAGTTCCTTTCGAACCCGAAGAAGTATCAGCGGCTGGGTGGCCGCATCCCCAAGGGCGTGCTGCTGCTCGGCCCACCTGGCTGCGGGAAGACGCTGCTCGCCCGGGCGGTGGCAGGCGAGGCGAACGTGCCCTTCTTCTTCATGAGCGGCTCGGAGTTCGTCGAGATGTTCGTCGGCCTCGGTGCCGCACGCGTCCGCGAGCTGTTCCAGCAGGCGAAGGAGAAGGCTCCGGCGTTGGTCTTCCTCGATGAGATCGACACGATCGGCAAGGGCCGCGGCGGCGTGAGCGGCGCCGGCCTGGGCGCGCACGACGAGCGCGAGCAGACGCTGAACCAGCTGCTGGTCGAGATGGACGGCTTCGACGCGTCGAAGGGCGTGATCATCATGGCCGCCACGAACCGGCCCGACGTGCTCGACCCCGCGCTCGTGCGGCCCGGCCGGTTCGACAGGCAGGTGGTCGTCGACCGGCCCGACCTGAAGGGCCGCGAGGAGATCCTGCGCGTGCACGCCCGCGGCGTGGCGCTCTCCCCCACCGTCGAGATGCGCACGATCGCGGCCCGCACCCCCGGGTTCACCGGAGCCGACCTCGAGAACGTCGTCAACGAGGCGGCGCTGCTCGCGGCCCGCCGTGAGAAGAACGCGGTGACGATGGACGAGCTCGAGGAGGCGATCGACCGGGCTTCGATGGGCCTGGAGCGCAAGTCCCGCGTGATGAGCGAGAAGGAGAAGGCGCGCGTGGCCACGCACGAGATGGGCCACGCACTCGTCGCGCACTACTCCGAGAACATCGACCCGGTGCACCGCATCACGATCATCCCGCGCGGCACGGCCGCGCTCGGCCTCACGATGACCCGGCCGCTCGAGGACCGGTTCCTCGCGACGGAGCCGGAGCTGCACGACACCCTCGCCTACGCGATGGGCGGGCGCGTGGCCGAGGAGCTCGTCTACGGCGAGATCTCGACCGGGGCGCAGAACGACCTCGAGAAGGCCACGCAGATCGCCCGCGCGATGGTCTCCCAATACGGCATGAGCGAGAAGGTCGGCCCCCTCTCGCTGGGCCAGGACGACCCCAACGCGTTCTTCACGGGACCGAAGATCTCCGGGGCCACCGCCGAGAAGATCGACGAGGAGGTCAACCGCCTGCTGAAGGACGCGCACGACCAGGCGGAGCGCATCCTCACCGCGCACCGTGACATGCTCGACCGGCTCGCAGCATTGCTGCTGGTGACGGAGACGATCGACGGCGAAGACCTCGAGGCGTACACGGGCGGCACCAAGCCCATCCCCGACGCCGAGGAGTTGCGTGAGCACGAGGAGACCAAGGAGCGGGAATCCGCCGCCGCGGCGGCGGTCGCCAAGCAGCCCGAGCCTGAACCCTCCCGCACCCCGCAGATCGCGATGCCGCCCGCGCCGCCGATGCCGACGGTCGACTGACGGCGCGACCTCCTAGTTCCCGGCCGGAGGCCGCGGGTCCAGCACGAGGTCCCATCGGTCGCGCCACCGATCGAGGAACCGGTAGAAGTTCCGCTTCGACCACTTCGCACGTTCGGCCGGCTCGGTCTCGAACCACATGCGATGCTCGTGCCTGATCACCGGAACGGGAACGACGTCGGTGCGCAGCCCCCGGTCCTTCACCCGGAACGACAGCTCGATGTCGGCGGTGCGATACCAGCGGAACCGCTCGTCCACCCCCTCGACGTCGACCAGAACGTCGCGCCGCAGGGCCATGCAGTACCCCTCGATCGCGTCGCAGGGTCCCGGACCCGCCGCCTCCTCGAACTCCCGCAGGTCGTGCGTGACGAGACCGAAGGGGCCGACGATCCCGACGGCGGGATCGTCGAGAGCTCGTTCCAGGGGGCCGATCACGTCGCCGACGGCCTCGATCGAGCCGTCCATCAGCAGCACGATCCGGCCCGTCGCGCGACGGATCCCCGCGTTCAGCGCCGCTCCCCAGCCCGTGCCGGCCTCGAGGGCGAGGATCTCCACGTCGTCACGTTCGCCGGCCCCGAACGTCTCGGGTGCGGTACCGGTGACGTCGGTCACGACGTAGCGGACCCGCCGGTCGTCGCTCAGATACTTCCCGAACGACCCGATCGCGCGGACCACGTCGCCGGGCCAGCCCTCGACGACCCAGTGGACGCTCACGTCGTCGGTCGGCGGCTCGTGGAGCACCGACGGAACGTCGGCGGCCCGGATCGCGCCGGTCGGTTCGGACGTGGCCGAGGCTTCCAGTCGCCACGCTCCGTCGCGTTCGTCGACCACGCTCCAGCCGGAACCCTCGAGCTCCCGACGCAGGGCGTCGGCCGTCTCGAAGTCCTTGCGTCTCCGCGCGGCCGCCCGCCTCTCCGCGAGGGCGACGATCGGTGGCGGTGGTTCTCCGCTCATCGGCCCCGACCGCGTCGGCGATCGCCCATCGGGGCGAGATCAGGCGACGGCGGCCTTCGTGGCGTTCCGAAGACGGGTCGCCATCTGCTGCAGCGTCTTGACCGCGATCGAGGGATGCTGCTGCATCAGGCCGCGGAACACCCACTCCGTGAGGCCCAGCATCTGGATGTCGGAGGTCGCGGTCACCGTGGCGGTTCGAGGGCCGCCGTCGAGCAACGCGATCTCGCCGAAGAAGTCGCCCGGCCCCAGGGTGGCCTTCTTCACGCCGCCGATCGTGACGTCGGCGTAACCGTCCACGATCACGAACAGTCCGATGCCCGGCTCCCCCTCACGAGCGATCACCGTTCCGGAACCGTGGTCGATGTCCTTCACCACGCGGGCGATCGTCTGCAGGTCCCGGCGGGAGCAACCAGAGAACAGAGGGACGCGCGAGAGCTGTTGAACCACGTTGTGCCTGGTCACGCCTTCCCCCTTGACTCGGGTGTACGACGCCACATCCTAGCCCTGTTCGCCGGCGCGGGTGACCTCCCGCCACGTCTCGTTGCGCCCGCATCACTCGGGCAGGATCTGCGGGAGCCCGAAATGCCGGAGCACGCCAGGGTCGAAGCGGGTGAGCGCGGAGACCCGTCGACCGGCGAGCGTGACCACCATCAGGCTGGTCGGGCGGAGATCGCCCCCGGTGGCGTCGCGGGAGTAGAACGCGAGCGCGGGCTGCCCGTTCGCTCGGGTTGGCACGAGGCGGCGGCGGCCGGGCCGTGCGGCGACGATCGCGTAGAAGCGCCTGGCCTCCTCGCGACCGATGAACTCGAGCGGGAACGGAGGCATGCTCAGCCGCACGTCGTCGGCGAGCAAGCCGACGATGCCGTCGACATCGTTGGCTTCGAAGGCATCCCCGAGCGCCTTCACCAGCTCGCGCTCGGCCGGTGAGTCGGGCTGCGGTGGCGCCTCGGCCTGCGGCCTGTTCTCCATCGTCGCGCGGGCCCGCTTGAGCGCGCTCGTCACCGAATCCACGGTCGTCTCGAGCATCTCGGCGACCTCGGCGGCCCGGAACCCGAGGACGTCCCGCAGGATCAGCACGGCTCGCTGACGTGCGGGAAGGAGCTGCAGCGCCGTGACGAAAGCGAGGGAGACGGCTTCCTTGGTCTCATAGCGCGCCTCCGGACCGGGCGGGCTCGCGAGCTCGTTCTCGATCAGAACCTCTGGGTACGGCTCGAGCCAGACGGGCTCGGTCCCACGCGTCGGCTCGGGGAGCGACACGTCGGGCGGCATCCGCACCTGGGGTCGCCGCCGCTCGGCCCGAAGCATGTTCAGAGCGCGATTGGTGGCGACCGAGTAGAGCCAGGTCCTGACGGAGGCTCGCCCCTCGAATCCCTCCAGGCCTCGCCAGGCCGAGAGCAGCGTCTCCTGCAGCGCGTCCTCTGCGTCCTGGACCGACCCGAGGATCCGGTAGCAGTGCACGCGCAGCTCCGCCCGGAAGGGCTCGACCAGCTCGCGGAACGCGTCCTGGTCGCCGGCCTTGGCACGAGCGACGATGTCCGTGCTCACGGCTCCATCCTCCCACCGCCACTCGACCGCCCAGTTTCCCGGCTCGGCGGTGTCCACCCCTGCATGAGGAACAAGGTCGCTGTGGTCTACGGGGCAGGAGGAGCGATCGGCGGCGCGGTCGCACGCGCCTTCGCGTCCGCGGGAGCCAGTGTCTTCCTCGCCGGGCGCACGTCGGCGCACGTCGAAATGGTTGCCGAGGACATCGTCGTCGCCGGTGGATCAGCCGAGGCGGCGGACGTCGACGCCCTGGACGAACGCGCCGTGGACGAACATCTCGATTCCGTGATCGACCGGGCGGGCCGCACCGACCTCTCGTTCAACGCGATCGGCATCCCGAGCCCGAAGATCCGTGCGCCCCTCGTCGAGATCGACGTCGAGCAGTTCTGCCTGCCGATCGCCACCTACACGACGTCGTACTTCCTGACCGCGCGACTGGCCGCCCGGCGGATGCTCGTGGCCGGTTCGGGCGTGATCATGATCGTCACCGCACCTCCCTCCCGGATGGGGATCCCGTTCGTGGGGGGCGGCGGTCCCGCCATGGCCGCCGTGGAAGCACTCACGCGGGGCCTCTCCGCCGAGCTCGCACCGCATGGCGTCCGGGTGGTCGGTCTGCGACCGCAGGCCATCCCGGAGACGGCTCGGATCAGGGACGGCTTCGAGTCGTATGCGGAGGCATCGGGGACGACCTGGGACCGATTCCACGACTCGCTCGCGAGCCGGACCCACACGCGACGGCTCTCGACGCTCGTGGAGCTGGCGAACGTCGCGGTCTTCATGGCGTCCGACGAGGCGAGTGGCATGACGGGAACGACCGTGAACCTGGCGATGGGAAGTCTGGATGACTGAGGAGAGGAGAACGATGGTCGATCACACGATCGCAACACGTGAAGAATGGCTCGCCGCACGCGAGGAACTGCTCAAACGCGAGAAGGAGCACACGCGACTCGGCGACGAGATCGCGCAGCTGCGTCGGGAGCTGCCGTGGGTCCGGGTGGAGAAGGACTACCGCTTCGAGACGGCCGAGGGCGAGAAGTTGCTCGTCGAGCTGTTCGACGGCCGCTCCCAGCTGCTCGTCTATCACTTCATGTTCGGCCCCAGCTACGAGGCCGGCTGCCCGGTCAACTCGTCGATCGCCGATTCCGTCGACCGCGTGCTGCCGCACCTGCACGCCCGTGACGCGACGTTCCTCCTCGTCTCGCAAGCACCGCTCGAGAAGCTGCAGGCGTACAAGCGGCGCATGGGCTGGAGCCTCCCCTGGGTCTCGTCCTCACCCGGTGAGTTCAACTTCGACCTCGGCTTCTCCCAGACGGAGGAGCGGGCTCGTGAAGCCGTGGAGCAGATCCGCCTGCCCGGTCGCTCCGTGGAAGGCGCGTTCCCGCCGATCGTCGAACAGAACGCTCGAGCGACAGGGACCGATGCCGTCGGGTACCTCACCGAGAGCCCCGGGTTCAGCACGTTCGTCCGGGACCGCGACGACGTCTACCACGCGTACTCGACGACGTGGCGTGGGTTGGAGTTCGTGATGACTTACTACCCGATCCTCGACCACTCACCGAAGGGTCGCGACGAGGGGGAGGCTTGGCAGCTCTGGATCCGCCGACACGACGAATACGACGGCGCGTGACGACGACCATCGACAGGAGCCGGTCGCCGGAACCTCAGGCTCGGTGGCGACTCACCGGATCGACGCGACACGCGTCCTCCCCAAGCCACCCTCCGATGCGGAACCTGTTGCGGGCGACCAGGCGGTAGAGACGATCCGTCGTCCGGGGGAACGTATGCGCGATCGCCGCGATGGGCCTGCCACCTGGAAGTGCCCGAAAGAGCGGCTCGGCGAGTGTCCCCGCGGAATAGACGGTTCCGTCGGGCGTGACGACGTGGGCAGATGCCAGCCTCGCGGCGACGTCCAGCTCGTGAAGGAGGACGCTTCCCTCAACGCTCTGGATGGCGGTCGTCCGCACGCGTCCACCTCGATCCCAATGCAGCACCTTGTCCACGGACCATCGACAGAAGCCGCAGTCGTCGTCATACAACAAGGTGATCTCGTCCATGCTTCGGAGTCTACGAGTAGCTCCTCGAGCAGCGCGGCATCGGCAGGAACGGGCGCCGGCCCCACGGATCTTCTCTTGCCTACCTGCCCAGATCGGTCAACGGCGCACCCGATAGCGCAGGTGAAGCACCCGGTTGCCCTGGATCACCACGTCAGGATCCTCCAACAGGTGCTGCGCGTGGGCCGACCCGAAGTAGCGCTTGCCGGACCCGAACACGACGGGTACGACGTCCATGCGCACCTCGTCGATCAGGCCCGCGGCAAGCACCTGGCCACCGACGTCGCCAGCAGCGACCTCGACCGTGTCGTCACCCGAAAGCTCCTGCGCCTTGGCCACGGCTGCCTCGACGCCATCGACGAAGTGAAACGGCGCCTCGGGGTCCCAGCCCTCAGGCTCCGGTCGATGCGTCACGACGACCACGTGGTCGACCCCGCCCGGAGGCTTCCCGTCCCAGCCGTCCGTCATGTCGAAGACGTGGCGGCCGACGACGGTCGCCCCGATCTGGTCCCAGTACGGCCGG
>DATFFT010000075.1:0-7230 GCA_035249905.1 Actinomycetota bacterium | reverse complement strand
GTCGGCAAGCGGGGCGCCCGCCGATCGATCGTTGAAGGCGCCAACGACGAGGATCAGGGGCGGTCCGCCGCCGATCCGATCGAAGGCGATCGTGGTGCCGTCCTTCGAGGTGACGGTGCTGATGGCTGCGCTCATCTGTTCACTTCCCGGCACTACTCGAACGTCGTGAACTCTCACTTGCTCAGACCGTGGCTCCGGGGAAAAGGGATCGGTTGCTCTCGATTTTCCAGGGGGCGGGACCGACCCGCGTCTGTTCGTGAGTCGGCGGAGAGGAGAACCGACACCGGCCTATGATTCGTTCCGGGTGCCGAGCGGTCCAGCGCAGGATGTCGCCTCCGAAGGAGAGGCATCGAACCCGCTCCAGGACTCGCTCCACCGTCCGGCGGTCCACGACGGCCAAAGAGCCTCTCGACACCTGGTCGGGATGGGCGGCACCGTCTGTCGGATGTCCTCGCGCAGCAGAGCGGAGCATCGTCTCCTGCACGAGGTCCTCGGCGTCCTCGACCGAGCCGAGCATCCGGAAGCAAGGGACGTAAGCTGACGCGGTAACGCCTCGCGAGCGCGGCGGATGCGGCCTCATCGCCGCGTCACACGGCGTCAAAGATGGCCACTCCCTCGATCGACGGTGAGGTAGAACGATGTCCGAGACACCTGTGAACGATGTCGTGAGACATCACAAGGTGCCCCCGGCCCGAACCGGACGAAAGGGACGAAAGCACCGCCGATCGCCAGAGTCGCACTGACCAGCCCCTCCCAATGGAACCGCTCTTGGCGGTGGGCGACAGCGAGTCCAAAGGTGATCAGTGGCACGGACGCAGGCAACACTCGCCCGAGCCCTGCAGGTGCCCGAACCAATCCCCAGTAGACGAACCCGAATCCGGCGCCGAACTGCAGTGCCTCCGTAGAGCACCGCAGCCAACAGCGCGCGCCGACGCGGCCATGGGCGCACGGATCGCAGCGGTGATCACGGCGAAGATCATGCTGGCGAGCAGGAACCGGGTCGCGGCGCCCTAGAAGGGGTCGAGTTCGCATGTCTCGCAGGAGATGTACCGGATCGCGACTGCGTTCCCGCCGGCGAGCGTCACCGACAGCACGAACGCTGCCAGCGTGGTTCGGTCGGGCGCGCCGACCGTGCGCTCCACATCCGGCATCGAGCAAGCATGCGCCTGAGGAAGGGTGCCGATTCTGCCTCTTGCTCTCTCCGTGAGAGGGCGAAGGTCGAGGGTTCGAGTCCCTCAGCACTCACCGAAGTACGCTGAGCGCGACATCAGGGGCTGGCGACCGTCGCGTGTCGAGGACGCGCCCCGCCTGACACACTGGGTCGATGCTCAGCCAACGCGCCGACGCCCTGGTGATCGGCGGCGGCCAAGCTGGGCTCGCTACCGGTCACGAGCTTGGGCGCGTCGGCGTCGAGCACGTGATCCTGGAGCGCGACCGCGTGGGCAGTATGTGGCGCGGGCTCTGGGACGGCTTCCATATCAATACGCCGAACTGGAGCTTGATGCTGCCGGGCCACGCGTACGACGGCGACGATCCCGACGGGTTCATGACACGCGAGGGCATCGTCGGCTACCTCGATCGGTACGCGCAGGTTCTCGACAGCCCGGTTCGCGAAGGCGTCGGTGTCACCGAACTGCGACCTACCGAGGACGGTTTCCGGCTGGAGACGACCGACGGACCGATCGTGGCCAGGACGGTCGTCGTCTGCACCGGCGCCTTCCAGCGGGCGTTCCGCCCGCCTGGGGCCGACGGGCTCCCCGCCGGACTCCTCGCGATTGACACGCGTGACTACCGCGACCCGTCCTCGCTGCCCGAGGGAGCAGTACTCGTCGTCGGGAACGGACAGTCGGGCTGCCAGATAGCCGAGGAGCTGGTGGACGCAGGGCGCGAGGTGGTCCTCTCGTGCGGCCGGGCGGCATGGGCGCCAAGGAGCGTCGGCGGGCATGACCTCGTGTGGTGGGCGCTCGAGACGGGCTTCCTGGACCAGAGTATCGATGCGCTCCCGTCGCCGGCGGCACGGCTGGCTGCGAACGTCACGGCGAGCGGAGTGGCCGGCGGCCACGACTTGCATGCGCGATCGCTCCGGGCGAAGGGAGTCAGACTCGTCGGGCGGTTCGCGGGGTGCGTGGGCTCGAAGATCCGATTCGAGGGCGACCTGATCGCTAGCGTGGCCTGGTCGGATGAGCGCTACATGGACGTCCGGCGGATGATCGAGAAGCTGTGCGCGGCCCGTGGCATCGAGGACCCCGGCCTGCCCGACCCCGAGCCGTTCGAGGGGGCGGCGCCGGACGCGATCGCGACCGCGTCGCTGGGAGCAGCGATCTTCGCCAGCGGGTTCCGCTCGGACTACGCCGACTGGATCGATCTGCCCATGGGGTTCGACGAGATGGGCTTCCCGGTCCAGCGTGACGGTGCCAGCTCGGTGGCGCCCGGCCTGTTCTTTGCGGGCGTGCATTTCCTGCGAAAGCGGAAGTCGTCGCTGCTGTGCGGTGTCGGCGAGGACGCCGCGATCGTGGCCGACGGCGTGGCCGAGCATCTGGGCTGATCAGCGAGACCGGACCCGCCGGGGAAGGAAGACGTCCAGGGTGGGTGACCTCGGCGTTCGTGGATGCGAGTCGCTCGAGGAGTGAGGTTGATGTTCGAGGTCCAGGAGTTCCCGTCGGAAGGGGCGTGGTTGCGCGGGCGGTTGTCCCGTCCGCTCGATGCGCGGCCTGCCCCGGTCGTGCTGATGGCGCACGGCACCTCAGCGACGATACCGATGGTGACAGACCGCTACGCGGAGGTCTTTCAGGAAGCCGGGCTCGCGGTCTTCCTGCACGACCATCGCAACTTCGGCAGCAGCGGTGGCGAGCCGCGTCAGGAGATCAACCCCTGGGTTCAAGCACCGGCTACCGTGATGCGATGACGTTCGTCGGATCTCTTGCCGGTATGGATAGCGGCGCGATCGCGATCTGGGGTGACAGCTACAGCGAGGCAGAAGCCTTGGTCGTGAGGGCGGTCGATGAGCGCGTGACGGCTGTCGTCGCCCAGGTCCCTGCGTGCGGCCCGGTGCTCCCAACCCCGGACCCCGTCGGCTCGATGTTCGCGGCGATGCGTGACACTCTCCTGGGCGGGGAGACGGAGGGAACGATCGACGGTCCTATGCCGGTCGTTTCGGCCGACCAGCTCAATACGCCCTCGCTGCTCTCGCCGATCCAGGCCTTCCGGTGGTTCATGAGCACGGCGGGCGCCACGGCACCGGATGGGAGAACAGGGCGACACGAGTCATCCTGTCAACGCCGGCCCCATTCCATGCCGGCATCGCCTCCCCGCATCTCCACCACCCTCTCCTCATGATGATCGCTCCCGAGGACGAGATGCCCGGAGCGAGACCGGAAATCTCAGGTGCTGCCTACCAGGCTGTGCCTGGGTCGAAAGAGCTGATAGAGATCGAGGGCGGGCATTTCGGACTTCTGTGGCACCCGAGGGATCTCTTCGATCAGGCCAGCCAAGCCCAGCGCGACTTCCTCGTGCGGAACCTGGTGTGAGCTGCGAGAGCCATTCACGGTCGGCCCGAAATGGTCCGTGTCAGCTCGGCGGTAGATCCAAGGGGACTGCATAACATCTGCGTGACGATCCCGAGGTACTCCGTGGGAGGATCCTTGCCCCCCGCATGTGTCCAGCGACCGCCCGACGATCCTCGAACTCGAACGGTGCCCTGGTGACCCGATCTCCGAAGGGGCTTGGGGCGGTCCGGGTGGCCGGTGAGCGTTCCCACTCTCACACCGGTGTCCAGCAGCCGCGCGGTGATGTACTTGCCCGTTTTAGCCGAAGGCGCCGGTAACGACGTCAGTCTGCGGACCGCGATACTCCTGGTCCGTTGGAGGCCCTCGAGGGCGATACAGACGCCGGCGCTGAGATCCGCAGCCGCCTCCGCGAGCTGGCCGCGTTGAAGGCGCGGCGCGAGCGCGAGTTCGACGCGGCCGAGCGGGCACTTGCGGTGAGGCCAGATCGCGAACAGGCTCAGGAGCTCGTCGACCTACTGCCGCAGGTGGACGTTGATGACACCCTCCTGGCGCAGGAGTCGTTCCGGGAGATGCTCGCCGCTCTCGACTTCCGCGCAACCTTCGAGCCGGCTCGAAACGAACTGAGGATGCGGGCGGCGCTCGCTCCGGAGCTCATGCCCCTGAACGGGACTGCATGTCGTCCCCCTTTGTCAGTGCCCCCGGCAGGATTCGAACCTGCGCACCCGGCTCCGGAGGCCGGCGCTCTATCCCCTGAGCTACGGGGGCGGCGAGGCGAGTCTAGCAACCGCCCCATCCGTGCCTTCCGCGGGAGCGGCGCCGTGAAGACGCGGTGTTGCACCTGGGTATCCTCGGTCGATGGGGGAGCCCGAGCCGCACGTGCTGGTGGTCGACGACGACCCGGTGATCGTGCGCCTGCTCGAGCTCAACTTCCGCCTCGGGGGGTTCAGGGTCTCGAGCGCCAGGCGAGGCGATCAAGCGGTCGACCGGGCGCTCGAGGTCTCGCCCGACGCCATCGTGCTCGACGTCACGATGCCCGGGATCGACGGGTACGAGGTGTGTCGTCGGCTCCGCGACGATCACGGCATGCACGAGGTGCCGGTCGTGCTGCTCACCGCCCATGCACAGGATGAGGATCACGCTCGTGGCGACGCGCTGGGCATCTCGGCGTACGTGACGAAGCCGTTCGATCCCGAGGTCCTGGTCGTGACCGTTCGTGAGGCCCTCCGGAGCGGAGGGCCGCCGTGATCGAGGATCGGCTCGTCGACGTGCTCAGCCGCGCGCTGGAGCAGGCAGCGCCGGGGCTGGGCATCGACGGTGAGCTGCCGACCCCGGAGCTGCTGGCCCCGAAGCGCCGTGATCACGGCGACTTCGCAACCAACGTCGCCCTCGAGCTCGCGAAGCGAGCCGGGAAGCCCCCACGTGAGGTCGCGCAGGCGATCGCCGACTCCCTTCCGCCCGAACCGTTCCTCGAGCGAGCGGAGGTGGCCGGCCCGGGGTTCCTGAACCTGTTCGTCACGGACTCATGGCTGCACGACTCTCTGCGTGAGGTCGCCGCTGCCGGCGAGGAGTACGGCCGTGCCGATCTCCACGGCAAGCGCGTGCAGGTCGAGTTCGTGAGCGCGAACCCCACCGGTCCTCTGACGCTCGGGCACGCCCGGAACGCGGCGATCGGCGACGCGATCGCCCGCCTGCTCGAGGCAACAGGATGGACGGTCGAGCGCGAGTACTACTTCAACGACGCCGGCGGCCAGATGGACCGGTTCGGCGCATCGGTCGAGGCGAGGTTCCTGCAGCTGGTCGGCCGGGAGGCGACGGTGCCCGACGACGGCTATCGGGGTCTCTACGTCGAGGATCTGGCCCGGGACATCCTTGAGAGCGAGGGGAGCGAGCTCGCCGACCTTCCCGACGAGGAGCGATTCCTGCGCATGCGCGCCGAGGGAGTCAGCCGCGTGCTGCGCTGGATCGAGGCCACGCTCGATAGGTTCGGCGTGCGGTTCGACGTGTACTTCAGGGAGTCCGAGCTCGAAGCCAAAGGCGAGATCGACGCAGCCGTGCGGCGGCTGCGTGAGTCGGGTGCTGCGTACGACTCCGAGGGAGCCGTGTGGTTCCGCTCGATCGACCACGGTGACGACAAGGACCGGGTCATCGTGCGCTCGAACGGGCAGCACACGTACTTCGGCGCCGACTGCGCCTACATCGTGGACAAGTTCGCGCGCGGGTTCGACCATCTCGTCTACGTTCTCGGCGCCGACCATCACGGCGACGTCGCCCGGTTGAAGGGCGCGGCCACGGCACTCGGGCACGATCCCGACGCGCTCGAGATCGTGATCTATCAGTGGGTGGCGTTCCTTCGCGACGGCGAGCCGGTGCCCATGGGGAAGCGATCGGGCAACTTCGTCTCGCTCGACCGACTGCTCGACGAGGTCGGGGTCGACGCCGCGAGGTTCCACCTGCTCCTGTTCTCGAACGACGCCTCGATCAACTTCGACATCGAGGAGGTGCGGCGCCGGTCGCTCGACAATCCCGTGTACTACGTGCAGTACGGTCACGCCCGCATCGCCTCCATCCTTCGGAAGGCGGCGAAGGAGGGGGTCGCGATGCGCCCGATCGACCAGATCGATCTCGCGCTGCTGGCGACCGAACCCGAGACGGACCTGCTCCGAGGGCTGGCCGAGGTGCCGCGGCAGATCGCACAGGCGGCCGAGCTCCGTGCCCCGCAGCGGATCGCGCACGCCTCGCAGGACCTCGCGGCTCGGTTCCATCGCTTCTACACGGAATGCCGCGTGGTCTCCGACGACGACGCGCTCACGCAGGCTCGGCTCTGGCTCGCGTCCGGCACGAAGCAGGTCCTCGCGAACCTGTTGGGGCTGCTCGGCGTCTCCGCCCCGGAATCGATGGAGCGCGACGGCGACGATGCATGAGCCGGGACCGTCCGGCCCGTGGTCGGAACATGCCTCGTTCGGCGAGCGCGGGCTCGTGCTCGCCGGCGTGAGTGCCTCGTCGCTCGCGGAACGGTACGGAACGCCGCTGCTCGTGTTCGATGAGGGGGACCTGCGCTCCCGCTGTTGCCGGGTGCGCGCCGCGTTCCCTCAGCCGCTCTACGCGGTCAAGGCGTTCACCTCGTCGGCGGTGGTGCGTCTCGCGCTCGACGAGGGGCTCGGACTGCTGGCCGCCACCGGAGGTGAGGTCGAGGCGTGCCTGCGCGCCGGCGCCCCCGCGTCCCGGGTCGTGATGCACGGGAACGCGAAGACCGACGATGAGCTCGAGCTCGCCGTCGACGCCGGCCTGCGCGTCGTGGTCGCCGACGGGCTCGACGAGCTGGCGCGGCTCGACGCGATCGCCCGCGAGCGAGGCCGGGTCCAGCCGGTACTGCTCCGGGTCGTGCCCGACGTCGAGGTCGAGACGCACGAAGCGATCGCCACGGGTCACGACGCGGCCAAGTTCGGCACCCCGCTGGCGGCGGCCGTCGATGTGATCCTTGCCGCCGAGGCGATGGCGGGACTGCGGGTCGAGGGCGTGCACGCGCACGTCGGCTCGCAGGTGCTCGACGTCGAGCCCTATCTGCGAACGGTCGACGCGCTGCTCGATCTCGCTGCCGACGTGCGCGCCCGGGCGGGGATCGAGCTGGCCACGATCGACGTCGGCGGAGGGTTCGGCGTGCGCTACGTCGACGAGCCTCCGCTCACCCCCGAGGCGCTGGGTCCGGCGCTCGGCGAGCGCATCG
>DATFFT010000074.1:0-61609 GCA_035249905.1 Actinomycetota bacterium | reverse complement strand
CGTCGCCGCGGCCCGCGGCATCGCACCGGCGGTACGCGGCGCCGGCGGCCTCGGCGAGGGACCAGTGCCCGGCCAGGAGGTGCACCGACGCCTCAAGGGATCGTTCGACCCCGCGGGCATCCTCGCACCGGGACGCGGTTGGCACCGATGAGGTTCGGCGGCATGCTGCACCTGCGTTCGCGCACGTCGCGACACCCGTGAAGGAGGAAGCGTCGATGGACACCTACGAGGTCGGCATCGTCGGGGCGGGGGTCCACGGCGCCGCCGCGGCGTACCACCTCGCGACGCGCGGCATCAGGACGATCGTGGTGGAACGCACGACGCCCGCCGGAGGCCCCACGGGCCTGTCGAGCGGCATCTGCCGCGCCTACTACACGAACGACTTCCTGGCGCGTGTCGCCCGCGACGCGATCGAGATGTTCGAGCGCTTCGAGCAGATAGTGGGCGCCGACGCCGGACACCGCCGGACGGGTCTGTACGTGCTGCATCCTGCGGCGGACGAGCCCGTGGTGCGATCGTCGGTCGCCCGACTCAACGAGAACGGCATCGAGACCGACCTGCTCGAGCCGGCGGCGCTCGGCGCCCGCCTGCGCGGGTTCGATCTGACGGGCGTCGCGATCGGGGCGTTCGAACGCCACGCCGGCTACGCCGACCCACACGCGACGACCGAGGCGCTGATCCGCGCGGCGACCGACCGAGGCGCCGAGCTGCGCCTGCACACGGAGGTCTCCGGCATCGAGCCGAGCGAGTCGGGCGGCGGCGCGCTCGTGACCGACCAGGGCGATCGCCTGGTCTGCGAACGCATCCTGCTGGCCGCCGGTCCGTGGACGCGCCGCCTCGCCGCCTGCGTCGGGGTCGATCTGCCGTTGACCGTCGAACGGCATGCGGTGGCGACGTTCCGGTGGGGCCCGGCCCAGCCGGTCTCCGGGTTCGCCGACGTGCCGGGTGGGTTCTACCTGCGCCCCGAGGGCGACGACCTGTTCCTGCTGGGGTCGCTCACGCCCGCTCCCCAGGTCGATCCCGACGATTTCCGCACGACGATCTCGCCCGAAGAGGTCGAGCATCTCGCCGGGCTCCTCGTGGCGAGGGTCCCGTCGCTCGAGACCGCGCAGGTCCAGGGAGGCTGGGCGAGTCTCTACGACGTGAGCCCCGACTGGCAGCCCGTGATCGGCGAGATCGCGCCCGGCGTCGTCGTCGACGCGGGCACGAGCGGCCACGGGTTCAAGCTCGCCCCCACGCTCGGCGCCCACGTCGCCGACCTGGTCACCGGAGAGCCCGTCGACCCGGGCCTCGAGGCGTTCTCGCCCGGGAGGTTCCGATCGGGACACGATCTCGACGCCGGTTTCGGCGAGGTGCGCATCCTCGGCTGAGGCTCATCGCGAGCCCGGTCGCTCGGCCATGGCCATGCCCACCGCCGTGATCGTCCAGGCGCCCAGACCGATCCAGAAGAACGCGGCCGGGATCCACGACCCGAACGGAAGCCCGATCGCCTCGATCATCTTCGTGGTGGCCACCGAGTACATGCCGAGGGGGAAGACCAGCGCCCAGAACTGCGGGTCGTACCGCAACGGCACGCGCTTCACGCCGTGACGCCAGACACCCATGATCACGAGCAGCGGCACCCACCACGTGGCGAACGCCCAGAACAGGATCGTCGTGCCTTGCAGGAACGGCTCGAGCTGCCGCAGCAGGTCCCATCGCGGCGCGGCGAGGATGAGGTTCGATCCCGCGAGCGTGGTGATCGCGAGCGCCCCCATGTTGATCCAGTACGGCGGCGTCGCCTGGTCGCCTCCCATCGAGAAGAACGTCCACCGATAGAAGATCAGGCCGATCACGAGCAGGTAGAGCATCGCCCCGACCAGATGTGCGACCAACGAGACGAAGAGCACCCCGCGGGGCGCGATCGACGGGGCCACCGTGGCGCCGAGCACGGCCACCGATTCCGTGGAGACCACGAGCAGCAGCCACACGCCGCTGATGCCGGTCGCCAGGTCGGGCTTGGGCTCGCGGAACGTCACGGCGGTCAGGAAGGCGTAGAGCAGCACCCCCCACAACGCGAGGCCCAGCCACCACAGGGCGACGGCGATGCCCGGACGCTCCGCGATCAGCGCCAGCTGGCTGCCCAGGACGTTGGTACCGGCCACGGTGGTGAGGAACGCAGCGCCCTTCTGGTGGCTGGTGAGATCGGCGAGCATCCGGTCGCGGTAGCGCGCCAGCCGAGCCAGTGACAGCGCCCAGAGCACGACGTACGCGGTGACGTTCACCCACAGCAACAGGACGGCGAGCCCGTGCAACCCTCGTAGCTCGGCGGCGATCGAGACGATGCCGGTGGCCATGACGAACGCGAAGTAGGCGGGCGAGAGCGTGGCGAGGGTGGAGCCCGCCCGCCGCTCGTGATCGGGCACGGCGACGCTCACCGAACCACTCCCCGGCCGGGGTCGGCCGAGCCGCGCCTCGGCCTCCGTGTACGATTCAGGTCAGACTCGCCTTCCCTCGGGAAGTCGGAACGACGATCAGAGGGATCAGCCCGTGTCGACATCCGGATCCACGCTTCCTTCGCCGCACCCCTCGGCGGCCGTGCCTGCATCCTCGCATCCCCGGGGACCACGATGAGGGAAGGGCGTCCCCGCGATCCTCGGTCCGATCCTGGCTTCGCGTTCGGGCAGGTTGGCGCGGATCCTTCCGAAGTTCGCGGCCGACGAGGAGACGGCCGCGGCTCGAGGGTGACGCTCGAGGCGCTCAGCGGTCGTCGGGCACGATCAACCAGACGCCGAGCGCCAGCAGGAACGACACGCATTGGAACGCGAACAGCCACCACACGGTGGCCAGACGCTCCTCGAAATAGGCGTTGAGCGCGACGGTGAGCGCCCAGAGCTGGCCGACCACGACGGTCGCGACGATCGCGATCCGCGCCATCGCGATCGCGGCTCGCTCCGGATCGCGATCGCCGCCGGCCCCGGGGCCCGGACCCGGAGCGCCGATGCGCAGACGCAGCCGTGGATCCCGCTCCCTCATCGCACCCGAGCCCCCACGGCGTACACGCCGTCGTCGCGCTCCTCGAGGTCGATCACCGGAAGCGGCCGGGGCGGCGGCCCGGCGAGCACCTCCCCGGTGGCCGCCGAGAAGCGGCCCTCGTGACAGGGGCACACGAGCGCCTCGTCCCGCTCTTCCCAGAGCACCCCGCACGCGAGGTGCGTGCAGATCGACGAGTACCCCACGAGGACACCGCCCGGCAGCCGCAGCGCGATCGCGCGATCGTCGGATCCCGGGTAGGAGAACCTCACGGTCTCTCCCGGCGCGATCCCCTCGGCGATCCGCACGTCGCCGGCCGACCCGGTCCGGCGAGGGAAGACCCCGATCGCGACGGCCCCCGCGCCCACGACGAGCCCGCCCGAGATCGTGACGAGGATGCGCAGGTAGTCGCGCCGGGTCACCGGAGCGTCGGAGCGGATGCGTTCGAACGGTCCGTCGGTGGGCGGGGTGCGAGCGGGACTCGCCATCCGGCTCAGCGCTCTCCCGGCACGCCGTCGGGCTCGTAGCCGGCCGGCACCACCGTCGCGACGCCGGTGCGGATCTCCTGCTCGCCGAAGACGACCAGGTCGGTGGCGGCGGCGCCCGGACGCTCGGCGAGGAGCTCGTCGATGCTGCCGTAGAAGATCGCACCGGTCGGGCAGACCGCCGCGCACATGGGCGCGAGCCCCTCCGAGGTGCGGTCGTAGCACATGTTGCACTTGTACTGGAGCATCTCCTCCATATCGAGCTTCGGCACGCCGAACGGGCATGCGTGCACGCAGTTCGCGCACGCGATGCATCGTTCCTTGGCGGCCTCGTGCACGACGCCGTCGGCGGTGACGAGGATCGCGTCGGTCGGGCAGACCTCCGCGCAGGGCGCGACCGGATCCTCGCAGTGCATGCACACCGTCGGCATCGAGGCCACGGTGGCGCCCTGGTCGATGTAGTCCAGGCTGATCATCGACTTCCCACGGTGCGAATCGCACTCACGACACCCGGTGACACATGCCTGACAGCCGATGCAACGGCCCGGGTCGATGAACAGCGTTCGCCCCATCATGCGTCCGAGGTCCCCCTTCCCTGGGGGGCGCTCGGCTGTCGCAGATCGGCCGTCGTCAACGACTCCGCTCCCCCGACGCCCTCACCGGGCGGGTTCGGCGGTGGTGGTGACGGCGTGATCTCGCTGCCACGCTCGATGCGACAGGCGCACACCTTGTACTCGGGGATGCGGCTCACCGGGTGCAGGGCGTCGACCGTCATCAGGTTCGCGGCGACCGCTCCCGCCCAGTGGTAGGGCACGAACACGGTGTCCTCGCGGATCGTCTCGGTCACGAGCGCGGGCAGCGTGATCTCGCCGCGCCGGGTGGTCACACGCACGGGGTCGCCGGGGGCGAACCCGAGCGAGGGATGCACCTCGATCCACGGCCGGGGCGTCTGCTCAACGAGCGCGCCGATGCGCCGCGTCTGGTTCCCGGACAGGAAGTGCGCCACGGTTCGCCCGGTCGTCAAACGGATCGGGTACTCGTCGTCGACGGGCTCGGCGGGCTCACGCCACTCGACCACGTTGAACCGCGCCTTCCCGTCGGGGAAGTTGAACCGCTCCTCGAACAGACGGGGGGTGCCGGGGTGGTCCTCGCTCGGCACGGGCCAGAACAGGCCGCCGGTCTCCTCGAGGCGCTCGTACGTGATGCCGCTGTAGTCGGCGACGCCGCCCCTCGAGGCGCCTCGCAGCTCCTCGAAGATCTGCTCGATCGAGGCGAACGAGAGCCGATCGCCAGCGCCGAGCCGCTCGGCGATCTCTCCGACGATCCACCAGTCCGGCCGGGCCTCGCCGGGCGGCTCGGCGGCCTTGTGCCGCAGGATCACCCGGCCCTCCGCGTTCGTGGTCGTGCCGCTTTCCTCGGCCCACGTCGTGCACGGCAGCACCACGTCGGCGCGGGCCGCGGTCTCGCTCAGGAAGAAGTCGATCTGCACGTGGAACTCGAGCTCGTCGTAGCACCGCTCGATGCGCGTGGCGTTCGGCATCGAGACGAACGGGTTGTTGCACAGGGCGAGGAACCCGCGCACCTCCCCGGTCTCCATCAGGTGCACGAGCTCGACGGCGCTGACGCCCGCACGCGGCAGATCGGCCTCGTCGATG
This sequence comes from Actinomycetota bacterium, assembly GCA_035249905.1. Taxonomy (GTDB): domain Bacteria; phylum Actinomycetota; class UBA4738; order UBA4738; family HRBIN12; genus JAOUEA01. Next base: position 56,457 of record DATFFT010000074.1, on the reverse strand, counting down.
CCCCAGTAGTCGGCGATGAACTCGCGGTGCTCGGGGTTCTCGATGTCGCGTGCACCCGGGAGCTGGTCGGCCTTCTGGCCGTGCTCGCGACCGCCCTGGCCGTTGCCTTGGCCGGTGATCGTGCCGTAGCCCTTGCCTTCGGCGCCGATCTGGCCGGTGGCGAGCACGAGGTTGATGATGCTCAGGGCGTTCTCGACCCCCTGGATCTGGTGCTCGACGCCGCGCGCGTGGAACGCCATCGCACGCTCGGCCGTGCCCCAGATCGTCGCGGTGCGCTCGATCAGCCCGGCATCGATGCCGCAGATCTCGGCGGCACGTGAGGGAGGCCAGTGCGCGACCGTCTCGCGCACGTCGTCCCAGCCCACGGTGCGCTCGGCGATGAACGCCTCGTCGATCCAGCCTTCCCGGTCGATCGCATGCAGCACGGCGCCGAAGAACGCCGCGTCGGTGCCGGGACGGAGCGGCACGTGCAGGTCGGCGGTGCGGGCCAGCGGCGTCTCGCGCGGATCGACCACGACCAGCTTCGCGCCTCGGTCGCGGGCTCCCCAGACGTAGTGCGACATGACCGGGAACGTCTCGGCGACGTTCGCGCCCGCGAGCAGCACCACCTGGGTCGACAGCATGTCCTGCCACGGGTTCGCCGCACGGTCGATGCCGAAGGCCTTCTTGTTGGCGGCGGCCGCGCTCACCATGCACAGGCGCCCGTTGTAGTCGATGTGCTTCGTCTTCAGCGCGACCCGGGCGAACTTCCCCATCAGGTAAGTGTTCTCGGTCACGAGCGAGGAGCCGGAGTACACGCCGAACGCGTCGCGGCCGTAGGCGTCCTGGATGCGCCGGATCTCCGCGGCCACCCGGTCGAGCGCCTCGTCCCACGTGGCCCGTCGCAGCTCGCCGCCCCTCGCGTCGCGCACGAGCGGGTGCAACAGGCGATCGGGGTGGTCGACCTGCTGGTAGGCGGTCACGCCCTTGGGGCAGAGCTTGCCCTTGTTGATGTCGTGGGCGCTCGGCTCGACGCCGAAGACGTGCCCCTCGCCGTCGACCTTGAGGTACATGCCGCATTGCACGCCGCAGTAGCAGCAATGCGTCGGCACGAGCGTGACCTCGCTCGCCTCCGGCGACTGCCAACCGGCGGCGGCCTCGGCCCCGGCCTCGCGGAAATCGGTGACCCCCGGGGGGATCACCGGATAGGGCGTCGGTCCGGCCGACACCCTAGAACCCTCGCTTCACGTGGTCGAGGTACGCCTTCCCGCGCTCGAGCCGTTTGCACCGGGGGCACGTTCGCACGAGGTCCCCATACCCGAGTCCGAGCTCGTCCATCGTCTCCTGCAGGTTCCGCACGAACCCGGCGCCTTCGAGCGGCTCGCCGCACCGCTCGCACTCGACGATGCCTTCGGACGCCTGCGACGTTCGCTTGTACATGTGCACCCCCACGGTCGCGGGTCGCTGGATCACGTGGAAGAACTTCCCGAACGGGATGAAGATCAACGAGAGCACGACGACGCCCATGTGCAGGATCGCCAGGAACTCGTAGCCCGCGCCCTCCAGCAGGGCGCTCGAGAACGTCAGGAGCAGACCGGTGACCGAGATCGCCACCAGGGCCACGAGCGGAAGGAAGTCGTACCCGAGGCGCTGGCCGGTCGTGGCCTCGCGGTCGCGCATGCGCCTCCAGAGGAAGTAGCCGCAGCCCGCGATCACGAGCACCGCCGCGATATCGAGCACGTGGAACACGATCCATGCCCACCAGGTGAGCGGGGCGAACGTCATCACCCCGAGGTTGAGCACGAACATCTCGTACCGCTGCGTCTCGGTGGCCTCGAAGTGGATCCATCCCCACGCCAGCGCGAAGGTCATCAGCGTGGCGATCACCACGCCCCAGAACAGGGCCTGGTGCGCGACCCAGCGGGCCGTGCCGCGGTGCCTGATGAACGTCTGGAGCCCCAGGTAGCCGACGATGCCGCGAGGCACCATCGACGGGAACCGACGGAAGTTCCGGAACGAGAAGAACGCCCGCCAGCCCTTCACCAGGTAGCGCCGGGTCGGCGGCGTCTGGACCCACATCGCGTACCGGTAGACGACGCCGAACGCGAGCACGATCGTCGCCGCCGCGTATCCGATCAGCGCGGCGTCGAAGTTGCGCAGGGCATTGCTGCCGGCGAAGACGAGAAAGGTGAGCACGATCGCCGCCACGGCTCCCGCGATGCTGGCGCGCACGCTCGCGCGACGGGCGTCCGGCTCGATCCTGACCTGCCCCATCATCGCCTCTCCATCGGGGTCCGCTGCCCATTCTTCACGACGAGCGGGCTTCCGTGCAGGACCCTCGCCCTTCCCGCGGACCTACGCGACGACGAACGTGCCCGTCATCGTCGTCGGATGCACGTCGCACCGGAAGAAGTACGTGCCGGCATCGAGGGCGGGCACCTCGTACGTGATCACCTCGGGCCCGTTGATCGTGTCCCCGACGAACAGGGCGGTCGAGGCGTTCTCGTCCGTGTAGATCGCGACGTTGTGAGGGATGCCCGCGTCCATGTTGTCGAAGACGATCTCGAACGGTTTGCCCTCGGGAGCGGCCAGGCAGTCCGTATCGAACACGGAGTCCATGGCCATCACGTCGATCGTCGTGCCCTTCGGCGTGCACGCGGCGGGCTCGGCGTCCTCGCTCGGCTCGGCGCTGGGGCTCGGCTCGGCGCTGGGGCTCGGCTCGGCGCTTGGGCTCGGCGCGGGCGTGGCGTCGGCGTCGCGGAACGGGAGCACGCCGGCCGAGAACGGATCGCCGAACGTCGGATACGAGTCGGGAGCCGGCGGGGCGTCGGCGGTCACCTCGATCGCGCCGACCGAGCCCAGACCCGTGTAGGCGAACGCGTGGGTCACGAACGGATAGACGCCCTCATCGGGGATCTGCAGCTCGAACATCGCTCCGTCGCCGGGCGGGACGTTCCACGTCTGCAGCCCGTTGAGCGGGGTGGTCGGGTTCCCCGATGCGTACACGTGCGGGAACAGCGTGCCGATCACGTGGAACGCGTTCGTGAGCGTGGGCCCGGCGTTCACCAGCCAGATGCGGAACGGCTCGTCGGGACGCACCTGTAGCGGCTCGTCCAGGTAGCGGTTCGCGAGGCCATCGAACACCACGTACTCGGGATCGACCGCCTTCATGCGGTCGATGTCGCCCACGTATTGCCCCTCGATCGGCTTCGCGGTCGGATAGAACTCGCTCGCCACCATCACGAACTCACGCTCGGCCGGGAACGCATCGGTCTGCACGATGATGGCGCCGTACATGCCGTTGCCGATGTGCTGCAGCACGGGGTCGACCCCGCAGTGGTACATGAACACGCCGGGATACATCGCGACCCAGTCGAACGTGAGGGTCTCGCCGGGGTCGACCGGTTGATAGTTCTCGCTCCACGGCGTGAGCGCGGCGTGGAAGTCGATCGAGTGCTGCATGCCGATCTTCGAGTCGTTCGTCAGCGTGAAGCGAACCGTGTCGCCCAGGTTCACGCGGATCACCGGGGCGGGCGTGACGCCGTTGAAGGTCCACACCTGGTAGTCCACGCCGGGCGCGATCTCCTGGGTCGTCTCCCGGGCGACGAGGTTCACCTCCACGACGTTGCCGTTCGCCTCGTGGACCCGGAAGTCCTCGGCGGGCGCCGCACCGGACGCGCCGTCCCCCGGGCTGACCGCCACGATCCCGACGACGATGAGCACCGCGGCGAGGAACGCCGCTCCGACCGACACGTACCTGTTCATGGCTGCTCCTTTCGCGCCTGCCATCCTCGCCCAGGCCCAACGGATGGAAACGGTCCGATGGTCCCGACCGAGACGGGACCCTCGGGGACAGCTCGTGCCGCTTCCGTGGCACGATGGACAATGCGCAGGAAGGGACCTCCTGACGCCCGGACACCGGGAGAATCGACCATGCGACTCGCTCGAGAGAGCCGCTACGCGATCGAGGCCCTCATCGAGCTCGCATCGGCTCCACCCGGCGAGTTGGTCGAGGCCCGCGAGATCGCCGTACGCGCGCAGCTGCCGGCGCCGTTCCTGTCGAAGATCCTGCGGTCGCTCGCGGCCGGTGGGGTGCTTCGATCCCAACGGGGCCGCGGATTCACGCTCGCCCGTCCGCCCGACCGCATCTTGCTGGGGGACGTGCTCAGGATCGTCGAGGGCCACGAGGCGATCTGGGACACGTGCATCTTCTGGCGCTCGGACTGCGACGAAGGTCGGCCGTGCCCCCTGCACTTCCGCTGGACCGAGATCAAGCCGGAGATCCAGCACGTGATGGGGTCGGTGACGCTGGCCGACATCGGCGCCCACGGCCTCGTTCCGAACGGGGGGGTGGACGGCCACCCTCAGGGGTGAGGACACCGGCGCCGCCGGCATGGTTGCATGTCGTGCATGACCGATGACGGTCGCCGACGCGCCACGACGCTGAACGACGCCGACCGCGCGCTGCTGGCGGCGCCCAACTTCGCGAGCCTCGCGACCGCGATGGCCGACGGCGGCCCGCAGGCCTCGGTCGTCTGGATCGACGTCGACGGCAGCGACGTGCTCGTGAACACGGCCGAGGGACGCACGAAGACTCGGAACATGCGGCGCGACCCCCGCGTCGCAGTCTGCGCGTTCGACCGGAACGACCCCTACCGGCAGCTCATGCTGCGGGGACGCGTGACCGGCTTCGAGCACGACGGGGCCGACGCGCACATCGACTTCCTCGCGAAGAAGTACACCGGCGTCGACGTGTACGAGGGGCATCGCCCCGATCAGCAGCGGGTGATCGTCCGCATCGCGGTGCACCACATCGCCCGCATGGGCTACTAGTCTGGTTCAGACTACCCGACCGCCACAGCCCCGGCTACGTGCCGAGGCCCGTTCGCAGGCGCTTGCCCGCTTCCTCGAGCGTCTCGACGCGCTTGCAGAACGCGAACCGCAACAGGTGGGCACCGTCGGCGAGGTCGGACACGAACGACGAGCCGGGCACGGTCGCGACCCCGACGTGCTGGGCCAGGTGGCGCGCCGTTGCGACGTCGTCGCCGAGGCCCAGGTGCGAGCAGTCGGCCATCACGTAGTACGCGCCCTCGGGGGGCCGGGCGATCTCGAACCCGCTCTCGGCGAGCACGCGCAGCATCACGTCGCGGCGCTCGGCGTAGTCGGCGCGCATGCCTTCGAAGTAGCCCGCTGGAAGCTGCATCGCCGTGATGCCCGCGATCTGCAGCGGCGCGGGCGCCGCCACCGTGAGGAAGTCGTGCGTCGGCCGGATGCCCGCCATCAGCGGCGGCGGCGCGATCGCCCACCCGACCCGCCATCCGGTGACCGAGAACGACTTCGAGAGCGCGCTGATCGTGACGGTGCGCTCCCGCATGCCGGGAAGGGTCGCCATCGGCACGTGCGTGGCGCCGTCGTAGGTGATGTGCTCGTAGATCTCGTCGGTGATCGCGATCGCATCGTGCTCGATGCAGAGTTCGGCGATCGCGGTGAGCTCCTCGCGCGTGAACACCTTCCCCGTCGGGTTGTTCGGGGTGTTGATCACGATCGCTCGCGTGCCGGGGCCGACCGCAGCTCGCAGTTCGTCCTCGTCGAACGTCCAATCCGGCGGCCGCAACGAGACGTGCCGAGTGGTGGCACCCGTGAGGATGGCATCGGGCCCGTAGTTCTCGTAGAAGGGCTCGAACACGACGACCGCGTCGCCGGGATCGACCACGCCGAGCATCGACGCGATCATCGCCTCGGTCGACCCGCACGTGACGCAGATCTCGGCCTCGGGGTCGATCGCGAGCCCGTAGTCGCGCTCGTACGCGGCCGCGATCGCCTCACGGAACGGGCGCACGCCCCACGTGATCGGGTACTGGTTGTGGTCCTCGGCGATCGCGCGGATCGCGGCTTCCTTGAGCTCGGGGGGCGACTCGAAATCGGGCATGCCCTGCCCGAGGTTGATGGCGTCGTGCCGGCCGGCGAGCCGCGTCATGTCGCGGATCACCGACTCCGTGAACGACGACGCCTTCCTCGACGCGCGCACACCCGAGCCGCTCATGATCGAGGAGCCTATCCTCGGAACGGACGACCGACCCGATACGGGAGGGCAGACATGACCGGCAAGGATGCGTTCAGCCAGGAGGAATGGGCCCGGGTGCGGCGAGCGCCCACCGTGGCCGGCATGGCGATCTCGCTCGCCGACCCTGGGGGCCCGATCGAGCTCTCCAAGGAGACGATGGCCACGCTCCGCAGCATCGGCTCGCCTCCGACCCAGGACGAGCTGCTGCTCGCGGTCTCGCAGGAGATCATGGCGATGGGCCAGCGCCGCGAGAACCCGATGAGCGGCTTCAAGATCGAGGACCCGGGGAAGGCCGGCGAGCAGGTGCTCGACGAGCTCCGCGAGGTGCAGGCCGTCGTCGCCGCGAAGGCCACGGCCGAGGAGACCACCGCGTTCGCCCGCTGGCTGGTGGAGGTGGCTCAGGACGCCGCCGACGCCGCGAAGGAGGGCGGTTTCATGGGCTTCGGAGCAGAGCAGGTGAGCGAGGGCGAGCAGCGCATGCTCGATCAGCTCCGCTCGACCCTCGGCGTCGAGGAGGCATGATCGTCCTCCCGACGGGATCTCACAGGCGGCTGCGCAGGCCCCACAGCTCCGGGAAGCAGCGCTTGTCGAGCGTCGAGCGCAGGTAGCCGACGCCGCTCGAGCCGCCCGTGCCACGTTTCGCGCCGATCTCGCGCTCCACCATCAGCACGTGCAGGTAACGCCAGCTCGCCAACGCCTCATCGTGGTCGAGGAGCCCCTCGCTCACGGCGAAGACGTCTCCTCGCTCCTGAGCCATCGCGACGAGCGACGTCGCCCGCGCCTCGGCATCGTCGTCGGGCATCGGGAACCCGTGGATCTCCATCATCGCGACGAAGCCGTCCCACAGCGTCGGATCGCCGAGGCGGCGCGCGAGCCGGTCGCGTTCATCGGCGTCGGCGGCGAGGTCCTGGAGGAAGCGTTCGTCGGCGAGCCCGCTCACGAACTCGAGCTCGCGGAACTGCGCCGACTGGAAGCCGCTCGCCGGGCTCAGGACGGTCCGGAACTCCAGGAAGTCCTGCGGCGTCATCGTCTGCAGCACCTCGATGTGCTCGATCAGCACGCGCTCGATCGCGTGCACGCGGCCGAGCAGATGCCGGGCCGGCCCGGACCGGTCGGCGAGCATCGCGTCGCGCACCGCCTCCAGCTCGAACAGCAGCTGCTTGAACCAGAGCTCGTAGGCCTGGTGCACAACGATGAAGAGCAGCTCGTCGTGCACGGGAGGGTCGCTCCGCACCTGCTGCAACGAGAGCAGCTCCGGGACCTTCAGATAGGAGCCGTAGGTGAGCAACCCGTCCTCGGCCTCGTCGGTGAGGCGCCCGAACCGCCGCTCCCGGCGCTCGCCCTCGGTCATGGCGGCACGGTAGGCAGGCGCCCCACCTCGGTCAAACCACCCCGGGTCGTGTGAACATGGCCGTGTGACCCACGAGACCCCGTTCCCGGAGCCGCTCGGCACCGAGATGCCCGAGGGCGTGCGGTTCGTGGGCCGGGAGGGCGCCGTGACCGCCAACTGGCTCGGCGCCGACCATCCGGCCGACGTCGACCTCGACTCGTGCGTCGCGTGCGGGCTCTGCCTGCCGCACTGCCCGACGTACCGCCTGACCGGCGAGGAGACGGCCTCGCCCCGTGGGCGCATCGCGGCGATGCGGGCGGTCGCCGACGGCATCGCCCCCGTCGACGACACGTTCGCGACGTACATGGATCTCTGCCTCGTCTGCCGCGCGTGCGAGGACGTCTGCCCGTCGCACGTGCCGTTCGGCCGCATGATGGAGCACGCTCGCACCGAGATCGAGCCGAGGCGGGGGAGCGGATCGCGGTTCCTGCGATGGCTCGGTCTCGACGTCGTGCTTCCCCGCCCGTGGCTGATCCGGACGGCCGCCGCGCTGCAGCCGCTCGCCCGGCCGTTCATGCCGAGGCGGGTGCGCGCCCTGGTCCCCCGGTCCTCCGCGGCGTTCCGGCGGCTGCCGCGGGCGACGGCGCCGGCGGCGGGGGTCGAGGTCCGCGGCACGGTGGCGCTGCTCTCGGGGTGCGTGCAGGACCGCTGGTTCCACGAGGTGAACCTCGCGACGATCCGCGTGCTCGCGCGCACGGGGTGGCGCGTCGTCGTGCCCGGGGACCAACGATGCTGCGGGGCGCTGCAGGCTCACAACGGACACCTCGAGACCGCCCGGCGCCTGGCACGGCGGAACGCCCGGGCGTTCGCCGAGGCCGACCACGTCGTCGTGAACACGGCCGGGTGCGGGGCGCACATGCGCACCTACGGCGAGCTCGTCGACGGCGCCGGGCTCCCGGTGCGCGACGTGATGGCCTTCCTGTTCGACGAGGGGCTCGGCGACGTCGCCCTCGGGAACGCGTGGGTGGAACGCGTCGCGTATCACGACGCGTGCCATGCCGTGCGGGCCCAGGGCATCCGCGCGCAGCCGAGGGCGCTGCTCGCGCAGATCCCCGGCGTCGAGGTCGTCGAGATCCCGAGCGGCGACCGGTGCTGCGGGGCCGCCGGGCTCTACAACGTCACCGAGCCCGAGCTCGCCGGGCAGCTCCAACGCCAGAAGGCCGACGCGGTTCGGGAGACCGGGGCGACGACGATCGCGAGCGCGAACCCCGGATGCACGATGCAGATCCGCGCGGGGCTCGCCGCGCTCGGAGTGTCCGCCCGCGTGGTGCACCCGGTCCAGCTGCTCGACGCCGCGATCGAGCGAGGCGTGTCGGTCGACTAACGGGTTCGCTCGAAGCGTTCGGCGATCCGCTCGATCGCTGGCGGGACCGGTCCGTCGACGACCGACCCCTCCACCCATGCCTCGGCGAGGCCTCCGACCGAACCGGGGTCGCTCGCTCCCGGATCGGCCGCGGCTCCCCCGTCGACCAGCGCGACCCGGCCGCCTGCGAGCCGCGTCTCGCCCGGATCCGCCCCGGGCAGCACGAGCAGGGCGTTGACCACCCTCCGCTCCCCGCCGGGGTCCGAGGGCCGATTGACGACCCCCCGGCCGGCGATCCACATCGCCGAGCTCCCGCCGCCGTCGAGGTTCATCGCGTCGGTGGCACCGAGCGAGGCGAGCGTGAGCGCGAACCGGTAGAGCGTCATGCCGACGGAACGCCGGGACCGGCCGTCGACCACCAGGAGCACCACGGTGCCGTCCGCGGTCACGCCCATGCCCGTTCGAGGATGCCGCCGGCAGAAGTGGCTGCGGCACTTCGACGCCACGATCGCACCATCGTCGACGAGACGGGGCACGCCTCCCACCGAGTCGGCGACCCGTGGCCATCCGAACGACCATCTGAGCCGTACGTGGTGGCCGGGCTCCATCGCCGTCAGCGCGTCCGAGCCCGCCCTCCAGCGCCGCGAAGCGAGCACGACCGTCCGGGCATCGACGCGCATGCGAGTGGGCCCGCACCGGTTCGCCACGGCCTCGTATCGCCTCGATATCCCGGTGCCGGAAGTGTCCCACGATGCCTCGGAGTCGGGAACGAGCCGGACCGCACACCCGGTCGTGGGCGGCCGGCGCACGTCTCCCCCGGCCGGCGTGAAGCCCGCGACCGTGAAACGGCCGGGGGGCTTCGAGTTCCACCCGGCGACGCCGACCGTCGCCTCGGTCTGCGCGTGCCGTGCCTCGATCGCGAGACGGGTGGTCCCGATGAAGCTCGTCGTCTCGTCCTGACGCATCGCGAAGCTCGTGCCCGTGTGGATGCCGCGGGTGATGAGGGACCCGTCCGCCTGGAACGCGTGCACCGGCAGCCCGCGGAGCAGGCCGAAGTCCCCGTTGATCGCGAGGAGCGCCCCGTGCGCTCGCCCGATCGAGCTCGGACGCGCGAACGACCCCGCGCGGCGACCCCCGGGTGCGACGTCGATCGTGGAGGGCCCGGAGGGGTCGATGCGCACCACGTGCGCCACGACCGGCCCCCGCAGCGCCATGCGCTGGTACGTCACGCCCGGCGCGATCGTGCGGATGCGCGCGGCGCCCGATGCCGGGCGTGGATCGGCGGCGACCGCTGCGGACACGCCGGCGGCCGCGACGGACGAGGCCACCACGCACACGAGCACCACACCGGCCGTTCGGCGAGGCGAGACGACGGAGCGAGGACGCGGCATGGCGCGAACGATAGCCTGCTTGACCGAGGTGGCGGGCGGACCTACCGTCCGCGGTGCCCGCCGGACCCGCCGCGCGCGTGGAGGACGGTTCGTTGACCTACATCGGCCCGGGACGCCGCTTCTTCGCCCTGTTGATCGACGGGTTGATCACCGGGCTGGCCTGGGTGCCGTTCGCGGAGACCCAGTCGGGCGACGGCACGTACTCGATCGGCTGGCGGGGACTCGACTTCGCGCTCCCGATGGTGATCACCGTCGTCTACTTCATCGTCCTGGAAGGCGCGTTCGGCGCGACCGTCGGCAAGATCGTGCTGGGCATCAGGGTCAGGGGCCTCGACGGATCCCGCATCGGGTTCGGAGCCGCGGCGATCCGCAATCTCGCCAGGATCGTCGACGCGTTCCCCTACGTCCTGCCCTACCTCGTCGGAGGGATCGCGGCGACGAGATCCGACACGAAGCAGCGGTTCGGCGATCGGTGGGCGAAGACCGTCGTGGTCCTGGTGGGCACCGATGCGACCCCGCCGGGCCGGGCGGAGCTGCCGCCGCGCGAGCCCGAGACGTTCGGGCTGCCCTCGCCCCCGCCGGGATCACCCCCACCGGGATCACCCCCACCGGGAACACCTCCCGCGGGCGATAGGCTTCCACCGCCGCCCGGGTGACGCTCGGTCACCAGCGGGAGTCAGCGGCGCCGAGCGCCGCGCGACCGGTGCAGGCCGAGCTCACGCCGTACAGCGGGGTGTCTCGGCCGACCACGAGCTTGAGCTGGAAGCACGCGTCGGCACCGGCGCGCACCGCGGCCGCCCAGGTCGTCACGTCGGCATAGACGCTGACCTCGCCGAGCCCCGACGAGTCGTCGTCGGGGCCGACGACGCGCAGCGCTCCGCCGTCGAGCCGGGCCGTGCCGAGCGTCTCGGCATCGGCCGCCTCGAACGAGCCGGTCTCCGCGAGAACCGAGAGGGCCTCGGCCTGTGCCATACGCAGATCGTGTTGCGCGTGTCCGATCGTGTTCGCGATCGGACGGTTCGCGAAGATCTCGACGACGAGCACGGCGCTCGCCGCGAGGATCGCGCCGGCCACGATCCAGAACCCGCGGTTCGATCCTCGCCGTTCCGGCGGAGGCATCGGCTCGGGACCCATCTCGCTCTCGTACGCCTCGATGATCTCGTCGTCGTCGTGCATCACGCACCAAGCCTAATGGGGAACTCACATCGGACCCCGGCCCAGCGTCATCCGCCCAGCGTGCCGGCGAGGTGCTCCAAGCTCTCGAGGTTGTGCCCCGAGAGGAAGACGTCGACGCTGGGCAGCGCCGCCGCCATGCCGCGGGCCAGCGGCTCGTACCTCGGCGATCCCTTGAGCGGGTTCACCCAGATCACGCGATGAGCGAGCCGGCGGAGGCGTGCCATCTGTCCCCGGAGCAGCTCCGGGTCGCCGCGCTCGAGTCCGTCGGAGCAGAACACGACCACCGCCCCGCGCATCGCGGCCCGCTGGCTCCACCCGTCGAGCAGGGTCTTCAGTGACTCGCCTATCCGTGTCCCGCCCTCCCAGTCCTCGACCTGGCGGCCGATCTCGTGCAGCGCCCGGTCCGGGTCCTTCGTGCGCAACGTGCGCGTGACCCTCGTGAGCCTCGTGCCGAACACGAACGTCTCGACCCGGCGGCCGGCCGCCATCGCCGCGTAGGCGAACTGCATCAGGGCGCGCGAGTACGGCGCCATCGAGCCGCTGATGTCGAGGATCAGCACGAGCGGTCGCCGCCGGGCGCTGCGCGCCCGCCACGCCCGGTCGAACGGTTCGCCCTGGGTGCGCAGGGAACGCCGGAGCGTCCGACGCAGGTCGAACCGGTCGCCCTTCGGAGCGCGGCGGGTCCTGCGGGTGCGCTCCAACGGCACCCGCAGGCGGAGCGAACGGATCAGCGCGGCGATGCGCTCACGCTCCTCGTCGGTGAGGTCTCCGAACGACTTCGTCCGCAGGACCTCGGCACCGCTCGCGACGATGCGGATCGACGATTCCTCGCCGGGCTCGGGCTCCTCGTCCTCGTCGGCGCCGTGCCACTCGGCGGCCGCCTGCCCCACCTGCACCTCGAGATCATCGGGCTCCGGACCGAACACCGCCTCGTCCGATCCGGGCTCGGCGGTCGGCAGGTTCAGCGCGACACCCAGATCGTCGATCGGCCGCAACGATCGGTACCACTCCTCGAACGCCTCGTCGAACGCCTCGAGATCGTCGCGACGCCCGACCATCGTCGTCCGTCCGGCCCAGTAGAGGGAGTCACGGTCGGCGAGCCCGAGGGCGGCCACCGCGCGCACGAACGTGAGGATCCTGCCGGTGCCGACGATCAGGCCGCGGGCGCGCAGGTCCCGCCCGAACGCGATCAGCGGCGGAAGCGGCCCCCGGCCGGCGACGCCGTCTCGATCGGGACGCTCACGCATCCTCACCGACGACCTCGGCCAGACGGGTGGCCACCAGCTGCTGGTCCTCGTGGTCCTTGACGACGGCCCCCAGGGTCTCGGTCGCGAGTTCCTCGGTGAGCCCGTCGGCCCCGAGGAAGGCGAGCGCGTTCGCCCAGTCGATCGTCTCGGCCACCCCCGGCAGCTTCGCGAGGTCGAGCTCCCGAAGCCGCGCGACCGCCTCGGCCACGTCGCGAGCGAGCGACTCGCTCACGTGCGGCGCGCGGGCACGCACGATCGCGACCTCGCGGTCGAGCTGGGGGTGGTCGATCCAGTGGTAGAGGCACCGGCGCTTCAACGCATCGTGCAGCTCGCGTGTGCGGTTCGAGGTCACGACCACGGCCGGAGGCGTCTCGGCGGCGACGCGCCCGATCTCGGGCACGGTCACCGCGAACTCGCTCAGGATCTCGAGCAGGAACGCCTCGAACTCGTCATCGGCGCGGTCGAGCTCGTCGACCAGCAGCACCGCCCGGTCGCCCGCTCGGATCGCCGCGAGCAGCGGGCGTTCCACCAGGAAGTCCTCGCCGAACAGGTCCTCGACGTGGGTCGCGGCGTCGGCGGCGTCCATCGCGCGAACCGCGATCAGCTGGCGCGAGTAGTTCCACTCGTAGAGGGCCTGTGAGGCGTCGATCCCCTCGTAGCACTGCAGCCGGATCAACTCGCGCCCGAGCAACTCCGAGAGCGTCTTGGCCACCTCGGTCTTCCCCACGCCCGCCTCGCCCTCGAGCAGCAGCGGCTTCCCGAGCGAGATCGAGAGGTAGATCGCGGTGGCGAGCCCGCGGTCTGCGAGGTAACGGTGCTCTCCGAGCGCGCGCTCCAGCTCGTCGACGGACCCGAACGGGAAGCCTGACATCGCCACAGCGTACCGGTGGCGACCCTCGGTCACCGAGCTAGAGGCCGACCCCGGTCCCGCCGAGCGAGGCGACCGCTCCGGTCACCGGCGGAACCTTGATGCCCTGCTCGGTGATGCGGGCCGTGATGCGCTCCCGTAGGAAGCGCTCCGCCTCGAGACGGTTCCCGGGCGTCGTCTGGGCGACGACCCGCTCGACCTGCGCGAGGTCGGTGAGCTGCACGACTCCGAGCACGGACGGGGCCTCGCGCAGCCACGACTTCAACGGCTCTTCGTCGGCGAGCTGCTCCAGGAGCTGCTCGAGCGACTCCCGCACACGGTCGGGATCCTCGGTCAGCGCCACCCGCACGTCGACGATCGCGCGCCCCCACCCCCGCGTCTTGTTGCTGGTCACCTGGATCGAGCCGTTCGGCACGATGCTCAGCGTGCCGTCGTACTGGCGCACCGACGTGATGCGCAGGGTGAGCCCCTCGATCGTGCCGTTGACCGGGCCGCCCTCGGTCTGCAGCTCGATCACGTCGCCCACGTCGAACTGCCCCTCGAGCGCGATGAACAGGCCGGCGAGCGTATCCCGCACGAGCGTCTGGGCACCGAAGCCGAGGGCGACGCCGGCGACCCCGGCGCTCGCGAACAACGGCCCGAGGGGCACGCCGAACGCCGCCAACACGTAGAACAGGATCACGATCCACAGGATCACCTGCAGCGTGGTGGAGACGAGCCCCGAGATCGTGGCGAGCCGTCGGCGCCTCGGCCCCTCCATCGAATCCTCGGCCGCTTCCTTGGCGCGTCGTTCGCAACGGCCGACCCACGCGCGGAGCAGGAACGTGACGACCAGCGCGATCACGACCGTGAGCCCGAGCTTGATGCCCAGGTCGCGCCACCACTCCGCGGAGTATCGGGCGATGTCGGGCTGGAGCTGTGCGAGCGGCATCCCCCAATCCAACAGGCCGGGAACCGACGCCGTCAAAGGACGCTCCCACGCGGGACCGGGTATCGGGGAAGGTGTTGCGCCGCGCCTACGCGAGCGCTTCCTCGAGCGCGCGACGCACGAGCACCTTCGAAACCTCTCTGCGGTACTCGGCGCTGGCGAACGCATCGGAAGGCGGCGCCGTGCCCTCGTCGGCCCTCGCCGACGCCGTGGCCGGATCGGCCCCGCCCGCGAGCGCCTCCTCGACGCCGGCGGCACGCAACGGTGTCTCGGCCATGTTCGTCAATGCCACAGAAGCCGAGCCGTTCCGCTGCACCGCGGCGACGCCGACCATCGCCCAGTCGATCGCACGGCGATGGAACTTGATGTAGCTCCACCCCCCGGTCGTCTTCGGCACCCGGATCTCGACGAGCACCTCGTTCTGAGCGAGGTCGGCGTGGAACAATCCCTTGAAGAAGTCTGCGGCCGCGACCGTTCGAGCGGCGCCGCCCGCGCCCCGGATCACGAACTCGGCGCCGAGCGCCAGCATGACCGTGCCCATGTCGCCGGCCGGGTCGGCGTGCGCGATGGATCCGCCGATCGTGCCCATGTGCCGCACCTGCGGGTCGCCGACCTTCTGAGCCGTGTCGGCCACGATCGGAGCCGCCTGCTGCAACAGCTCGCTATTGGCCACGTCGTGGTGCCGCGTGAGCGCGCCGATCGCGACCACGTCGGAGTCCTCGCGGATGTACGAGAGGTCGCCGATGCGGGCGATGTCGACCAGCAGCGACGGCTGGGCGAGCCGCGTCTTCATCAGCGGAAGCAGCGAGTGCCCACCCGCCAGGATCTTCGCGTCGTCGGCACCGCCGAGCAGCTCGATCGCGTGGTCGATCGACTCGGCCCGTGCGTATTCGAAGGGCGCGGGGATCATGCCTGACCTCCCTTCGCGTCCTGGATAGCTCGCCACACCCGCTCCGGCGAGGCGGGCTTGTCGATGTGGTCCACCCCGAGGTGGGAGACCGCGTCGATCACGGCGTTCACGACGGCGGGCGGCGAGGCGATCGTGCCGGCTTCCCCGATGCCCTTCACGCCCAACGAGTTCGTCGTCGACGGCGTGACGGTGCGATCCTGCGTGATCTCCGGGATCTCGCCGGCCGTCGGCACGAGGTACTGCGTCATCGACGAGGTCGTGAGGTTGCCCGATTCGTCGTAGATCGCCTCCTCGTACAGCGCCTCGGCCACACCCTGGGCGACGCCCCCGTGCACCTGGCCCTCCACGATCATCGGGTTGATCACGTTGCCGCAGTCGTCGACCGCGACGTACTTCACGATGTCCGTCTTCCCTGTCTCGGTGTCGACCTCGACCACGCAGACATGGGTGCCGCCGGGCCACGTGAAGTTCGGCGGGTCCCACACCGCCGTACCCTCCAACATCGGCTCGACGCCTTCGGGCAACGAGTGAGCCGTCCAGGCCGACCCGGCGAGCTCCGGGATCGTGCGGGCCTTGTCTGGAGCGCCGGAGACGCGGAAGGCGCCGTCGGCCCATTCGAGATCGTCCTCGGCCACCTCGAGCTCGTGCGCCGCGATCGTCCGTGCCTTGGCCCGCACCTTCTCGACCGCCCTGGCCAGCGCCTCCGCGCCGACGCTCGCCGACCTCGAACCGTAGGTGTCCATGCCCAGCCGCGAGACCGCGGTGTCGCCGTGCAGCACCTCGACGTCGTCGGGGGCGATCCCGAGGCCGTCGGCCACGATCTGCGACCACGCGGTGTCGTGGCCCTGCCCGTGAGGCGACGTGCCGGTGCGGACCACCACCTTGCCGTCGGGACGGCACTCGACCTCGGCGGCGTCCCAGCCGCCGGCGACGTAGCGGAGCGCGCCGAGGATCTCGGACGGGGCCAGGCCGCACATCTCGATGTAACTGGACAGGCCGACCCCGAGCTGCTTCACGTCGCCACGGTCGCGCCGCTCCTGCTGCTCCTGCCGCAGCCGCTCGTACTCGGCGAGCTCGAGCGCGCGATCGAACGTGGGCTCGTAGTTCGCGGAGTCGACGTTCAGCCCCATGATCGAGGGGAACGCCTCGGCCGACGGCGGCATGAAGTTCTTCCTGCGAACCTCGGCGGGATCCATGCCGATGCGGCGGGCGTAGGCGTCGACGAGGCGCTCGACCACGAACGTCGCCTCGGGACGGCCCGCGCCCCGGTACGCGTCGGTCGGCGTGGCGTTCGTCATCACGCCCTTGAACTCGTACCAGTACGCCTTCGTGTCGTAGGGGCCCATGTACACCCAGCCGCCGAGCTCGGGGATGCCCGGGGTCAACAGCTGGAAGTACGCGCCCATGTCGGCGAGCTCGACGAACTTCATGCCGAGGATGTCGCCGTCGTCGGTGCCGGCGAGCGTGCAGTCGTGCAGCACGCCGCGCCCGTGGATCGTGGCCAGGTAGTTCTCCTGCCGCGTCTCGATCCACTTGACCGGACGCCCGCCGAGACGCGAGAGCGCCAGCGCGAGGGCCTCCTCCGCATAGACGTTCAGCTTCGAGCCGAACCCGCCGCCCACATCGGGCGCGATGATGCGCAGCTTCGATTGCGGGATACCCGTGGCGATCGACAGGCCGACCCGAGCGATGTGCGGGATCTGCGTCGCCGAGACGAGCGTGAATTCGCCCGCTGCAGGGATGCCGTACGCCAGGCACCCGCGGGTCTCGATCGGGTTCGGGATCAACCGGGGCGCCGTGTAGCGTTCCTGCACCGTCACCGGCGCCGAGTCGAACACCGACTGGTCGCCGCCGCCGCCGTGCGACCAGTGCACGACCACGTTCGTACCGAGATCCTCGTGCAGCACGACCTCGTCCTTCGCGGCTTCCTCGAGATCGGTGACGACGGGAAGGTCGGTGGCGCTCACCATCACGGCCTCGGCGGCGTCCTCCGCCTGTCCGCGCGTCTCCGCGAGCACCACCGCCGCCGCGTCGCCGGCGAACCTGATCCGGTCCTTCGTCAGCGGCCAGTGGGTCGGGATCTTGATGTCCTCGGTGATCGGCCACACCATCGGCAGCCCCGAGGGGAACGCGTCCTCGAGATCGGCCGCCGTATACACCCCGATCACGCCCGGCATCGAGGCGGCGGCCGTCGTGTCGATCGAATCGATCGTGGCGTGCACGTGCGGGGGACGCACGAGCGCCATCCACACCATGCCCGCCATCGTCTGGTTGTCGACGAACGAGCCCTGTCCGGTCAGGAGCTTCGCGTCCTCCTTCCTGAGGATCGGGGTGCCGACGTACTGCTCCGTCGTGGCCATGTCGCTCCCCCCTCAGGTCCTCGCGCCGCTCATCGAGCCGGCGGCGTCGAGGATCGACGTCACGATGTTCTGGTAGCCGGTGCACCGGCAGAGGTTCCCCTCGAGCGCCTCGCGGACCTCTTCCTCGGTCGGCGACGGGTTCTCCTTCAGGTAGCTCGCCGCCGCCATCACCATGCCGGGTGTGCAGTAGCCGCACTGCAGACCATGGTTGCGGTGGAACGCGTCCTGGATCGGATGCATCGTGTCGCCGTCGGCCATGGCCTCGATCGTGGTGACCTCGTGGCCGTCTGCTTGCGCGGCGAGCAGCGTGCAGCTCTTCACGGACTCCCCGTCGAGGAGCACCGTGCACGACCCGCAGGTCGAGGTGTCGCACCCGACGTTGGTCCCGGTGAGCCCGAGGTTCTCCCTCAGGAAGTAGACGAGCAGCGTGCGTGGCTCGACGTCGGCCTCGCGCGACTGCCCGTTCACGGTCACGGACACGTTCGTCACGGACTCTCCCCCTTTCCGCGGCGGTGCCTGCCGATCGGACCCGGCGTGGTCGGAACCCTGACTAGGGCACGGAGTCTAGACCGGGTGTGGAAAACGCGCGAGCGGGTCAGACCGCGGCGCCGGGACCGAGATGCTCCTGCGCCGACAGATCGTCGAGGTCCACGTCGAACGTTCCGACCTCGGCGCCGGTGGCGATGTCGACGACCCGCACCTCGAACGCACGCCCCAGTCCCGACGGCGCCGCGACCACGAAGTCGGCGACCCTCGTGCGCTGAGCGCTCTCGTCCACGACGCCCGGAACGAACGTGTGTCCGGGGCGCGGCTCCACCTGCGAGGGAAGCGTGGTCGCCAACGTCCACCGGTCGGCGCTGGCCCCCTCCTCCGCGATCACGAGGATCCGCAGACCGACCCGCCCGTCGTCGAGCGGACGCACCTCGAGCACGGCGACGTCGAGGTCGCCGACCTCGAACCAGGCCTCCCGTCGGTTCACGACCGGCTCCTCGAGGAATCGCTCGACCAGGCTCGAACCCACGGCTCGACGTTCCTCACGGAGGAAGACGACCCCGGCGACGGTCCCAACCGAGGCCGCGAGGATCGCGAACGCGGCGATCGCGAGCATCACACCGGCGTACGGAGGGAACCGGGACGCTGTCCCCCGCGGCGCCTCGGCTACCATGACGTCCCCCGGGCAGCGAGAGCCTCTTCGCCCGTGCACGACCGGCCGAGGCCGTAGGTCACGCCGTCACCCTGGGAATGGCGCACCAGGTAGCAGGCACCCGACGTACCGGCGACGGCGGCTCCCCAGGCGGCTCGCCTCGAGGCGACGCTGACGACGCCGGGACCCTGAGCCGGGCCGTCGACGAAGACGAGCCGGTCCACGATCGAGGCCAGCTGCGCAGGCCCTGCGTCGAGGAGCGTCGCCCGGCCCTTCGCGAGCCTCCGGGCCGCCTGGAGCGCCGAGCGGGCATCGGCGCGCGCTTCGGCGTCGATCGCCAGCTCCCCGGCCACCTGGTTCACATCGTCGAGCGTGTCGTCGCCCGAGATCGTGCCGACGATCGATGACGCCGACCCGGCGCTCTCGGCGAGTTCGAGGCTCCGGCGCTCGCTCTCGATCACCCACCGGGAGAACGACACGACGCCGGACAGCACGAGACACGCCGTCACTGCGAGCGCGATCGCTCGCGGGTTCACGCGGCGCCACGGCGGCACGGGAGCCGCCCGGAAGTCGAACGCTTGATCCATCCCCACGTCCCGGTCGAGGCCGAACACACGTCCTATCGGCGGCGAGACGCCCGAGGTGAAGACCCGCGGCCGGGGAGCCCTTCGGCGGTCGCCGCTTCATGCCCGGTGTGCGACCATCGAGTCGTGAGCGAGATCACCGACGTCCTGCAGGCGATCGAGTCGCTGTCGGCGAAGGGCGAGCGCATGGCAATCGCCACGATCGTCGCGGTGCGCGGATCGACCTATCGGCGCCCCGGCGCTCGCCTGCTCGTACCCGAGGACGGGGCCCCGATCGGCAACATCAGCGGTGGCTGCCTCGAGGGCGACGTCGCCGACATGGCACGAGTCGTGATGGACGAGGGCACCGCTCGTCTCGCCGGCTGGGACCTCACCGCCGACGACGAAGCGGTCTGGGGCCTGGGCCTGGGCTGCAACGGGGCGATCGAGGTCTTCATCGAGCCGGCCGAGCAGGCCGCCGAGGTCGCGCACGCCCTCAGGTCGGCCCTCGACGAGGAGCGCCCCATCAGCGTGGTGACCGTGCTCGAGAGCGAGGACGACGCCGTCGCTCCGGGCGCGCGCATCGTGGTCCGGCCGCAGGGAGAGCCCGAGGGCACGCTCGGGCTTCCGGTCGTCGACGCCGAGGCGATCGCATCGGCCCGCGAGCTGCTCGAGGCCGAGCGGTCCGAGGTCCGGACGTTCGAGCACGGCGTGCGGGCGTTCGTCGAGGTGCTCGAGCCGCCGCTGCGCCTGCTCGTCTGCGGCGCCGGCCACGACGCGATCCCGCTCGTGCGGGCCGCACGCGGCATCGGCTGGAACCCGATCGTCGTCGACGACCGGCCGGGCTTCCTGAACCACGAGCGGTTCCCCGAGGCGGCCGGCTTCGTGCACGTCGAGGCCCCCGAGCACGTCGCGAAGACCGCGACGATCGACCGTCGCACGCACGTCGTCGTGATGACGCACAACTTCTTGCGCGACAAGGAGTACCTGCGGTCCCTGCTCGACTCCGACGCCGGCTACATCGGCATGCTCGGTCCGTCGGCGCGCACGCAGCGGCTGTGGATGGAGCTCGCCGACGAGGGCGTCGAGGTCACCGACGCCGCCCGCGACCGCATCCACGGGCCGGCGGGGCTCGACCTCGGGGCCGAGGGGCCCGAGGAGATCGCGCACGCCATCGTGGCCGAGATCGTCGCCGCGAGGCACGACCGGAAGGGGGGCTTCCTCAAGGAACGGCCCGGCCCGATCCACGACCGGCCGATCCCCGGCACCGAGGCGCGCTGAGCTCGGTCAGCCCGTCGGCGCGGGAGCGGGCTGTCCGATCACGTGGATCACACGCAGTCCGGTCGTGCCCTCGAGCCGGCGGACGACGTTCCGCTTGAGCCATCGCGATCGACCCGGCGGGAGCGTGGACAGCACGATCGCGTCGAATCGCTCCCCGCGCAGCAGGATGTCCTGCACCGCTTCCACCGGATGCTCGTCGCCGACCTCGCCGGTGACCTCGAGCCCCTCGGCCGAGAGCGCGGAGGTCGCGGCGTCGAGGCGTATCCGCGCGGTGTGCCTTGCCTCGGCCTCGGTCCACATGTGGTCGGTGGGCGGGGTCGCCGGCACGACGACGTGGAACGCGCACGGACCTCGATCGCGCAGGTCGCGCAGGGCCGACAGCAGGTGCCCGCCGGCGAGGGTCTGGTTCGCGACGACCAGATAGCGTCGCATCGATCACCTCCCGGTTCACGTTCGATGGTGCGCCCCGGGCCGCGTCGGGTCAAGGCTGGATGCTCGCTCGATGCCTGCGTCCGCGGACGAAAACGGGTTGCCTGATCTCGCCAGTCATGCGATAAGGGAACGCTGTCGCCGGTTGGCGGCGGCAGCGGCCACGGATCGGGGGGACGTCTGCGATGTTGCCTTCCAGCTTCGAGTACCACCGGCCGACCACGATCGACGAGGCGCTCGAGCTGCTCGCATCGTTGGGTGACGACGCGAAGGTGCTGGCCGGCGGCCAGAGCCTGATCCCGATGATGAAGCTTCGGTTCGCCGCTCCCGAGCACCTCGTCGACATCAACCGCATCGAGGGGCTCGATGCGATCGAGGAGGTCGGCGACGAGCTGCACATCGGCGCGTTGGTGCGCCACAACCAGCTGGCCCGATCGGACCTGATCAACTCGAAGTACCACATGATCGCGGCCGCGGCGCCGCAGATCGCCGACCCCCTCGTGCGCAACCTCGGCACGATCGGCGGCTCGCTCGCCCACTGCGACCCCAGCGGCGACCTCGGAGCCGTGATGCTCGCCGCGAACGCTCGTGTGACGCTCAAGAGCAGGGACGGCGAACGCGACATGGCCATCGACGACTTCCTCGCCGACACGTTCCAGTCGGCGATCGAGCCGAACGAGCTGCTCACCACGGTGAAGGTGACCTCGCCGACGGGCAGCTACGGCGGCACCTACCTGAAGCTCGAGCGGAAGATCGGCGACTACGCCACCGTGGCCGTCGCGACACGTCTGTCGATGTCGAACGGCACGATCGGTGCAGCAGGCATCGGTCTGACGAGCGTCGGCTTCACGAACATCAAGGCCACCGGGGCCGAAGGGGCCCTCTCCGGGCAGGCGCCGAGCCCCGAGTTGTTCGCCGAGGCCGGTCGGCTGGCCGCCGCGGCATCGAGCCCCGTGAGCGACGTGCGCGGCAGCGAAACGTACAAGCGCCACATGGTCGAGGTGTACGTCAGGCGCGGGCTCGCCCGGGCCGCCGAGATGGCCGGCGCGGCCTGAGACAAGGGGGAAGGGCACAGATGGAAGTGACGCTCACCGTCAACGGAACCGAGCACACCGTCGACATCGAGCCGCGGGAGCTGCTCGTCCACGTGATCCGTGAAGATCTCAGGCTGACCGGCACGCACATCGGGTGCGACACCACGAGCTGCGGCGCCTGCACCGTCCTCTACGACGGCACGCCGGTGAAGTCGTGCACGCTGTTCGGCGTGCAGGCCGAGGGGGTCGAGATCACGACCGTCGAGGGGCTGCTCACCGCCGCCGGGCTCGATCCCATGCAGGCCGCGTTCAAGGAACACCACGGCCTGCAGTGCGGCTTCTGCACGCCCGGCATGATGCTCGTCGGCAAGTCCTTGCTCGAGCGGAATCCGGCGCCGAGCGACGACGACGTGCGCGACGCGATCGGCGGCAACATCTGCCGGTGCACGGGATACATGAACATCGTGAAGGCGATCCAGGCGGCCGCCGCCGCGAGCCAGCCAGCGGCCTCGACCGAGGCGGGCGCTCCGGAGCCCGCGAACGCCTGACCGAGCGACGAGACGAAGGAGCCCGATCACATGGCCACCGAGACCGAAGAGATCCGAGGCATCGGCCACAGCGTCCGTCGCAAGGAGGACGACCGGTTCGTCCGCGGCCGGGGCAACTACGTCGACGACGTACAGCTCCCCGGCATGCTGCACATGGCGATCCTGCGCAGCCCGTACGCGCACGCGAAGGTCAACTCCGTCGATGGATCCGCCGCGCAGGCGATGCCCGGCGTCGTGGCGGTCGTCACGGGCGAGCTGATGGCCCAGCACAACCTCGCCTGGATGCCCACCCTGTCGGGCGACACGCAGGCGGTGCTCGCCACCGACAAGGTGCGGTTCCAGGGCCAGGAGGTCGCCGCGGTGATCGCCGACGACCCCTACGTCGCCAAGGATGCGCTCGAACGCATCGAGGTCGACTACGAGCCGCTCGGGGTGGTCGTGAACCCCCAGGCCGCGTCGGCCGACGGCGCCCCCGTGATCCGCGACGAGAAGGACGACCAGACCGACAACCACATCTACCACTGGGAGTCCGGCGACAAGGCGAAGACCGACTCCGCGTTCGCCGGAGCCGACGTGGTGGTGTCGCTAGACACCCACTACCCGCGCTCGCACCCCTCGCCGCTCGAGACGTGCGGATGCGTCGCCGACGTCGATCCGGCGACCGGCCAGGCCACGATCTACATGACCTCGCAGGCGCCGCACGCGATCCGCACGGTGTTCGCGCTCGTCGCGGGACTGCCCGAGGAGAACATCCGCATCATCTCCCCCGACCTCGGGGGAGGCTTCGGCAACAAGGTGCCCGTCTACCCCGGCTACGTCGTGGCCACGGCCGCCTCGTTGCTGCTGGGGCACCCCGTGAAGTGGATCGAGGACCGGACCGAGAACCTGATCTCGACCGGGTTCGCGCGTGACTTCCACATGCACGGCGAGATGGCACTGAAGCGCGACGGAACGATGCTCGGTCTGCGCACGTCGTTGCTCGCCGACGAGGGCGCGTTCCACGCCGACGCGCAACCGTCGAAGTTCAAGGTCGGCCTGTTCCACATCGTCACGGGCAGCTACGACCTGCCGGCCGCGCACGTCGAGGCCGACGGCTACTACACGAACAAGGCGCCCGGCGGCGTCGCGTACCGCTGTTCGTTCCGGGTCACCGAGGCTTCCTACCTGATCGAACGGCTCGTGCAGAACGCGGCGTACGAGCTCGGCATGGATCCGGTCGACATCCGCAAGAAGAACTTCATCGAGAAGGATCAGTTCCCCTACGAGTCGGTGACCGGGTTCGTCTACGACTCCGGCGATTACCACGCCGCGATGGACCTCGCGCTCGAGAAGATCGACTACGCGGGCCTGCGCGAGGAGCAGAAGCGGGAACGCGTCGACGGCAAGCTCTGGGGCATCGGGCTGGCCTCGTTCACCGAGGTGGTCGGCGCCGGTCCGCACGAGGACTACGACATCATCGGCATCAAGATGAACGACGGCGCCGAGCTGCGCATCCATCCGACCGGCAAGGCGATCCTGAAGATCAGCTCGATCACGCAGGGCCAGGGGCACGAGACCACGTTCGCGCAGATCGTGGCCGAGGAGCTCGGCATCCAGCCCGAGGACATCAAGGTGATGCACGGCGACACGGACAACACCCCGTACGGGCTCGGCACGTACGCCTCACGCTCGACCCCCGTGTCGGGCGCAGCGACGGCGATGGTCGCTCGCCGCGTCGGCGAGAAGGCGCGGAAGATCGCCGCGCACCTGCTCGAGGTGAGCGAGGAGGACGTCGAGTTCAACCGCCCGAACTACACGGTGCGGGGCGCACCCGACCGGGCCGTGACGATCCAGGACGTCGCGTTCGCCGCGTACACGAACTTCCCCGACGGCATGGAAGCCGGCCTGGAAGCCAACTACTACTACGACCCGCCGAACCTGACGTTCCCGTTCGGCACGTACGCGGTCGCGGTCGAGGTCGACCCCGAGACCGGTGAATGGGACGTGAAGCGCATGGTCGCCGTCGACGACTGCGGCGTGCGCATCAACCCGATGATCGTCGAGGGCCAGATCCACGGCGGCCTCGCCGAGGGCTACGGCATCGCGGCGATGCAGCAGATCTCGTTCGACGAGGACGGCAACTGCATCGGTTCGAACTTCCTGGACTATCTGCTCCCGACCGCGGTCGAGACCCCGAGGTTCGAGCTCGGCGCGACGGTCACACCCTCGCCGCACCATCCGATCGGCGCGAAGGGCGTCGGCGAGTCGGCCACGGTCGGGTCCCCGGCCGCCTTCGTCAACGCGGTGATCGACGCGCTCCAGCCGCTCGCCGTGAAGAACATCGACATGCCGTTGACGAGCGCGAACGTGTGGGAAGCGATCCAGGTGGCACAGGCAGGTCCGTGAGACCCGAGGTCCTCGAGCTCGCCGCGCAGCTCTCGGGCGCCGGGCGACCCTACGTCCTGGCAACCGTCGTCTGGCGGCGAGCGCCGTCCTCGGGCAAGGAAGGCGCGACCGCGCTGATCACGCCCGACGGCACGGTGCGCGGGTGGATCGGCGGCGCCTGCGCCGAGCCGACGGTCGTGCGCGAGGCGCTGCGGGCGATCGACGAGGGCACGCCGAGACTGTTGTTCCTCGGCTCGCCCGAGGAGCTCGACGAGCACCGGCGCAACGGCGTCGTGAGCGTGCCGATCGCGTGTCAGAGCGAAGGCGCCTTGGAGGTCTACGTGGAACCCGTGCTGCCTCAACCGCAGGTCGTGGCGATCGGTCGATCGCCCGCGGCGCTGGCCCTCACCCGCCTGGCTCGCGGGCTCGGGTGGCGCTCGCTTGCGATCGACGACGGGGGGCAGACCGAGGGCCACGAAGCCGACGCGGTCGTCACCTCGCTCGACCTCGACGGGGTCGACGACCGCTCCTACGTCGTGGTGGCGACCCAGGGCCATTACGACGAGGACGCGATGGAGCGGGCCCTGCAGACGCCGGCCGCCTACGTCGGACTGGTCGCGTCGGACAAGCGCGCGGCGGCGGTGCTCGGCTACCTCCGCGACCGGGGCGTGGCCGAGGACCAGCTCGCGCGGGTGCATGCCCCGGCCGGCCTGGACCTCGGCCACATCGCGAGCGAGGAGATCGCCCTCGCGATCCTCGCCGAGATCGTGCGGCTCCGCGCCTCAGGCGAGCTCGAGGCGCCGGCCGTCACGGTGGAGATCACGTCACGCCACGAGGAGACCGATCCCGTGTGCGGCATGAGCGTCGACGTCGCCGACGCGCGATACCGCACCACGTACGAGGGCCGCACCGTGTACTTCTGCTCCGCGAGGTGCCTCGCGACGTTCGAGCGCGATCCTTCCCGGTTCGTGGAGGTCGGCTCGTGAGCGGCCGGATAGGCTGACGCACCATGCTGATCGAGAACGAGTTCACCGTCGCCACACCCGTCGACGAGCTCTGGGCGTTCCTGCTCGACGTCGAGCGCATCGCCCCGTGCATGCCGGGCGCCGAGCTTACCGAGACGATCGACGACAGCAGCTGGAAGGGCAAGGTCAACGTGAAGTTCGGTCCGGTCGCGCTCTCGTTCGCCGGCACCGTCGAGATGACCGAGCGCGACGACGCCGCACACCGGGCCGCGCTGCATGCCAAAGGCATGGAGCAGAAGGGCAAGGGCGCGGCCAACGCCACCGTCACGTCGTGGCTCGAACCGGCGAGCGACGGGCAGACCACGGTGAAGATGGCCGCCGACATCGCGCTCACCGGGGCGGCCGCCCAGCTCTCACGGGGCCTGCTGCCCGAGATCTCGAGGAAGCTCACGCAGCAGTTCGCCGACTGCCTGCAGGCCCAGATGCAGATGGTCCAGGCGCCGGCGCCGGTCCCTGCTGCAACGCCCGCCGGAGCCGCCGAGGAAGTTCCAGCCGCAACCGTTCCGACTCCGGCCCCGGCCCCCGTTGCCGCGAAACACGTCGGCGGCATCGGCCTGGGCCTGTCGGCGATCTGGGCCGTGATCAAGAACTTCTTCCGCAAGCTGTTCGGAGGCGGGAAGACCCCGACGTGAGCCGAGCAGCGTGATCACCGGCGTGGTGCTCGCCGCCGGCGAGGGCCGCAGGTTCGGCGGCACGAAGCAGCTCGAGGTCGTCGAGGGGAAGCCCCTCGCCCAGCACGCGATCGACGCGCTGGACGGGGCCGGCGTCGACGAGCTGCTCGTGATCACGGGCCATGAAGCCGAGCGTGTCGAGTCCGGGCTCCTCCTTCCCGAGAACGGCCGGTTCGTGCGCAACCCCGCGTACCGTGACGGACAGGCGACCTCGCTCGCGGCCGCCTTCCACGAGGTCTCCGACGACAGCGAGGCTGCCGTGGTGCTCATGGCAGACCAACCCGGTGTGACGGCCGGCGACGTGAGAGCGCTCGTCGATCGCTTCCGCGGCACCAGGAAGCAGATCGTGCGCCTGTCGTTCACCGACGGTCCGGGGCCGTCGCTCCTCAGCCGAGAGATCTACGCCGAGGCCGGTCACCTGCACGGCGACGTCGGTGCCCGAGTGCTCGCCGCCAGTCACCCGGAGTGGGTCGAGGAGGTCGAGGTCGATCGCGAGGCGCCGCGAGACATCGACAGGCCGGACGACCTGGAGCGCTCGCGACCCGGATCCGGCTGAGGAGACGGGCGCGCTCACCTGGCGACCGCGTGGGGAAGCTGCGAGGCTCTCCGAGATGCGACCCGCGGGACCAGGACCGCCTCACGATCACAGTGCCGTGATCGCCCGCTTCGCTGATGCGTGCTCGGCGGACGAGCGGATCGTCGCCGCGTTCCTCGGCGGGTCCGT
The DNA here is from genome assembly GCA_035249905.1 of Actinomycetota bacterium. Classification (GTDB taxonomy): domain Bacteria; phylum Actinomycetota; class UBA4738; order UBA4738; family HRBIN12; genus JAOUEA01. The sequence continues at coordinate 29,058 of DATFFT010000074.1, read as the reverse complement.
CGCCAGAGGTGGATCGGACGAGTACTCCGATGTCGACCTGTGCGTGATCACCACCGACGAGGCGATCGACGACACCGTCGCCGATCGAGCCAGCCTCGTCCGACGACTCGGGGAGCCGTTGTTCCTCGACGACTTCGGCGACCCGCGCAACGTCTTCTTCATCCTGGCCGACGGCACGGAAGGCGAGATCCTCTTCTTCGCTGAAGGCGAGCTCGATCGGGTCGATGCAGGACGGTTCCGCTCGCTCGTGGACGAGTGGGACATCCTCCCACGCGAGGAGTTCCCTGAACCCCTGCCCGACCCAGCCGACCAGATCGAGGAGCTCCGGCGCGTCCTGACGTGGTTCTGGCACGACCTGTCGCACTTCACCACGGCGATCGGCCGAGGACAGCTCTGGTGGGCTGTCGGACAGCTCGAGATCCTCCGGGCTTGTTGCGTGAACCTGGTGCGTATCGAGCGCGGCCTCGAGGCTCACGACGAGCCCTACGAGAAGCTCGACGGCGAGATCCCGCCCGGTGACCTCGAGGCGCTGCGCTCAACCTTCGTGCCGCCGGAGCGTGCGGCGCTGCTGGAGGCCGCCGGCCGGATCCTGGCCTTCTACCGTGCCCTCGCACCCGACGTCGCCGAGGCGCATGCTCTCGCATACCCGACAGAGCTCGACCGGTTGATGGGAGCCCGGCTCGAACGCCTGCGCGACGCCTCCGGCTGAGGACTCGCCGGGTCGCGTCGACGGTCAGGAGCGTCGGTTCGGCAGCACCTCGACCGGGCACGCGAGTCGGCGGACCCGCCCCAGGCGACGGTCGAGGGTCAGGAGCGTCGCGTCCAGCGCCTCGGCGAGCGCGACGTACATCGCGTCGCAGGGTCGCACGTTGCCTCGCAGCTCCCAGGCACGATCCAGCAGGGCCCGATGCCCGTATCGCTCGCCGGGCCAGTCGCGGAGATCCTCGACGGCCTGTCCCGCCGCGGTGGTGTCGAGCCGCCCGAGCATGTGGTCACGACGGATAACGCTCACCACCTCGACATCGATCAGCTGCGGAGCGGCGAGATCGGGATCGAGCGCGAGCCGGGCCCGTACCTGCTCGGCATCGATCGTGTCGGCGACGACCTCGTACAGGCAGGAAGCGTCAACGACGAGCATCGGGCCAGGGCCCTCGGAGCTCGTCGAGCGCCTCGATCACCTCTCGCCGCGTGATGCTCGACGGCCTGCGCCGGGTGCGGGCGAGCCACTCATCCACCGTCGGGCGGGAAGCGAGGCGCCCCGCCTCGCGTCGGAGGAGGTCGGGAACGGTGATGCCCGCCTCGGCGGCCCGCCGGGCCAACGCCGCGTAGACCTCGTCGTCGACGTCGCGGATCTGGATCGTTTTCGGCACTGATGCACCATATCATGCATTTACGCATGGATCCATGCAGCATATGTGTGCTCCCGTCGGCCACATTGGGGTGGACCGCCCGGCCGATGCAAGGCCCAGTCCCCCGGACTAGGGTCGGTGCGGGGGGTGCGTCATGGAGCGGCACGGATCCGAGAGCTACTTCGTCATCGGTGAGGGGCTCCTCGGTGAAACCGTCGGAGGCCGTGCCCGCACGCTGGAGACGGCGCGCGAGGCCCAGGCGCCCCCCTTCCGCTTCTCGCGCATGGGGCCGAGCGGCGCGAACCGCCAGCTCTCCGAGTCCCTCAATAGGAAGCTCGGGAAGGCGATGGCCTCGGGAGGCGGGGGCGGCTCGAACGTACCCGCCGGCTTCACCTACCTCGGCCAGTTCGTCGACCACGACCTCACGTTCGACAAGACCGACGTGATGCTCGGCGAGAACGTCTCACCCGCCGACCTGCTGCAGGCACGCTCGCCGAGCCTCGACCTCGACTCCCTCTACGGCGCCGGCCCGAACGATCCGGCGTCGGCGAGGTTCTACGAGTCCGACGGCATGCACTTGAAGACGGGGAAGACGCTCGCGGCCGAAGGCGTCCCCGCGAAGCAGGGATTCGACCTCCCGCGGGGCGAGGGCTCGACCCAGAAGGCGAAACGCAGGGCGATCATCCCCGACCCGCGCAACGACGAGAACCTCGCCGTGGCCCAGACGCACCTGGCGTTCATCCGGTTCCACAACCGCGTCGTCGACACGATCCCGTCGTCGGTGCCGCCGGCGCTGCGCTTCCAGCGTGCACGCAGGATCGTGACCCGCCACTACCAGTGGATGCTGCGCACCGACTACCTGCCCCGCATCTGCGCCCCCGGCGTCGTGGGCAACGTGTTCACGAGCGGCCGCAAGGCGTTCGAGGTCGGCGCGACCCCGACCGACGTGCCGACGATGCCGATCGAGTTCTCGGTGGCGGCGTTCCGGTTGGGGCACTCGATGATCCGATCTGCCTACAACTGGAACAGGATCTTCGACGACGGCTTCGGGTCCCTCGACCTGCTGTTCACGTTCTCGGCGGGCAGCGACGATCTCGGCGGCGCCCAGCGGCTGCTCAGCTCGTGGATCGCGGACTTCCGTCGGTTGTTCGACTTCGGGGAAGCCGGCCGCGCCGATCTCGTCGTTCCGGCCGCCAAGTTCAACCGGGCGATGCGTATCGACACGAAGCTCGTCGACCCCCTCGCGACCCTGCCCGGCTTCCCGGCCGCCGAGCGGAACCTCGCGTTCCGCAACCTCTCGCGAGCACGCATGGTGCGGCTCGCCACCGGACAGCAGATGGCCGCGTTCCTGAAGAGCAAGGGGGTGACGCTGACCAAGCTCACGACCCCGCAGATCCGCAACGGCAACGGCGGCGTCACGCTCGAGGACCTGACCGAACCCCAGAAGGCCGCCTTCCTGAAGGACACGCCGCTGTGGTTCTACATCCTGCGAGAGGCCGAGCTGAACGCGGGGCGGCTCAAGGGCGTCGGCGCGCGCATCGTCGCCGAGACGTTCCATCGCGCGATGGAGGGAAGCCAGACGTCGATCGTTCGCGATCCGACCTGGCGCCCGAAGCTCGGGCCCGACAGCTCGACGTTCCGCATGGTCGACCTGCTGCTGTTCGCGTTCGAGGGGAAGAAGAACCTGCTCGCCCCGCTCGGATAGGTCGGGGCTCGTTCCCCAGCCGGCTACGCGGATTCGTCGGAGGACTCGACGAGCGATCGCGGCGCCTGGCAACGCCACGCGTCGGTGATCAGCTCGGTCAGCTCGTCCACCTCGATCTCGGCCAGGCGCACGAGGATGGCAGGGAAGCCATCGTAGTGCGGCTCCGTGAAGAAGACGCGTTCGTCCGAGGCGAGCAACATCTCCTTCTCCACCAGGTCGGAGACTCGGACGGCGAGCACGCCGGGGTTGGGCACGCGGGCCCTCTTCGGCTCGAGCCGCTCGAGCCAGACCCAGGCGATGCCCTTCGCCTTCCCTCGGTTCGGCACGGAGAACGCGAACCGGTCCGCGTCCTCGGTCACCTCGGGCAGCGCCAGGGCGATGCGTCGAACGTCCTCCTGGATGGCCACCTGTCCATGATGGCATCGGTGCCTCCGATGCAAGCGGTGCTTCGCGGACAGGCCCTTCAACACGTGATGCCGAGTCGGCGGTGAGCCAGCACGGGGAAGGACCGCCGGAGGTTTCGCTGCGATTCGAGGTCGAGGTCGGCGATCCACACTCCGTCGCCTTCCTCGGGAGCTTCGACGAGCACGCGGCCCCACGGGTCGACGATCAGGGAGTGGCCGTACGAGCGGCGACCGTCGTCGGGATCGCCGAACGGACCCCACTGCCCCGGCGCGACCACGAAGCACTGGTTCTCGATCGCGCGAGCGCGCAGCAACGTGTGCCAATGCTCTCGTCCGGTCGTGTGCTGGAATTGCGCCGGCACGCTGATCACCTGCGCTCCCTGCGCCATCAGCCCCCGGTACAGCTCGGGGAACCGCACGTCGTAGCAGATCGACATGCCCAGCCGAACCGGCCCCGCCTGGTGCGTGACGAGCTCGTCGCCGGGAGCGATCGTGTCGGACTCGCGGATCGGGGGCTGATCGGGCAGATCGACGTCGAACAGGTGGATCTTCCGGTAGGTCGCCGCGATCTCGCCGGCGGGATCGAGCAGCACCGAGGTGTCGTGGGCGCGGGCACCCGCCGCTTCGAGCACGCCACCCGCGAGCACCCACATCGAGCGAGCTTTCGCAAGCGCGGCGAGCCGATCGGTCACGGGGCCGGGCACCGGCGAGGCAACCTCGGCCCGAGCCGATGCCGGGCCCATGTAGTCGAGATACTCGGGGAGGGCTGCGAGCTCCGCTCCGCCGTCGGCCGCCTCGCCCAGCAGCCGTTCGGCGAGGTCGAGGTTCCGCTCGACGTCTCCCTCGGAGCGCATCTGACAGACGGCCACCCGCACCGCCTCAGCGTCCCTCCACGAACCGGCGGCTCAACGGGAACGCGAACCAGAGCCCGATCACGATCACCGCGCTCACGATGCCGATCGCGTTCGCGATCGCCGGCGAGAACACGAGCTCGGCCACGAGCCAGACGACGGCGACCATGGCCACCCCGAGGAAGACGATGCCGGCGAGCACCAGCCGACTCGACGCCCGAAGGATCTCTTCCTTGTCGCCCTTGCGGAACCGCAGCCGATGGAAGGACGACGGCGTGATCATCAGCACGGCCGAGAGCGCGGTGGAGAAGAACGCGACGTTGTAGGCGATGCGCTCGATGCCGTCGATGTCGTCGAACGTTCCCATGAACGGAAGGGTCAGCAGGAAGGCGAACAGCACCTGCACGCCCGGCAGCACGACGCGCACCTCGTTGAGGAACTCGATCAGCTCGCGGTCGACGCGTTCCTTCTCGGTCTCATCAGCCGAGGTCGGGGTCTCGTCACTCATGGCCGCGACCCTACCGCTTCGTCGACCGAGGCCACCGCCCGGCTCCGGCCTCAGCCCGGGATCCGCTCCACGAGCTCCGATCGCCACCCCGCCGCCTCGAACGGCGCGCCGAAGTATTCCGTGATCGCCACGATCTTCCCGTCCCGCATCTCACAGAGCGCGCAGATCCTCCACGTATCCTCGGACCCCGGGTAGACGAAATCGCACTCGGCCGCCCAGAGATCGTCGCTCCCACGGATGCGCAGCAGCGTCACCTTCGGGAAGGTCGGATGGTGCGTCGCCATCTGGAGCCAGCGTTCCTTCCCTCGGATCCGCTCGCGCGACTGCGGCCAGTCCTCGACGAACTCGTCGTGCAGGAAGTCGGTCGCGCCCCGCGCATCGCCTCGTTCGAGCGCGCGCCAATAATCCTCTACCGTGCGACGCCCCTGCTCGTGGTCACCCTCCACGCGCCTCCCTTTCCCGGCGTCGACCCTAGACCCAGGGCCGATGCTCCGTCTACCGGGCGATAGCCTGCCGGTATGCCACGAGGTCGCTACACGGTGCTTGGCGACGACGGGAAGCCGGTGGGCACCGAGAGCTTCCGCTGCGCGCCGGGGCCGATGGGCTGGCGATACTTCAGCGAGGTCGAGACGTCCGATCCGTCGGCGCATCGTGAGGTCGTCGACGTGGCCGTCGACGCCGACTGGCGCATCGCCCGGGTGCGCATCGATACGGGCGAGCACGATCTCCTGCTCGAGCCTCGGGGAGACTTGTTGGCCGGATTCCGCGACCGCGTGGCGATCGAGATCCCGTACGGGCCCGACGTGCACTTCGACTACTTCACGCCGGCCACCAACCTGATCACGACGAAGCGGCTCACGACGACGACCGAGCTCGACGTGGTCTACCTTGAGCCGTTCACCCTCGAGCCGTCTCGCGTACGTCAGCGCTACGAGCGGCGAGGGAACGAGGAGGTGGACACGCCCGCCGGGCGGTTCGCCGCGACGCGATGGACGTTCACCGCGCTCGACTCCGGCTTCACCGCCGACCTGTGGGTCGCCGGCGATACGGTCGTCGCCTACGACCGCCTCTTCGAGCTCTCGTGGTACGAAGCCGGGGCGAGCGGAGCTCACCCCCTGACATGAAGGCCGGCCCTCACGGGCCGGCCTTCCACGGGCATCGTCGGACGATCGGGCTCAGCCGACGAGCGCAGCCTCGATGTCGATCACGATGTCGATCTTCTTCGAGACCAGGAATCCGCCGGTCTCGACCGCGACGTTCCAGGTCAGGTCCCAGTCCTCGCGCTCCACGGATGCCCTCGCCTCGGCGAAGATCTTCGTGTTCTCGAACGGGTCCTTGCCCCAACCGTGGAACTCGCCCTCGAGCGTGAGCGGCCTCGTGACGTCGCGGATCGTCAACTCCCCGTCGAGCTCGAACCTCGGGCCGCCCGTGTGGCGCCACCCGGTCGAGCGGAACGTCATCACGGGGTACTCCTCGGACTCGAAGAAGTCGGCGCTGCGCAGATGGTCGTCGCGCTGGTCGGTGTTCGTCTGCACGCTGGCCGTCTTGACCTCGACGTTCACGGTCGAGTCCTCGGGCCGCTCGGCGACCTCGATCGTGCCCTCGAACTCGGTGAAGCGGCCGCGCACCTTGGTGAGCATGTGGCGCGCGACGAATCCGACCTCGGTGTGGGTCGGGTCCAGCTCGTACTTGCCTGCGGGCGGAAGCGAGATGCCTTCGATCTCGCGGACTGCCTGGTCCATATCGTCCCCTCCTGTGCTCCGGCTGCCGCCCCTCGCGGCGATCGATACCATCACTAACGGAGTATGAGATACTCTCTATTCCAGAGTACCCAAGAACTTCCGAGATCCGGCACCGAAAGGACGGGGTTACCCATCGAGGGCGCATAGGATGCGTCCGGGGAAGGACGGTCGTCAGGGGTCGAGATGGTCGAGGAAGCACCGATCTGCGAGCACTTCCAGCGCGCTGCCGAGCTGATCGGCAAGCGCTGGAACCCACAGGTCGTGCGTGCCCTGCAGACGGGCTCGGCTCGCTTCGGCGACCTCAAGCACGCCGTTCCGAACATCTCCGACGCCGTGCTCAGCGAGCGCCTGAAGGAGCTGGAGGCAGAGGGCATCGTCACTCGCGACGTCACGCCGTCGACGCCGGTGCTGATCGAGTACCACCTGACCGACCGGGGCCGCGACCTCACGAAGGTGATGGAAGAGCTCGCCGCCTGGGCCGAACGCTGGGCGGGGGCGGAACCCGTCGGGATGTCGTCCTCATAGGAATCGGCCGGCCTCCGGTCCGAGGCCCGTGTCAGATCAGCGAAACGATCGCGAAGGGCAGCGCCGCCCCCAGGACGAACGCAGCGATCACCCGGATCGGTGACGATGTCCGACGCTCCGCCCGTCCCGCCGCGGTCGCCATGATCAGCATCCCGGCAGCGACGAGCAGCACCACGCCGATCGAGGAGAGCGCGAGCACCCCGAGGGAGACGAGCAGACCCGTGCCGGCGGCCGCGCTGAGGTGCCGCGACTCGGGGCTGCCGAGCACCGCCGCTCCGACCGCGCACGCGGTCGCCAACAGGAACAGCGCGAAGACGGCCGCGACCCGGCCCGCATCGCTCCGTGTCGCCTCGTTGGCGACGAGCCACCCGTACAGGAGCGTCGAACCGCCGGCCACGATGACCGCACCCAGGGCCCACGTCCTTCCCGGGAAGGACCTGGCCCACGATGCACGTCGTGAGTCGTCGAGTGTTCTGCGTGAAGGACTCAACGTCTCATCGTCTCACGGTGCCGGAACGCTCGCCCGGGCGATACGCTCCGGCGCGATGCCGACCAACGGATGGATCGCCGTGGGCGCGCTCGACGGCCTTCCCGAGGGGAAGGGGCAGCGGGCGACGGTCGGCGACGCCACGGTGCTGCTCGTCCGTTCGGGCGATCGCGTCTTCGCGCTCGGGAATCGCTGCACCCATCAGGGCGCGCCGCTCGACCGGGGCCGCGTCAAGCTCGGGGAGTCGCTGGCCACCGTGACCTGTGCGGCTCACGGCAGCGTGTTCGACCTCGAGGACGGGCGGGTGCTCCGCGGTCCCGCGACGGAACCCGAGGACGTGTTCGAGACCCGGGTGGTCGACGGCAACGTCGAGGTCCGCACGGGCTGAACCACCGAGCGCCCGGCGGTAGCATCGACCGATGTCTGCCCGCGTCCGTCGCTCGATCGTCGCGCTCGTGCTCGGCGCGCTCGTCTGGCCGGTGCCCGCATCGGTGCGGGCGTCCGTGCAGGCTTCGACGGCTCGCGCGTGGGTTCCCCCCGCCTACTTGATGTGGCGGGCCGGCGGGCTGCCGTCGGGACTCACGCCGAAGCTGGACGCGCTGCAGGGCACCGAGTCGGTCGTGGTCGTCGCCGGCAACACGCTCTGGATGAAGCGCTCGGTGCGCGCCGGAGGCGCCGTCGTCGATCGCGCCGGCGGCCGGTACCGCTTCCCGATCGAGGTGATGGCCGCGAAGGCGAAGGACATGTCCCCGTTCCTGCCGCCTGCGTGGCGCGGTCCCGTGCTCGACGCATGGAAGGGTGGCCGCGGGGTGCTCGGTGCCTCGAGCGCCGCGATCCGCCGGCTCGACGTGGGCGACCACATGATCTTCCCCGGCCGGCGCATCACGGTCGGCGCGATCGTGCCCGATGAGGTCGTGGCGTGGAGCGAGGTCATGGTCGCTCGGAAGACCGGCCGCCAGTTGGGGGTCCGGCACGACCGCTTCGCGCTGATGCGCATGAGCGGCGAGCCCACCGAGGCGCGGCTCGCTCGCCGGATCGCCCCGCTGCTGGGACCGGGCTACCGCCCGCAGGTGCGCAGGCCGGGTCGTGCCCCATTCCGCCGACAGGGCCATTCGGTGTGGCCGCCGGTGCTGATGAAGCGAGGGTTCGGGGAGTTCCGCGCGTTCCCCGACCCGCGACGGCCGGGCTACCTGCGGATGCATCCCTCGTTCCCGCAGCAACGACTGGCCTCACGACGGGTGCCCTTGCTCGGACGGTTCACGTGCAACGAGCAGGTCTTCCCTGCGCTCGTCGCGGCGATGCGGGAGCTGCGGCGGCTCGGCCGGGCCGGTGCGATCCGCAACTTCGCCGGTTGCTACAGCGCCCGTATGGTGATGCGCCGCCCGAGCGGAGGCATCTCGCACCATGCGTGGGGCGCCGCGGTCGACATCAACTCGTTGACGAATCCGTACGGCGCGCCGCCCCGCCAGCCGAAGGTGCTGGTGAGGGTGATGACCCGCCACGGGTTCACCTGGGGCGGGCGCTGGGGCGTTCCCGACGGCATGCACTTCGAGCTCGTCGACGTGCCAGGCGTGCCCTGAGAGGCGACGCTCTCTCAGGCCAGGAGCACGCTCCAGGGCAGGATCGCTCCGACGACGAACGCCGCGATCGTCGGGATCGGGCTCGATCCCGCACGTTCCGGCCGGCTGCGTACGACCCAGGCGATCGTGAGCGCGGCACCGATGAGCAGCGGGTACCCGACGGAGAACACCGCGAGCACGCTGAACGAAAGCAGGAACCCCGCTGCGCCGGACCCCATGATGCCCCGGGCCGAAGCCGAGTCGAGCATGAGCGTGCCTGCCAAGCACGCGATCGGCACCAGGAAGTACAGGACCACAAGGCCGACCTGGAGAACGCCGTTGTCGGATTCGGCCGAGATCAGGACGAGGTAGAGCACGAGGACGCCCGCGACGACCGCGATCGCGGCGACGGCGAGCCCACGGCCACGTGGGGGCGCCGTCGCGTCGGTCACGAGGTCATCAGCGGCGTCAGGCGAACGTCGCACGCGCCCTCCCCTGGCCTCGATCGGCTGTGTCTCTGACAGTACCTGAGGTTGAAGCCAGAGGATCGATCGTCGGGAGACGCTCATGCTGACAGCTCGATCGCACTCCGCGATGATCGACGGATGAAGCGCGTCCTTCCTTGGGGTTTGGTCGCGGGCATGGGTGCGTACTTCCTCGTCATCGCGACCGCCGGAGTGTGGGGGTCGCCCACCCGGCGCTTCAAGGGAGGGTGGGGCTGCGAGCCCGAGCGGATCGGCTTCACGATCGGGGAGCCGGCGGGACGAGGTGGCAGCCCCGATGAGCTCGCCGCAGTCCGGGACCTCCTCCCTTCGCTGGCTCAGGACGGAGAGGTGTCGTTGGCGCGGCTGCAGGACGCCCTCAGCCGACGGACCGGTCCCTCGAGCTTCGACCCATCCAGTGGCGAGCTCCGTATCGACGGACTGATCCATGCCACGATCGGCGTCCGTCGACTCGGGGACGGAACCTGGGTGGCATCCACCTACCACCACTGCATGAGTCCGCCGACCGCGGCGTAGGGAGCGGTTGCAGATGCTCGGATGCGAGAGGCGGCCTCCCCGAGATGCACGGGGGATCGGTGCGAGGATGCTCCCGTGAAGGTCTTGATCGTCTTCCTGCTCATCGTCGAGGTCGTCCTCCTCGGATCGGCAGCGATCCGAGGCGGCTCCGACCGCGACCCGGGCGTCTGGACCATCGACTGGGGGGAATCACTGACCCTGCCGCGCGGTCGGTTGCATCCCGATGACACGTTCAGGTGCAAGAACGGCGCAGGTGTGAACGGCGTGCCCGTGCCAGGCCATGGCGTGGGCAACTCGCTCGGTCTGTCGGTCTCCACGGCCGAAGACGGTTCCGTCACAGCATCATGTGATCCGAACTCGAAGGGCGCTCAGTACTGACGGACCACAGTTCCATCTGTGGACGCGACCCCGCGAACCCCGAAGGATCGCTGGAGCTGATCCGGCAGCACTGCGACAACGGCCTGAGGTACTTCACGTGGTCACTGGAACGTATGCCGTCGATCCCTCATCAGGCACCGTACGTCGACCTGGTTCAGGATCTCAGATCCGTAGTGTTGGTTGAGGTCGTCGGCGCCGGAGTCGTGGGATCCGTTGGGTTCATCCGATCGACGAAGTGAACAGCGAGTCGTCGATCGCGGCGACGATCATGTCGGCCTCGGCGGGACCCACGACGAGCGGTGGACGCACCTTCAGCACGTTGCTGTGACGGCCGGTCGAACCGATGATCACGCCGCGGTCCCGCGCGCCGTCGAGCACTCGGGAGGCAAGCTGCCGAGCGGGCTCGCCGTCGTCGCGCAGCAGCTCGACGCCGAGCAGCAGACCGCGGCCGCGGACCGCGGCGATCGCCGCGTGCTTCCCTCGAAGCGCCTCGAGCCCCGCGCGGGCGTGAGCCCCGACAGAGGCGGCCCGGGCGATCAGGTCCTCGTCGCGGATCACGTCGAGCACCGCGAGGCCGGCGGCAGCGGCGACCGGGTTCCCCCCGAACGTGCTGAAGAACTCCGCCTGCCCGGCGAGGCGGTCGACGTCGTCGCGGCGTGCGATCACGGCGGCCACGGGGTGCCCGTTGCCCATCGGCTTGCCGAGCGTGACGAGGTCGGGCAGCAGGCCACATGCCACGAACGACCACAGGTGCTCGCCGGTACGTCCGTAGCCCGCCTGCACCTCGTCGGCCACGACGAGCGCGCCGGCCTCGCGAGCCGCCTCCGCGATCTCGGCGTGGTAGCTCGCCCCCGGCGCGAGGATGCCGTCGCTCGTGTACGCCGTGTCGAGGAACAAGGCGGCCGGCCGATGCCCCCGCGAGGCGAGCCGTTCGATCGCCTCACGGATCGGGGCGCCGGTCGCATCGGCTTCCTCGAGGGGCGGTGTGAACGGTTCGACGTGGTCGGGGCGCCAGTCCCCGCGCCATTCCTCGGGTGAGAGCGCGGTCGTCGCCGTGGTCACGCCGTGATAGGCGTGGGCGGTCACGAGACCGCCGTCGTTCTCGGTCGAGATAGCGGCCAGCCGCCAGGCGAGGTCGGTGGCCTCGCTGCCGGCGTTGACGAAGAGCACGGTGTCGAGCCCGGAACCTTCGGGCATCGAGGCCACGAGGCGTTCGGCGAGCTCGATCGCCTTCGGATGCAGGTACCGCAGGTTCGTGTTCAGCAGGCGCGCCTGCTCTCCGATCGCGTTCGCGACGCGCGGGTGCGCGTGGCCCACGACCGGCACGTTGTTGTACGAGTCGAGGTATCGACGGCCGTCGACGTCCTCGAGCCACGGGCCGTCGCCGCGCACGAGGTGGAGCGGCGTCGAATACGTGAGCGGGGCGAGCGCGGTACCGAATACCTCCGCTCGCCGGGCGATCAGGTCCGAGGTCGACGGGGTCGGCGTCGGCGCCCCGAACCGCCGGGCGGTCTCGTCGGTTCCGAGCTCATCGAACTGCTCGAGCATGCTCCAGGCGTTGCGGTCCCAGCTCTGGATGTAGCGCGCGTTCTCGGGGAACCGCTGGACGCGCCACGCCGAGATCGTGACGGTGAGAGCGAGACGCGCCGCGAGGGTGTCGCCGACGAGCGCGCGTTCCTCGGGCTCGAGCGGGGTCACGGAGCTGTAACCGTCGAGCAGGGAGGCCGCGGCCCGGAAGAGATCGTCGTCGCGGCGGATCGACGGGATCGAGTCGAGCGCGGAGACCGGATCCGCGAGCAGTGCGGTGTGTGACATGTCGCCGAAGTCGACGATGCCGGTGATGCGGCCGTCGTCGTCCAACAGGGCGTTGTCGAGCGTGAGGTCGCCGTGCACGACCTGGGCGCGCAGCCCGGGCCAGAGCGGCGCCACGTGCTCCTCGAACCGGTCGAACACGCGGCGCACGATCTTCCGGTAGGAGGCGTCCTCGATCGCCCCGGTCATCGGGCGGAGCGCGAGGCAGTGCTCGACGTTCCACAACAGCACGCGGTCCGCTGCGGGATGGAAGTACCCGCGCAGCGCGCGGCCGAGGCGCGCGAGCGTCTCGCCGTAGGCCCAGATCGCCTCGTGGTCGAGGTCGAGCCCGTCGACGGACCCGCGACCGGGCAGGTGCTCGTACATGCGCACCATGTGCCGAGCACCGTTCTGGTCGTCGACCGCGGTGCCGATGAACACCGTGGGGTCCACCGCGGTCGGGAACGGCTCGGCGATCGGCAGCGACGGATCCGTCCGGCGCGCGTGGAGCGCCGCTCCGACCTCCATGTCGAGCACGTCGGCCCTCTCGCCCGCATTGGAGACCTTGAGGATGCGACGCCCACCCTCGGCGTCGGAAAGCTGGAAGTTCTGATCGCGCTCGCTCTCGAACCGGCGCTCGACCGCTCCCTCGTAGCCGAAGACCTCGCCGGCGATGCGAGCCACGCCGTCCTCGTCGAACCTCGGCGGGTCGGCGGTGAGCACGCCGGTGAGCTCCTCGGGCACGGCGTCGTGCCCTGGATCGGGGCCGGTGCGTTCGGTGGTCACGCCGGTGAGTCTGCCTCGCGAGCGAGCTCGACGTACAGGGCCGAGTGGTCGCGATCGCCGTCGCCGGCATCCAGCGCGCGCTGCAGTTGTCCCGTCACGACCGAGAACGCGGGGATCGGCGTGCCCGTGCCCGCGGCGGCCTCCTCGATGATGCGGGCGTCCTTCCGGTGCAGTCGGATGCGGAAGCCGGGGTCGAACGTGCGATCGAGCATGCGCCGGCCGTGCACCTCGAGGATCTTCGAGCCCGCGAACCCGCCGAGCAGGGCCTCGCGCACCTTGGCGGCGTCGACGCCCGACCGCTCGGCGAGCAGCAGCGCCTCGGCCACCGCCTCGATCGTGGCCGCGACCACGAGCTGGTTGCAGGCCTTACAGACCTGACCGGCTCCGCTCGGTCCGACGTGCACGATGCTGGCGCCGAGTGCCTCGAGGACGGGGGCGGCACGGGTGAACGCCTCCTCGTCGCCGCCGGCCATGATCGAGAGGGTCGCCTCGATCGCGCCCTTCTCGCCGCCGCTGACCGGCGCGTCGAGCATCGCCACGTCGCGGGCCCTGAACGCCGAGGCGAACGAGCGCGTCGGCTCCGGGTCGATCGTGCTCATGTCGATCACGAGCGAGCCCGCGGGCGCTCCCTCGAGCACGCCGCCGGCACCGACCAGCACCTGCTCGACGTCGGCGGTGTCGGGAAGCATCGTGATCGTCACGTCGCTCGCCGCCGCGACCTTCGCCGGGTCGTCGCCGCGCGCGGCGCCCGCGTCGACCACCTCGTCGACCGGACCCGGGCTGCGGGAGTGCACGGTCAGCGGGAACCCGGCCTCGAGCAGGTTCCTCGCCATGGGCTTGCCCATGATGCCGAGGCCGATGAAACCGATGCGCGGCCGCTGACCGTCGGCCACCTCAGGCCTCCATCGCGGCGTCGGCGATCTCGAGGGCCCGGTCGATGATCTCGAATCCCTCGGCGAGCTGTTCCTCGTCGATGCACAGCGGCGGATTCGTCATCACGTTCCACCAGCGGATGAACGTGGCGAGGCCGTTGTCGAGCAGGAACCGGTTCACCTGCTGCATCGGCTCGCTCAGCTGGTTGAACGGGCTCAGCGGCTCGAGGGTGTCTCCGTCCTTCACCAGCTCGAGGATGCCGAACAGCCCGATGTTGCGGTATCGGCCGACGCTCGGGTGCTTGGCCGCGAGCGACTCGTGGTGGCCACGCATCACCGGCTCGAGCCGCTTGGCGTTGCCGACCAGGTCGTCGTCCTCGATCACCTGCACGGCGGCGATCGCGGCGGCCACCCCCAGCGGGTGCGTGTTGTACGTGAGCCCGCCCCAGAACACGTTGTCGTCGAAGTGCGCAGCGATCTCGGGCGAGAGCCCGACGGCACCCAACGGCGCGTACGACGAGGTGAGACCCTTGGCGGTCGTGACGATGTCGGGCACCACGCCCCAGTGGTTCACGGCGAACCACTCACCTGTACGGCCCCACCCGCACATGACCTCGTCGGCGATCAGCACGATGCCGTGGCGCGTGCAGAGCTCACGCACGCCCTGCAGGTACCCGTCGGGAGGGATCAGGATGCCGTTCGTGCCGGTCACCGGCTCGATGATGAAGGCGGCGATCGTGTCGGGGCCCTCGAGCTCGATCGTCTCCTCGAGCAGCGCGAGCGCGGTCCCGGCGTCATCGAAGCCCCGCTGCGGACCGTGGTACGGATCGAGCACATGCACCACACCCGGCATCGGCGGCTGCTCGTTGGGCCAGCGGCGCGGGTCGCCCGTGAGCATCATCGTGCCGTAGGTCGAGCCGTGGTAGCTGCGGTAGCGCGCGAGCACCTTCTGCCGACCGGTGAACATCTTCGCGATCTTCACCGCGTTCTCGTTCGCCTCGGCTCCCCCGAGCGTGAAGAACGACTTCTCGATATCGCCCGGCCAGAGCTCGGCGAGCTTCCGCCCGAGGATCGCCCGTCCCTCGAACGCATGGAAGGGCGAGATGTAGGGCAGCTTCTCGGCCTGCCGAGCGATCGCGTCCGTCACGCGCTTGTCGCCGTGACCGATGTTCACCCCCATCAGCTGGGAGCTGAAGTCGAGCCAACGGCGTCCGTCGACGCCGTACATGTAGACGCCCTCGGCACGATCGATCGCGAGCGGCGACGCCTTCGACTGCGCCTGCCAGTCGTAGAGCGTGTACCGCTTCGAGTCGGCGACGATCTGCTCTGCGGTGAGCGTGCTGACCTCCGTTGCCATGGCCGTCCTCTCTCTCCTCGCCTCTGTCGTCTCAGGAACTCGTTGCGCCGGCGGTCTCGGTCGTTCCGGTGGCCTCGTCGGCGCCGGCGATCTCCGCGGAGCCGGCCTCCGAGCCCACGACGTAGCTGTGCTCGGCGGCCCAGTGCAGCGTCACCTGCTGACCCGGCCTCGGATCCTCGGCACCGACCTCGTCGTTCAGCCGGTGCACGGTGAGCCGCTCACCGGTCGGGAGCAGCACGATCAGCTGGGTGACCGAGCCCAGGTAGACGACGTCGACCACCGTGCCCCCCACGTGCGTCGCTCGATCGCCGACCTCGCCGGTCGAGAGCTTGATCCACTCCGGTCGCACGGTGATCGTCGCGCGGTCGGCGACGCCGTCCTCGGACGCCACGGCGAGGATGCGCTGACCTTCCCCGAGATCCATCGTCAGCAGGCCGCCTTCGCGCCGGTCGACTCGCAACTCGATCAGGTTCGACGTGCCGATGAAGCCGGCGACGAACGCGCTCGCGGGGCGCTGGTACAGCTCCTTGGGCGTCGCGAGCTGCTCGACCACGCCGCCGTTCATCACGGCGATGCGATCGCTCATCGTCATGGCTTCTTCCTGGTCGTGGGTGACGTAGACGAACGTCGTGCCGGTTCGCTGCTGCAGGTCCTTGAGTTCGAGCTGCATCTCCTTGCGCAGCTTCAGGTCGAGCGCGCCGAGCGGCTCGTCGAGCAGCAGGGCCGCGGGTCGGTTCACGAGCGCGCGCGCGAGCGCGACCCGCTGCTGCTGACCCCCGCTGAGCTGACCCGGGCGCCGGTCCTCGAACCCGTCGAGCCGCACCGTCTTGATCGCCTCGGCGACGCGCTCACGTGTCTCCTCGCGCGACCACTTCTTGATCTTCGGGCCGAACGCCACGTTCTCGCCCACCGTCATGTGCGGGAAGAGCCCGTACGCCTGGAAGACCATGTTCACGTTGCGTTTCGGTGGCGGCACGTGCGTGACGTCGGCTCCCTGCAGCAGGATGCGACCGGCGTCGGGCGCCTCGAAGCCCGCGATCATGCGGAGCGTCGTCGTCTTGCCGCAGCCGCTCGGGCCGAGCATCGAGAAGAACTCGCCGCCCGGGATCGTGATGGAGATGTCGTCGACGGCGGTCACGTCGTCGAAGCGCTTCGTCACGCCCTCGACGAGGATCTCGCCGGCGCGGTCGGTCGGTGCAACGCTCATGACTCGATCCTGTTCAGTCGGGCGAGCCGGTACGCGCCGAGAGAGAGCAGCACCGCCATCGCGAGCAGCAGGAAGTTCAACGCCGAGCCCGTGCCCCAGTTCCCCTCGCCGAGGATGATGTCGCGCACGCGCTGGCCCATCATGTACGAGGTCGTCCCGCCGACGATGTCGGAGGTCACGAAGTCGGTGAGCATCGGGATGTAGACGAGGATCATCGCGACGAAGATGCCGGGCGCCGCGAGCGGGATCAGGATCTTCCGCGCCTGCTGCCACCAGCCGGCGCCGAGATCGGTCGCGGCCTCGAACGTCGCCGGCTCGATGGCCTTCATCGCGGCGTAGATCGGGATCGTCGTGTACGTGATGTAGGTGGTCGAGAGCGTGAGGATCACCGCGAACTGACTGTAGAGCAGCCACTCGACCGGCGGCCCGGGGATCAGCCAGTTCATGATGCCGTTGCGCCCGAGGATCACCTGCCACGCGTAGACCTTCACGACCGGCGCGAGCTCGTCGGCGAGCACGAGCGCCAGCAGCAGGAACAGCTCCCACTTCCCGGCCTTGAAGACCATGAAGTAAGCCAGCGGCAGGGCGACGAGCAGCATCGCGATCATCGCGACGGTCGCGATCGTGAACGTGGTCCACGCGATGTGGGGGTTCAGCGGGTTCGTGAGCACCTCGACGTAGTGGTCGAGCGTGTAACCGCTGTCGGTGCGCGGCGGGAACCGCACCACGCTCATCTGCACCATAATCAGGAACGGCACGAGGAAGAGCACGATCAGCAGGGTCACCGGCGCGAACAGGATGCCGAGCGCGCCGCGGGCCCCGCCGGGCCGTCGCGGGCCCCGCCGAGCGCGGCTGGTCTCGTCGGCCGCGCCGACACCGATGCCGAGGGTCTCCTGCAGGTCGGCCATCTCAGGTCTTCGCCGCCGCCGCGACCGCCTCGGTGCCGGCGATCATCTCGGTCGTCGCCTTGTCGCCGCTGCGCAGCCGCATCAGCCGCAAGGCGAACCAGATCAACACGACCTGCCCGGCCGAGATCAGCGCCGAGATCGCGTTCACGATTGCGGTGTGATCCGGGTTGCGCACGTTCGAGTACACCCACACGGGGAACGTCTGCTGGAACCCCAGCACGAACGCGCTGATCTCGTAGTTGTTGAACGACCACGCGAACGCGAAGATGCCGGCCGCCGCAAGGGCCGGCCCGATGTGCGGCAGGATGATGTGGCGCAGCACCTGCAGCCGGGAGCACCCGAGGTCGATCGCGGCTTCCTCCTGCACCTTCTGGAAGCGGAACAGCTGCGCGGCGACGATCGCGGTCACGAGCGGGAACGTGCACACCGTCTGCGTCATGACGACGGTCTTGAGGCTCAGATCGATGTCGGCGCGCGCGTATCCCATGAGCGCCGCGATCCCGATGATCAGCCACGGCAGCACGAGCGGGGCGCCGACCAGGCCGCCGATGACGCCGCGACCGCGGAAGCGGAACCGCGTGAGCCCGAAGGCCGCGAGGGTGCCGAGCACCAGGCAGAGCGGTGCGACCACGAACGCCACCTGGAACGAGTTCGCGAGCGCCTTGAGCAGCACCGGGTCGGTGAGCGCGTCGGCGTACCACTTCGTGGTCACGCCCTCGAGCGGGAACGCGAGGATGTTGGAGTCGTTGAACGAGAACAACACCAGGATCACGAGCGGGCCGAACAGCAGCAGGCCGACGATCGTGAGGAACCCTCGCCAGCCCCACGCGTTGATCGCTCGCCGCCGGCGCCACCGAGCGGCGCCGGCGGGATCGGCGGCGGCGAGCCCGGAGCGCTCGATCGCCCGGGTGGCCACTACCCCGCCTTGACCTCGGTCCATGCGGCGATCCACGCGGCCCGGTCGTCGGGCGGGCTGGCCGGGATCGCGTTCTCGAGCGTGAACAGCGAGTCGAGCGAGGCTTCCTCGACGATCTTCGGCGGCACGGCGTCGATGATGCCCTGGTTCGACGTCAGGTAGTTCCAGTTCGTCGCCGCGTAGATCTGCGGCGGCAGGCTCGTGTACCAGTTCAGCAGCGCGTAGGCGGCGTCCACGTTCTCCTCGGCGATCTCGGGGCTGATGCCGTACCCGCAGGTCCAGAGCATCTGGCCCTCCTCGGCTGCCGCGAATTGCACGTTCAGGTCATCCTTGGTCCGCAGGTCCTTCGCGATGCCCGGATAGCCGCTGGAGATCACGATCTCGCCGGACTTGAACTGCGACTTCACGTCCGCTTCGCCCTTCCAGAACGTGCGGAACTGCCCGCGGTTGTCGATCAGGTACTGCTTGACCATCTCGAGCTGGTCCGGCGTCATCTCGAGCGGGTTCTCGATGCCGTTGGCGAGCGCACCGATGTCGATCGCGGTGACCGCGAGGTCCTCGATCGAGGCGCGCCCTGCGTACTGCGGGTCGAACAGGTCCGTCCACGACGTGGGCGGCGTCGTGATCTCGTCGGCGTTGTACATGATGCCCGCCGTGCCGGCGTCGACCGGAACGATGTACGTCTCGCCGTCGACGATCACGCCGGGCAGCTCCTTCATGCCCGGCCAGATGGCGTCCCAGTTCTCGAGACGGCTCACGTCGAGGGGCTGGTAGATGCCCTTGTTCACCATCTCCAGCGTGGCCTCGTCGACGCAGCTGTTGATCACGTCGGCCTCGAACCCGGCCTGGATCTTCGCGACGGCCTCCTCGTTGCTGCCGAACGCCGCGGTCTCGAGCTCGATGTTCGGGTACTGCTCGAAGAACGTCTCCATGTAGTCGGGGTCGAACCCGTCGGAGTAGGAATAGAGCCGGATCGTACCGGTGATCGACGCCGGATCGACCGACGCGGCGGGCCCGTCGCCACCGCCCGGTTCGGGTTCGGGCTCGTCGCTACCGCAGGCCACCGCCACCAGCGACAGCGTGGCGACCAGTACCACGCTTCGCAGGAACACGTTCCTCGTCATCTTCGCGTACCCTCCCGTCGCTCGGCCCTCAGGGTCACGCCGCGACCGTAGTCTCCCTGGTTGCAGATTGTCAACGGTTGACCAAAGGTGCGAGACTGGGTCATCGCGCACTCAGGAGTACGAAGCCGGCGGGGCGGTCGGACGAACGGCTCAGTCGTTGGAGCCGACCAGCCCGGCGATCATCTCACCGGCATGCTCCGCATGGTCGTTCAGCAGCCGTGCCGCCGACTCCTCGTCTCCGCTCTCGATCGCGTCGACGAACGGCCGGTGCTGCAGCGAGACCTCGTCGAGCGAACGCAGCACCTGCTCGTCGAGGCGCAGCAATCCCCGGAGGGTGGGCACGTACCGCATGAACACCTCGTGGATGCGCGCGTTCCCACAGAGCTCGCAGAGCCCTTCGTGGAACGCGAGGTCGGCGCGGCTCACCGCGACCGGGTCGCCGCTCCTCACGGCCTCGTCGATGTCGTCGGCGAGCGCACGAAGCTTCGCGAGCGCCGCCGGGTCCTGCGCTCGCGCCATCATTCGAGCGGCCCGGCCCTCGAGCGCGGCACGCAGCCCGTAGATGTCGAGCACGTCGGGGGCGGTGAGGCTCACGACGAACGTGCCGCGGCGGGGCTCCTCGTTCAGCAGCCCCTCGGCGCGAAGCAGCTTGAACGCTTCGCGTACCGGGCCGCGGCTGATGTTGAGCTGGTCGGCGATCTTCGCCTCGACCAGGTGCTCTCCCTGTTTGTAGCCGCCGGCGAGGATCTGCTCGCGGATGCGGTCGGCGGCGTCCTCCGCCAGCGAGCGGGGCGCCTCGAGCGGTTTCAGGGTCGTCGGTCGATCGCTCATGCCGGGAGCCTAGCACGGAAGTGTCGACTGTTGACCAACGACGAGGCGCTGGTCGGAGGCCGTGGCGATGGCTGAGATCGTTCGGGTGGAGGCTCGAGCCTTGGCGCCCCGCGTCGACCGGTTCCGATACACGGCGCGCTCCGACGAGGTCTTCACCACCACGACGCTCGTGCGCGTCACCGTCGCCGACGGCACGACGGGCATCGGCGCCTACGACTCCGACTCGTTCGGAAGTCACGACCGCGCGCCGATCGAGACCTTGCGTTCGATCGTCCCGAGGTTGATCGGGCTCGATGCCGAGGACCGTGATCTCGTGGCGGCGATGCTCACCGAGGACGGCACGTCGCCCTTCCCTCCGGCCGTGCGCTCGACGATCGACGTCGCCCTGTGGGACCTCGCCGCCCGCCGCGAGGACCGCCCGCTCCTGGAAGCGCTGGGCGGTCCGCCCGAGGCCACCTCGCTCCCCTCGTACGCCTCGGTGCCCTTGCTCGACGACGAGGGCGCTTACCTCGTCTCGATCGAGGAGCTGACCGCGGCCGGGTTCGGCGCCGTGAAGCTGCACGCCTGGGGCGAACCCGAGCGAGACGCGGCGCTCGTGCGATCGGTGCGCGGGAGGTTCCCGGACCTCACACTGATGCACGACGCGGAAGGCCGGTACGGCCGCGACGGGGCCGAGCTCGTCGCCCGCACGTGCGCCGATGCCGGGGCACGCTGGTTCGAGGCGCCGCTTCCGGACTTCGATCTCGAAGGGTTCCGCGGGCTGCGCCGGAGCGTGCCGGGCGTGCCGGTGCTCGCTGCCGGCGACGCGATCTGGGACCACCGACTCGTGGCCGACGCGTTGCGCGACCCCCCCTGGGACGCCGTACGGTTCGACGTCTCGTTCGCCGGAGGACCCACGGCCGCGACCGCGCTCATGACCGTAGCCGCCGACGCCGGGCTCGACGTCGAGCTGATCAGCTACGGCCACACCGTGATCCAGGCGGCGAACCTGCACACGGCATTGGCGTTCGGACGCACCACCTACTTCGAGCAGGCCGTGCCGCCCGAACCGTTCGAGCACGGGGCGCGGCAATCGATCCGCACGGGTGAGGATGGGCTCGTGCACGCGCCCGGCGGCCCGGGCCTCGGCGTCGAGCTCGACGACGCCGAGGTCGACGACGCCACGATCGCGCTCGTGACCGCGAGCGCCTGACCGACACACGGAAGGAGCGACGGCTGATGCGGTTCGAGGGACGTCGGGTGATCGTGACCGGGGCCTCCCGGGGGATCGGGCGCGGCATCGTGGACGCCTTCCTCGACGAGGGAGCGACCGTGCTCGCGACCGACGTGCTCGCCGACGGCCTCGCGGCGATGGCCCAGGAGCACCCGCGGGCCGACCGGCTCGCCACCCACACCGCCGACCTCGCCTCGATCGACGGCGCGCGCGGTGTGGTCCCGGCGGGCATCGAGGCGCTCGGCGGGGTCGACGTGCTCGTCAACGACGCCGGCCTGCAGCCCGGCGCGCCGGCGCTCGACGTCGGGGCCGGCGACTTCGACGTGACGTTCGCCGTGAACGTGCGCGCCCCGATGATCACGATGCAGGACGCCTGCCGCCACTGGATCGACCGCGGCTCACCGGGCGCGATCGTGAACATCGCGAGCGCGAACGCGTTCCAGAACGAGTCGCCCGAGTCGATCTACAACGCCTCGAAGGCGGCGCTCGTCGCCCTCACGAAGGCGTTCGCGCACGAGATGGGCCATCACGGCATCCGAGCGAACTGCGTCGCACCGGGCGAGACGATCACCCCCGAGGCAGAAGCCGAGATGGCCGAAGATCCGGCCGAGCACGCCCTGGTCCGGCGCTACCTGAGCCGGATCCCGCTGCACTACGCGGGCACGCCCCGCGACCAGGCCATGGCTGTGCTGTTCCTCGCGAGCGACGACGCCCGGTTCATCTCGGCCCAGACGCTGATCGTCGACGGCGGCGAGCTCGGCGGCGGCTCCTGGTACGACGACACGCTCGCCCCTCCGCTGCCGCCCCCCGATCGCCCGGTCACCGGCTGACCTCGTCAGGCGACCGGGAACTCGATCTCTGTCTCCGCGTGTTCCATGCCGGCGATGTTGGGATCGTTCAGGTAGTGCTCCCTGGGTGGGCCGACGATCTGCTTGCCGTGCTCGTCGATCCACTCCGTCAGCGCCTCATAGGCGGGGCCGCTCTCGCCGTAGGGGCCCGTGTGCACGGTGGCCGCCATCGTGCCTCCCGGTAGGGTCGTCACCTCGACGCCCGCCGGCGGCTCGAACCGCTCGGCGACGGGCATGAAGACCTCGATGTCGGCGACCTCGGGCGGCCGCATCTCGTGCATCACGATGCCGGGCATGCCGTCGCCGTAGCCGACCGGTCCGACGGCCTCCATCAGGTGCTCGAAGGCATCAGGGACCACCTGCGGGATCCGTCCGGGAGTGATGCGACGACGGATCGTCGCCACCACCTGATCGGGCTCCTCCTTGATCATGACGTCGTAGACCATCGCGAACCTCCTTCGGATCCGACTCGACGATGACACGCGGAAGGCGGTGGGACATCGGCGAGTCGACCCTGACCCGGTGGGACGCTCGGCCCCGACCTCGACGGACGTCGAGACCGGTTCAGGCGAGCTCGAGCGTGGCGGGGAGTCCGAGATAGTCGCCATATCGCTCCGACGCTCGGCGGAGCTCGGTCTGCTCCCGAGGCCGCAGAGGACGATGTTGGACCAGCCGGAAGGCGACCTCGCCGCTCGTGACGGTGCGCTTCATCGCCGCGACGAGCTGGGCGTCGATGAGGGCCATACCGATCGCCGACTCCCGCGCTCGCGGCACGATGCCCGCCGCATCGAGGGCCCATCGCGTGTCCTGGTACCCGCGATACATCTCGTCGAGGATCTGGAGCAGGTGCCCGGCCGGCTGCCCCCGCCTGCGTGGCGGATCTCCGGGGGCGTGCCAGAAGGTGCGGCCGTCGTGATCGAACGATGCGAGCCGGTCGCTCACGAGGCCGAGCCCGCGACGGACGTCGGTGACGGTGAGTGTCGCCCAGTAGGAGAGATCGCGCTCGGTGGCGGGGCCGTGCCCGGTGAAGTACCGCAGGGCCAGCTCAGCGAGCGCCTCGTCGCGCTCCAGCCGGCGAGGGTTCGACACCCGCTCGGCGAACAGCGCGTACGTGTGATCGTCGTCGACCGGACGGCCGCTGCAGACGATGCGGTCCAGCTCGAGATGGGCGAGGAGGATCATCAACGACTGCCCGTCGGTCTCGACCCCCCGTTCGCGAAGACGCTCGGCGAGCTGGCTCCGCGTGCGATCCTGCTCGTCCTGGAGGATCTCGACGACCGCCGCGGTCGCCCGGTCCAGCGCTCGGTCGTCGAACCCATGCGGCCCGAGCAGCTGTGCCTCGGTGGTCCGGCGCACCCTGGGCGCCGTCAGCTCCAGCAGCCAGCCGATGTCCTCGGCGCGCGCGTAATGCCACGTCGGCCGGAGCACGTGGGTCCTGATCAATCGTCCGTCGTCCAGCGCGGAGCGCACCTCGCTTCGCGACGGTTCGAGGGTGCGGGACGCGACCGCCCATGCCGACTGGCCCGGATTCTCCGCCTGCACCGCGAGCAGGTTCTCGACGGCGTCGATCACGGTCGGAGCGTGCGGTCGCACCAGGTGCTGGCTGCGCAATCGCCACCGGGCGATGACGTGGTCGGTGATCATCGAGCACCTTATCCGGACAGGAGGTCCACGTCCGCGCCGACGGCTGCATAGACCGCCAGGGCTCGCTCGTCGAGGGACACGAGCGTCGCGCCGGCGCGAGCGGCGGTCGCGCCGATGAGCGCGTCGTAGGTCGCACCACCTCTGATGCCGAGCGACGGGAACGTTTCGAGGGCGTTCCGCTGTTCCTGCACGGACAGGCCGACCCAGCGCCGGCCGAACCGTCGTCGCAGGAACTCGGCGACGACCTGCCCGCCCGCCCGGTGCGGTGGGGGGAGGCGCGTCAGCACGGAGTAGCTCTCGATCGCGGCATGCGCCACGATCCCGGCCGTCGGCACGAGGGCACGCGTGGCCGCAGCGTGCCCTTCATGCCACGACGCGAACGCGGCAACCGCGACGCTGGCGTCGGCGACGATCAGCGCCTGAGGCCTTCCAGCGTCTCCCGGACGAGCTCGGCCGTCAGGGGAGGAACCGACTCGTCGGGCACGGCCACGGTGCTCGCGCCGCGGCCCTCGAGGTGCATCGACGTCGGCAGCGGCGAGATCTCTAGCCCGCCGTCGGCCGCGGCGATCTCGAGCTCCGTGCCCGGTGCGAGGTGGAGCGCGTCGCGAAGCGCCTTGGGCACCACGATGCGCCCCGCGGCGTCGATGGAAGTCCGCATGGCACCGACGATACCATTTCTCTACCATCATACGTGGACGATGTATGCTGGTCGTTCGGCGTCGCCTCAGTCGATCGCCGGCCGTCGCAGTCGGCTTCCACGTACGCCGAGGTCGGCGATCGCGAGGAACTCCTCGCCCACGCAGGCCGCGACCACCAGCTCGAGCTCGGGCCCACAGAACGCGATGTTGGTGGGTGCATTCAGGTACACGGCTTCCCAGTCCTCGACGACGGTCTCGACCGCACCGTCCGGCCGGATCCGGTCGATGCGGTCCGGCGTGTAGTGCGCGACGAAGCAGTTGCCCTCCTCGTCGTAGGCGACCCCGTCGGGCACGGTGTGGAAGAGCTCGGCGATGATCACCGGCTCGCCCGCAGAGCCGTCGGATTCGATCGGCACCCGCCACACGCGGCCGCCGTCGAAGTCGTCGGGATGCGACTGGGCGACGACCACCGCGTCGCCCGCCGGCGTGAGCGTCACCCCGTTCGGGTAGCCGCCGATCGCGGTGGTCCAGACCGAAGTCTCACCTCCGGGGGCGACCCGGAAGATCGCGGGGTTCTCCGACCCGGTCACGTACATCGTGCCGTCGTCGGCGAACACCGGCGAGTTCGGGTCGTCGATCGGGAGCTCCGGCGCACCCTTCGTGTACGTCTCGACGGCGCCGGTCGCGGGATCGACGCGCACGACCTCGGCACGGTGCCAGTCACACGCGTAGACGCGACCGAAGGCGTCCACGGCCATGCCGAGCACGCTGCCCCCCGTGTTCGCGACTTGCGAGATCTCGCCGTCGAGCGTGACGGCGTAGATCTGTCCGCCCTCGCCGCCGCAGTAGACGCGTTCGGTGAGCGGTTCCCAGCAGAGCGCCTCGGGGTGCTGGAGCGGGCGCGCGAGCTCGCGGAAGACGTCGCGCGGGAAGACCGGTTCGGTCGGATACCCGCTCACGTCTCGCCTCGGGCGCGCCGCATCGCCTCGTTCACACCGTCGACGTCCAGGGTCATCTCGAAGAACCCGATCTGCTCCTCGTAGACGCCGTCGTCCGCCTGTTGCTTCACCTCGTCCTCGAAGACATGCAGCACGGGGAGCCCCAACTGGACCCCCGCCAATGGACCCACCCAGGCCGGATCGCCGTCTCGGACGGTCTCGGCGGCCACCTCGACCGCTTCCGCGTCCGCCGCGCCGAGCATCACCACGATGCCGTCGGCGCCTCGCTCATCGACGATCCGCTTGATCAACGCCTGGTTGTCCGGGTCCATGGCGCCCGAGGCCGTTCAGACGAAGCACTCCGTGCGCACCTCGATCACCTCGGCGCCGGCACTGCGCGCCACCTCGGCGATCGCCTCGCCGGGCACGCTGTCGCGCTCGCCGAGGGCGATCACCTTCTTGCCGTCGAGCTCCATCGGATGGGTCACCTCCCCTCCGTCGCTTCGACCTGCTCGCGCAGGTGCTCGGGCACGGGCGGACCCACCGCGGGCGCGCCGTTCATCAGCCGCACGATCGCCTCCTCGATCTGCTCTGGCGTCGTGCCGTTGCTCGTGAGCCGCTCGACCTCGACGCCGTCGCGCAACGTGAGGTATGCGGGCAGGCCAGCGACCCGCAGGTCGCGGCAGACCTTCCGGTTCTCGGGAGCGTTCACCTTCACGAAGCGCACGCGCTCCCCGTAGGTGGTCTCGAGCGCCTCGACGGCCGGCATCAGCGCGAGGCACGGCTGGCACTGCGGCCCCCAGATGTCCACGAGCACCTCGCCCTCGTGCACCAGGTCGTCGAACGTCTCCGCTGTGGCCTCGATCATGTCGTCGTCCTCCTCTTCCTTCGGTTCGGATCAGGCTTCGAGGGTCACGGACACGCCGTCCCACAGCCGCGTCAGCCGGCCGAGGAACAGCGACCCCTTCGCCATCAACATCGTTCGGTGCAGGTCGCCGGCGTGCATGCGCGCGATCGCGTGCGGGATCCACGGCACGGCGCTCGCGATGTGCCCCTGGGTGGGTGAGAAGCCCGGCAGCCCGTGCGCGCGCGCGAACCCGGGGATGTCGGCCTTCTCGAGCTCGCCTCGCATCACGCCGATGCCCGCGATCATCTTGTAGTTGCGGTCGGGCACGTCGCCCCCGCCCTGCGGCTCGGTGATCTCGGGGTTGTGGATCTCGGTGGAGTACGTGCCGAGGTCGGTGAGCGTCAGGCCCAGGGCATCGAGCGGAGCGCCGACGAGGGCCTCGAGCTGGACCTGCGGGGCGGCGCCGGCCTCGACCGGCATGCGGCCGACCGCATCGGAGCGGACGACCGGGCCGTTCGACCCGTCGGCGGGCTCGAGCAGCACCGCCATGCCGGCGAGCACGTCTTCCAGCACGGGGAAGCCCTTGGCGAGCGCGCCCTCGAACTTCATGCCGAGCTTGCCGAGCGAACCACCGGCCACGATCACGACGCGCTCCTCGATGCCGGCCTCGATCAGGGCGGCGCCCACGACGATCGCGTGCACCGGGGCGGCGCAGAAGGACTTCACGTCGATCGCGCTCGCGCGCGAGAGGCCGCACTCCTCGGCGATCGCCTTCGCGACGTTGCCACCGCCGCGCTGGTACCGGTCGCCCACGGCTTCCTCGCCGCAGCCGATCGCGTGGGTGATCGAGGAGGGATCGATACTCGTGCGCGAGAGCAGGTCGCGAAGGGCGTGCACGCCGCTCGCCTTGATCGCGAGGTTCTCGAGCAGCACGTGCGCGGTGAGCGACTCGTCGGACTCGTGGTCGCCGGCGAACGCGCCGACGATCTCGTCACCCTCGAACAGGGGAAGCTCTCCCGGCCCCGGATCGACCTTCGGCTTGACGAGATCGAAGCGGTCGACCTCGGCGAGCAGCTCGTAGAACGCCGCCTGCGCCATGACGTCGCCGTGGGCACCCTCGGGGGTCGCGCCCTCAACGGGGTGCTGCCACCAGTTGCGTGGACGGACCCACAGGTCCTCGGGCCCGAGCGCGCCGACGAAGACCTGGTTCGGTGCGTACGCCACAGCCTCCTCGAACGTGCGCAGCGATCCGCGCAGGGCATCGAGCCGCTGCGGCTCGCGGGCGGGCTTCGAGCCGTAGCGCACGAGACCGGGCACGTGCTCGAGCACGAACGAGGACGAGACGACAGCGGCCCGGCGCGTCACGACGTCAGCTCCCACACCGTGCGCGGCTCGACGTCGGTCTCGAGCATCTCGAAGGCCCGACGCACGAGCGAGACGCGCATCCGGTGCTCCTCGTCGGGCGGGATCGACGGGTCGCCGGTGGGATGGGTGATCGCGACGCCCCGCAGGATGCGGTTCGCCCCCACCATCTGTGCGATCGTCGGCAGTGCGGTCACGAACACGGTCGGTATGCCCTCTCGCTCGAACTCCTTCGCCAGCGTTGCCCCGCAACGCGTTCCTGTGCCTCAGGTGCCGGTGAGGATCACCGCCCCCACCTGCGCCTCGCGCAGCTCCGCGGCGATCTCCTGTCCGTGGCGCGCGGCCGTGGCCACGGGCGTGTCGACGCCCGATGTCGTGTAGAACGCGTCGTGCACGACGCCGACCATGTGGGCGCGCTCGAGCTCTCGCACCGCATCGAGCGGCACGAGCCGGTTCGGGTCGGCGTTGGCGGCGGTGGTGTCGAACCCCGCGTGCACCGACTCGTAGTCGCCGGGGGCGAGGCCATCGGCGTCCGCGACGTCGTAGCGCAGCCAGAGGTTCGCGTGGCGCGTGGGAAGTCGGTCGGGATTGCCCTGAGGAACGCATCCGGCCTCGGTCACGAGCGCGAGCCGGACCGAGGTGAGGTCGTCCACCGGCGGCGGGGGCGGCACGCGATCGCCGCTCGGTGCGACCTCGGTCGCGACGTCGCCGGCGAGCTTGGCCAGCAGCAGGTCGATCGCGCGCTCGGCTCCGGTTCGATCGACGAGGGTGTTCACGCGGATGCCGCGCGGCAGGTAGCCCTCGTCGCCGGGGCCGCCGACCGCCTCGCCGGCCGAGAGCCTGGTCGCGATCGAGGCGATCACCGGGAGCGCCTCACGCATGCCGGCGACGTTGGAGCCGGTCGGCACGATGTGTGCGGCGCCCTCCGCGGCGAGCACACCGGGCGAGTCGGGCGTCATGGCGGCGACCACCGGGACGCCGCGGCGGCCGACCTCGCGCGCGAGCACCCCGCATGCGTAGCCGTATCGCCCCGAGCCGAACGACGGGCCACAGACGAGCACGTCGGCCTCGAGCTCCTCGATCCAGCCGAGCAGGGTCGCCAGCGCGTGCTCCTCGTGCTCGCCGAAGAAGTCGTCGCCACAGGCGAGCGTAACGTCGACCGTGAGGCCGGCTCCGGCGAGGCCGCGACCGGGCCCCTGCGGGCCGTCGAGGCGCACGGGCTCGTGATCGGCGGCCTCCTCGCCGCCGA
>DATFFT010000073.1:0-17736 GCA_035249905.1 Actinomycetota bacterium | reverse complement strand
CAGAAGATGGCGCCGGCCGGCGCGCGGCAGAGGAGGCGACGCCGCAGCCATGACCTCGGCCGAAGGTTCGCTCGTCGTCTTCAGCCCGTCGGGGAAGCGTGGACGGTTCCACGAGGACTCGAGCCTGCTCGATGCCGCTCGCTCGCTCGGCGTCGACCTCGATTCGGTCTGCGGGGGTCGCGGCATCTGCGGGCGATGCCAGGTCGTGGTGGCCCAGGGCGAGTTCGCCAAGCACGGCATCATTTCACGCGCCGATCACCTGACGCCCTTCAGCGAACCAGAGGCGCGGTACCGGGAGCGGAGCGGGCTCGCCCACGACCGGCGCCTGGGCTGCCATGCCCGTGTGACCGGCGACCTCGTGATCGACGTGCCCCCTGAGAGCCAGCTGCATCGGCAGGTCGTCCGCAAGGAGGCCGACGCGCGTCCGATCGACGTGGACCCGGTCCTTCGGCTGCACTACGTGGAGGTGCGTGAGCCGGAGCTCGCCGACGCGACCGGCGACCTGCAACGCCTCTTCGAGGCGCTCGATCGCGATTGGAAGCTCACGGGGCTCTCGGCCGACGCGCACGTCCTGGCCTCGCTCCAACAGACGCTTCGATCGGGCGGGTGGACGGCCACCGTGGCCGTGCACGACGGCTCGACGATCATCGCGGTCTGGCCGGGGTTCCACGACGTGGCGCTGGGGGTGGCGCTCGACGTCGGCTCGACGACGGTCGCCGGGCACCTGTGCGACCTGCACACGGGTGAGGTGATCGCGAGCGCCGGCGCGATGAACCCCCAGATCCGCTTCGGCGAGGACCTGATGAGCCGGGTGAGCTACGTGATGATGCACCCCGGCGCCGAGACCGAGCTGACATCGGCGGTCCGTGGCTGCGTCGACGGGCTGCTCGCCGAGCTCTGCGAGGCGGCCGGCGCCGATCCGACGGATGTTCTGGGGCTCACGCTGGCCGGGAACCCGATCATGCACCACCTCTTCCTCGGGCTCGACCCCACCGAGCTCGGCGGAGCGCCGTTCGCCCTGGCGACCGACGAGGCCGTGCATCGAACCGCGCGAGAGCTCGGGCTGAGTGCGACGAACGCCGGCGCCCGCGTGTACGTGCTGCCGTGCATCGCGGGACACGTCGGCGCCGACACCGCCGGCGTGATCTTGAGCGAGGCGCCACACGACCAGCGGTCCGTGAACCTGATCATCGACGTGGGGACGAACGCCGAAATCGTGCTCGGCAGCCGCGACCGGCTCCTGGCCGCCTCCAGCCCGACGGGCCCGGCCTTCGAGGGCGCGCAGATCTCGTGCGGACAGCGGGCGGCTCCCGGGGCGATCGAGCGGGTTCGCATCGATCGCGACACGCTTGAGCCGCGGTTCCGGGTGATCGGCGACGAGCGCTGGAGCGACGAGCCGGGGTTCGACGCCACCGGGGTCACCGGGGTGGCGGGGTCGGGCATCATCGAGGCGATCGCGGAGCTCTTCCTGGCCGGCGCCATCGCGAGCGACGGCGTGATCGACGGCTCGCTGGCCGCCCGCACGCATCGGATCGAGGCGGATGGCCGGACGTTCTCCTACGTGCTGCACGACGTTCGGGGCGCCCCCAGGCTCGTGATCTCGCAGAACGACGTCCGGCAGATCCAGCTGGCGAAGGGAGCTTTGTACGCGGGCTGCCGCTTGTTGATGGATGCGCTGGGGGTGGACACCGTCGATCGCATCCGGCTCGCGGGCGCGTTCGGCGCCCACATCGATCCGTTGTACGCGCTCGTGCTCGGACTCGTGCCCGACTGCGACGTCGACGGGGTGACGAGCGCCGGGAACGCCGCCGGGACCGGTGCGCGCATCGCGCTCCTCAACCGAGGCGCCCGAGACGAGATCGAAGGGGTGGTGCGGCGGGTCGAGAAGCTCGAGACCGCCGTCGAGCCCCGCTTCCAGGAACACTTCGTGGGGGCGATGGGCATTCCGCACGCCACCGACCCGTTCCCGCGGCTGCGTGCGGCGATCGACCTGCCTGCTCCGCGCGAGGCCGCGGGGGGCGACCGCCCTCGGCGGCGCCGCCGCCGCGTCACCGAACCCGAGAGGAGCACCTCATGAGCGACGACACCTCGACGCCCCGACGACGCCGCAGCGGCGGTCGGCAGGCGCGCGCCGCTGCTCGCCTCCACGCGGTGGCCGAGAAGGTGCCGTTCATCACGCGCACCCTCGCGCCGTACGAGGTGCTGGGCGAGGAGGGCCTGTCCACGATCGAGCACAACGCCGACACGATCCTCGAGCAGGTCGGCATCGAGTTCCGCGAGGCGCCGGACGCGCTCGAGCTGATGCGTGGCGCCGGATGCGACGTCGAGGGCGAACGTGTGCGCTTCCCTCGCGGGCTCGCCCGGCAGCTCGTGCGGGCCACGGCCCCTCGCGAGTTCGATCAGGCCGCACGGAACCCCGCCAACACCGTGCACATCGGCGGCAACGCCACCGTGTTCGCGCCCGCGTACGGCTCGCCGTTCGTCCGCGACATCGACGGTGGGCGCCGCTACGGAACGATTGAGGACTTCCGGAACTTCGTGAAGCTCGCGTACATGTCCCCGTACCTGCACCACTCGGGTGGCACGGTGTGCGAGCCGGTGGACCTGCCCGTGAACAAGCGGCACTACGACATGGTCTACGCGCACATGCGGTACTCGGACCGTCCGTACATGGGGTCGGTCACCCATCCCCAACGCGCTCAGGACACCGTGGAGATGGCGCGCATCCTCTTCGGCGCCGACGCGATCGAGACGCAGCCTCACGTGCTGAGCCTGATCAACGCGAACTCGCCGCTCGTGTGGGACGCGGTCATGCTCGGCGCCGCCAGGGCGTACGCCGAGGCGAACCAGGCGGTGATCATGACGCCGTTCATCCTCGCCGGCGCGATGAGCCCGGCCACCTCGGCCGGCGCCGCCACCCAGACGCTCGCGGAGGCGCTCGCCGGCATGGCCTACGTGCAGCTCGTGCGTCCCGGCGCGCCGGTGGTCTTCGGCTCGTTCGCATCCTCGATGTCGATGCAGTCGGGCGCGCCCACGTTCGGCACGCCGGAGCCCGCGCTCGTGCTCTACACCCTGGCCGCGTGCGCCCGTCGGCTCGGCGTGCCGTTCCGCAGCGGCGGTTCGCTGACGGCCTCCAAGGTCGCAGACGCCCAGGCGGCGTACGAGTCGGCGAACACGCTGCAGCCGACCGTGCTCGCCGGGGTCAACTTCGTGCTCCATGCGGCGGGCTGGCTCGAGGGCGGGCTCACCATGGGGTACGAGAAGTTCGTGCTCGACCTCGATCAATGCGGGCAGATGCATCCGTTCGTGAAGGGCATGGACCTCTCCCCGAACGGCCAGGCCGTCGACGCGATCGTGGAGAACGGGCCGGGGCAGCACTTCCTGGGCACCGCCCACACGTTGGCGAACTTCGAGACCGCCTTCTACCGGTCCGAGATCGCCGACAACAACTCCTTCGAGCAGTGGGAGCTCGAGGGCTCCCTCGATGCCGCGATGCGAGCCAACACCGTGTGGAAACGCATGCTCTCCGAGTACGAAGCTCCGCCCATCGACGAGGCCAGGGACGAGGAGCTCCGCGAGTGGATCGAGCGGAAGAAGTCGAGTTTCCCCGATTCGAACGTGTGACGAACCGTCAGGATCGTCGAAGCTGACCGCGGGTCGGCTCCGGTTCACGGCTCCGCAGGCCGATACGGCATCATGGCCGCGGTGACGGCGGGGAAGGCGGAACGAGGGTGGCGGTGAGGCTCGGAAGGGCTCGCGGGGCGGGGCCGCGGAAGCGACGCGGAACGGTGTTCGACGAGGAGCAGCGCGCCGCGTTGCGCGGGCTCGTCGCGGCGCCGAAATTCGAGCTGATCCCCCTGCGCAACGCCCGGGGGTCGGTCGAGGCGCTGCCCCAGCGCTCGGCCGTCACCGTCACCGCGTCGCCGAACCACGGGATCGAATCCACGATCGAGCTCGCCGAGCGGATGGCGGCGATGGGTCACGAGGCGGTGCCGCACCTCTCGGCGCACATGATCCGCGATCGATCGCATCTGTCCGAGCTGCTCGACCGGTGCCGCGCGGCCGGGTTCCGCGAGGCGTTCGTCGTCGGGGGCGACGCGAAGGATCGGGGGGAGCTCCACGACGGGCTCGCCCTGCTCCGCGCGATGGACGAGCTCGGCCACCCGTTCGAGACGATCGGGGTGCCGGGCTACCCGGAGGGCCATCCGGATATCGGCGACGAGCGGCTGCTCGAGGTGCTGCTCGAGAAGGAGCGGTACGCGTCGTACATGGCGACGCAGATGTGCTTCGACCCCGACGCGATCGTGCGATGGATCGCCGAGATGCGCCGGCTGGGCGTGACGCTCGTGGTGCATCTGGGCACGCCGGGCGTGGCCGACATCACGAAGCTGATGGCGATCAGCGCGCGCATCGGCGTGGCCGACAGTGCTCGCTACCTGAAGAAGAACAAACGGATGGTCGGGCGTCTCCTCACGCCCGGGAAGTTCGGGCCGGATTCGCTGCTCGAGGGCATGGCGCCCGCGATCGCCGATCCCAGCGCGAACATCGAGGCGTTGCACGTGTTCACGTTCAACCAGGTCGCCGCCACGGTCGAATGGCAGCGACGCATGCTCGCATCGCTCGACGAGGCGTGAACCGGCCTCAGGCCGGGCGTGCCGTGTGCCGAGCGGGCATCGACGTGATGTGCTCTCCCGACGGCGCCCCCTGGTTCGCCGGGGGCGGCACGATCGAACCGGTCTGCCCGCCGATGTCCGACGGAGAGCGCCCGTTCGACTGTGAGGGTGGCCACGACTACGATGTGGGTCCGGCTCCCGGTAGCTACCTCGACGAGAACTGGAACACCTCCGACAGCGGCTGGCTGACAAGGCCTCGGTGACGATCAGGGGCGCTCTGAGCCTCCGGTGACTCCAGGTCACCGGGAACATGACGCCCCCACGCAGCTCCCTCACTACGATGCCGCTCTCCGGGACCGCCGTCGAGGTGTCTCCCGATCTCGTGGGAGGGTGGTTGACCGCATGACCGAGGGCTACCGGGTCGTCGTGATCGGCGGGGGCATCGTCGGATGCAGCGTCGCCTACCACCTGGCCCTGCGCGGCCTGACGGACGTTGCCGTGATCGAGCGCGACGAGCTGACGGTGGGATCGACGTGGCACGCTGCCGGGGGCTTCCACGCGATCAACGCCGACACCACGATCGCGGCGCTGCAGAAGTACACGATCGGCATGTACGAGCAGGTCGAGCGCGAGAGCGGCCGAAGCGTCGGCATGCACATGTCGGGCGGGCTGGAGCTCGCCGGGACACCCGAACGCTGGCGCATGCTGCAGCAGGAACTCAGGTGGCACACGATGATGGGTACCGACGCGTCCCTGCTCTCGGCCGCGGAGGCCGCCGAGATGGTGCCGATCATCGATCCGGCGGGGCTCGAGGGCGCTCTGTTCGACCCCTTCGAGGGTCACCTCGACCCGAACGGCGCGACGTGGGCCTACGCGGACGCGGCCAGGGCTCGTGGCGTGCGGGTGATCCAGCACCGCCCGGTGACCGGCTTGGCCCGTCGCCCCGACGGCGACTGGTCGCTGGAGACCGATCAGGGTCCGATCGCTGCCGAGCACGTGGTGAACGCCGGTGGGCTCTGGGCGCGCAGGATCGGCCGCATGGTCGGCGTCGATCATCCGCTCGTGCCGATGTTGCACCACTACCTCGTCACCGACGACGTGCCCGAGGTTGCCGCGATCCGGGGTGAGATGCCGGCGGTCACCGATCTGGAGGGCTTCACGTACCTGCAGCGGGAAGGTGACGGCGTGCTGCTCGGCGTGTACGAGCGGAACCCGCGCCACTGGGCGGTCGAGGGCGCGCCGTGGGACTTCGGCGCCAAGCTCTTCCCCGAGGAGCCCGATCGCATCATGCCCGAGCTCTCGATCGGGTTCTCCCGGTTCCCCGTGCTGCACGACGTCGGCATCAAGCGTTGGGTCAACGGTGCCTTCACGTTCACCCCCGACGGGAATCCGCTCGTCGGACCGGTCGAAGGCATCCCCGGCTATTGGGCGGCCTGCGGATGCATGGCCGGCATCTCGCAGGGCGCCGCGATCGGTCTCGCCCTCGCGAACTGGATCGTCGACGGCGACCCCGGTGAAGACGTGTTCGGGATGGACGTGGCCCGGTTCGCACCCCACGCGGCCGACGACGACTACCTGCGAGCCACGACCGCGCAGTTCTACGCGCGGCGGTTCCTGATCGCTTATCCGAACGAACAGCTCCCCGCCGGACGTCCCGTGACGACCACGCCCTGCGACGACACGTTCCGCTCCGGTGGCGCCGTCTACGGCGAGAACTGGGGCCTCGAGGTCCCGCTCTTCTTCGCGCCCCCAGGCTTCGTGGAGACTCCGACGCTGGGGCGATCGAACGCGTTCCCGATCGTCGCGGACGAGGTCGAGGCGGTCCGAACCGCGGCGGGCGCCTACGAGATCGCGCAATACGCGCGGTACGAGGTGACCGGCGGCGGCGCCGAGGCCTGGCTCGATCGCCTCCTCGCGAGCCGCCTGCCCGATGTCGGCCGGATCCGTCTGTCTCCGATGTTGAACGAGGCCGGGCGCTTGATGGGGGATCTCTCGGTCACCCGTCTCGACGCCGACCGGTTCTGGCTGACCGGCTCCTACTACCTGCAGGCGTGGCACATGCGATGGTTCGACCGGCATCGGCCCCCGTCCGATGTGTCCGTCGAGAACATCACCCGGACGCGGATGGGGTTCGCCGTCTCCGGACCCGCGTCGCGCGCGATCCTCGCCGCCCTGACCGACGAGGACGTCTCCGAGGAGGGCTTCCGCTTCATGACCGTCCGCGAGATGCAGGTCGGCTCGCGGCTGGCCGTCGTCGGCCGGCTCTCGCTCACGGGAGAGCTCGGCTACGAGATCGTCGTGCCGACCGCGGACGAGCTCGTCCTGTGGCAGGAGCTCACCGAGGCTGGTCGCGTGCACCGGCTTCGCCCGGTCGGCGACTACGCGATCGACGGTCTCCGCCTCGAGAAGGGCTACGGCATCTGGAACGCCGAGTTCACGCAACGCTACACCCCCGGCGAGTCCGGCCTCGATCGGTTCGTGGCGTGGGACAAGGGACCCTTCATCGGCCGTGAAGCGGCTTTGCGGGAGCGCGACGCAGGACCCAAGCGGCGTCTCGTATCGCTCGTCGTCGATGCCGCCGACGCCGAGGCGAGCGGCGACGACGGCATCTGGCTCGGCGATCGGCTGGTGGGCTTCGTGACCTCGGGCGCGTACGGGCATCACGTCGGGTCCAGCCTCGCCCTCGGCTACATCGATCACGACGTGGTCGGGTCGAACCCCGAGCTCGAGGTATCGGTGGTGGGTGAGTCCCGCCCGTGTCGGATCCTGCCGGAGCCGGCCTACGATCCCGAGGGGCGCAAGCTCCGCGAGGGAGCTGACGATGGCGCTGTCGATCCCGTGTGATCTGTGCGGCGACCGGCCGTTCACCGAGTTCGCGTTCGGCGGGGAGTGGCGAGAGCTCGATGCGTCCGACACCGAGGAGGAGTTCGCGCGAGAGTACCTGCCCGACAATCCGGAGGGGCCACAGCGGGAGCGCTGGTTCCATGCGATGGGCTGCCGCACCTGGACGACGGTGACCCGCGACACGCGGACGAACGAGATCGGTTGAGCGATGCGATCGTTCGAGTTCGAGGGCCGCTCGGTGACGTTCCGGCCTGGCGACACCGTCGCGTCGGCGCTGTACCGGGACGGAGTGCGGACGTTCTCACGCTCGCTCAAGTACCACCGGCGCCGCGGGCTCTACTGCGGCACCGGCGACTGCCCGAACTGCTCGATGACGGTCGACGGACAGCCCGCCGTGCGCACGTGCACCGTTCGATGTGCCGAGGGCATGCGCGTCGAACGAGCGGGCGGGTGGCCGAACTCCGAGCGCGACCTCCTGCACGTCACCGATCGGCTGCACCGCGTGATGCCGGTCGGCTTCTACTACAAGACGTTCGTGCGTCCGCGGTTCGCCTGGGCCGTCGCCGAGCGTGTGATCCGTCGCGCGACCGGCCTCGGTGCCCTGCCGCCGACCGCTTCCGCCGAGCGGAAGGTCGTGCGCCACGTGCATGTCGACACGCTGGTGATCGGGGCTGGCCTCGCGGGGCTGGAAGCCACACGCGAGGCGGCGGCGAGTGGGTCGGTGCTCGTCTGCGACGAGGGCCGCGCCGCTCGTTCGGCGGCCCCCGGACCCGCACCGGATCCGATCGGGGAGCTCCGGACCGCGGTGGCTTCCCTCCAGCACGTGACCCTGCTCGATGAGGCCACGGCCCTCGGTGTCTACGAAGGGTTGCACGTGCCGCTCGCGCGCGCGAGCGAGTTGGTGCACGTGTATCCGTCCAGGGTCGTCGTGGCCACCGGCGCGGTCGAGGAGCACGGCGTCTTCCCCGGCAACGACCTGCCCGGCGTGATGCTCGGACGTGCGGCAGCCGCGTTGGCCGGCCGCCACGGTGTCCGTCCGGGCGATCGAGCCGTCGTCGTGGTGGGGACCGAGGAAGGCGTGCAGCACCTGCAGACCCTGATCGACGCCGGCGTCGAGGTGGTGGCCACGGTGGTCTCGCCCGCGCTCGCGCAGCGAGTGCCCGAGGGTGCGGGGGAGATCGTGGCCGGGGGCGATGTGCTGGAGGCCCGTGGCGGCTCGTCGCTCCGATCCGTCGTTCTGCGCCGTGAAGGCCGGGGGAAGCGGTTCGAGTGCGACCTGCTCGTGCTCTCGCTGGGGCTCGTTCCTCGGGACGGACTCGCGCGGATGGCGATCCCGGACGAGGACGTGACCGTCGTCGGCGACGCGGCGCTCGGCGTCGGCATCGCGCAGCCGGGCGGTCTCGACGGCACGGTCTGCCTGTGCGAGGACGTCTCGATGCACGATCTCGAGCAGGCGTGGGACGAGGGGTTCCGCAACGCCGAGATCCTCAAGCGCTACACCACCACCACGATGGGGCCATGCCAGGGGGCGATGTGCGGGCGGGCGCTCTCGTGCTTCGCGGCATCCCGTGACGCGACCCCGGCGCCGTCGGCGGCGGCGCCTCGGACGACCGCTCGCCCCCCCGCCCGCCCCGTCACGCTCGAGACGCTCGCGGCGGGTGTGCACGAGATCGTCGACCGGCGAACCTCGCTGAACGAGCTGCACGTCGCCGCTGGAGCTCGCCTCGACCGCTCCGGCGGCTGGCTTCGACCGTTCAGCTACGGCGACTGGCGCGAGGAGTACCGCGCGGTGCGGGAGCGCGTGAGCCTGATGGACGTCGGCACCCTGGGGAAGTTCGCGATCGCCGGTCCCGGCGCCGGGGACCTGGTCGACCGGCTCTTCCCGTGTCGGATCGACGACCTGGAACCCGGCCGCACCCGCTACGTGCTCACGCTCGACGACGCCGGGTACGCCATGGACGACGGTCTCCTTTCCCGCGTTGGTGCCGAGGAGTGGTTCCTCACGACGACGTCGGGAGGGGCAGGGCGAGCCGACGCGCGACTCCGGAACCTGGCGGACCGCCTCGGGCTGGACGCGCACGTGCTCGATCGGACCGCGCAGTGGGGGGCGATCAACGTCGCCGGCCCGCTCGCTCGAGACCTGCTCGAACGGCTCGCCGACGACTCGATCGACGCAGCATCCGTGCCCTACCCCGGGTTGGCTGATCTCTCGGTCGCGGGGGTGCCCTGCCGGGCGATCCGCACGGGGTTCGTCGGCGAGCTGGCCTTCGAGCTGCACCACCCGCGTCGCCGCGGGCCCGAGCTGTGGGCCGCGCTCGCCGACGCCGGCCGCGACTGGGACCTGATTCCGCACGGGCTGGATGCGCTCGAGCTCCTGCGGCTCGAGAAGGGGCACGTCTACATCGGCCAGGATACGATGCCCGACGACACCCCGGCCAAGCTGGGCATGCCGTGGGCGGTGGACATGTCCAAGCGGTGGTTCGTGGGCAGGCGGGCCCTCGAGCGCATGGGGGAACTGCCGATGGCGCGGCGACACGTGGGCCTGGAGTTCACCGGCGGGCCCCGGGCCACCGCCGACCTGCGCGGCGAGCCGCTCCTCGTCGAGGACCAGGTGGTCGGGCGGATCACGTCGGCGGAACGCTCCATCGTGCTCGATCGCCCGATCGGGCTCGGATGGATCCGCGCGGTCGACGGAGGCTTCCCCGACCGGCTGCGGACCGGTTCGGGCGCGACGGCGAGCGTGGTGACGACCCCGTTCTACGACCCGGACGGCCGGAGGATGCGTGGCTGAGCTCCGGACCGACCTGCCACAGGTGCTCGCCATCCTCGGGTCGAGCGATGTATGCGATCGCGTCGAGGCACCTGCCGGTTCGGCGTTGTTACGCCTCGCGCCGAACGAGGCGATGCTGGTGGGTACGGATGACGCCGACGGTGTTCGCGCCGACGTCCCGGGCGCCGCCCTCGTCGAGGCGGTCTCCGATGCCTGGACCTCGTTCGTGCTCGAAGGGCCCGACGCTTCCGAAGCGTTCGCGCAGGTGTCCGAACTCCGGCTGCCCGAGACCGGATGGCTCCAAGGCGATGTCGCAGCCGCGGCCGCGAAGGTGCTCGTCGAAGCGGGGACCATCACGATCCTCGTGCCCGCGAACCTCGCTGCCCATGTCGAGGAGCGGATCCGCGCCGACGCCGCGGAGGTGCTGACCCGATGAGCGGTCTGCTCAGGCGTCGAGAGTTCCTCACCCGGCGAGACCTGAAGCCGCGGTACGACGTCGTGATCGTCGGCGGCGGCGTCAACGGGCTCTCGCTCGCGTTCCACCTCGCCGAGTACCACGGCATCCGCGACGTCGCCGTGCTCGAGCGGTCGTACATCGGCAGCGGCGGCAGCGGACGCAACACGCAGGTCGTGCGCGCCACCTACAACACGCCCGAGACGGTGCCCCTGTACGCGACGAGCCTCGGCATGTACCGCACGCTCTCGCAGGAGCTGGACTTCAACGTCTTGTTCAGCACGCAGGGCAACCTCGACCTGTGCCACTCCATCGACACGCTGCAGGTGGAACGCGAGAAGGTCCTGCTGCATCGTCACTACGGCGTGGAGACCGAGATCCTCATGCCCGAGCAGGTGCTCGACGTGTGTCCGCTCGTCGACCTCACGGCCGGGGGCGAGCTCCCGGTCGTCGGCGCGAGCTATCACCCGCCGGGTGCGTTCGCGCGCCACGACTCGGTGGTGTGGGGCTACGCGAGCGCCGCGAACCGCCGCGGCGTCGAGATCCACGAGGGCGTCGAGGTGGTCGGCGTCGACGTGGCCGGCGGCGTCTGCCGGGGGGTGGTCACCGATCGCGGCCCTGTCGCCGCCGGCCACGTCGTGAGCGCGGTCGCGGGGTGGTCGAGCGTGCTCGCACGCATGGCGGGGTTCCGCCTGCCGATCGAGACGATGGCGCTGCAGGCGTTCGTGACCGAGGCCTACACCCCGGTGCTGTGGGGCCTCGTCTCGTCGATGGATCTCTACGTCTACACGCAGCAGACGGCCCGAGGCGAGCTCGTCGTCGGGGCGGAGACGCTTCCGTACAACACGTACTCGACGCGCTCGACGTTCGGGTTCGCCGCGGACGCCGCGAAGCGCACGATCCAGCTCCTGCCGTTCATGGCGAAGGCCCGCTTGATGCGCCAATGGACCGGCCTCTGCGACATGACGCCGGACTCCTCGCCACTGCTCGGCGAGAGCGAGGTGCGGAACTTCTTCCTGATGTCCGGCATGGGCACATGGGGGTTCAAGGGCGCGCCGATCTTCGGCAGGACGATGGCCGAGATGGTCGCGACCGGCCGGGTCGACCCATTGATCGCGCCGTTCGGCCCGGACCGGTTCCGCGCCGATCGCATGGTGCCCGACGCTGCCAGCGCCGGCACGCACAGGTAGCGGGCGGAGCTTGCGTCGGGTCGCGGGTACGTCGATGATTCGGCGATGTCGAGCGTCGATCCACTCGTCGCGTCCGGCGGCCGACGCCTCGCGATCCTGCTCGCGATGGCGATGTTCGTGCTCGTCGTCGACACCTCGTTGATGAATGTGTCGATCTCGGCGGTCGTCCGCGACCTCGACACGACCGTGAGCGGCGTGCAGTCGGCGATCGCGCTCGAGGCGCTCGTCTCCGCCGCGTTCATCCTGATCGGGAGCAAGGTCGGTGACCTGTTCGGCCGGAAGCGCGCCTACGTCCTCGGCCTGCTCGGCTACGCCGTCGGCGCCCTCGCGATGACCGTGGCCCAGGACCTCACCGCGATCATCGTGTTCTGGGCCGTGATCGGCGGCATCGGTGCGTCACTCCTGCTGCCGGCGATGCAGTCGCTGATCCACGGGAACTTCGAGGGCGCGGCGCAACGGCGGGTCTACGCGTTGGTGGGGGCCGCGGCGGCGATCGCCGCCGCGGTGGGACCCCTGCTCGGCGGGTTCATCACGACCTTCCTCTCGTGGCGGGTCGGGTTCGCCCTCGAGGTCGCGATCATCGCGGTCGTGTTGTCGGGGGTGAGGATGGTCCACGACGTCCCGTACACCGGACGTCGTGGGGTCGACCTCGTCGGGGCGGTCCTGTCGATCCTCGGCATGGGAGGGATCGTGCTCGGGATCCTCGTCTGGCAGGAAGGCGGTGAGCGAGTCGGTGCCCTGATCGTGGTCGGCCTCGCCTCCCTCGGGCTCCTCGCCGCCTGGCTCGCGCGGCGGAAGCGACGCGCGAGACCCGCCCTGCTCGACCCCGGCCTGTTCGCCTCGAAGCCGTTCCGCCTGGGGATCTCCCAGCAGATGCTCCAGCAGATCGCGCTCGGCGGAACGATGATCGCGCTGCCGATCTTCCTGCAGATGGTGCTCGAGTACGACGCGCTCCAGGCGGGTCTGTCGATCGCACCGTTGTCCCTCAGCATGTTCGCGGTCGCGATGCTGGCCGGTCGGCGAGCCGGGGACCGGCGGCCGAGCGTGATCGTTCGTGCCGGCTTCCTGCTCGTGTCGGTCGGTGTGCTCGGGCTGATCGGGGTCGTTCCGCGGGTGTCCACGGGGTGGTGGCTCTCGATCCCGTTGATCGTGATGGGCACGGGACTCGGCCTGCTCGTCTCGCAGCTCAACGACTACACGCTCGCCCCGATCGAGGAGGAACGCGTCAGCGAGGCCGCCGGCGTGAACTCGGCCTCCGGGTCGTTCGGGCTCTCGTTCGGGCTCGCGTTCGCGGGCGCGATCATGCTGGCGACGCTGTCGGTCGCGTTCACCGACCTCGCACGGTCGAGCCAGGTGCTCTCGGCCGCCGAGCAGGAACAGGTCGCGACCGCGTTGGAGGACGACGCCGAGCTGATGACGAACACCCAGCTCGAGGCCATCCTGGCCGATCAGCCACCCGCAACGCAGGACGAGATCGTCCGCATCAACACCGAGGCACGCCCCTTCGCGCTCCAGGTCGCGTTGCTCGTTCCTCTGATCGCGGGGCTGCTCGGGTCGGTGAACGCG
This sequence comes from Actinomycetota bacterium, assembly GCA_035249905.1. Classification (GTDB taxonomy): domain Bacteria; phylum Actinomycetota; class UBA4738; order UBA4738; family HRBIN12; genus JAOUEA01. The sequence continues at coordinate 4,299 of DATFFT010000073.1, read as the reverse complement.
TTCCGGATGGTCCGGCTTCCGGAACCCGAGCCCTCCGACGCGCCCGATCAGATGCTGGGCGGGTAGCATCCGCCTGCCACGACGACGAACCTCGGGGCGTCGATCGGGGACGCCGGCGTCTCCGCGGCGACGGCGGACGCCGTCCTCGACGCGCCAGCAGGCTCGCATCGACGGCCTCCGCGTCGGTGCTCGCGGGGATCGCGCTCGTGACACTCTTCTTCACCGGACGCATCCCCCGAACGGCGGCCGGGATCGGCGGAGGCGATGACGGATCGTCAGGTCGTGACGAGCAGTCGGTCGACGACGTAGCTCGCGAACGACGGACGAACGAGCAGCCCGGTCGTGCCGGCCCGCTCGTGCAGGATGATCTGTGCCTTGGCGTAGAGCGTCTGCGCGCACATCCCGCTCCGCCATGCGCGCCCGTGCAGGTCGAGCGAACAGCCGCTCGCGAGCAGCCCGAGCCGGCCCGGGCCGCCGAGCTCGATCGCCACCCGGTTCGCGCTCACGTCGACGACGGAGCGATGCTCGCCCTCGAGGGAAGCCTCGAGCTCGGCGACGATCTGCCCCCCCGCGTGGGGCGGTCCGAGCACCAGCCACTCGTCCGGCCCGAGCCAGAGCGCGGCCCGAGAGCCCTCCTCCCAGACGGTGTTCGGTGCGAGCGGCAGCGGGAAGGGCGCTCGCTCGGCGAGCGAGGGGTCGAGCCGCAAGGAGACCTGGGCGAGGAACGGGACGTGCTCCACCACGACGCGTCCCCCGGTGCGCTCGGCCATCCTCGCGAGGTCGGACGCCCGTGAGGCGAGCGGGTCCCGGGCGAACGTCTCAACCGTCACGGCGTTCCCCCTCGGGGTCGTAGAACACGGGAGCGACGACCCCGCACTCGACCGGCCCGCGCGGTGTGGGTGAGACCACCCGTCCGCCGATGCGATCGCGGCCGCCGCGGACCATCGCCAGGGCGAACGTGCGGTCGAGCGCGGGGCTGCGGTAGCTCGACGTCACGTGGCCGAGCATCGGCACGGGTGGCGGCGTCGCCGCGTGCTCGGGCGAGACCAGCTGGGCGCCCTCCGGCAGCCACACCGTCGGATCGACCGGGAGCAGGCCCACGAGGTGCTTCCGGTCGGAGCGCATCGTGTCGGCCCGCCGCAGGGAGCGCCTCCCGATGAAATCGGAGTCGTCCTTCCGCACGATCCACGACATGCCGAGGTCGTGGGGAGTCACCGTGCCGTCTGTGTCCTGGCCCACGATCACGAACCCCTTCTCGGCTCGGAGCACGTGCATCGCCTCGGTGCCATACGGGGTGAGCCCGAACGGCGTGCCGGCGGCGAGCACCGCGTCCCACATCGCGAGGCCGAGATACGCGGCGACGTTGATCTCGTAGGCGAGCTCGCCGCTGAAGCTCACTCGGGCGATGCGCGCCGGCATGCCCGCGACCTCGCCCTCACGCCACGTCATGAACGGGAACGACGCCGCGTCGAGATCGATGTCGGTGCCCGCCGCGTCGAGCACGTCGCGGCCCAGTGGACCGTTCACCGCGATCGTCGCCCACTGCTCCGTGACGCTGGTCGCGTACACCCGCAGGTCGGGCCACTCGGTCTGCAGCCATTCCTCGACATGGTCCATCACCTTCGCCGCCCCGCCGGTCGTGGTCGTGATCAAGAACCGGTCGTCGGCCAGGCGCATCGCGACGCCGTCGTCCCACACCATGCCGTCGAGGCCGAGCATCAGGCCGTACCGGATCGAGCCGACGGCGAGCGTCGACATCCGGGTCGTGTACAGCCGGTCGAGGAACGTCGCCGCGTCGGGTCCCCTGAGCTCGATCTTGCCCAGGGTCGAGGCGTCCATCACGCCGGCGGCGCGCCGGACAGCGAGGCACTCGCGGTCGACGGCCGCGTGCATCGACTCGCCGGGAAGCGGGAAGTACCACGGACGCTTCCATTGGCCCACGTTCTCGAACGCGGCCGCGCGTTCCACGTGCCGCTCGTGCATCGGGGTGGTGCGGACCGGGTCGAGCAGCGCCGGGCCGCGATCGGGACCGGCGAGCACCGAGTAGGGGACCGGCGTGTACGGCGGACGGCTGTTGGTCGGGCCTTGGGCCCCCGGTCCCGCCCCCCACGCCTCGTTCACGATCGCGGCGGTGAGCGCGCCGCTCGTGCGCCCCTGATCGATCGCGGTGCCGATGTAGGTCGCGCGCTTCACGTGCTCGGTCGAGCGCAGCTCGTGGCCGACGGCCTCGAGCACGTCGGCGACGGTCGAGTCGCGCTGCAGCTCGACGAAGTGCTCCGAGAGATCGTCGGCCGGCGAGTACCAGTACGGAACGCCCGCCGGTACCTCGCCCGCCGCCGCCCCGACGATCGACAGCCACGGCGGAGCGCCGCCATCGGGCACGAAGCACGCGCGCTCGTCGTCCCAGCGCAGCTCGCCGCCGATGCCTCGCCAGAGCTGGGCGGCGGGGTTCCAGCCGCCGGAGACGAGCACGACGTCGGCGTCGATCGACTCGGTCTCACCGTCGGGGCCGCCGAGTTCGACCGAGCGGACGTGCGCGTCGCCGTCGGCCGCGAGCACCTGCCATCCGGTGCGCACCTCGATGCCTTCCTCTCGGGCGGCCTCGCTCGCTCGGCCGCCTTCGCCCGGATCGACGATCGCGGCGACGTCGAGGCTCGAGCGCGCGAGCGCGAGGGCGCCCTCGTGGCCGGCGTGGTTCGTGCTGAACACGACCGCGCGCTCGCCGGGCATCACCCCGAAACGGTCGGCGTACAGCAACGCCGACGACGCGAGCATCACGCCGGGCAGGTCGTTGCGAGCGAACCCGATGGGGCGCTCGTGCGCGCCCGTCGCCAGCACCACCCGCTTCGCGCGTACATGGCGCAGGCGCTCCATCGTCGTGGCTCGGTCGTACACGACCACGTACCCGTCGTCGTAGACGCCGAGCGCGGTGGCGTCGGTGAGCACCGTGACCTCCGAGGCGCTCGAGAGCGCCCCGCCGGTCGCCGCGATCCACGGGAGCGCCGGCTCCCCGTCGACTTCGTCGCCCGTCGTGGCCGTGCCCCCGAGCCAGGACCGCTCGTCCACCAGCAGCACCCGGTCGCCGGCTTCCGCGGCCTCGAGCGCTGCGCGCAGCCCCGCGATGCCGGCGCCGACGACGAGCGTCTCCACATGCGCGTGTCGGTGGTGTGCGGCCGGAGCACCCACGTCGTCGGCGGGGAGCCGCCCCACGCCCGCACGAGACGTGGCCACGAGACCGTCGACCAGCGGGATCGTGGTCGCCGGCTCGATCGGACGGAAGGAGGGAGCCGAGATCTCCACGAATACGTTCGGCTCCTCGACGCCGGCCGAGAACACACCCCGTGGTCTGCCCAGCAGCGGCGAGCGGGCGACGACATCGACGCCGTTGGCGATGAGCGCGCTCGCGATCGTGTCGCCGGCCAATCCCCCGTACGTCTCGCCGTCGAATGAGAACGCGAGCGGCTGGGTGCGATCGACACCGTGGCCGGCCGGCGCCGCCAGGCGGCGGCCGCTCACGTCGACCCCCGGTCGTCCGGTGGATCTTCCCCGACCGGATACGCCTCGCCGATCTCGTTCGTCGCCGTGTTCCGGGTGAGGTTGAACCACCGGCGGCAACCGGCCGCATGCATCCATCGCTCCGACCACCACCCGCGTGGGTTGTCGCGCATGAACAGGTAGTCGGCCCACTCCTCGTCCGAGAGCGCGTCCGGGTTCGCTGGATATCCGACGTGCGCCTGCCCCCCGTACCGGAACTCGATCTCGTCGCGCGGCCCGCACCACGGGCACGGGATCAGGAGCACGAGGTCACGCTTCCTCCCCGTCGAACGCCTCGACGAGTCGCTTCGGGGCGGTCATGCGCCAGGCTTCGACGATCAGCTCGCGCACCTCGTCGCCGTCGGCCTTCGACAGCACCGCCCCGACCCAACCGCCGGGTCCGACGTAGGGCGGGAAGAACCACGCGTCGGCGTCCATCGCGATCAGCGCCCGCTGCTCGTCGTGCACCGACTTGATCCAGGCGTGACGTTCCTTCTCGCTGAACATCAGGAATATCTTGCTCCGCACTCGGAACGTCGCGGTCTCCCACGTCTGGCGTTCCTCGGCCTCGGGGAGCGAGAGCGCGAACGCTCGAACGGTGGACGCTCGGATGCCCATGCTCGGTCATCAATGGGCGACCGCCGCCGCGCCGTGCTCGTCGATCAGGGCGCCGGTCGTGAACCGGTCCAGCGAGAAGGGCCTGGCGAGCGGCCCGGGCTCGCCGTTCGCGATCGTCTCGGCGTAGATCCAGCCGGACCCGGGGGT
>DATFFT010000072.1:0-2984 GCA_035249905.1 Actinomycetota bacterium | reverse complement strand
CCAACCCCAGCCCTCAGGCATGCACCGGTACGATGCCCGGATGGACCGTCTCTTCGTGACGGGCGGCGCTCGCCTCACCGGTTCCGTCCGGATCTCGGGCGCCAAGAACTCGGCCCTGAAGCTGATGGCTGCGTCGCTGCTGGCGCCCGGACGTTCCGTGCTCCGCAACGTTCCTCGGATCCAGGACTGCTTCACGATGGGCGAGGTCCTCGAGCACCTCGGCGCCGGGGTCTCGTGGGAGGACGGAGGTGTCGTGGTGGATGCCACGCACCTGTCGTCCGTGGACGCGCCGTACGAGCTGGTGCGGCGCATGCGAGCCTCGATCGCCGTGCTCGGCCCGCTCCTCGCCCGTACCGGTGAGGCGCGTGTGGCGATGCCGGGCGGCGACAACATCGGCTCACGTCCGATCGACCTCCATCTCGACGGGCTACGCCGGATGGGCGCCCGGATCGACGCGGAGCACGGGTTCCTCATCGCGACGGCCGACGGTCTCACGGCCGCGTCGATCACCCTCGACTACCCGAGCGTGGGGGCGACCGAGAACCTGATGATGGCGGCGGTCACCGCCGAGGGGGTCAGCGTGATCGACAACGCTGCGCGTGAGCCCGAGATCGCGGACCTGGCGGCGTTCCTCGCGGCCATGGGGGCCGGGATCCACGGCGCCGGGTCCGCGACCATCGAGATCGAAGGGGTGGGCGCGCTCGAGCCGGCCGAGCACACGGTCATCTGCGATCGGATCGAGGCCGGAACCTGGGCCGCGGCCGCGGTGGCGACCCGGGGGGATCTCGTGCTCGACGGGGCGCGCCCCGAGCATCTGGAGCTCTTCCTGGAGAAACTCGGCGAAGGTGGCGCCGAGATCCGCAGGACCGACGACGGGCTGCGCGTCCGGCAGCCGGCGCGGGCGGGGGCCGCCGACTTCGTGACGCTCCCGTACCCGGGGATCGCGACCGACTTCCAGCCGATCCTGCTGGCCATGCTCTCCACGGCGAACGGGACGAGCATCGCCACGGAGAACGTGTTCGAGGGGCGGTTCACGTACGTCGACGAGCTCCGGCGCATGGGAGCCGACATCCGCACCGAGGGGCACCACGCGGTGATCCGGGGCGTCGAGCGTCTCTCCGCGGCACCCGTGCGAGCCATGGACATCCGCGCCGGCGCCGCGATGGCGATCGCCGCGCTGACCGCCGACGGTGTAACGGAGATCGCCGACATCGAGCACGTCGATCGGGGATACGAAGGCTTCGAGACGAAGCTCATGGGACTCGGCGCCGAAGTCCGGCGCGACCCCGAGCTCGTCCGCCTCCCGTGAGGAAGGCTTTGGTCGCAGCCCTCGTCGGGCTGTTCATCGTCCCGACACCCGCATCGGCGCAGAGCACCGATCGCACAGCCTTGGTCTTCTTCGTCGCGGGCACTTCGATACCGGAGCTCCTCCAGGTTGCAGAGTTGAGGGAGCTGGCGACGCGGGGAGGAGTGGCTCTTATGAATGGGCGGGCCGGCGCAGAGAACGAGGTCCGGAACCTCCGGTCGCTTGATGCGGGGGGGCCGAACGGGTTGATGATCAGCAGCGTTCGGCAACTCGACGACCTCGCCCTCGCCCTCGGGAAGATCGCATTCATCGAGAGGAACCCCATCCTCGTCATGGTCGTGTCGAAGTCGCCGTCCGCGGCGTCAGCCGCGGACGGGGACGAGCTCGGCACGGTGATCGCCGCGTGGGGTGATCCCGACGAGCTCCTGGAGGCGACTGGGGAACCTCGCTCCCTGACCTCCGACTCCACCCGGCGGGCCGGCGTCGTCGCGGACGTTGACCCGGCTGCAACCGTCGCCGAGTGGCTCGATCTCCCGTACGACGCCGGCGCGCCGATCGAGGCCACGGACGAGCCGGCACCCCTCGACCTGTACGAGCGCTACCTTCAGCAGCGCCGCCTCGCCGTGCCGATCGCCGCTGCCAGCTGGGGCGTGATGATGCTCTTCGGTCTCGCAGCGGTGGTCGCTCTGGCGCTCCGCGCGCGGCTCTCCTCTCGTACGCTCCGAGCGGTCGAAGCGCTCGCGTCGGCACTCCCGTGGCTCGCGCTCGGCCTGCTGCTCGTCGGGCATCTCCCGACCCTGATCGTCGCGACGGTGATCCCGTTCCTGATCGCCTTCGTGACCGTCGGCGTGATGTTCACCCACTCGGTCGCCGCTCGGCGCGGCACCCTCGTCGGGCTCGCAGCGACGGGAGGGGTCATCCTCGCGATCCTCGCGATCGAGGCAGCGTTCGGCTGGCCAGCTGCCGTGACGCCCCTCGCCGGTGGAGGTCAGCTCGACGGGGGCCGCTTCTTCGGGATGCCGAACGTCGAGATCGGGATCGTGCTGGGATCCGCGTTGTTCCTCGCGCATCGCCTCCGTGTGCGCAGCGGCGTGCTCCTTCTCGCGGCCTGCGCTGTCGTCGCTGGCTCGCCGTGGACCGGTGCGAACTTCGGCGCCGCGATCACGCTCTTCGCCGCCGCCGGGCTCTGGCTCACGATGCGCCTTCGCCGACCGTGGTGGCTCATCGTGCTCATCACCGGCGCGATCACGGCGCTCGGAACCGCGGCCGTCGCCGCGATGCATCGCTACCTGACCGATCGCGAGACCCACGTCACCGCGTTCTTCGAACGGACCGACGGCGTCGTCCGGGCGATCGAGCGCCAGCTGGAGCGTCTCGGTGTGGGGCTGGATCTGATCGCCGAGAACCCGTTCGCCCTGATCCCTGTCGTGGGAACACTCGTGTTGCTCGTCGTCGTCCTCCGACCCCCGACCGCGATCGCGGAGAGTTTCGAGGCCCACGACGCGTGGCGCGACGCCCTGCTGGTCATCCTGCTGGCTTCGATCGTCGCCTACCTCGCGGAGGACACCGGTGCGGCGGCGGTCGGGTTCGCGTTCGGGTTCGCGCTGTCGGGGCTCCTCGGCGTGTCTCTCGCCGCCGCCCGCGGGAAGATGACGCGATGAATACCCCGCTCCCTCCG